>NZ_JBIBHM010000001.1:0-452034 GCF_042957025.1 Streptomyces sp. NPDC008139
TGGGTGGTGGGGGGGGTGGCCGCCCCCCCCCGGGGGCGGGCGGGGGGGGCGCGGCCCGGCCCGGGGGCCCCCCCCCCCCCGCCCCCCCCCCCCGGGGGGGGGGGGGGCCCCCCCCCCCCCCCCGGCCGCCCGGCCGCTCGGCATGACGGCTGCGAATTGGACAGCGGCACACGACGACGTCTCTGGCCGCCTGCACGGCAATTCGCCGAGTTGGACGGAGGTCCCGGCCCGTTGAACGCGTCGGTCCTTATCCACAACGGCGACGGCGACATCTGGGCACCCTGCTGCTGGTCACTGCTCGGCGGCGGGCTTCGATCCCCAGGACAGCTCCCGCGAGGCCGGAGAAGGCCGGCTGGCTGCGAGGATGACGCTCGCGTGGGCGTCGGGTCGCGCTGCCCCTGGCCGTGGTCGGCCGGGCGGCTTCTGCTGATGGTGTGCCGTGGGGGGCGTCGGTTATTCGCCGGTGGCGCCGTCGATGGCCTCGCGGAGGAGATCGGCGTGGCCGAGGTGGCGGGCGTACTCCTCGATCACGTGCTCAAGGACGAAGCGCACGTCGGTGGCGCCGAATTCCGGGTTCGGCACGGTGCGGGCGAGGTCGGCGGTCACCTTCGTGAAGAGCTGTCGCGACTCCTCGCACGACGCCAGGTAGTCCTCGTAGACGTCCTCGGCGGACGTGGCGTCCGACTCGTCGTACCACTCGTCGCCGTCGGCGGTGGTGTAGGTCCGGTAGGGGAAGAAGCGAGGCGCCATTTCGGCCAAGGTCCGCTGGAACCAGGCACGTTCGACCCCTTGCAGGTGGCGCATGAGCCCCAGGAGGGTCAACGCCGAGGAGCCGAGAGGGCGTTGACGCAGTTGGGCGTCCGAGAGGCCCTCGCACTTCCACAAGAAGGTCGCCCGGTGGTAGTCGAGATTCGAGGCGATCACCTCAAGCCAGGAGCCCGACAGCACGCGGTCGGGCCGGACGATGTTCTGCACCACGATGTCGCTCACGCTGGGGTCTCCCTACCGGTCGTGCTCGGCCGAGTTCGTACGTCCCCAGGAAGACCTCACCGCGTGCCGGAACTCATCGCCGGCCCGCGATTCGGGGTCCGGTCCGGCCGGCACGGCTGGTGTCGCGTGTGCGGAGTCACCTCGGCACGTCGTCCCGTCGCCGGTTATCGCCGGTCATCGCCGGCCGTGGCGGGGATGGCGTTGTCGATGAGGACGGCGGCGATGGCGGCGGCGGTGGGAAAGGCGTCGGCGTTGAGGACCCGGGTGCGGGCCGCGGCGCCGTCGATGAGCAGCGCGAGCTGCTCGCCGAGCTGTTCGGGGTGGGCGGCGCCGGCTTCGCGGGCGGTGTCGGCGAGCCGCGCGGCGACGGCCTTCTTGTAGTCGCGCGCGTACTGGGACGCGGGGTGCTCGGGGTCGTGGAGTTCGACGGCGGCGGCGATGTAGGGGCACAGGGGGGTGGTGGGGGGCACGTCGAAGGCGGCGAGGAGCCGTTCGCGGGGTGTGAGGTCGGTGCGGTCGAACACGCCGGACAGAACGGTGGGGTCGAACCGGCGCAGGTACTCGGCGACGAGTTCGTCCTTGCCGGCGAAGTGCTGGTAGGCCGTGCGCTTGGACACCTCGGCCGCCGCGCAGAGCTCGTTCATGCCGGTGCGGTTGATGCCCTGCTCGCGGAACAGCTGCTGGGACGCGCCGAGGATGCGCTCGCGGGCGCCCCGGCCGCGGCGGCGGCCCGTGGGGCCCTTCTCCAACTCCGTCATGGGTCCACCGTACCGCAGCTAGGTAACGAACGGTGTACATAGTTGCGCCCCGGCCGCCCGCCCCGTACGTTAAGAACACAAGACGGTGTACTTAACGCCGTCGCCCCAGGCACACACGGCACCACCGACTCAAGGGAGCGGCTATGGGAAAGCTCGACGGCAAGGTGGCGGTCATCACCGGCGGCACCACCGGCATGGCACTGGCCGGCGCGAAGCTGTTCGTCGACGAGGGAGCGCACGTCTTCATCACCGGGCGCCGCCAGGACGCCCTGGACGAGGCCGTGAAGCAGATCGGCCGCAACGTCACCGGAGTCCAGGGCGACGCCGCCGACCTGGACGACCTGGACCGCCTGTACGACATCGTCAAGCGGGAGAAGGGCAGCCTCGACGTGCTGTGGGCCAGCGCCGGCGGGGGCGAGCCCGCCCCGCTCGGCGAGATCACCGAGGCCCAGTTCGACACCTGGTTCGGGCTCAACGCCCGCGGCACCCTCTTCACCGTCCAGAAGGCCCTTCCGCTCCTCAACGACGGCGGCTCCATCCTCATGACCGGTTCCAATGCCTCCCTCGGCGGCTTCCCCGGCTGGAGCGTCTACGCCGGCAGCAAGGCCGTCCAGCAGGCATGGGCCCGCGTCTGGCTCAACGAGCTCAAGGACCGCCGCATCCGCGTCAACGTCCTGACCCCCGGGCAGGTCGCCACCGCCAAGCAGGCCGAACTCTTCGACGAGGCCACCAAGCGCCAGTTCGAGTCCCTCATCCCCCGCGGCCAGATGGGCAGCCCCGCCGAAATCGCCACCGCCGCCCTCTTCCTCGCCTCCGACGACTCCAGCTACGTCAACGGCATGGAACTCGTCGCCGACGGCGGCACCACCGCCGTTTGAACCGGACAACAACCCACCAGGGCAGGACATCTCATGAGCAGCATCAGCATCATCGGCACAGGGAACATGGCCCGCACGATCGGTACGCGCGCGATCGCGGGCGGCAACACCGTCGAGGTCATGGGCCGCGATCAGTCCAAGGCGGCCGACCTGGCCAAGGCTCTCGGCGGCGGCGCCACGACGGGGGAATGGGGCACCGCCCCGGCCGGGGACATCGTCATCGTGGCCCTGTTGCACGACGGCGTCGTGCCGGTCGTCACCCAGTACGGAGACGCTCTCGCGGGCAAGGTCATCGTCGACATCAGCAATCCCTTCAACTCCACGTTCGACGGGCTGGCCCACCGCGAGGAGACCTCGATCGCGCGGGAAGTCGCCAAGGCGGCCCCGGCCGGCGCCAGCGTGGTGAAGGCGTTCAACACCGTCTTCCGTCACGTCCTGGAGAAGGGCCGGCCCGACGTCTTCCTCGCCGGCGACGATCCGCAGGCCAAGGCACGCGTGGAGGCGTTCGTCGAGAGCCTCGGACTGCGCCCGCTGGACGTCGGCGGCCTGAGAATGGCCCACTGGCTGGAAGGAGCGGGCGTGATCACGGTGGGCCTCGCCAACCACGGGGTGGGGAACCTGGACTTCGCCCTCAGCATCACCGAACTCTCCGTCTGAACTCCCGTCTGAACTCCCGTCTGAACTCCCGTCTGAACTCCCCGTCCGAGCAGACGGCCGAGGGTGGCGGGCGCGGCGAAATCACGGCGCGCACTTATCGCGCCCAAGACACTGCGCGAGCCCGATTCCGGATCCACGAACGCCCGGCGCCCCCGTACTCGCCCACCGGCGCCGACCCGCACGTCACCAATGGCCTGAGCCACCCCTCCGACGGGATGGGGTTTGGGTGAGCGGGGGCGAGGGGGTGTATACCGTGTATACGATGGGGTGGGGCTTCTGGCCCATGGGTTTGAACTGATGACGGAAGGCAGGCACGTCAGCATGCTCACCACGGATTCCATTCTCGGATCGGCCACATGGGTCGACATCGCGGCGAAGGACACGGTGGCCGCGGCAGGGTTCTACGGGGCGGTGTTCGACTGGACGTTCCACCCGGCGGGGCCTGACGCGGGGAGTTACGGAACCTTGCAGAAGGACGGGAAGATCGTGGCGGCGCTGGGGCCGCTGGTGGACGAGGGGGCGACCCCGGCGTGGACGGTGTACTTCGAGACGCCGGACGTGGAGGCCACCGCGAAGGCGGTCGCGCAGGCCGGTGGGGCGGTGCGGGCCGAGCCGTTCGACGCGCGGGACGCGGCGCGGATGGCGGCGGTCACCGATCCGGGCGGGGCGGAATTCGCGCTCTTCCAGCCGAAGGCACTGAAGGGGCTGGAGACCACGTCGGTGTACGGGTCGCTGGGGTGGGTCGAGCTCCAGACGGCGGACCCGGCCGCGGCGCTGGAGTTCTACCGCGGGCTGTTCGGCTGGCGGGGGGCGGACACACAGGTGGGTGACGCGCCGTACACGTTCGTCTCGACCTCCGAGGGTGACCAGGGGAACACGGCCTTCGGCGGCATCACGGCCGCGCAGGAGGGTGTGAGCCCGCGCTGGGTGCCGTACTTCGACGTGGCGGACGCGGACGACATCGTCACCCGCGTCCAGGGCGCGGGCGGGACGGTGCTGGTGCCGACCGTGGACGTGCCGGGCATCGGCCGGATCGCCTGGTTCGCCGACCCCTCGGGCGCGACCTTCGCCGTACTCCAGCCCGCCTGATCCGGCTGTCCCGCGCCGCCCCGGGGCCGTACACCCCGGGGCGGCGGTCTGTCCGGGGCGGGTCGGGCGGCGGCAGGGCAGACTGGGGGTATGCCTGAATTGCCGGAGGTCGAGTCCCTGAGCAGGTTCCTGGCCGAGCAGCTGGTCGGCCGTACGGTCGAGCGGGTGTACCCGGTCGCCGTGCACGCGCTCAAGACGTACGACCCGCCGATCGGAGCGCTGGAGGGGCGGACCTTCGACGCCGTGGGGCGGCACGGGAAATTCCTCGATCTCACGGCCGGGGAGCTGCACCTCGTGATCCACCTGGCGCGGGCCGGGTGGGTGCGGTGGACGGAGAAGATGGCGGACGCGCCGCCGCGCCCCGGCAAGGGACCGCTGGCACTGCGCGTACGGCTCACCCCGGCAGCGGGAAGCGACACCGAAACCGACGCCGGAAACGGGGCCGGAGACGAAGCCGGAAGCAGGGCCGGAACGACCGGCGGCGAGGGAACCGGCTTCGACGTCACCGAGGCCGGCACCCAGAAGGGCCTCGCGGTCTACGTCGTACGGGACCCGCTGGACGTTCCGGGCGTCGCGCGCCTCGGCCCCGACCCCTTCGCCGCCGACTTCACCCTCACGGCCTTCACCGAACTGCTGGCGGGCAAGCGCAGCCAGATCAAGGGCGTGCTGCGCGACCAGAGCGTGATCGCCGGGATCGGGAACGCGTACTCCGACGAGATCCTGCACGCGGCGCGCATGTCGCCGTACAAGCTGGCCGCCACGCTCACCGAGGACGAGGTGGCCACGCTCTACGACGCGGTCGGTACGACGCTGGCCGACGCCGTCGAGCGGTCGCGCGGGCTGCCGCTGCGCGATCTGAAGTCGGAGAAGAAGAGCGGACTGCGGGTGCACGGGCGCAAGGGCGAGCCGTGTCCGGTGTGCGGGGACACGATCCGCGAGGTGTCCTTCAGCAACTCGGCGATGCAGTATTGCCCGACGTGCCAGACGGGCGGCAAGCCGCTGGCGGACCGGCGGATGTCCCGGCTGCTCAAGTAGGCGCACACGTGAGCTCGCGCGATCACTCAAGCAGTCGCTCAAGCAGTCGCTCAGGCAGTCGCTCAGGCAGTCGCTCAGGCAGTGGCTCAGGCAGTGGCTCAGGCAGTCACTCAGGCAGACGCTCAGGCGCTTGCTCGCGCGACTGCCCAAGCGGCCGGTCAACTGGTGCCGCACGGGCCCGCGTCGAGGTCTCGCCCGCTCAAGTGCGGTACGCCCCGCTCCGGTTCGGCGGACGCCGGGGTTCCGAGTTGGTTGACCGGTGACGTTAACCGTTGGTAGCGTAATGAGGCAAAAATGTGATCACCTGCTACCGGGCGTGGGCTCCTGCCATGCCAGGTGGATACCAGGGGAGTACCAGGTGTGATCGAACGCGATGGGGAACGCTCAGGCCCGTAAGTGCTCCCGCAGTCGCCCTCGTTGGCCATTTTCGGCCGGTCGGGGTGGCGTCGCGTTGTGGAAAGGCGCCCGCTCGGGGGCAGGCCGCCGATGTGGTTCTTACTCGGAAGAGACACGGGCGGACTTATGACTTCGGAAATTCTCCACCATTCGCGTCGCATGCCGTTTCCCGCGCGGCTCCGCGTGGTGTTGTTCATGGAGGACCAGATCCTGCGCCTCGGGGTGCAGGCGATCATGTCGGGTCTCGCGACCGGCGTGGAGACGTACTTCGCGGCGAACGAGTTCGACTTCATCGGCAAGGTGCGCGAACACGCCCCCGATGTGGCGGTGTTGACCGCTACCAACCGGCGGCTGTGGAAGGTCGTCGGGGAAGCCGGGAGCACCGGGGAGACCGGAAGGGTCGGGACCGTCGGGGGCGCCGGGGGCGCCGGGGGTGAGAACCCCTCACCACGGCTGCTGTTGGTGATCGAGCAGCATCAGACGGGGGACCTGGCGGGGCTGCCCGCCGACGGTTATCTGATCCGGCAGGACCTGTCGGCGGCCGGAATGGCCCGCGCTCTCGACCAGTTGGCGGCCGGGGAGATGGCGATTCCCGTGGAGCTGGGCCGCAGCCTCATCCAACAGGCAGCGGCAGCGGCCCCGGTGAAACGGCGCGGGGCGCTGACGTCACGTGAGAACGAGACGCTGGTGCTGCTGGTGCGCGGCCTGAGCAACAAGCAGATCGGCAGGCGCCTGTTGATCTCCGAGCACGGCGCCAAACGGCTGGTGAGCAGCGTCCTGCTGAAGCTCGACGCCACGAACCGGACCAGCGCCGTCGTCAAGGCGATCAGGATGGGGCTGGTCGACGAGGCGACGCTGGCGGACACCGCGAACTGACGGCTGCGCCCGCCCGCGTGAGGCGTGAGCCCGTACGGACAGGGGCCGTACGGGCTCAGGGCGGCGCTCCGGCCACGGGCGGCGCGGGCGCGGGCCGTACGAGCGGAGACGGCACCGGCACCAGCACCAGCACCAGCCGTACGAGCGGTGACCGTACGCGCCCACGTCGCCCGGCCGCAGGCCCCAACGGCTCACATCACGCGCCCGCCGCGAACACCCGCGTAAATTCCGTTGAACATTCGGCGTACGAGGCGGCCAACCCCGCCGTACCGCGCGGGCGCGCGGCTAGTGTCAGCGGCCGTGACCTCCGTTCCCGACATCGACGACGGCGCCGGGATCTCCGCGCGGCCGGCCCCCGGAACCGACCGGGCGCCGGGCCGGGACGCCCGCCCGGAAGCGGTCCCGACGCCCCGGGGCCCCGACGAAGGCGACCGCGACGGCGGCCCCGACCGCACGACCACCCCGTACCCCCTCCCCGTGCGCCTCGCCGCGGCCCTCCTCGGCCTCGCCGCCGTCGCCGCCATGTGCTGGAGCGGGCTCAACCACGACGTGCGGTACGTCCTCGGCGGCATGCGGGCGAGCGGGCGCGGCGGGATTCCGGCGTCCGGCACCTTCGTGCACCGGCCGCTCGCGTACCGCTGGCCGCTGTCGTGGCTCGACCACCTCACCGCCGGGCCGGTCGCCGTGCGTGAGGCGTCGATACGGCTGCTGGTGATCGTCGTCGCGGCGGCCGTCGTGTGGTGGCTGCGCCAGGGCCTCGCCCGCCACCTGCCGCGCCGCGAGGCGAACGCGGTGGCGGGAGCCGTGGGGCTCGCGCTGCTCTTCGCGCCCGCCTGGGACTTCCTCCAGCCGGAGTGGGTGGCCGTGCTGTGCGCGGTGGCCGGTCTCGCCGCCGCGCTCGCGCCGCGCCGCACCTGGGTGGCCGTCGGCCTCGGCGGCGTGCTGGTCGCGCTCGCGGTGCTGGTGAAGTACACGACCGCGCCCACGGCGCTGCTGCCGCTGGGCGCACTCCTCGTCCTGGACCGGAGGCGCGGCTGGCTGACCACGGCGGCCGCCGCCGTCGCCGCCCCCGCGGGCTTCGCGCTGGCGATCCTCGTGCAGCCGCGCGAGTGGCGGTGGTTCAACGAACTGTCCGCGCTGAACCCCAACACCCCTTTGCAGAACGGCCTGCACTCCGCCGACGTGCACGCGCTGATCACCACGGTCGGCACCGAGGCGCTGATGAATCCGGTGGTGGCGCTGCTGCCCGCCGCCGTGGTGCTGCTCGCGCGCGGGAGCGCGTCCCGCGCCGCCCGCTGGGCGTGGCCGCTGCTGACGGCGGCCGGGGTCGCGGGCGTGCTGGCCGCGCTGGTGGTGCAGGGGCAGTGGTTCCAGTACCACCTGGCCGCGCTTCCGGTGCTGGCCGCCGCCCTGTGCGGTCTCGCCGTCGCCCGCCGCCCCGACCCGCCGCTGCTCGCCGGCGCCCTGCTGCTCGGCGTCGCCGTCCCCCTGATCGCCGGGCAGTCCTGGAACTGGCGGCACGCGCACGAGACGGCCGCGTACACGCTGGTCTCGGCGGTCGTCGTGGCGACGCTGCTCACGGCCTCGCTGCGCGGGCGAGCACGGGTACGAGTACAGGTACGCGGACAGGTACGCGGACAGGTGCCGGTACCCGCACCCTCTCCCGGCCTCCTCCTCCGCTCCGTCCCCGCCCTCGCCCTGCTCCTCGCGCTGGCGATCCCGGTGTGGCCGACGACGCCGTACTCGTACGACACCCGGCACTCGACCTTCACCTCGTTCGAACGCGCCGACACCCGGCACGAGTTGACCCAGTGGCTGGCCGGCGTCCGGCACCGTATCGGCGCGGACACCCCCGTCACGTACCTGGCGTTCGGCGACATCGGCTATCTGCTCGGCAACCCGACGCACTGCCGCTACCCGACGCCCGACTTCCTCCAACGCACGCGCTACGACCGGTCGATCACCCGTCAGGTCAGCTACCGCGAGAATCTGCGCTGCCTGAGCGACCCCGCCTCGCGCTACGCCGTGCTCGACACGTTCTGGTTCCCGCTGGGCCAGGTCGCGCCCGAGGCGGCGGACACGATTCGCGGCCGGTTCGACTGCCACCGGCCCGTCGCCGCCCTGCCCGCCTACCACTTGGTGATCTGCCCGCGCCGCTGACCCGCTGTCGGCGGCCCGGACCGGGGGTTGTCCCCACCCGGCGTTCGGGTGACAGCTCCATCGATCATGGTGCGCGGCGCGGGTTGGATGGACGGAGTCCGCACGGGGCGGGCCTGGGTCGTCCAACGGGGAGCCGTCATGAAGGTGTCGTTGTCGGGGAAGCGCACGATCGTGGCGGCGTGGTCGGTGGCCCTGGCCGCATCCGCGCTGGCGGCGGTGCCCGCGCACGGCTCGGGCGGCCAACACCGCTACGGGCAGGGGGACTTGCGCGGCGACCTCGCCGCGGTGCGGGCCGCGGGGGACGGCCAGGTCAATGTCGTGGCGCGGGTCGACACCCCGGACGGGCCGCTGCGGGCGCGGTTCGGCACGGCGGGACGCGGCTCCAAGGAGCCCGTCCCGTGGGAGCCGGAGTTCCGCGCGGCGAGCACCACCAAGACCTTCACGGCGGTCGTGGTGCTCCAACTGGCCGCCGAGGGCAGGCTGTCGCTGGATGACACCGTCGAGCACTGGCTGCCCGGCGTGGTGCGCGGCCACGGCAACGACGGCTCGCGGATCACGGTGCGGGACCTGCTGCGACAGACCAGCGGGCTCTACGACTACGTGGCCGACCCGTCCGTCCAGGACCGGCTCTTCCACCACTTCGACGAGAACCGCTACGACGTCACTCCGGCCCCGCAACTCGTCGCCATCGCGATGAGCCACCCGCCGCTGTTCACACCGGGACCTGCGGGTACGGCCCGGCAGTGGGCGTACTCCAACACCAACTACCTGCTGGCCGCGATGATCGCGGAGAGGGCGAACGACAGGGCGGAGCGGAAGGCGGGCGGATCGGGCGCCACCTGGCGGGAGTTGGTCGAGCACCGCGTCATCGCGAAGCTGGGGCTGCGGCACACGTACATCCCCGGCGACAATCCGTTCCTGGTCGGGCCGCACGAGCGGGTGACCGTGGACACTCCCGACGGCGGGGTGCTCGACGCGACCGAGCTGAGCTTCCAGCACACGGCGGACTCCGGAGTGGTGAGCACGCCGGGCGACCTCAACACCTTCTTCCGGGCGCTCGCGACCGGCGAGCTGCTGCCCGCCGAGCAGTGGCGGGAGATGCGCGAGACGGTGCCGTACGACGATCTGCCGGTGCCGCCGTCCGGCAGGCAGGGCGGTTACGGGCTCGGACTGCGCGTGGTCCCGCTGAGCTGCGGCGGCGTCTACTACCAGCACGAGGGCGACGGTTTCGGCGTGTACACCCGGCCCGCCGTGAGCGCCGACGGCCGCCGCGCGGTGACGGTGTCGGTGACCACCACCACCGCGCTGATCGACCAGGACAAGGTCAATCGCGCGGTGGAGGCGCTCACCGACGACGCGCTGTGCGACCGTCATGCGCCGTGACCCGCGCCGACGGCAACACGAACGGCGCGGGTCACACTCCGGTCAGGCGCTGTAGACCTCCAGTTCGGAGAGCTGCCCGGCGGGCCAGCCGGTGTTGGCGGTGAAGTTCAGCCGCACGTAGCGCGCGGTGACCGCCGACGGCAGGTTGATCGTCACGGAGTTCCCCGACGCGGGGTTGAACGTGTAGTTCTGCGCGGGGATCTGGGTGGTCAGCGGGACGCTGGGGCCGGCCTGTACGGAGATGGTCTGGGAGCGGGTGCTCCAGGCGGTGGGCGGCGGCAGCTTGAGCACCAGCCGCTTGACGGTGGTGGTGAGGCCGAGGTCGACCTGGATCCACTGCGGGAAGGCGTTGTTGTTGCTCTCCCAGTACGAGTTGGGGTCGCCGTCGACCACGTTGCCCGAGCCGTAGACCTGGGTGTGGCTGCTCTCCGAAGTGGCCTTGCCCAGGGCGAGGTTGGTGCCCGGCGGCACGGTCGTCGCGTCGGTGGTGACGCTGACCTGGTTGGACGCGGGGGACACGTTGCCCGCCGCGTCGAGGGCCTGGACGGTGAAGGTGTAGGCGGTGGACGGGCTGAGCCCGGTGACGGTGGCGGTCGTGGCGTTGCCCGCCGCGCTGCCCGCCTGGGTGCTGGTGGAGCCGGTGACCCGCATGACCCGGTAACCGGTGACGCCGACGTTGTCGGTCGAGGCGGTCCAGGCCAGCGCGGCGGTGGTGTCGGTGTGCCCGGTGACGTGCAGCGTGCCGGGCGCGGTCGGCGGTACGGTGTCGCCGCCGCCGGAGACCAGCGGCGGGGTGGGGCGGACCGCGGTGAGGGCGATCTGGCCCTTGAGCATCCTGCCGCCGTCGCCGGTCAGCCGCAGGTAGTAGTCCGAGGAGCAGGCCGTGCCGTCCTCGTCCAGCGCCAGGAAGCCGGAGTTGGTGGGCGTCCACGCCTGGGACTCGGCGGTCTTGGCGATCTGGTTGCCCTCGTTGTACTCGTCGAACATCGAGATGTAGATGCCCTGCACCCCGGCCCGGCAGACGTTGTAGAACTGCCGCCACATGAAGTCGCCGTGCGCGCGCTGCCGTCCGGAGACGTCACCGGGCAGGACGCACGGCTGGTAGTCGATGCCGTGCGCGGCGCAGTCGGCCTCGTCGCCGACGGTGTAGGTGTTGTAGGCGTTGTCGGAGTCGCCCGCGTTGCCGATCGCGCCGACCATCCACGGCGAGATCATGTTGAACGCGTGGTAGACGTCCGAGTAGCCGGTACGGGTGCCCGCGCCGCCGGTGCGCCACTCGCGCGGCACCCCGCCGATGACGTAACAGCCCTGTCCCTTGAACCAGTTGATGACGTCGATGCAGGCGTCGGTGCTGAACGGGTGGTTGTTGTCGTTGAAGCCGAAGCCCCAGATGCAGACGACCGGCTTGCCGTTCTGCGTCGCGTACGCCGAGGAGGCCGTGTGGGCCTTCATCTTGTTGGTCCAGTCCGTCTTGATCTCGGACTGCATGTTCGTCCAGCCGGTGACGTCGTACATGATGTAGAACTTCCGGCTGTGCGACTCCGCCGCGCTGCGCACCTTGGTGGCCATCGCGTCGCGCGTCGGGCCTTCGCCGCCGGTGGGGTTGAAGCGCTGGAGCGCGGCGGTGTCGATGCCGTACTGCTGCATCCACTGGAAGTGCGTTTCGACGGTCTGCTGGTCGTAGGACGAGAAGAGCGTCGCGGGCTGGCCGTTGCCGAGGGCGGCGTATCCCGTCTGGTAGGTGTGGGTGTACTCGCGCATGTCCGGCCAGCTACTGATGCCGGTGTTGGACGGTGACGGGGTCTGGCCCCAGTTCTGCGTCCAGTGCCACCAGCCGTTGATCGGGGCGCCGTCGCCGATGCAGGCGAACCAGCCCTGATAGCCGACCGTGACCTTCCCGACCACGTCTCCCGGCCCGCTGGCCGCTGTCGCGCTGCCCGCGGCGGCGGTCTCCGCGACACCTAGGGTTCCTGCCGCAGTGGCCGCTATGGCGGCTTGCAGGAAGACCCGGCGTGTGACACCCATCTGGACTCCTCCGATCGGCTGTCAACTCCCGCCGCCCGCGCGGCCGTCGGGCACTCGGGTGAGTGCTCGGGCGAGTGCTCTGCGGTAAGGGCCGGAAGTCTGGTGCGGGGGATCGTAACGACAGGGTTACGCGAGCGCAATAGATCGTGCCGCAGGCGAAATACTTGACAGAGATGACGCAAGAACCGTTCTGTCGTGGTTTTCGGTGGTGCCGCGCGGGATGGGCGCAAAGGTTCACAAGATGGAAACCGGGATCTCAGCGGAATCCAAGAAACGATTCATACGGTCCTCCGCATGGATGACGAACAGACGTCCGGCGGAGCTGGGGGTGAAGCCGGGAGCGGGGCCGGAGGCGTGGCGGGAGACGCGCCCGCGGACACAGCCTGGGACGATGCCGGGAACGAGACGGGGAGCGGGGCCGCCGCGCACTGGTGGACCCGGCGGCCCCTCGTGGTGTCCACCACGACACTCACGGTGATCGCGGTGCTGACGCTGGCCACCGTCATCCAGTCGCCGTCCGCGCGGGCCGGGGCGGACGGGAAGGCGGCCAGCGGCGCGACGGGCGGGGCGTCCCCCTCCCCCTCCCCCGCCACCGCGAAGCCCTTCACCCCGGCGCAGGCGCCCTCGACCACCACGCCTCCGACCACCACGCCTCCGACCACCACGCCGCCCTCCCCCTCGGCCGCTCCCCCGCAGAAGACGACGGCCACGCCCGCGCGGGACGCCCAGGCCGAACTGGGCGCGGCGATCAAGGCCCTGTCCGACACCGGCTCCGGGCACTTCTCGGTCGCCGTGACCGAGTTGGGCGGGGACAGCGACGACAGCGGCAGTACGGTCGCCACGTACGACAGCGGCGACACCACGACGTACGACACCGCGAGCATCGTCAAGGTCGACATCCTGGCGGCGCTGCTGCTCCGGCATCAGCACGCGGGTACCCAACTGACGTCCGAGCAGCGCGACTTGGCCACCGACATGATCGAGCAGAGCGACAACGACGCGGCGCTCGCCCTGTGGAAGGCCATCGGCAGCGGCCCGGGGCTGGCGTCCGCCAACGCCTCGCTCGGCCTGAGCCACACCACCCCCGGCAGCGGCGAATTGTGGGGCCTGACCCAGACCACCGCCGCCGACCAGATCACCCTGCTGCGCGCGGTCTACGGCGACGGCGACGACTCCCCGCTCAGCGCCGCCTCACGTGACTACATCTCGGACCTGATGCACGCGGTCACCGCCGACCAACGGTGGGGCGTGTCGGCGGCCGACTCCGGCGGCGGCGACTACGCGCTCAAGAACGGCTGGCTGCCGCGGAGCGCCACCGGCCTGTGGGACGTCAACAGCATCGGGAAGGTCGAGCACGACGCCCATACGCTGCTGGTCGCGGTGCTGTCCGGCGGCCATGTGTCGGAGCAGGACGGGATCGCGCTGGTGGAGCGGGTCGCGCAGGCGGCGGCGAAGGCCGTGACGTAGGAAGAAGGCCGTCCCGCAGGAAGCCGCCCAGGGGTGCCCAGGACTCCGGCGCTCAGCCCGCCGACCAGGCGATGACCGGCGGTACGACGCGGGCGCACAGCGGGTGCCCCTTGGCGTCGGTGAGGCCGAGGCGCCCGGTGAGCCGCCCGGACCGTACGGCGGCGGCGAGCACGTCCGGCTCGACGGCTTCGAGCAGCAGCTTGGCGCGACGGAACATCGCGAAGGTCCCGTCCGCGCCGACCGCGCCCCAGGACAGATAGACGAAGCGCCCGCCCGGCCCGCCCTGCACCCACGGGCCGGTCAGCTCGGTGCCGTCCTCGACCGTCCGCGCGACGCACTCCAGCGTCCATACGGCGCGGTCCGCGTCGCCGGGCGTCGGGTCGAGCAACTCCCCTGGTTTCGCGCGCCGTTGAACGGCGACGTGGATGTCCGTGTATCCGGGGAAGCCGGGGGCCGCGGCGCACGCGCGACCGGGAAGGCCGGTGCCTTCGATGCGGAGCGTGACGGGCGTGGAGGTGCCGGGCGTCGCTGGGGCCATGCGGTCATTCTGGCACCGCGCGCGTCCGGCCGGACGGGTTTGTCAGTTTGGATTGACGCGATACCGCGTGTCAGCCTAGCCTGACATCCATGGATACCAACAGTGTCTCCGCGGCCGTGAACTCGGACGACCCCGCGGTCGGCCTGCGGGCCGTCGGCGCGCTGCACCGGCTCGCCGAACAGGTCGAGGCCGCGCATGTGGCGCTGGCCCGCAGGCAGGGCTGGTCGTGGGAGCAGATCGGCGACGCCCTCGGGGTGTCGCGTCAGTCGGTGCACGCGAAGTACGGAAAGTGAGGCGCCCGATGCCGGAGAACACCGCTCACGCCCGGTTCAAGCTCGTCATGGAGCAGGCGGGCGAGGAGGCCGCCCGGCGCGGCGACCGCCGGATCGGCACCGATCACCTGCTGCTCGCGCTGCTCCGCGACGAGTCCGCCCAGCCCGCCCGCGCCCTCGGCGTCACCCTCGCCCAGGGGCACGCCGCCCTCGAAGCCCTCGACCGGGCCGCCCTCGGCTCGCTCGGCATCCACCTCGACATCCCCCTCGCCCCGCCGCCGGTCCGCGGCCGGCGCCGTATCACCCTCAATTCGGCCGCCCGCGCGACCGTCGTCGCCGCCAAGCACGAGGCCGAGCGGGAGCGGCGCGGACGCCGTATCGAGCCCCGCCATCTGCTGCTCGCGCTCCTGCCCGCCCCGCACCCGGACCCCGCCGCGACGCTGCTCAGCGCCCTGGACCTCGACCCCGCCACCGTCCGCGAACGCCTGGCGGGCTGCTGAGCCCACCCCCGCCGGGCGGTCCTACGCCTCCGCCGGAGCCAGATCGTGCGGCTCGATGCCCAGGACCCGGTGGAGTTCGCGCTCGCCGAGCGCCGTGACCTTCACCGCGCGGCCGGTGCCGATACGGGTGGCCCAGGCGCGGGTGAGGACGAGGCGGCAGAGTTCGGCGCCCGCGGTGCCGCCCAGGTGGGGGCGCCGCTCGGTCCAGTCGAGGCAGGGGCGCGCCAGCGGACGGCGGGACGAGGGCGACCCGGACAGATCCGCGCCGAGGTCGGTGAACCAGGCCACGCCGTCGTCGGTGAGGGCGAAGCCGGTGTCCTGCCGGAGCAGGCCGTTGCCGGTCAGCGCGTCGGTGAGGGCCACGCCCAGCCGACCTGCGAGGTGGTCGTAGCACGTACGGCCGCGCGCCATCGCCCGGCCCGCGCTGTGCGCCCGCAGCCCGGCGCCGGTGGTCCGGGGTACGGCGACGGCCACCCGTTCCGCCATGTCCTCGACGAATCGGGCCGCTTCGGGGCCGGCCAGGCGTACGTAACGGTGCCGCCCCTGGTGTTCGCGGGCCAGCAGTCCGCCGTCGACCAGGCGGGTCAGGTGCTCGCTCATGGTGGACGGCGCGACCCCGCAGTGCCGGGCCAGTTCCCCGCTGGTCCAGGCGCGCTGGTCCAGCAGCACCAGGCAGACCGCGGCCCTGGTCTCGTCGGCCAGGAGCGCGGCGAGGGCCGCGAGCCGGGGGACGGCGGGGTCGGCGAGCGCGGGGGTACGGGGGTCGCCGGTCCTCGGCGCCCCCGGGGTCCTGGTGCGGGCGGTCATGCCCCCATCCTCGCCCCGCGACGTTTCGGCGGCCACCGAAAGGTCGGGGGCGGGAGGGCGCGGGGTCCGAGGCGGTACGGGGACGGGCGTCGGTACGGAGACGGGCGTCGGTACGGGTTCGACCGTCGGCGGGAACCGTCCTTCGGCCCCGAGCCCGGACCCGCGCAACGGACGGCGGGCCCGGGCCGGTTGGACCGGCTGCTCGTGTGACGAGGCGTCAGTCGGTGGGCGCGGCCACGTCGATGAGCACCTTGCCGATGACGCTGTCCTCAACCGCCTGGTGGGCTTGGGCGGTCTCGGCAAGGGAGAAACGGTGGAAGGGCAGCCCGGCGTCGGGGCCCGCGTGGAGGGCGTCGTCTGCGACGGCGGCCGTGACCGCCGCGACGGCGTGGGCCTTGGCGGCGGGCGGGACCGTATAGACCAGGACACCCTGCCAGCGGAGGTTGAGCGCCATGGACGGGCGGACCGGCACGGTGGCCGAGGCGTCGTCGTCGGCGTAGAAGGCGATGACGGCGTCGGGGGCGGCGACGGCCCGGTCGAGGGCGGCGTTGGCGGCCGGGGCGACCTCGACCACGATGTCGACGCCGTCCGGGGCGATCCGGCGGATCTCGGCGGCGGCGTCCTGGGCGCGGTAGGCCACGACGTGATGGGCTCCCGCGGCCCGCGCGAGGTCGCCCTTGGCGGGTCCGCTGACCGTGCTGACGACGGTGGCCCCGGCCCAGCGGGCGAGCTGGATCGCGGCGTTGCCGACGGCGCCCGCGCCGCCCGCGACCAGGACCGTACGTCCGTCGAGGGCGCCGGGGGCGAGCCGCTCGGGGCCGCCGTCCGCGACGGTGAGGGCGCGGTGCGCGGTGAGGGCGGGGATGCCGAGGCTCGCGCCGAGGTCGAAGGAGGCGTGGTCGGGCAGGGCGACGGCCTGGCCCGCGGGCAGCGCCACGTACTCCTGCGCGGTGCCGTCCGCGCGGCCGTACGCGGCCTCCCAGATCCAGACGCGCTCGCCGATCCGCGTCTCGGGGACGCCGGAACCGACCGCGTCGACGACGCCGGAGCCGTCCTGGTTCGGCACCTGCGCCGAGGCGGGGGCGGTGCTGCGCCGCGACTTCCAGTCCGTCGGGTTGACGCCGGAGACATGGACGCGGACCCGTACCTCGCCCGGCCCCGGCTCCGGGACCGGGCGCTCGGTGAGCGTGAGGACGTCGGGGCCGCCGTTGCTGGTGTAAGTGATCGCCTTCATACCGCGTACAAGTGACGTGCCCGCCCGTTTCTTCCCCGTGGCCGGAATCCACTGCTCCATTTGATCCGCCCGCCGCGTAAATCCCGGTGCCCGCCGGGCGGCCGGGTGATCCTTGGCCGCAAAGCACCGGCCAGGCCGACTCTGGCCGGAACCACCGGCCGGGCTGCCCCTGGCCGCGAACATGACGCGGCCGGGACGTCCCTGGCCGCGACCACCGGCACGACCTGGAGCGCCCATGACCACTCCGGATTCCCCCGTCGACCGCACCGGCACCTTCTACGAAGCGGTCGGCGGCAGTGACGCCCTGCGCCGCCTCATCGACAGCTTCTATGAGCAGGTCCTCGTCGATCCGCTCCTCGCCCCGGTCTTCGTGCACTTCACCCGGGCCCACATCGACCATGTCGTCGTCTGGCTCACGGAGGTCTTCGGCGGCCCCGCCGAGTACACCGCCCGCCTCGGCGGCCACCAGGCCCTGCTCTCCCAGCACCTGGGCCTGCGGATCACCGAGGAACAGCGGGCGCGCTGGGTGGAGTTGATGCTCGCGACCGCCGTGAAGGAGCTGCCCGCCGACGCGTTGCTGCGGCAGCGCTTCGCCGAGTACATCGAGTGGGGCACGCGGATCGCCATGTCGGTCTCCAACCAGGAGAGTTCCGATCTCGGCGACCCCGGTCCCGTACCGCACTGGGGCTGGGACGGGCTGGCGCGGTAGCCCGGGTATTCCGTAAGCAAAAATTCGTCGCCAACGGCCCCGGCGGGAATATTCGAAGTAACCCCGTCCGAAATTCTCTCCGACGGGAATCGGCAGGTGGACGTTTCCGCATTCACCGCTCAACCCCTTTACGGGACGGTCGAGTTCGGAGTCGTAGCCCTTTTGGGCAGCTGTTCGTCCGGCGAGCGCGCTTGTTATGGTGCCGGGCATGAAAACCTCCGAAACGCTGACACCGTTACTGCTCGATCATTTCGGCCAGAACCAGCACGAGGAGAACGTCAAGCTGCGCGCGCTCGGCCCGGTGGCGCTGGTGGAACTGCCCGGCGGGGTGCCGGCCTGGACCGTCACGCACCACGAGACGCTGCGGCAACTGCTGGTCGACCCGCGGGTGTCGAAGGACCCGCGACAGTGGCCCCGCAACACCGAAGGGCGGCTGCCCGAGGACTGGCCCCTGCTGAACTTCGTCAGCCTCCCCGGGATACTCACGCGCGACGGCGCCGAGCACCGGCGGCTGCGCGCGCTCGCGGGTCAGGCGATGACGCCCCGCCGAACGGCCGCGCTGCGCCCGCGGATCGAGGAGCTGGCCCACCGCCTGCTGGACGAAGCGGCCGCGCGCGGCGACGAGTTCGACCTGCGCGAGGATTACGCGCTCCCGCTGCCGGTCAAGGTGATCGCCGAACTGCTGGGCCTGCCGCCGATGGACGGCGAGCGGCTGCGTACGCTCTCCGACGCCGTGCTCAGCAGCCACCCCGCGGCCAAGGGCAACCAGACGCAGGAGGCCCAGGACCAGCTCCTGGTCCTGCTCGCCGAGGCGGCACAGGCCAAGCGCGAGAGCCCCGGCGACGACCTGACCAGCGCGTTGATCGCCGCCGGCGAGGAAGGCGACCGGCTGAGCGAGGACGAGGTCGTGGTCATCATGCTCACCGTGCTGGTGGGCGGCCACGAGACCACCGTCAACCTGATCACCAACGCGGTCAGGGCGCTGCTCGCCAACCCGGGACAACTGGCACGGGCCCGGTCCGACGAGGTCTCCTGGGGCTCCGTCATCGAGGAAGTCGTGCGCTACGACTGCCCGGTCGGCCACTTCCCGCTGCGCTACGCCCTTGAGGACATCCCGGTCGGCGACGTGGTGATCCGGCGCGGCGAGGCCATGCTCGCCTCCTACGCCGCGGCCGGCCGTGACGACCAGCAGTTCCCCGACGCCGACAGCTTCGACGTCGCGCGCCCCAATTCCCGCCAGCTCTCCTTCGGAAACGGCCAGCACTTCTGCATTGGCGCCGGACTGGCGCGGCTGGAGGGCGAGATCGCGTTGAGCGTCCTGTTCGAGCACTTCCCGAAACTGCGGTTGTCACGGCCGTCGGGGTGCCCGGTGCAGTCGTTCATCATCAACAGCGCCAGCGAACTGTGGGTTTCCGGTTCGGGCTCGGGTTCTTAACTCAGGTACGCAACTCCGGGAGCGGCTCGGGTTCCGGCTCCGGGTCGGGTTCTGGTTCTGGTTCTGGTTCCAGCTCCGGCTCCGGCTCCGGCTCCGGCTCCGACTCCGGCGAATAGGCCGTAACTGCGCCCGACG
Source organism: Streptomyces sp. NPDC008139 (assembly GCF_042957025.1). NCBI lineage: Bacteria > Bacillati > Actinomycetota > Actinomycetes > Kitasatosporales > Streptomycetaceae > Streptomyces > Streptomyces sp. NPDC008139. The sequence goes on from NZ_JBIBHM010000001.1 coordinate 19,345, forward strand.
GGCCGCCTGATCGTCGTCCGTCCGACCGACCGGCACCTGGCCGAACTGCGGCACCGCGTACGGGCCATGGTCACCGTCGACCCCGCCAAGGAACAGCGCCTGCACCACGCCGTCGACCCCCACTTCATGGCCGCCAGGACCGAGCGGGTCGACTACCTCGCCCCGCTCACCGGTCCGACGCCCTGGACCTGGTGGGCATGTCACCGAGCGCCCGCCACGTGAGCCGCGCGGACGTCGGGAGCGGCCCGCTGCCAGGACACGTGACCGTCTCCGTCCTGGCCACCGCCTACCGGCCGCGGTGACCGTCCGGCGGCGGAGCCGAGTGATCCGCTGGACAGGTCCTAGGCCAGGGCCGACTCCGCCGCCGCCAGGATCTCGGTGACGCGCAGGCCGAAGCGGGCGTCGCAGGCGTGCGGAGCGCCGGAGGTGAGCGCGGTGATGGCGTGGGCCAGGGAAGCCGTCGCCTCGCCCGCGACGCCGTCGGGGTAGGTCACGACGCCCTGGTCCCCGCGCAGTTCGATGACCACGCCCGCGGCGGCGGGCGGCGCGGTCAGCGTCAGGGTGGAGGTGCTGGAGGCACCGGAGTCGTGACGGAGCGTCAAATGTACGGTGTCGCCCGGGCCGTTGGCCGCGGTGACGGCGGTGACGTCCCCGAGTACGGGCAGCAGGACGGACAGCGCGTGCGGGCCGACGTCCCACAGGCCGCCCTTCTCGCGCCGCCACGGCGAGTCCGCGAAGGGGTTCTCGTCTCCGGTGAAGACGGCGCTGTACCAGTCCGCGCGGCCGGTGTACCACTCGCCGCGCGCCGCCTGCTCCTCGATCCACCCGGCTGTCGCCGGGTCGAAGCGCAGGGTGAAGAAGACCACCGACCCGACTCCGGCCGCCGTGACGGCCTCGGCCACCGCCTTCGCGTCCTCCACGGTCGTCGCCACCGGCTTGTCCAGCAGCACGTGACGGCCCGCGCGGGCCGCCGCCACCGCCAACGGCGCCTGCAAATGCGGCGGCAGCGCGACCGCCACCGCGTCCACATCCGCGATCAGCGCCTCCGCGTCCCCGTACGCCCGCGCACCGAACTGCGCCGCCACCTCAGCCGCCGCCTCCGGCCTCCGGCCCCAGACCCCGACGAATTCCACCTCCGGATGGGCGGCGAGAGCGGGTCCATGGGCGAGCCGGGCCCAGGGGCCGGTGCCGAGAAGTCCGAAGCGCATGGTCATGACGGCGAGCCTACCGGCGTCCCGCCCGGTCACGGCTACGCGGTGGGGTTCGCCGGGGGGGGGAGTGCGCGCGAGGGGCTGCGCCCCTGCGGCACCGCTGCGCGGTGGGGTTCGCCGGTGGCTCACCTTGGGTGGGCACCCTCCCGCGCCGGCTCACCCTCGCGGCTGAACGTGCGTGGGAGCCGCCTTGCGTCAGCTCACCGCGATGCCCTTTTTTTTGCCGCCCTCTCGCCTCCGGGCGCTTAGATCCGGTGTCGACGGTCGATCGTGCTCGTTCGCTCGTTCCTCGCTCTCTGTGCGCGTTCTCCCTTTCAACACCGGCGCGCCCTTCGGCTCGCCGGCTACCGGCGAACCCACCTCGCGCAGCCGTTCCGCAGGGGCGCAGCCCCACGCACAAACACACCCCAGCGGCCAACCCCACCGCGCAGCGGTGCCGCAGGGGCGCAGCCCCTCGTGCAAAACGCCCCCCAGCGGTGAACCCCACCGCGCAGCGGTGACAGGCGGGGCTCCTGGGGCGTTGCCGCTGGTCACGTGGGGGCGTTCACAGTGGGTTAACACGTGGGCAACAGTCGGGAAAAGGGATTTTGCGACGCTGCGGGTGGCTCGATCAGCGCAGCTCGGCCAGCACCCGCGAAGACTGTTCGTTAAGGATGGCGTCCCGTGACCTACAAGGCTGAGTACATCTGGATAGACGGCACCCTGCCGACCGCGAAGCTGCGTTCCAAGACGCGCATCCTGGCCGACGGCGCCGAGCTCCCGATCTGGGGCTTCGACGGTTCCAGCACCAACCAGGCGGAGGGCCACGCGTCCGACCGCGTACTCAAGCCGGTCTCCTCGTTCCCCGACCCGATCCGCGGCGGGGACGACGTCCTGGTGATGTGCGAGGTCTTCAACATCGACGGGACGCCGCACGAGTCCAACACGCGGGCCGCGCTGCGCGAGGTGGCGGAGAAGTTCGCGGCGCAGGAGTCGCTGTTCGGCATCGAGCAGGAGTACACGTTCTTCCAGGGCTCGCGTCCGCTCGGGTTCCCCGAGGGCGGGTACCCGGCGCCGCAGGGCGGCTACTACTGCGGGGTCGGCGCGGACGAGATCTTCGGCCGTCCGGTGGTCGAGAAGCACCTGGAGAACTGCCTGGCCGCGGGCCTGGGCATCTCGGGGATCAACGCCGAGGTCATGCCGGGGCAGTGGGAGTTCCAGGTCGGGCCGCTGAGCCCGCTGGAGGTCTCCGACCACCTGTGGATGGCGCGCTGGCTGCTGTACCGCACGGCGGAGGACTTCGGTGTCTCGGCGACGCTGGACCCGAAGCCCGCCAAGGGCGACTGGAACGGCGCGGGCGCGCACACGAACTTCTCGACCAAGGCGATGCGCGAGGGCTACGAGGCGATCATTGAGGCCGCCGAGTCGCTGGGCCGCGACGACAAGCCGCTGGAGCACATCAAGAACTACGGCGTCGGCGTCGAGGCGCGGCTGACCGGCGCGCACGAGACGGCTCCGTGGAACGAGTACAGCTACGGCGTCTCCAACCGCGGCGCGTCGGTGCGTATCCCGTGGCAGGTCGAGGTGGACCAGAAGGGCTACATCGAGGACCGCCGCCCGAACGCGAACATGGACCCGTACGTGGTGACGCGGCTCATGGTGGACACGTGCGGTACGGCGCTGGAGAAGGCCGGACTGGTCTGAACTGCGTCAACTCCGTTGTACAGGGCGCCCGTCACGGTCAGGTGACGGGCGCCCACGCGCGGCGGGACCGCCGCGCGCGGAGCGGTATCTCGTGACCATCGGATGATCCACTCGTTTGACGGGGCGTGAACACGCGCTCAGCAGAAAGCGATTCCGCCGATGACGAGCCCGGCCCGGTCGCTGTGGAAGAGGCGGAGGCGGCGCTCGTCGAGCACTACCCGCGCCTGGTACGGCTGGCGTATCTGGCGCTGCCCACCGCGCTCGGCACGCATCGCAGAGTGCTGACCGCGCACCGCCTGGTGCAGCGGTCGTTGCCGCGCGACCGGCGGTATCCGCCGCAGACGGCGGGCGCGACGGACGGGCCGCGCGGTGAGGCGTACGCGCTGCTGCGGCACGAGGTATTGCGCGAGGCGCTGGCCTACGGGCGGCACTGCGGCGGGCGTGGGGGCCGGCGGGAGCGTGTGCGTACGGCCGCCGCCGGTGGTACGGCGCTGCCGCAGGTCGTCGGCTTGCGGCTGCATCCGCGGGCGGGCGGCAGCGAGGAGTTGGCGCTGGACCGGGCGCTGGCGGAGTTGGCGCCCGAGGCGCGGGCGGCGTTCGCGCTGCGCGGGGTCGAGGAGTTGGCCGACGCCGAGGTGCTGGCCGTGCTGAGGGCCGCGGGCGCGGCCGATCCGCGCGGCGCGATGCGGGCGGCGGCGGCCGTCAAGGGCGGCCAACACCTGCTGACGGGCGGTGAGTTCGATCCCTGCACGCTCCAGGTGGGGCCGACCGACCTGCTGCGGCGCAGGCAGCGCAGGCGCGCGGGTCTGGTGACCGGGGCGGCCGTCGCGGTGGCCGCCGTGCTGGTGTCCGGCTGGGCGGTGTGGGGCAGCGGCGGCGACGGGGGTACGGCGTCGTACGCGGCGCCGGGCTCTCCCGCATCCGGTGCCGGGGACGCCCGCGCGCTCGATCCGGCCGCTCTCGTACGGCCGGACGCGGCGCTGTGGGCGTCGACCGCGCGGATGGACTTCACGGCGTGGCCCGCGCGCGGCGGCCGGGCCGACGACAAGGCGCTGCTCGGCCGGGCGCTCGCGGTGTGGGCGCACCCCGGCGCGGACGTGGACGTCTCCTCGACGCCCGGCACTCCGCGCAACGCCCCTGCCCAGCCACCGCAGTTGCTCTTCGCGGGGAATGTCGACGCGGCGGCGGTGGTGATCTTCTACGACGGTCTGCGGATCGTCCGTTACGCGCAGCCGCGCAGCGGTTCGGGGCGCGCCGCGCTGGACTTCGCGCAGGTGCAGGACGCCGATGTGACGACGGCGGCGGCGGTCGTGGTCGACCGGGTGGACGGCAACACCCGTTTTCTGACCGCCCCGTGGATCGCGGACGCGCAGACCCGCGATCTGATGCGGCCCAACGTCCTCGGCGCACCGCTGCACCGCGACGCGGACGGGGTGACCGATCCGGTACGGATGCCGGGCGCGGGGGCCGCCGCGGGTGCGTGCGGCAGCGCCTGGCCGGTGGTGCAGCTCACGTCGTCCTCGAGGATCGTGGAGAGCCACACCTTCCTGCTGACCGACCTCGGCGACCTGTCGCCGGTCCACCTCACGTACACCCCGCCTCCGGGCGACGGTGTCCCGGCGCGGCAGCCGCGTGAGGCCACCGGGGCTCAGGCACTGGTCAGTTGGGCGCACAACGCCTGCTATCTGGGCGAGTTGCGCGGGCAGGGCGTGAAGGCCGTCAACAACTGGGAGTTCGCCCGTACCCCGCTGCCCGAGGGCGGCGGCGAGGCGTCCTGGACCTGCGCCCGCGCCGACACCTGGCGCGGCCCGGGGCAGGCCACCGTGACCTTCGTCCCGCCGTCCTCCCCCGCCGCCGCGCCCGGCACCGTCGCCGGCCGGCAGACCGACGGCAACGCGTGCAGCCGCTTCGGCCAGCACGTCATGGCGGGCGTCATGTGGCAGTCCCCCCGCTCCCACTGGTACCTCGTCGCCGCGGGCAGCCGCGATGTCACCCGGATCACCGCCACGGCGGGCGTCCACGCCTCCGCCGACGGCCCCTACCTCTCCACCCGCGCCCCCCGCGGCACCCGCGCCACCCTCACCGCCCACCTCACCACCGGCGCCACCCTGACCCCCCTGCCCGCCTCGTAACGCCCGCGTCCACCGGGGCTATTCGTGGGCCGGTTGGGGGGTGGGGGCTGGGGTGGGGACGGTGAGGCGCATGCGGACGTGGTCGCCGGTGCGGCCGTCTTCCTGCCAGCCCTGGTGGGTGTAGAAGGCGCGGGCACGGGCGTTGGGGGCGAAGACTTCGAGGCGGGCGGTGGTGAGGCCCGCGGCCTGCCAGACCGCGACGCAGGCGCGGTGCAGGGCGGTGCCGGTGCCGGTGCGCCAGACGGAGGGGTCGATGTGGAAGTGGAAGAGGGTGTTCTCGTCGTGCCGGGCGGCGAGCACGGCGAAGCCGACCACCCGGTCGTCCCTGACCGCGCACAGCACGGTCCGGTCGTCCGAGGAGATGGCCCTGGCCGTACCCACGCGCTGTCGTTCCAACTCCGCGGGACCGCTGTACTCCTCGGCCGGGAGGTGGCCCGCGTAGTAGCTGGCGCGGGCGCGGGCGTGGATGTCCGATATCGCGCTCAGGTCTTCGGGCGTGGCAGGGCGGACCCTGATGTGCGGGGAGCTCATGTGGGCGTGGACGCATCCAGGGCAACATTGGTTCCCTCCGGCGTACGACCCGGCCGTAAAACTTGACGCGCCAAGGGGAGCCCGCGGTTCCCGCCGTCCGCGATTCAGTGCGGAAACGGCCGGATCGGGGGCTCCCCTCACGGGCGCCCGACGGTCCTCAGCGACCGGTTCTGAACACCGCCACCGTCCGCCCCGGCACGGTGAAGGTCCCGGTCCCCGCCGCGTACGTCGAGGTCCTGACGACCGGGTCGGTCCCGGCCGCCTGCACCGGGTGCAGGGCGTACGAGGTTCCGCGCGCCGCCTCCACCCGCTGCTTCTGCGTCGTCGGCGTCGCGTTGAAGACGATCACCAGGTCACCGGCCTTCATGGTGATGACGCCCGGCGTCTCGTCGGGGCCCGACAGCGGGAAGGAGACCTGCTGTTGGACCTGGGCCGCGGTGCCGAGCCGGAAAGCGGGCTCGGCGGTGCGGATCCGCAGCAGATCCTGGTACGCGGCGGAGGCCGCGGTGATCTGCGCGCAGCCGGGGCTGAGCTGGGGCTGCGTCAACAGCGGCTTGGCGTAAGGCCACTTGGCCTGGTTGTCGGCCGCGGGGGGAAGTCCCCGGCCGAAGCCGGTGCCGTCGGCGCACTGCCAATGGATCGCGTTGAACCAGTCCCCGGAGTCGAAGGAGTTGCGGTCGAGGGACTTGGAGCGCAGCAGGTCCGAGCCCGCCTGGTAGAGCGCGGGGCCCTGGGAGAGCGCGGCGGTCGCCTCGGCGACGACCTGCATACGGGCCCGGTCGGCGGCCGAGGTGCCGACGGGGAGCTTGAAGGCGAGGGCGTCGTAGAGGGATTCGTTGTCGTGGGCGTCGACATAGGCGAGGGCGTCGCCCGGCGCGTCGGCGTATCCGGCGGGTGCGCCGTTGTAGTCGATCTCGGCTCCGGTGACCCGCTTGCCCGCCGAGTCGGTGAAGCCGAACTCCTTGAGATTGCCAGTGAGTCCGACCTTGATGAGGTCCTGGTAGTGCAGCAGCCGGGCCTTCTGCTCGGCCGGAGTGCCGTTGTTCACGGAGGAGTTGGGGTCGGTGTAGAGGCCGGAGGCGAAGCCCTGCACGCCGGGGTCCTCGTCGAACGGACTGCCGCCGCGTACGGCGTCGCGTGCCCGGTCGGAGAAGGTCGCGATACCGGTGCCCGCCATGTTGGCCTGGGTGGCCTGGACGAAGCGGGCGTCGTCGGCGACCTCGCCGAAGTTCCAGCCCTCCCCGTAGAGGATGATCTTCTTCCCGTCCACGCCGTCGTGACCGGGCGTCAGCGCGTCCAGCGCCTTGCGGACGGCGAGGATGTTCGCCTTGGGGTGGTGGCCCATCAGGTCGAAGCGGAAGCCGTCGACCTTGTACTCCTTGGCCCACGTGACGATCGAGTCCACGACGAGCTTGCCCATCATGGTGTTCTCGGGCGCGGTGTTGGCGCAGCAGGTGGAGGTGGCGACCGAGCCGTCCGGCATCAGCCGCTGGTAGTAACCGGGCACGATCTTGTCGAGGACGGAGGTGTCGGCCTGGCCCGCCGCCGAGGTGTGGTTGTAGACGACGTCCATGACCACGCGCAGGCCCGCGTTGTTGAGGCCCTGCACCATCTGCCGGAATTCCGTGGTGCGCTGCGGCCCGTCGGGGTTCTTGGCGTAGGAGCCCTCGGGCACGGTGAAGTGGTAGGGGTCGTAACCCCAGTTGTAGGCGTCCTTCGCTGCCGCCGCGGTCACGCACGCCTGCTGCCGCTCGCTGTCGGGCGCGTACGAGGCCAGGTCGCAGGCGGGCTTCGCCTGGTCCCGCTCGCGTTCGGGCACCGTCGAGAAGTCGAAGGCGGGCAGCAGGTGGACGTAGTTGACGCCTGCCGCGGCGAGCGCCTTGAGGTGGGTCATGCCCGCGGACGAGGTGTCGGTGAAGGCGGCGTATTTCCCGCGGTCGGCGGCCGGGACGGTGCTGTCGGCCACCGAGAAGTCGCGGATGTGCAGCTCCTGGATCTGCGCCCGGCCGATCGGCGCCGCGGCCGGTTTGGCCTGCCGCTCCCAGCCCTTGGGGGCGAGCTTCGGGTCGTCCAGGTCGACCAGCAGGCTGCGCTTGGAGTCGGTGGTCAGCGCGACCGAGTAGGGGTCGGTGACCTTGTTGACCACGAGCTTTTGGACGCTGGGCGCCCAGACGGTGACGTCGTACAGATACGTCTTCCCGGTCCACGACCGGCTGCCGGTCACCGACCAGACGCCGCTGGCCTTGTCCCGCCGCATCGGTACGGTCCTGCCGTCGATCTCCACGCTCACCCGGTGCGCGGTCGGCGCCCACAGCGACAGCCGCGGGGTGCCGTGCGTGAAGACCGGGCCGAGGGTGTCCTTCGCGGCGGCGGCGCCGTAGACCGCGTCGAGCACGCCCTGGGTCTGGACACCCGTCGCGGCCAACAGGGCTCCGTTGGCGGCGCGTTGGGTGGCGATGATCTGGCCGCTGAGCGCGTCGGTGGCGCGGGGCCGGTCGCGCGGGTCGATCGTGAAGGCCGAATACCCCTTGAGCTGCGGGTACTTGGCAAGCTGGGCGTCGGTGAGACCGGTCGCGACCTTCGTCAGCCGCAGCCACTTGCCCTCGCTCGACAGCGCGCCGTCCTTGACGGTGATGCCGCCGTCGGGCGCGTAGACGAGCTGCTGGGACGCCGCCGCGGCGGAGGTCCGCCAGGCGACGGTGTCACGGTCGATCCACTGGGCCTGCGACTTGGTGAGGTCCAAGTCAGCTCCTGATCCCTGGGGTTGCGGCAGCAGATACTTTTCCGTGCCGCCGAGCAGCCACACCTCGTGGCCGGTCCCGGTCAGGTCGAGCGACTGGTCGCTGGGCAGGTCCTTCGCGTCGCCGTTGTGCAGGATGTAGCTGAGCGAGGTGGCGCCCGCGGCCAGCGGGACCTCGTACACCGCGCCGTAGGAGTCGGTCCGGGCCGGCCTGACGGGCGACGACCAGTCGGTGGGGGTGGCCGCGCCGGTCCAGACGTGCAGGCCCCAGCCGGTGTAGTCGCCGTCCGCGCGGTGGTAGTGCAGGACGGCCTTGCCGGTGTCCTGCGGCGGGTAGGCGCCGTCCGGCGCGGTCGTGGCCACGTCCGGGCTGCCCTGCTTGATCCACACCTCGCCGGTCGCGGTGAGGTCGATCGCGCGGTCGCCGTCGGTGTCCTTGACGCCGTCCTTGTTCACGACGATGAAGCCGACATTGGACGCGCCGGACTTGAGCTTCACATAGGCGAAGGCGCCGTACGCGTCACGGCCGGTGAAGGCGTGGCCCGCCGGGTACGTGGTGGCCTCGCCGTCGGCGATGTCGCCCCAGGTGTACAGGCCCCAGTCCGCGTAGTCGCCGTCGGTCCGCTGGTAGTGGACCACCGCGTAGTCGTGGCTGATCGCGGTGGGCGGCGGGGTGACCGGGGTCGTACCGGTGCTGGTCGCGGCGGTGGCCGCGGCCGTACGTCCGGCGGCGTCCACCACAACGGCCTTGTAGCGTACGGGCGTTCCGGCCGCCGTCTTCGGGTCGATCGTCTGCGTCACCTTGTACGGGGCGTGGTCGGCAGAACCGAGCACCTGCCACGTGGCGTTGCCGGTCTGGGCGGCGAAGACCACCCGGTTGAGGCCGCCGCCGCTGACGTCGGCCGTCAGCTCGACGGTGCCGGTGGCGCCCGCCTCGGGTGCGGCCAGCGTGATCGTCGGCTTCGCGGTGGGCGCGGGCAGCGGCTTCGCGGCCTGGTAGACCACCGAACTCAGCGCGGGCACCGTCACCTTGAGCGAACCGTCCGCGCCCGTGGTGAGCGTCCCGGTCGTCCCGTACAGCGCCCGGTACGCGGCCTTCGCCGCGCCGGCCGCCGGGATCGTGACCGTCTTCGCGGCCGTCGCGTTGTTGACCGCGACCAGGTAGTCGTCACGGGTCTTCGCGTCCGTGCGGGAGTACGCGTAGACACCGGCCGCCGTGCCGGGCTCCGCGTACCGCTCGGTCTGGACACCGTCGCGCAGCGCCGGGTGGTCCTTGGTGAGCTTCGACAGCGCGGCGATGGCGCGGTAGAGCGGGTGCGTCGGGTCGTACGCGTCGCTGGCGTGCGTGCGCACCGTACCGATCTCGTCGTCGTCGAGGTAGTCCGCGACCTGGGAGGCGAACATCGTCTGCCGGGCGTCCTTGTCGCCGCCCGCGCCCGTGAAGCCCTGCTCGTCGCCGTAGTAGACGACGGGGTTGCCCCGGCCGAGGAACATCAACTCATTGGCCAGCCGGTCCCGTCGCACCAGCTCGGCGTCGTCCGCCGCCGGGTTGTCCTGCTTCAGGAAGGAGCCGATCCGGCCCATGTCGTGGTTGCCGAGGAAGGTGACCTGCTCGTACGCGTTGGCCTTGTCCGTCGTGTAGCGGTAGTCCTGGCCGTAGACCCCGGCGAGCTTCGCGGGCGCCGCGCCCTGCGAGGCGTAGGCGCGGGCCGCGTCCTGGAAGGGGAAGTCGAGCGTCGCGTCGAGGCGGCCCCGTGTGACGTACGGCGAGGTGATCGCCGGGTCGGCGGAGTACGTCTCGCCGAACATGAAGAAGTTCGGCCGGCCGTGCTTGGCCGCGTAGTCGTCCAGCGCGGTCGCCCACTGCGTCCAGAACGGCAGGTCGACGTTCTTGACCGTGTCGATCCGGAAGCCGTCGATCGCGAAGTCCTTGACCCACTTCTCGTAGATCCGCTCCATGCCGCTGACGACCTCGGGCCGTTCCGTCCACAGGTCGTCCAGGCCGCTGAAGTCGCCCTGGTCCGCGCTCTCGCCCGCGAAGGTCGAATCGCCGCGGTTGTGGTACATCGTCGGGTCGTTGAGCCAGGCCGGCACCTTCGCGTTCCTCTGGTCCGCGGGCACGGTGGGCGTGCGCGGGAACGACGCGGTCGTGACCTTGGGGAACGTCGCCTTCCCGGCCCCGTTCCCGCCGTCGGCGTAGGTGCTGTCGTCGAAGGGGGTGCCGTCCGCGGCGAGGTACGGGAACGCGCCCTTGGACAGGTAGGTGTACGTGTTCTCCGCGTTGCCGATGACGTCGGCCGTGTGGTTGGTGATCACGTCGAAGAAGATCTTCATGCCCTTGGCGTGCGCCGCGGTGATCAGCCTGCGCAGGTCGTCGTTGGTCCCGAAGTGCGGGTCCACCTGGGTGAAGTCCGTGATCCAGTAGCCGTGGTACCCGGCGCTGGCGTCCGTGCCCGTGCCCTGCACCGGCCGGTTCTTGAAGATCGGCGCCATCCAGATCGCGGTGGTGCCCAGGCCCTTGATGTAATCCAGCTTCTGCGTCAGGCCCTTGAGGTCACCGCCCTGGTAGAACCCCTTGTCCGTGGGGTCGTACCCGGTGGTCAGCCTGCCGCCGGTCAGACCGCCCTTGTCATTGGCCTTGTCCCCGTCGGCGAAGCGGTCCGGCATCACGAAGTAGAACTGCTCACGCGTGGCGTCGTGCCGCGCGGCCTGCCCGGCGAGCGCCTTGTCCGACGGCGGTGGTGGCGGGGCGGGCACGCCGTGTGCGGACGCGGCCGGTACGGCCAGCGCCACGAGCGCGGCCAGCGCCGTGGCGACGGCGGTGCTTCTGATACGTCTACCGGTCCGCGACCGGTACGCGGGCAGCCTGAACGGCAGGGCCACGGGCGGTTCTCCTTGCGACTACTCCGCCTGACGGCGGACAGGGGACAGCCTCGCGCCGGGGCCCCACGCGCATGAAAACCCGGTGCAGCTCCGGCATCGGCGCCGGAACGAACTTGACCGGGACCGTATCCCCGTAGGGCTGCTTACAGCAAGGCCTTGTAAGGGATTCCAGCCCGCGATCCGCCGGGTAACGCTCCCCAACTCCCCTTCCGTACAGGTCTTCCCGCCGTCCGGCATCCCCCGGCCGTCCACGGCCCGCACCGCGTTCCGCCTCCCCGAGCGGGCGTCGCACGGTGGTAACGCGTTCGTCACATTGGAAGGGTTCTTGCAGAAAGTTGCTTGCAAGGACTTTCGCAAGGGATTGCATCGCTGTTACGTTCCTGCCCAGCCCGAGCAGTGGAGCCAGTCGGATCTGGGCGAACGGGCACTTCCCTCTTCAAGGAGTCAGGTATGCGACGCGGCATATCCGCCGTGGCGATGGCCGCGGCCATCGTTCTCGGGGTGACCGCCTGTGGCGGTAGCAGTGACAGCAAGGATGACAAGGCGTCGGCGGCGAAGGACCCGGCGGCGGTGACCGGGTCGATCACGTACTGGGACACCTCGGACGCGAAGAACGAGGCTCCGACGTACAAGGCGCTGATCGCGGACTTCGAGGCGAAGTACCCGAAGATCAAGGTGAACTACCAGAACGTGGACTTCACCACGGTGGAGCAGAAGTTCAAGGCGGCGGCGCAGAGCGGCAAGGGCGCGCCGGACGTGATCAGGGCGGACGTCGGCCTGATCCCGGAGTACGCGTCGCTGCACTACATCGCGCCGCTGGACGGCACGGCCGCGCTGACGGACACCGGCGACTTCCTGGCGGGGCCGCTGAACACGACGAAGTACGACGGGAAGACCTACGGGGTGCCGTCGGTGACGGACACCCTCGGGCTGCTCTACAACAAGGACATCTTCGCGAAGGCGGGGATCACCGCGCCGCCGAAGACGTGGGACGAGCTGATCGCGGACTCCAAGAAGATCAAGGAGAAGGTGCCGGGGGTCGCGGGCACGTACGTGAACCCTGACTCGTACTTCCTGTTCCCGCTGCTGTTCGGCGAGGGCGCCGACCTGGCGGACCCGGCGGGCAAGAAGATCACGATCAACTCGCCCGAGGCGGTCAAGGCGGTGACCAAGGCCAAGGAGGTCTACGACACCTCCTCGCTGAAGGTCGACTTCGCGAGCGCGTACGACAACATGCAGACGTCCTTCAAGACCGGCAAGGTCGCGATGCTGATCCAGGGCCCCTGGTCGGTCAGCGACGACCTGGCGGGCAGCGCCTTCCAGGGCAAGGAGAGCAACCTGGGGTACGCGCCGGTCCCGGCCGGTTCGACCGGCAAGGCGCTGGCGCCGACCGGCGGTCACGACCTGGCGGTCTACCAGGGCTCGAAGAACCTGGACGCGTCGTACCTGTTCACGCAGTTCATGACCTCCTCCAGCAGCCAGCAGCAGATCGCGCTGAAGAACGGCACGCTGCCGACGCGGACGTCCGCGTACACCGCCGAGGTCACCAAGAACCCGCAGATCGCCGGGTTCAAGCCGATCATGGACACCGCCCGGCCGCGGGTGGCGCTGCCCCAGGTCGGCAGCCTGTTCACGCCGCTCCAGCAGCAGTACATCAAGATCCTTCAGGGTGAGACCTCCGTGAAGGACGGGCTCGACACGGCGGCGAAGGAGTTCGGCAAGCTGCTGCCCGGATTCACCGTCCAGTAGCCCCCTTTTCTCCGGGCCGGCCGGCCGGGGCCCCGCCACCTGAACAGGCGGGGCCCACGCGCCCGGCCGGCCGGTCCGGTCCATTCCTGAACAGCCACAAGACCCGACAGAGCCGAGGAGCGATGACCACCGCCACCATGGACACCCCCGCCCGGGGCAAGGCCCCCCGGCCGGGCCTCAGGACGTCGCTGCGGCGGTCCTGGGACAAGTACTGGTACGCCTGGGTGATGGTCGCCCCGGTGCTCATCGTCATCGGCGTGCTCGTCCTCTACCCGCTGGTGTACGGCATCTACCTGTCGCTCACCAACGCGACCGAGATGAACGTCGCCAAGGACATCGGCCCGGTCCACATCGGCGCCACGTACGACTTCGTGGGCCTGCACAACTACTGGCAGATCATCTCCGGCAAGGACGGCGACTTCTACCCGCGGCTCCAGTGGACGGTCATCTGGACCGTGTCCTGCGTCGCGATCACCTACGCCATCGGCCTCGGCATGGCGATGCTGCTCAACCGCCCGGTGCGCTTCCGCCTCTTCTACCGGCTCGCGCTGATCCTGCCGTGGGCGGTCCCCGCCTTCATCGGCGTCTTCGCCTGGCGGCTGATGTTCAACTCGCAGTACGGCGTCTTCAACGACATCATCACGCACATGGGAATGCCCGCCCAGGACTGGCTGGGCACCCCCTTCGCGCAGAAGATCGCGGTCATCATCGTCAACGTCTGGTGCGGCGTGCCGTTCATGATGGTGGCGACCCTGGGCGGCCTCCAGTCCATACCCAGCGAGCTGTACGAGGCGGCCGAGATGGACGGCGCGACGCCGTTGCAGCGGTTCCTCAACGTGACGCTGCCGGGCCTGCGGCCGGTCACCAGCACGGTGATCCTGCTGAGCACCGTGTGGACGTTCAACATGTTCCCGATCATCTTCCTGCTGCTCGGCAACAACACCACAGGGGACACCGACATCCTGGTGACGTACGCCTACGAGAAGGCGTTCACCGGAGTGTCCGACTATTCGGGCGCCGCGGCCTACGGCATCGTCATCCTCCTCATCCTTGTGGCCTTCTCCACCTTCTACCGCCGCCAGTTGAAGTCCGAGCAGGCATAGGAGCCGGATCACCATGAGTGCCACCACCCACAGCGGCCCGGCCGCCACCGCCCCCGCCACCCGTACCGGCGCGGCCCCCGGGTCCGCCGCGCGCCGCAAGTACCGCCCGCGCGGCACCCGCAGCCGCGGCGCCTCGCTCGCGCTGCACGCCACCTTGCTGGTGGCGAGCGCCGTCGCGGTCTTCCCCGTGCTGTGGATCGTCTTCATCTCGCTGGGCCCCAGCACCTCGTGGCAGCAGCCCGGCGAGGTCATGCGCCATCTGAGCCTGGGCAACTACCGGTTCGTGCTCTTCCACACCAACTTCCCCAAGTGGTTCCTCAACTCGGTGATCGTGGCCGCGGCCACCACGGTGCTCGGCGTGCTGATCGCCTCCAGCGCCGGATACGCGATCTCCCGGATGAAGTTCCCCGGGCACAAGTCGCTGATGTGGACCTTCCTGATCACGCAGATGTTCCCGGTGGCCGTGCTGATCGTGCCGCTGTACAACCTGATGGCGCAGCTCGACCTGATCGACACCTACCTCGGCCTGGTCCTGGTCTACTGCACGATCTCGGTGCCCTTCTGCGCCTGGATGCTCAAGGGGTACTTCGACACGATCCCGCGCGACATCGACGAGGCGGGCCGGGTGGACGGCCTGACCCCGTTCGGCACCTTCTGGCGGCTGATCGTGCCGCTGGCCCGGCCGGGCCTCGCGGTCACCGCCTTCTACAGCTTCCTCACCGCGTGGGGCGAAGTCGCCTACTCCAGCCAGTTCATGAGCAACAAGCACTCCACGCTGGCGGCGGGCATCCGCACCTTCGCCTCCGACCAGCGCGCCGACTGGGGCAGCATGACCGCCGCCTCGGTCGTGATCGCGATCCCCGCGGGCATCGTCTTCCTGCTCGTCCAGCGCCACCTGGTGGCCGGCCTCACCGCCGGAGGCACCAAGGGCTGAGGCCCGCGAGGGCCCCGCGAGGGCCCGACCGTCCGCACCGCACCACGTACGTAAGCCAGTTGTCGTTCCCCCGCCGCCGAAGGCCCGGAACAATGAAGGAAGCCATGAGCCAGCACCTCACCCACGCGCCCAGCTCCGCCACTGCCGACGCCGCAGGCGACGCCGGGGCGCAGCGCAGAGACTGGTGGCGCGACGCGGTCATCTACCAGGTCTACCCGCGCAGCTTCGCCGACGGCAACGGCGACGGCATGGGCGACCTGCCCGGGATCACCGCCCGGCTGCCGTACCTGCGCGAGCTGGGTGTGGACGCGGTTTGGCTGTCGCCGTTCTACGCCTCCCCGCAGGCCGACGCGGGGTACGACGTGGCCGACTACCGGGCCGTCGACCCGATGTTCGGCAGCCTCACCGACGCCGACGACCTGATCAGGGCCGCGCACGCGCTGGACCTGAAGGTCATCGTGGACCTGGTGCCCAACCACTGCTCGGACCAGCACGAGTGGTTCAAGCGGGCGCTGCACGAGGGACCGGGCTCGCCGCTGCGGGACCGCTTCCACTTCCTGCCCGGCAAGGGCGCGGACGGCGAACTGCCGCCCAACGACTGGGAGTCCATCTTCGGCGGCCCGGCCTGGACCCGTACGGTCAACCCGGACGGCACGCCCGGCGAGTGGTACCTGCACCTGTTCGCGCCCGAGCAGCCCGACTTCAACTGGAACCACCCGGCGGTGCACGACGAGTTCCGCTCCGTGCTGCGCTTCTGGCTGGACCTGGGCACCGACGGCTTCCGGATCGACGTCGCGCACGGCCTGGTGAAGGCCGAGGGCCTGCCGGACATCGGGCACGCGGAGCAGCTCACGCTGCTGGGCACGGCGGCGATGCCGTACTTCGACCAGGACGGTGTGCACGAGATCTACCGCGGCTGGCGCCGCATCCTGGACGAGTACGCGGGAGACCGGATCGCGGTCGCCGAGGCGTGGACGCCGACGATCGAGCGGGCCGCGCTCTACCTGCGCCCCGACGAGCTGCACCAGGCGTTCAACTTCGAGTATCTGAGCACCCCTTGGGACGCGCCGGAGCTGCGCAAGGTCATCGACAAGTCGCTGACCGCGATGAGCGCGGTGGGTGCGCCCGCCACGTGGGTGCTGTCCAACCACGACGTGACCCGGCACGCGACGCGCTTCGGCAATCCGCCGGAGCTGGGGACGCAGCAACGTGAGCCGGGTGACCGGGAGTTGGGGCTGCGCAGGGCGCGGGCCGCGGTCGTGCTGATGCTGGCGCTGCCGGGTTCGGCGTATCTCTACCAGGGCGAGGAGCTGGGCCTGCCGGACGTGACGGACCTGCCGGACGAGGTACGGCAGGACCCGTCGTTCTTCCGCGCGGCCGGGCAGGACGGCTTCCGCGACGGCTGCCGGGTGCCGATCCCGTGGTCGGGCGACGAGGCGCCGTACGGCTTCGGTCCGGCGGGCGGGCCGAGTTGGCTGCCGCAGCCGAAGAGCTGGGCGGGCCTGAGCGTCGAGGCGCAGACGGGCGACCCGGCGTCGACTCTCGAGCTGTACCGGGCGGCCCTCGCGGTGCGCCGGGAGCACCCGGCGCTGGGTGCGGGCGCCGCGGTGACGTGGCTGGACGCGCCCGAGGGCGTACTGGCCTTCCGCAGGGGCGGCGGGGACGAGCCCGGCGCCGGGAGCTTCGTCTGCGCGGTCAACCTGACCCGCGAGCCGGTGACGGTGACGCTTCCCGGCCCCGGGCGGATGCTGCTGTCCAGCGACAGCGGCCTTCACGCGGGCACTGGCACCGGCACCGGCTCCGACTCCACCAGCGGCCCCGGCTCCGGCGGCGGTGACGTCAGCGCTGACAGCGATGTCAGCGGCGGCTCGACGGCGGGCGTCCCGAACACGGAGAATGGCAGCATTGAGCTGACTATCTCCGCAGACACGGCAATTTGGTGGGCGATCTGACGTGGTGGCGTTCCGTCCCCTAGCATCCGGTGCTGTGACCGCGCGGCTCGCTGACATCGCAGCCCAGGCGGGGGTCAGTGAAGCGACGGTCAGCCGGGTACTCAACGGCAAACCCGGTGTCTCCACGACCACCCGTGAATCCGTACTGGCCGCGCTCGACCTCCTGGGGTACGAGCGGCCGGTCCGGCTGCGCCAGCGCAGCGCCGGACTGGTCGGGCTGATCACCCCCGAGCTGCTGAATCCGATCTTCCCCGCGTTCGCGCAGATCATCGGACAGGCGCTGACCCGCCAGGGGTACACCCCGGTGCTGGCCACCCAGACGCCCGGCGGGTCCACCGAGGACGAGCTGGTGGAGATGCTGGTCGAGCGGGGGGTCGCCGGGATCATCTTCGTCTCCGGTCTGCACGCCGACTCGGCCGCCGACATGGAGCGCTACGCCAGGCTCCAGGGCCAGGGCGTGCCGTTCGTGCTGATCAACGGCTTCTCGGAGAAGGTCGACGCGCCGTTCGTGTCGCCGGACGACCGGGACGCGGTCCGACTGGCCGTCACCCATCTCGCGGCGCTCGGCCACCGCAGGATCGGCCTGGCCGTCGGGCAGAAACGGTACGTCCCCGTACAGCGCAAGATCGAGGGCTTCACGGCGTCCATGGCGGACGTGCTGGGCCTGGCGGAGGACGAGGCGCAGACACTGGTCCAGCACTCGCTGTACACACTGGAGGGCGGCCAGGCGGCGGCCACGGCGCTGATCGCCTCGGGCTGCACCGCGATCGTCTGCGCGTCGGACATGATGGCGCTCGGCGCGATCCGGGCGGCCAGGCAGCAGGGCCTGTCGGTGCCGGAGGACGTGTCGGTGGTCGGTTACGACGACTCGCCGCTGATCGCCTTCACCGATCCGCCGCTGACCACCATCAGGCAGCCGGTCGCGGCGATGAGCCAGGCCGCGGTGAACGCGCTGCTGGAGGAGATCGGCGGCACACCGGCGCCGCACAGCGAATTCGTCTTCCTGCCCGAGCTGGTCGTTCGAGGTTCAACAGCCGCCGCGCCGACCGCGCGGAACACGCCCGTGCCCGCACAGAAACCCTCCTCAAGGGGGACGGGCGGCACGCAGGATCCGACCGAAGGCTGACCTGCGATACGGGGCGAATCTGGCAGACTGGTGTCCCATGGGGGAACCGACTGCGAAGACTATGGGCGGCCGTACGACCGCCTCGCCGCGCTCCACCGGTTCCACTCCCCCGGATGGAGCGACCGGCGTGGCCCGCACGGAGCCGCGCCACACCCTCATCAGGCGCATCCGCACACCCCGCAGACCCCGGCTCTGGTTCGAGATCCTGCTGATCGGCGTCAGTTACTGGGTGTACTCGCTGATCAGGAACGCGGTTCCGGAGCAGAAGACCGTCGCCCTGCGACACGCCGCGTCGGTGTGGTCCTTCGAGAACCACCTCAGTCTGGCGATCGAACGGTCCGTCAACCACGCCGTGAATTCGGCGACCTGGCTGATCGTCATCATGAACTACTACTACGCCACGCTGCACTTCATCATCACCATCGGTGTGCTGGTGTGGCTCTACCGCCGCCATCCGGGGCGGTACGGGCCGGCCCGTCTGGTGCTCTTCGTGACCACCGCCATGGCTCTGGTCGGCTTCTACTTCTACCCGCTGGCGCCGCCCCGGCTGATGACGGGCGGCGGCTTCATCGACACCGTCGAGGTGCACCACACCTGGGGCTCGCTGTCCTCGGGCAACCTTGCGCATGTGTCGAACCAGTACGCGGCCATGCCGTCGATGCACATCGGCTGGTCCCTGTGGTGCGGTATCACCATCGCGATGCTGGCCAAGCACACCTGGGCGAAGGCACTGGGCGCGCTGTACCCGGTGTTCACCCTCACCGTCATCATCTCCACCGGCAACCACTTCTGGCTGGACGCGGTCGGCGGTGTGGTGTGCCTGGCGGTCGGTTACGGAATCTCGTACCTGGTCTACGGGCGCTGGCTGTACCGGATGCCGCGCCAGCCGGTGGACGCGGTGTCGGCCCGGGCGTCGGACCCTCAGACGGCATGATGCGGCGCCACGTACAGCGTCTGGAGCGCGAAGCCGTGGTAACCGGCGGTGTCGGCGAGGCGGGTGCTGGTCGTACCCCCGCCCGCCCCGTCCAGGGCTGACACGGCGTCCAGCGCCACCCAGGGGCCGACCGGCGGACGCAGGAAGCTCAGCACGAGGTCGAGGTTGCTGAACAGGTGGGTGCGGAAGTCCAGCGCGGCGCTGAAGCCGCTGGCGCCGTCCGAGACGAGGACGGCCCGCTGGGTGCCGGAGGTCGTCTCGCCCGCCACGAGCGGGAACTTCGGGCGTACCCACACCGTGGCCGGTCCCGGCGTCGTGACGAATCCGGCGAGGTAGCGGTAGTCCATGGACGCGATCCAGCCATGGTCCAAGTGGCCGGGGAGCGGGTCCGCCGGGACGACGTCGTCGGGGTCCGGCAGCGCCGGGGCCTGGACGGGGACGTCCGGGACGAGGCCGGGTGAGCGGCGGCGCCACCAGGCGCGGGCCGACAGGACGACCCGGCCGTCGACGCTCAGCTCGCCCGCGAGGAGTTGGGCGCGCCTGCCGGGCTTGAGGACGGAGGCGCGGACGCGGACCGGGCCGACGGGGACGGGGCCGTGGAAGTCCATGGCGATTTTCGCGAGGTGGCCGTCGGGCCGGCCCTCGGGGCCGCCGTCGGAGTCGCCGTCGCGTGCCGTCGCCGCGATCAGGGCCTCGAACTCGCGGACCAGCAGCGCGCTGGGCGGGCCGCCGTGCTGGAGGTCGGGCGACCAGGGGCCCTGGGTGGCGTCCGTCGCCACGAAGGACCCGTCCGGGTCGGGCTCGTAGAAAGCGGTCGGTTCGCCCATCCCTGCTCCTCCAGCTCGTGCACGTTTCGCATTCCGTAACGCCTGACACCACCGTATGATTACGGAATCAGAAGCGTCAAGGAGGGTCGGATGGCGGGTGGCACGGGTGGCCCCCGGCCGGGCGGCGAGGTCCGTGGCTCCCGCACCGGGCGCCCCCTGATGGCCGCGCTCGATCTACTGGGGCGGCGCTGGGCGCTGCGCATTCTCTGGGAGCTGCGGGACGGGCCGGTCGGGGCCCGCGATCTGCGGGAACGGTGCGACGCGATGTCGCCGAGCGTTCTCTATCAGCGGTTGCGGGAGTTGGCCGCCGCCGGGCTGCTCGCGCAGGGCGATCAGGGGCGCTACGGGCTCACGCCTCTCGGTGCGGGCCTGGCCGAGGCCATCGCGCCGTTGGACCACTGGTCCCGTACGTGGGCGGAGACGCTTTCCGACTAGGGGTTTTTCTTGCCCGCCCGCCCACCCGTGCGGGTGTTTTGTCGTCTGCGGGTGCCGCTTGTGCCTGGTCGGTGCCGGGCCGGGGCACCTCCTCGAAATCCGTCTCACCTGGTCCTGGGGATTCGGTGCCGTTCCTGTTGACGTATTTCTGCGGGGGCACCCCGGCCCGTCCCCTTCCGGTACGTCGGCGTCCGCCTGCCGGTGGGGGGTTCCGGGGAAGGGGGTGGGCGGGCTGGGGTGCCTCGGCGCCCGACGGTCTACGGGGGGCCGGGGCTAGCTCCTCGCTCCTCGGGTCTCAAAGACCCCAAGGGCGCCCCGACGTCCCAGCCTCCCTCCGCCGTGACTGAGGGGGCGTCAAGGCCGCAGGGGCGCCCCCGCGTTCCGCCCTTCCTCCGCCGTGACTGCGGGGGCGTCAAGACCGCAGGGGCGCCCCCGCGTTCCGCCCCCTCCCCCTTGCGGGGGTGGAGGGGGTGGGGGTGGAGGGGGGCGAAATGCTGCCGGATATTTGTGGCGCAGGAGAGGTCACCGGATACGGAGTACCAGAAGTGCCGTAAATATACGGATTTCGAACCCCTCTCCCGCAGCCCCCGACCCACGACCCCCGAACGACCCGAGCCGGCCCGACCCGAGCCGGTCCGAGGCGGGCTACTCGTAGGCGTAGAAGAGGCGTTCGACGACGGCGCGGGCGCGGCGGGTGCGGCGGCGGTAGTCCTCCAGCATGTCGCCGACGTGGCCGGGCGGGTAGCCGAGGTAGCGGCCGACGGCGGCGAGTTCGCGGCCGTCGCTGGGGAAGGTGTCGCCGGGGCGGCCGCGGACGAGCATGACGGCGTTGCGGACGCGGGTGGCGAGCACCCAGGCGTCGTCGAGGACGGCGGCGTCCTCGGGGTCGACGAGCCCGGCCTCGCGGGCGGCGGCGAGGGCCGGGCGGGTGCCGGTGGTGCGCAGGGCGGGGAGCCGCCCCGCGTGCTGGAGCTGCACGAGCTGGATCGTCCACTCGACGTCGGACAGCCCGCCGCGCCCGAGCTTGGCGTGCGTCGTGGGGTCGGCGCCGCGCGGCAGCCGCTCGGTCTCCATCCGGGCCTTCAGGCGCCGTATCTCGCGGACCGCCTCTTCTTCGAGGCCGTTCTCCGGGTACCGCAGCGGGTCGACCAGGGCGGTGAACCGCGCGCCGAGATCCGCGTCGCCCGCGACCGGCAGGGCGCGCAGCAGCGCCTGGTTCTCCCAGATCAGCCCCCAGCGCCGGTAGTAGGCGGCGTACGACGCGAGGCTGCGGACCATGGGCCCGCTCTTGCCCTCGGGCCGCAGATCGGCGTCGACCAGCAGGGGCGGGTCCGCGGTGGGGATCTGGAGCAGGCGGCGCAGCTCGTCGGCGACGGCGAGCGCGGCGCGGGTGGCCTCGCCCTCGTCCGCGCCGTCGAGGGGTTCGTGGACGAAGAGCACGTCGGCGTCCGAGCCGTAGGCCAGCTCCCGGCCGCCGAAGCGGCCCATGCCGATGACGGCGAAGCGGGTGGGCAGCGGATGCGCGTCGTTGCCGGTGACGTGGTTGACGGCGGCGCGCAGGGCGCCCGCGAGCGTCGCGGCGGTGAGCCCGTAGATGGCGGTGCCGACGCGGTCGACCAGCGCGGCGGGGTCCGGCGGCTCCTCGGGTGTCTCCTCCTGGGCCTCCTCGTCGTCGCCGTAGGTGTCGATGAGGTCGGCGGCGGCGGTACGGAACAGCTCGCGGCGGCGTACTCCCCGTACCGAGGCGATGGCCTGCTCGGGGGTGTCGGCGCGGCCGACGGCGGCCAGCACCTCCTGCTCCAGGGCGGTGTGGTCGCGCGGCACGAGACCGTCGGCGGCGCCGAGCAGCGCGACCGCCTCGGGGGCACGCATCAGCAGGTCGGGGGCGAGCCGCCCCGAGGAGAGGACGCGGGCCAGCCGCTGCGCCGCCGCGCCCTCGTCGCGCAGCAGCCGCAGGTACCACGGGGTCTTGCCGAGCGCGTCGGAGACCTTGCGGAAGCCGAGCAGCCCGGCGTCGGGGTCGGCGGAGTCCGCGAACCAGCCGAGCAGCACCGGCAGCAGCGTGCGCTGGATGGCGGCCTTGCGGCTGACGCCGCTGGCCAGCGCCTCCAGGTGGCGGACGGCGGCGGCCGGGTCGGCGTATCCGAGCGCCTGGAGACGCTGGCGGGCCGCGTCGGTGCTGAGCCGGGTCTCCTCGCCGCCGAGCTGGGCGACCGCGTCCAGCAGCGGCCGGTAGAACAGCTTCTCGTGCAGCCGCCGTACCTCCATGGCGTGCCGCTTCCACTCCCGGTTCAGCTCGGCGACCGGGTCGGCGCGGAAGCCCAGGCCGCGGCCGAGGCGACGCAGTCCCGCCTGGTCGTCGGGGACCAGATGGGTGCGGCGCATCTTCTGGAGCTGGATGCGGTGTTCCATCAGCCGCAGGAAGCGGTAGGCGTCGTCGAGCGCGGCGGCGTCGGTGCGGCCGACGTAGCCGCCCGCGGCGAGGTCGGCGAGCGCGGTCAGCGTGGTGCCGCTGCGCAGCGACGGATCGGTGCGGCCGTGCACGAGTTGGAGGAGCTGCACGGCGAATTCGACGTCGCGCAGGCCGCCGGGGCCGAGCTTCAGCTCGCGGTCGATCTGGGCGGCGGGGATGTTCTCCACGACGCGGCGGCGCATCTGCTGCACGTCGGTGACGAAGTTCTCGCGCTCCGCGGCCTGCCAGACCAGCGGGCGGATCGCGGCCAGGTACTCCCCGCCGAGCGCGTCGTCCCCGGCGACCGGCCTGGCCTTGAGCAGCGCCTGGAACTCCCAGGTCTTCGCCCACCGCCGGTAGTAGGCGAGGTGGCTGGAGAGCGTACGGACCAGCGGCCCGTTCTTGCCCTCGGGCCGCAGATTGGCGTCGACCGGCCAGATCGTGCCCTCGGCGGTGGTGTCGGAGCAGATCTGCATCATCCGGGCGGCCAGCCGGGTGGCGGCGCGTACGGCCGTGCCCTCCGCGTCCTCCTGGCCCGCCGTCTCCTCGGCCGGTTCCGCCACGTAGACGACGTCGACGTCGGAGACGTAGTTCAGCTCGTGGCCGCCGCACTTGCCCATGCCGATGACGGACAGCCGGCAGACGGCGGCGTCCTGCGGGCTCTCGGCGGCGGCTATCGCCAGCGCGGCGCGCAGGGTGGCGGTGGCGAGGTCGGCCAGTTCTCCGGCGGTACGCACCAGGTCGCTGGTGCCGCACACGTCGCGGGCGGCGATGCCGAGCAGGCAGCGGCGGTAGGCGACGCGCAGCGCGTCGGGGGTGTCGGCGCCCGAGAGGGCCCGGACGAAGTCGGCGACGCCCGGGTGCAGGTCGGCGGACTCGTACATCACCAGCGCGTGCCAGTGGGCGGGGTGCCGGGCGAGGTGGTCGCCGAGGGCCTCGGAGGCGCCGAGGATGCCTAGCAGGCGGTCGCGCAGCGGCTTCGCCGTCATGACGGTGTCCAGCAGCGTCCGCCGCTCCGCCGGGTCCAGCGCCTCCGCCAGGCGTACCAGGCTGATCAGCGCCTGGTCGGGGTCGGCCGTCGCGCCCAGCGCCTCCAGCAGCACCGGGTCCGTCCTGACCGTCGACAGCTCGGGCAGCTCCAGCAGCCGCTCGGCCGCCGCCGGGTCCGTGAAGCCGTGCCGCAGCAGCCGCGTGAACGTACTGCTCCGGCGTCCCTGCATCGGCCCTCCCGGCGGGTCATGTGGTGTGGCGGGGTGACGCTCGACTGGCTTGGCTCGGCTTGGCTTCGCCGTGGCGCGTGACCGAGACCCGTGGCGCGTGTCCCGTACCCCGGAACGGTCCCGCGCAAGCCAGGATCGATCAAGGCTTCGGTTTGAGCGTAACCCCCTGCGGGGGGCTCGGGAGCCGGAGCGCGGCCGCCAGGCCACCCGGCCCCGATGCCGGGGCCAGCACACGGGCCCGATCCACCGCCCCGCCCCAGCGGGCAGGAGGCCCGCACGGGCGTGGACGCAACCGCACGACCCGCACCACGCGGCGCGACCCGGACCGCATGGCGCGCATGGCGTGGGCGCAACCACATGACCCGCACCGCACGGCACGCATGGCGTGGGCGCAACCGCACGACCCGCACGGCGTAGGCGCATCCGCACGACCCGCACGGCGTAGGCGCATCCGCATGACTCGCACCACGCGGCGCGCGCAGCGCCGCCCCACCGACCGCACCACCCCGCCTCCCGGCCCGAGGCCCCCGCGCCGTGGGCGCAACCGCACGGCCCGCACCGCACCGCACGGCGCGGCCCGGACCGTACGGCGCGCGCAGCGCCGTCCCACCAGCCGCACCACCGCGGCCTCCCGGCCCGAGGCCCCGCACGGTGTGGGCGCAACCACATGACCCGCACCGCACGGCGCGCGCAGCGCCGCCCCACCGACCGCACCACCCCGCCTCCCGGCCCGAGGCCCCCGCGGCGCGGGGGGACATCACGGACTCGGCCGTGGAGCCCGGCACACGCTGGACCTGGCGCGTGGCGGCGGGCTGCCCGGTGGGGGCAGGGGCGCGGTGCCCCCGGCAGGAGGGCCGTGGGAGCCGGCGGCAGGCCGTACCTCGGTGTTCGCCTTCATTTCACCCGGCGCCCGCTCGCCCTGACGCGACCGGGCTCCTAAAATTGTCATGTACAGCGGTTCCTCGTCCTTCCCCCCACTACCGGAGGTACGCCGTGCACGGCTGGACTCTGCCCCGCCGCAGCCGCACCGCTCTGTTGTCCGCAATCGGCCTCGCCGCCGCGTCCGTGGGTCTGTGGACCGGTCTCGGCGGTTCGGCGCACGCGGCCGGTTCTGTGCCCACCCCCGACCACACCCTCGTGGTGGTCATGGAGAACCACGCGTACAGCCAGGTCATCGGCAGTTCGAGCGCGCCGTACATCAACTCGCTGGCGACCGGCGGCGCGAATCTCACGCAGAGCCACGCGATCACGCACCCGAGCCAGCCGAACTACTACGCACTGTTCTCCGGGTCCACGCAGGGCGTGACGGACGACAGTTGCGTGAAGATCGGCTTCAGCTCGGCTGCGAATCTCGGCTCCGAGGTGATCGCCGCGGGCAAGACCTTCGGCAGTTACAACGAGACGCTGCCGAGCCAGGGTTCGACGACCTGCAAGAGCGGCAACTACGCGCAGAAGCACAACCCGTGGTTCGGCTTCGGCAATGTCCCGACGTCGACCGCGAAGACCTTCGCGCAGTTCCCGACGGACTACTCGACGCTGCCGCGGATGTCCTTCGTCGTACCGAACCTGTGCAGCGACATGCACGACTGCTCGGTGGCGACCGGCGACACCTGGATCAAGAACAACCTGGGCGCGTACGCGACATGGGCCAAGACCCACAACAGCGTGCTGGTCGTGACCTTCGACGAGGACAACTCGCTGAGCGGCAACCGGATTCCGACCGTCTTCTACGGTCAGCCGGTCACCGCGGGCAGTTCGTCCGCGACCAACTACAACCACTACAACCTGCTGCGCACGCTGGAGGATCTGGCGGGTACCTCGGGGCACGCGGGCAACGCCGCGTCCGCCGCGGACATCACCGGTATCTGGACCAACTGACCGATGTACGTCAGCGAGAGCCGCGGCAGCACGCCCGCGACACCCGCACCGACGAGCGCGGCGGACAGCCCGCCGACAGCGCCGACGACCGCCCGGGGCCCGCGCCCCGGGCGGTCGTCCGCGGTCACCTCGACGGTGCTCGCGCTCGGCGCGGTCAGCCTCATCACCGATGTGTCGTCGGAGATGGTCACCGCGGTGCTGCCGCTGTACCTGGTCACCGGGCTCGGGCTCTCCCCGCTCGGCTTCGGTCTGCTCGACGGCGTCTACAACGGATTCAGCGCGGTGGTACGGCTGGTCGGCGGGCATCTCGCCGACCGCGGCGGGCGGCACAAGGCGGTGGCCGCCTTCGGGTACGGGCTGTCCGCGCTGTGCAAGCCGCTGCTGCTGGCCGTGCACACGTTGCCGCTGATCGGCGCGGTGCTCGCCGTCGACCGCACCGGCAAGGGCCTGCGGACCGCGCCGCGCGACGCGCTCATCTCGCTGTCGGCGCCGCCGGAGTCGCGGGGCCGGGCGTTCGGTGTGCACCGCGCGATGGACACCACCGGGGCGCTGCTCGGGCCGCTGGCCGCCTTTCTGATTCTCCGTCAGGCGGCGGAGGGGTACGACGCGGTCTTCACCGTCAGCTTCTGTGTGGCGGCGGTCGGTGTGGTCGTGCTGCTGCTGTTCGTGCCGTCGGACGTACGGCGGTCAACTCCCTTCACTGAAAAGGACGTTGACCGGCCGTCCTTACGGGCCGCCGTGGGGCTGCTCGGGCGGCGGGAGCTGCGCGGGCTGGCGCTGTGCGCGGTGGCGCTCGGGCTCGCCACTGTCAGCGACTCCTTCGTCTATCTGCTGCTGCAACGCCGACTCGGCGTCCCCGACCGGTGGTTCGCGCTCCTCCCGCTGGGCACCGCCGCCGCTTTCCTGCTGCTCGCCGTGCCGCTGGGCCGCTGGGCGGACCGAGTCGGCCGCTGGCGGGTCTTCGTCGGCGGCCACTTCGCGCTGCTCCTGGCGTACGGGCTGCTCCTCGCCCACCTGCGGGCGGGCGTACTGCCGTACGCCGTACTGGCGTTGCACGGGGCCTTCTACGCGGCCACGGACGGTGTGCTGATGGCGGCCGCGGCCGGTTCCGTACCGGCGGTGCTGCGCTCCAGCGGGCTCGCGCTCGTACAGACCGGGCAGGCCGCCGCGCGCTTCTTCTGCTCCCTAGCCTTCGGGGCGGCGTGGACCGCGTGGGGCGACCAATCCGCCCTGACGGGGGCTGCGTTGGCACTGACGGCGAGCGTCGCGCTGTCGGTCCGGCTGCGGCCGTCACGGACTCCCACGGCGCCGGAGGCGACGGCATGAGCGGGCGGGTCGAGGGCGGCATGAGCATGCGCAACCGGCTGCTCGTGCTACTGGCCAGCATCACCGTGCTGGCGTGCGTGGCGGGGGTCGCGGTGTGGCGGGCCGCCGACCGGGCCGACCGCAGGAACCAGGTGCAGGCGGGCGGCCCCGCCGTGCGCGCCGGTACGGTCTCGCTGGCCGTCGGCGGCCCCCGTATCGTCTTCCGCTCCATGGCGTGGGGGCCGCACCGCGACGAGTTGGCCTCGGTGCCCGCCTCCGCGCCGGACGGGCCCCGCGTCGCGTCCGGCGTGAAGTGCCTGCGCTTCTACGCGGCGGGCGGCACCGGCATCTGCCTCCAGGCCAAGCGCGGCGCCGTCAACGACTCGTACGACGCGGTCGTCCTGGACTCGGCGCTGCGCGCCACCCGCCGTGTGCCGCTCGCGGGCATCCCGACCCGCGCCCGCGTCTCGCCCAGCGGGCGGATGGCCGCCTGGACCGTCTTCGTCGGCGGCGACTCGTACGCGGGCACCGACTTCTCCACCCGCACTTCGATCCTGGACACCCGCGCCGGGACCCTCCAGTCGTCCCTTGAGGACTACGCCGTCACCCGCGACGGGCATCGCGTGCGCGCCGCCGACGTCAACTTCTGGGGCGTCACCTTCGCCGACGACCAACACTTCTACGCCACGCTCGCCACCGGCGGCCACACCTACCTCGTGCGCGGCGACATCGCCACCCGTACCGTCACCACGCTGCGCACCAACGTCGAGTGCCCGTCGCTCTCCCCCGACGGCACCCGGATCGCCTTCAAGAAACGCGTGCCCGGCCTGCCCGCCGACGCCCCCTGGCGCCTCTACGTCCTCGACCTGGCCACCTCGCGCGAGTGGCCGCTGGCCGAGACCCGCAGCGTCGACGACCAGGCCGTGTGGTCCGACAACGCGACCGTCGCCTACTCCCTCCCCGGCGACTACGGATCCGACCTGTACACCGCCCCCGCCGACGGCACCGGCGCCCCCCGCCTCCTCACCCCCTCAGCCCTGGCCCCCGCCTGGCTGCCCTGACCCCGGAGGTGCTCGACACGGTGCCCGCGACGATCAGCCCTGCGGTTCTGACGGGTCTGCTGCGCGGTGAGCTCGGGTACGACGGGGTCGTGACCACCGACGCGCTGGAGATGCGCGGCATCAGCGATGTGGCGGGGCTGCCCGAGGCGTCGGTCCGGGCGATCGCGGCGTCGCCGAGCAGCTCCTCTCGGCTACAGGTTGGGGAGGTTCTTCCGCAGCTCGAAGGCGGTGACCTCGGAGCGGTACTCCTCCCACTCCTGCTTCTTGTTGCGCAGGAACTTAAGCCCCGCCGGGTTGACCTGCACGTTCATCGGCGAACCCTACGGCCACCTGCGCTGTGGGGGTCGGCGATGGTCGTTGCTGGTGCACGATGGCCGACCCCGCACGGCCCCGGGACGGCCCAAGACGTCCGCCAACCAGACAAGCGGATCCCGGCCGCACGCAGAAGCAACGTACCGAGCTGCTAACGCCCCGCCTGAATCAGTACTACACAACCGCCACAATACACATCGGATAAGCGTTCGAAAAAATGTCGAATACCCAAAGTCCCAGCGCATCCCCTCCTTACCGTGAAATGATCCCAGCCACCATATTCAGCAGTCGGGAGGCCGACATGGTCGACGGAGCCGAGGAAGTAAGGGCTTGGGGACTGGACCCCAGAGAGGAAGACGGTCTCTTTGGCACACGCAGCATCGACATAAAGAGAGGAAGGGATGTACTTAAGACTGCAACCTTCTCTAGATTTGGAGATCCCGAAACCGGCGAGATCAAAAAAGAGGAGTTGCGTCTTAAAAGTTTTGCTCGCAAAATCGGCTCGAACGATTTCGATTTTGACAACCCGAAACAGAACTGGTTCTGCGAGGATGTCGAAATTGAGAAACTTGCAGCATTCCTCTCAGGCTCGTTTAACGTGGCGGGCAGATATCGACTCGTGGACACGGCTTCCGCATCCGCAACTCTTCTATCGCTACTCGATAATGGAGACGTGAATGCCGCAGAACTAGGAGAGGCCCTAGCGGAGCACGGGGATCTAAAGGAAGTACTATCGGCATTAACGGCATCATCGTCGGGACTAAATGCAATTGAGGCGGCCGTAATCGCCCGGAGACGCGGGGTGATTACATTCCTGAAGCAACTCGCCGTGCAACCAGAATCGAACGAGACCGTCATGCAGAAGGCTCTCGAAGGACATACCTGGATATTCGGTGGGCAATACGTGGGTATCGCACACCGTCGCAGTCTCGTAATGCTAGACGAATACGACATCCCTCTGGTCGAATCCTCTGGCGCTCTGCACATAATTGAACTAAAAGGGCCAAATGTTCGAGACCTCATAAAGAGGCATCGAAGCCATCTCATAGTCGGCAACGAGGTACACTCAGCGGTCGGTCAGCTAATGAACTACATCAAGCAGCTAGACCAATCCGGCAGTGCAATGGAACAGATCTTCCGCAATGAACACGGAGTAGAATACGACATGAGTCGACTCTGCGGGACCGTGGTGATTGGCCACTCTCATCACGTCCCTAATCACGCCAAGAAAATAGTCGACCAAACGATCCGAACGTTCAATTCACACCTGAGTCGAGTTCAAGTTTTGACATATGAAGACTTACTAGACCGAGCGGAAATGAATCTGCGCTTCGAAGAGGAATCGCTTGAGAGATTGGGTTAGGCTCAGCTCGATGCCATCCGGGGCCTTGGATCACATCATTCAGCCCAACTCGCCAGTCCACTCCGACCCCATATACCCTGTTGTCACCGACGAGCGAACGGAGTGTGTGCCGTAGATGGGCCCGAAGACGGCGAAGGTCTATGAGACGATTCGCGAGTGGCTCGCCAACGGCGAGCTAGCGGCCGGCGACAGGCTTCCCTCTGAACGAGCACTGGTGGACAAGCTCAGCATCGGCCGCACCGCGCTGCGGCAAGTCCTGGCGCGACTGGTGGCTGAGGGAGCGCTTGAGGTTCACGGCCGGAGTTCCTACCGCGTGCCCGGCGGGGTGAGCATCCAGGCGCCGATTGGACTGGAGCCCTGGCAGATCCACGGCAAGCGAGAGATCTACAACAACCCTTGGGCGAAGGTTGAGCTGTGGGATGTTGAGCCGCCCGGCATTGAGCGGTTCGAGCATCATGTCGTGACGCTGCAACGCGTTGCCATCGCGGCCGTTCTGGACGATCAGGATCGTGTCCTGATGCTTTGGCGGTACCGGTTCGTTCCTCAGCAGTGGGGGTGGGAACTCCCCGGTGGCATCGTGGACCCTGGCGAGGACGGCAACGCGACTGCCTTGCGTGAAGTCGAGGAAGAAACGGGCTGGCGTCCGACGGCACTTGAGCACGTCGTGACCTTTCAGCCGATGGTCGGCATGGTGGATTCGCCTCACGAGATCTTCGTTGGTCGCGGCGCTGAACGGGTTGGCTCGCCGACGGACCTTGAGGAAGCGGGGCACGTGGAGTGGGTTCCGCTAGCCGACATTCCTGGCCTGATGGGGCGCGGTGACCTCATGGGGTCCGGCACCCTGGTGGCCCTGCTGCACATCCTCGCCAATCGGGGAAAGTAGAGCGCTACAACCGTGTGCTGAGCAGGTCGATACGGCGACGTTGCCGCGCTGATCCGGTGCGGTTTGCGAGTAGGCGCGCCTGCCGTAGGTGGGCGTTTGCTTGGTCGTACTCCCCTCGTGAGAGGTGAGCATGAGCGAGGTCGGAGCGCAGTCCTGCCTGCGCGCGGACAAATGACACGTCAACGACTTCGAGGGCGTCGTAGAGGCGGCCCACCGCCTCATCGTCACCGAGCAAGGCCAGGACATTGCCATGCCATCGGGTGAGGTGGCTGCCATTGAGGAAGATGCTCAACATGTCCGGGTCTCGGTCTTCAGGTCCATCCGGGATGCTCGTCAAAGCCGATTCCAGCGCCCGGCGGCTGTCATCAGGCATCCCGGCCTGTGCACACAATTCCGCTTCGGCCGCGTAGAGCCACGCCAACAACCGAGGGGACGCCCGCCGGCCAACTGTCCTACGGGCGTCGCGCACCAAGGCCACTCCGAGTGCAGGTCGGCCCGCCTCGCACAGAACGTATGCCTGCTCTGCCATGGCGTGTGCGAGGTACATGGGCGCATCCGCATCTTGGGCGGCACGTTTCGCCATCTCGTAATGACGCCAGGCTCGTTCGACGGCCCCCGTATCAAGCGCTTGCCAGGCTGCGAGCGTGGACGCCCCGGCTAGTGCAAGCGCAACGGGGCGGCGCGTCTCCGGAAGCACTGCAAAGTTGAGTGCGTCTTCGAGGGCAGAGAGATGGCCTGTCATCTGATCGACCAGGCCGACGGCACCCATCTGCCGATCCATCGTGCGAAGCAACTCTGTCTGATCGTTGAGTGTCTTCACCATGGAATGGCTGACGGTGCTCGCGGAGTCGATTCGGGCGAGCAGATCGTCATACCCATCAGTTGTCGCCCGAGCCAACAGTGTTGAGCCGCCGCGAAGTTCTGCGTCTGTGACGCCAAGCAGCGCCCGGAGGATTTGCGCGTAGCGCTCCGAGATGGGCCGCTTCCCGTTCTCCCACTCGGACACATAGACCTTCAGGCTCGCGGTCGATGCAACGTCTGTGAGGTGCTGCCGCGCGTAGCGCTCGACCTCCCGTATCAGTCGCTCCTGCGACCAGCCGCGCGCCTTCCGCGCTGTGCGAAGTCCTTCACTCACAAGTCACCGCCCATTGCTCGGCATTGGCCGACTCTGACCAGCATGCCTCACAACAGAGCAGGTCAACAGGGGTTAACGGGACTGGAGTTAAGAGTTGTTGCCTACCAGGAGCGCCGCCGCAGCGGTCTTCTGGAACTGCGCAGCGAGACAGCGAGCGAGAATCACTTGACTCTGGTGCGCACCAGATGCCAACCTTCTGGTGCGCACCAGATGTCGAGTGGGTCGGTGTCTGAAGCGCAGGAGCCCCGCGTTGGTCGGGGGGAGGCGCCCGGAGCCTTTGCATCCGGAGGGCACGAGACCGAAAGGTCACGTCTCTGCCTGAAGCAGGCCATGGCGGCTCTACCTCGTACGGGAGCCGCAGTCCTGAAGGAGACAAACAAGCACGTCAAGCACCGTTCGTTGATCTGCGAGGTGCACATGTTCCAGCGAAGTCCTTTGGGCGCTACCGGTGCTGACCTGCCGGTCGCGGCCCTTTGCGTCATTGCGTGATGCCGAAACGGCCGGATAGCGGCTGGCGTCACGGGTGCGTGTCGAGCGCGCACGGTCCGGCGTCGCTGCCGTCCCACGACGGGGCGGCTCCGGTCCGTGGCTGCTCGAATCGACCAGCCACAAACAGGTGCGGCGTCCGGGTTGCCTCCCGGACGCCGCTGTACAGGAACCCTTGGGAGGAACCTGTGTTCACCATCATCGGCCTGACCGATGTCGAGCGCGAGGATTTGTGGCGCAAGGTCGGCGAGGCCAACAAGCGTTCTGAGAACGGAAGTGGCCGGTGAGCGCCGCGGCCGGCACGTTCGCTGCGGTGTTCGCGGCGCTGTATGTCGCCCACAGTGTGGGTGATCACTGGGTGCAGACCTCGGCCCAGTCGGCGGCCAAGGGCCGTCCCGGCTGGCCGGGACGGCTCGCCGACACCCGGCACGTGGTCACGCTGACCGCCACCAAGCTCGCCGTTCTGCTGCCCGTGGCAGCGCTGCTCGGCTTGGGCCTGTCGCTGGTCGGTCTGCTGGCCGGGATGGCCGTGGACGCGGTCACGCACTGGTGGGCCGACCGGCGCACCACGCTGGCCGCGCTGGCGCGGGTGACCGGTAAGACCGAGTTCTACGTACTCGGTACCGCGGCCCACCCGGCGCATCCGGTCACCGTGGACGGCACGCCGGCGGCGCATCTGGGGACCGGCGCCTACGCGCTGGACCAGTCCTTCCATCATCTGTGGCTGCTGGTCGCGGCCCTGCTGATCACCCTGCTCTGACCCTCACCCCTTCTTGCCCCGGGCCGGCTGTCCATCCGCCACGACGCCGGCCGGTCCGGGCCCCTTTCGCTTCCGTTCGGAGACGCAACCCCATGGATGACTTCATCGGCCCCCACCGGGCCGCCACCACGACCGACTTCCTCGAACTCGCCCTCGGCACCCCGCTGGAACTGTGGCTTGGCGAGGACGGCGAGAGCGACACCGAGCGGGCCGCGCGGCTCGCCGCGGCGCGCGACATCCTCGCCGACGACCCCACCCTCTACGACCGCACCACCGCGCTCGCCGTGGAGACGATCGGCCGCACCATGCCGGAACTGCTGAACCTCGCCCCGGCCCCCCGCCCGATCCCGCTCCCCCGCCGCCGGACCCGCCGCAAGGGGGTCGCGGCATGAACCCCGAGGTGCGCGCACTGCTGGAAGCGGTGCTGGAAGCAATCGACATTCCCTCGCCCGCCACCGTCGGGGACGGCCCGGCGTTTTCCCGGCTGCTGGAAGACCGCGTGCTGGACGCCGTGTTGGCGCTGCGCGCCGCGTTGGCTGAACCGATCAGCGACGCCATCGGCGTCGCGTGGAACACCGCCTACCTGCGCAAGCAACTCGCGTCCAAGCCGCCCACCACCTACACCCACTACCAGGCACCCACCGGGGGTGAGCGGCGATGAACCGCACCCGCAGGAACCTGCGCCGGCTGCTGACCGTCGCACCCGCCGTCGCGATGACGCTGGTGTCGATGGTGCTCACGCTGGCCGTGGTCGTGATGTGGCTCGGTACGGCGATGCCGTGGCCGGTCGCTCTGGTCGTCGGTCTCGGGTTGGACGGCGGTTGGCTGGCAACCCTGGCCTACGAACGGCGTCTTGCCGCGCAGGGCGACCACTCCCGCGCCGTCACCGCGGTCGGCTGGTGCTTCGGTCTGGTCGCCACGGGCGTTCTGGTGGCGCACGCCATGCTTGCGGAAGCGTCCGCGGGTGCGTGGTTGGCCGTGGCGTGGCTGCCGGTCGCCGCCAAGGCGCTGTGGCTGGTGCATGGCATGTGGGAGCGCACCGCGCTCACCCCGGCCGCGCTGGAGGCCATCGCGGGCATTCAGCAGGAAGCCCGCGACACCGCAGCCGTCGCCCGCGCCCGGCTGCACGCGGACGCCACCACGGAGGAAACCCGGCTGCTGGCCGTGACCACCGCTGGTTCGCGTGTCGCCCGCGTCCAGGCCGCCACCGCCGCCGCGCTGTCGGAGGCATGGGCGGTGCTGGAGAAGGCCCGCGCGAATGAGAGCGCCGCCGACGCGCTGACCAGCGTGACCAGCCGCACCACACCCGCGTCACACGGGCGTTGGGAACTCCCGGTGTGGGGCCCGGTCGAGCCGGTCCCGGCCCTGGACGCGCCAGCGCTCAGCGACGACGCACTTGACGCGATCGTGGCCGCAATCCTGGCCGGTCAGACACCGCCGCTGTCGTACCGCGAGATGGCCTCCCGCTTCCGCACGGCTGGCCACACCGCAGCCGAGATGCGACTGCGCGCGGCATGGAAGCGCTGCACCGCCGACACCGACCAGCAGACCGGAGGTATCCAGCCGTGACCGATGTCAGTAAAGCCTCTGCCGAGGCGGTTGAAGCCGCCCGGCAGGGCGAGCAGTTCGCGATGATCCTCGCCGCCGTCAAGGCCGCGCAGATCGTCCAAGCACAGCAGCCGGTCCCGCCGCCGGCACCCGTCGTGGTCCAGCAGACCGGCACCGCGGGCAAGTGGCTCGCGATCGCGGTCGGCGGCTCCATGCTCATGATCACCGTCGCGTTCGCCGCGGTCGCCCTCGCGATCGCCTCAGCGGCGGTGGCGCTGGTGGCACTGGTGGTCTACGGGATCTACCGCGACATCCGGAAGCGCTGACATGCCGTTCCACGCGGGCGACATGGTCCTGATCGTGTCGTGTGCGGATGACCCCCGCGCGGCCGGCAGGACCGGCCGGATCGTTGACGAGGTACCGCCCGGAGCGCTGACCGGCGGGCGGTGGACCGTCCACCGCATCGGCCCGCTGATCGGGCCGGTCCTATGCGCCACCAGCGAACTGCGCAAGCTGTGACCCGGAAACCGCCAAGGCCGCGGGGCCGGTCACGCTGACGCTCCGTCCGGCCGGCGCCGGGCTGTCGCCCTTCATCGGCATGCACACCGCGGACGCCGTTCCCGCCATCACGACGACCAGCACAACCGCCGTCGCCATACAGGCGACCGCCGTCTTCACACCTATCACTCAGCCACGCCCTTGCGTTCAAGATCGAAACCCTCTTGTCCGCGGACGCTACCGGCGTCGTGACGAGTAATGCAACTTCCCTTCAGAAAGGGCCTGTTGGCCCTTTGAGCTGGGGCAACCATGATCCGCAACCCGGGCGTGCGCGCGTCCAACAGCGCCCCGGGTCGCTCACCGCTTCCGTGAAGAACCGGAGGAACCACCAGCATGACCGAGACTATCGAAACTATCCGCTACACCGCCGACGTGGTCGCCACCACACCGGACGGCCGTGTCCTGCTGATCGAACGCGGCTGGCCCCCCTACCAGGGCCGCCTCGCTCTGCCCGGCGGGCACGTGGACCCCGGAGAGACCTCTCGCGACGCCGCGGCCCGCGAGTTGCTGGAGGAGACCGGCGTCCGTGTCGCCCCCGGCGACCTGGCCATGGTCGGCGTGTACGACGCGCCCGGACGGGACCCGCGGGGCCGGTACGTCACCGTCGCCTACGCGGTGACCGTGCCCGACGGCACCACCGCGACGGCCGGGGATGATGCTGCCGCCGCGTGCTGGGCGCTCCTGGATGCGGCCGGCGGTGACCTGGCGTTCGACCACGCCAGGATCATTACCGACGCGAGGCGCCACCAGGCCGCCGCCGTCTACGCCCGACAGGTGGAGCTGGAGACCAGCGGTGGGCGGTGCCACGCGGCCCACCCCGGCGACCCGTCCGGCTGCGGCGGGCCGATCGCGGTCACCGTCGTGGACAGCAAGGGAGCCGGGGTGGACGGCTGCGAGCACCACGCCGCTCGCATGCTGGCCTCCCTCACCGGAGCACGCGTCTACGCCCTGCCCGACGCCCCCGAAGGCGCCGCCATTCGCGTGTTCAAGACCGCCGCCGCCCTCCCGCCCTACACCTGGATGCGAGGTGGCCTCCGGTGATCCGCACCCACCCCAACGACCCGCCGCTGACCGGCGCGGAAGCCGCCAAGGTCGCGTGGCTGATCGCGCGGATGGCCAAACGCGGCATCGCGGGCGAGGCCGTCCACCAGGCCGATTTGCAGCGCAAGTTGGACCGCATCCTGGACGGCGCCCGCAAGCGCGCCGACAAGGCCGCCGCTGCGGCCCGTAAGTGACTTCGCCCCGGACCGGCCGCCTATCCGCCAAGACGCCGGCCGGTCCGGGCCCCTTCACTCCCCTTGCAGGAAGCAGGAGACCCCAGCATGACCGAGATCATCGACATCAGCACACGGCGGGCCCGGCCCGCCCCCGATCTGATCAAACACGACACCACCCCGACCGCTAGCACCGACACCGCCGCGGACGCGCCGCCGCGGGTGCTCGAAGGGGTCGTCATCCCCTCCGGTATCCCCGGTGCGGGCAAGGAAGCCGCGGGCCGCGCCGGACTGCGTCACGCGGCCCGGTTGCAGCGTGCCGCGAGTGTGACGCGGCACGTCATCACCCATGAGCACACCAAGACCGGTGCCCGCCTGGTCGCCCGGCACAGCGCGTATGTGGTGGGCGGTGCGGGCGTGGTGGTCAAGCGGGCATGGCAGGGGCGGACGGTTGCGGTGCATCACCAGATGCGTGCCGCTGCGGTGGCTGCGGGCAACCACGAGCTTGCGGCTGAGTGGCAGGAGAAGGCCGACCGGTTCCGCGCCGACCGGCACAAGCGCCGGATGGACCTGATCACGGGTGTGCCGCACATGGTCAAGTCCGCGGCCATCGGCACCGCGGGCACCGAAGGTGCGTTGCTGCTGCTCGGTGCCTGCATGGCCGTGCATGACCATCACGTGCACGACGTGGTGGTGCCGACGCTGGCGGCGGTCGATGCGATCCGCGCTCTGTGCTGGTTCGTCGGCGTCGCCTGGGGCCCGGCCCTGATGGTGGCGCTGATGGCCGCGCTGTCCCACCTGTGGCGGGTCGGTCAGCGTCAGCAGACGGCCCCGGCCTGGGCCCGACCCGCCTCCGGGGTCATGGACGATGTGCCGGTCACCCCGTCGGTTGTCGTCAAAGCCCTGTCCGACCTGGGCATTTCCGCGCTGCGCAAAGCCGTGAAGGAGATGGCCGAGGGCGCGGCCGGGATGCTCGGCCCGATCACCCTGGCCGGGTGCGGGGTGGAAGTCGATGTCACCTTGCCGTCCGGGGTGAGCACCGAGGAAGTGCTCGGCAAGCGGCGCAAGCTCGCGGAGAACCTCAACCGCCACGAGCACGAGCTGCACATGACGATCCCGCCGGCCGCGCGGACCGTGCGCCTTTGGATCGCGGACTCCGGCGCGCTGGACCAGCCGATCGGCCCCTCCCCGCTGGTCACCGACCCCGACACAGGCGCCGACATGCGCCACGGGCGGGCCCCGTGGGGTGTGGACCTGCGCGGGGACGCGGTGCTGGTCTCCCTGTGGCAAAAGCACATGCTCATCACGGGCCTGTCCAACCAGGGCAAGACCGCCTCGCTTCGGGCGCTGGCGCTGTGGCTGGCCCTGGACGTGCGGGTGGAACTGCGCATCGCGGACCTCAAGGGCGTCGGCGACTGGAACATGTTCGACGGCATCGCCACCGTGCTGATCCAGGGACCGACCGACGACCACGTCATCCAGGCCACGCAGATGATCGAAGAGGGCGTGGAGGAGATGGCCGCCCGTATCGCGCTGATGCGGGAGCTGACCGCCAAGGGCTGGAGCCAGGACAAGATCCTGGCCGACCCGCGGTTCAACCCGCTGGTGCTGATCGTGGACGAAGCGCAGGTCGCCTACGGCTCCGGCGCCCG
Source organism: Streptomyces sp. NPDC008139 (assembly GCF_042957025.1). Lineage (NCBI taxonomy): Bacteria > Bacillati > Actinomycetota > Actinomycetes > Kitasatosporales > Streptomycetaceae > Streptomyces > Streptomyces sp. NPDC008139. The sequence goes on from NZ_JBIBHM010000001.1 coordinate 57,412, forward strand.
CGAGAGCTACGTCACCGACAAGGGCACCGTCCGCTACGGCTCCTCCTACGGCGGGTCCAAGGCCGACAGCCGGTACTTCCAGGCCGTCAAAAAGATCCACGACCAGGGGCGCGCGGTGAACGTCACCACCTGGGAAGGCACCCAGGACCCCACCAACGAGAACCTCCCCAAGCGCTCCCGCGAGGGCAACCACATCCGCGCCTCGCTGGTGCTGGGCACCGAGTCCCAGGCCCGCATGGCGCTGGGCGACAACGCCATCGACGCTGGCGCGGCCCCGCACAAACTGCGGCAGGGCCAGGACAAAGGCACCCTCGTGGTCGCCGGCGACGGCATCAAGCTCGCGCCCGGCCAGCCGTCGGTGACCGCCCGGACCCACTACATCGGGCCCGAGGACGCCGAGGCCATCGCCGAGCGCGCCAAGGCCCTGCGAGGCGCGCCGGCCGCGGCCGGCGCCGAGGCGCAGGCGCGGGAGGTGGACCACCTCGCCGACGTGGCCGCCGTGCTGGGCGGCGAGGAGCGGATGAAGTCCGACGAGGTCCGCCAGCACCTCGGCCGGCGGTGGCCGGAGGTCTACGGGGCGTGGACGGCATCGGATCTGGTGCAGGCACTCAAGCCGTTCGGCGCCGAACCGCGCAAGTACAACGGCAACCAGATGGTCTCCCGTGCTCGCCTTCTCGCCGCGATCGAGTCCCGCGCTGAAGAGGCCGCGGACACCGAGTAGATCAACACACAGTGATGGGGAGGCGGTTGGGGAGGCGCGGGAATCCTGGGGAGTTTTCCCCAACCGCCTCCCCAAACCGCCTCACTCCTCCTGATCAGCAGCAATACCCCAGTTGGGGAGGCTGGGGAAGCTGGGGAGGCGGCATCCGCCACCCCCGGAATCGCCCCGGAAACCGGCCCGAACATGCATCCCCGTCCCTCTCCTGTCCTGCACGCACAGTCACCGTTACGGCCGTCATCATTCGGGAGGACCCGTGGCCGTCTACGTCGATGAGACACGCGACTACACGTTCATCGCCAAGTTCCGCGGACTGCGGCACACGCACTGGTGCCACCTGACCGCGGACACCGAAAGCGAACTCCACGCCTTCGCCGGACGCCTGGGCCTCAAGCGGTCGTGGTACCAGCGCAAGGGGCCCGATGACTACCGCTGGCACTACGACATCACCCCGCCCAAGCGGGCCCGCGCCCTCCGACTCGGAGCACGCGAAGTGGACCGTCACTTCGTGGCCGCCCTCCTGCAACGGCGACGCGACGCGCTCGGCCTGCCCCAACTGCCCGCCAACCGCCCGTCCGAGGAACCCTGACCGGCCCAACCCGGAAAGGGGAAACCGTGGCCGCTCTGCCCGTCTACCGCTACCGCCTCGCCCCGCACGGACTCATGACCCGTCGGCAACTGCGCGCACAAGGACTCAGCGCGCACCGCGCCGACGTGGTCGGCGAGATCCGCTGGCGCCGCGGACGCCGCGTCGCCTACCTCTACGACCCCACCACCGCCCGCCCCGTCCAACCGATGACGCCGGGCCGTTGGCGCTCCCACGCCGCGATGATGCGGGCTCGCCGCACCTGCCCCGTATGCCGGCGCGATGCGGGATACGTCATCCCCACCTCGCTGGGCTGCTGCGTGTCCTGCTACGAGCGTTGATCCCTCGCCCTGCGCCGGTCGCGTCGCTCCGCCAGCGCCAGGAAAACCACGACGGCCGCCGCCGGCAACAACGATGCGCGAAGCCCGTGCACCCACCCGTCACCGAGCCACCACGGGCTGGTCAGCGTGCCCAAGCCAACGCCGAGACCGAGGCGGAGCAGGGCCATCCCCCACACGTGCCGATCTCCCACCACGACTCCCACTACGTCAAGAACCGCCCGCGGGCGGTGGCTCCCGGCCAAGGAAACGCCACCGCCCGCGGCCCATCCGCATCCCCGAAGGGACTGGAGACCACCAGCATGACCCATCCCATCCTCATGCGGCGACGGTCGAACCGGCCGTTACTGCTGGACCTTTTCTGCTGCGCCAGCGGCGCCGGAACCGGCTACGCCGACGCGGGGTTCGAGGTGCACGGCGTGGACATCGCGCCCCGCCCGAACTACCCCTTCCCCTTCACCCGCGCCGACGCGCTCACCCACCTCGCCGACCTGATCACCTCCGGCGAGATCCACCGCTACACGATGGTGCACACCTCCCCGCCCTGCCAAGCCGGGTGCGCGCTGACCGTCGGGACCAACCGGTCCCGGGGGTGGGGTCGCGCCCATGTGGACCTGGTCGCCGACATGCGCACCCTGCTGGACGCCACGGGGCTGCCGTACGTGATCGAGCAGCCCAACGGCCGGGCGAAGATCCGCAAAGACCTCACCCTGTGCGGCGAGATGTTCGGCCTGGACGTGATCCGACACCGCAATTTCGAGTTGGGCGGCTGGACGGCCGTCCGGCCGGCGCACATCGTGCACCGCGGCCGGGTGCGCGGGTACCGGCACGGGAAGTTCTACGACGGCCCGTACGTCGCCGCGTACGGCAACGGCGGGGGCAAGCCCAGCATCCCGGAGTTGCAGGCCGCCATGGGCATCACGTGGACGAACGTCCGCGAGGAACTGACCGAGGCCATCCCGCCCGCCTACACCAAGTGCATCGGCCGCGCCTTCCTCGCCCGCACCGCGGTGGGGGTGGCGGCATGACCACCACCCGAACCGCGCTGCTGCGCGCGGCGCTGGACGCCGCTGACCACGGCTGGCCCGTGATCCCCCTGCACCCGTGCAGCAAGGTTCCCGCGCTGCACGGGGACCGGCGGTGCCCCGGAACCGGCGACTGCACGAACGGGCACAAGACGTTCGAGCAGCGCGCCACCACCGACCCGGCCCGCATCGAACGCTGCTGGGCCGCGGGCCCGTTCAACGTCGGCATCGCCACCGGGCCCGCCGGCCTGCTGGTGGTGGACCTCGACACCGCCAAGCCGAAGGACAGCAAGGGCACGCCTGACGGCGCGGCGAACTTCCTGGCGCTCTGCGAGCGCGCCGGCCACGTGGCGCCTGTGACCCGCCGTGTCCGGACTCCCAGCGGGGGTGAGCATCTGTACTTCCGCGCTCCGTCCGGGGTCCAACTGCCGTGCAGTGCGGGCACGTTGGCGCCGAAGGTCGATACCCGCGCGTGGGGCGGTCAGGTCGTCGCCCCTGGGTCCGTGACCCCTGGCGGCCCGTACACGGCCCTGAACGACTCCCCGGTTGTAAACCTGCCCGAATGGCTCCAAAGCGCCCTGGCGACCCCACAGCGCCCCGTCACGGGCCCCACACGGCTCACGGCACCGCGTGACGCTCCCCGGCTCGCCTCCGTCGTCCTCGAACGGGAAGTCGCCGCCGTCGCCACGACTGGTGAGGGCGGGCGGAACGCCGAACTGCTGCGCGCGGTGCGGGCGGTGGGCCGGTTCGTGGCATGGGGCGACCTCGACCGCACCACCGTGGAAGCGGCTTTTCAGGCGGGGGGCGAGACGGCCGGACTGCCCGCGTCCGAGTGCCGGACCACCATCCGCAGCGCCCTCGACTATGCCCTGCGCACCGCCCGCCCCCGGCAGGCAGCCTCATGACCACCACCGCGGGCCGATCCCCCCGCCTGAAAAGCCTCACCACCACCCCCGACCAGGCCCGGCCCGCCGAACCGGCCGGCGCTCCCGCGGCGAGTGGGGCGCCGAAGGCCGCCGCCGAAGGCGTCCTGTCTGCTGTTGGCATGGGCCCGCGCCCGGCGGACGGACGCCGGCCCATCGCGTGGCTGCACATCATCGCCCCATCCGCGCGGGAGATGCCGCCGCGCGCGGTGTCCCGCTGCGAGTGCGGCCGGTACCTCACCGCCCGCGGCCGGACCCGCGTACTGGCCCTGATCGAGAACCACGTCGAACACCGGACCGTGTGCCCGCTGCACCACACACCCGAAGGGAGGCGGACCGCATGACCGCCACCGTCGACAACGGCGCCGACCTGCTCAACGAGGTCGAGCAGTTCCACCGCCGCTTCAACGTCTTCCCCCTCGAAGCCGCCTACGCCGCCGTCACCCTGTGGGACGCCCACGCCCACCTGATCGACGCGTTCGACTCCACACCCCGCATCGCGTTCCTCTCACCCGAGCCGGGATCGGGCAAGTCCCGCGCGCTGGAGATCGTGGAAACCCTCGTGCCCCGGCCCATGGTCGCGGTCAACGCCTCGGCAGCGGCGCTCTTCCGCGCGGTCTCCGGCCCGGACGGACGGCCGACAATCCTGTTTGACGAGATCGACACCGTGTTCGGCCCCAAGGCTGGCGACAACGAGGAACTGCGCGGATTCCTCAACGCCGGTCACCGCCGGACCGGCGTCACTTACCGCTGCGTTGGCGACAGCCAGACCGTCACGCCGTTCCCGTCCTACACCGCCGTCGCCGTCGCCGGACTCGGCTCCCTGCCCGACACGATCCTCACCCGCTCGGTCATCATCCGCATGCGCCGCAGGGCCCGCAACGAGCACGTCGAGCCCTTCCGGGCCCGCCTCCACGAGAAGGAGGGCAACGCCCTGCGCGACCGTCTCGCCACGTGGGCGGAGCAGGTCCGCGAACACGTCCTCGGGGCGTGGCCGCAGATGCCAGACGGCATCACCGACCGGCCCGCCGACGTATGGGAACCCCTACTCGCCATCGCGGATGCCGCCGGCGGAACCTGGCCCGAGCGCGCTCGCGCCGCCTGTACCCAACTCGTCAAAGCCGCGCAGGTGGACGACAAAGGCAGCCTCGGAATCCGGCTGCTCACCGACCTGCGCGACTATGTCATGGTGGGAGTCGATCGACTGCCGACCATCGCCGTTGTCGACCGCCTCAACGCTCTGGACGACGCCCCGTGGGCCGACCTCCAAGGCAGGCCGTTGGACTCCCGGCGACTGTCGCGGATGCTGCACGACTACGTGACCGACGACAACGAGCCGATCGCCTCACGCAACATCCGTACGTCCGGCGGCGTCCTCAAGGGCTATTACGCCGCAGATCTCCACGACGCATGGCAGCGCTACTGCCCGCCCGCTCCGGAAACTCCGCTACATCCGCTTCTCCCGCTACACAGCACGTCAGAGGCGGTTTCCGCGTAGCGCACACCGCAGATGTAGCGGCTACCGCACGAGCGGACCCACCCGCCCGCAAACGGCCGTAGCCGCTACATCCGTACGCCCCGCTACACAAAACATGCCGCTGACCTGCGATGTAGCGGCATAGCGGATGTAGCGGACCTAGGAGACCAGAGGCACGGAGACCGGAGGACCCCCGCGTGTCCGCACTCCCCGACCACTTCCTGACCCCCGACGAACTCGCCGAGATCCTGCGCCTGCCGAGCGTCGAAACCGTCTACGCCTGGCGCAAGAAGCGCACCGGGCCGCCCGGATTCCGCGCCGGGAAACACCTGCGCTACGACCCCGAAGCCGTACGCGCCTGGATCAACCAGCAGACGACTCAACCCGCCTAGCAGAACTCCTTCCGAACCATCGCGGCCGGCTGCGAGCGCACATGCTCGCCGCCGGCCGCAGTCATGCCTACAGGGAGCCGCCCACCATGGCAGGCCACATCCAAGACCGCTGGTACAAGACCGAATCCGACTCGGCAGGCAAGCCCGTACGCGTCAAGACCGACCGATACGGCATCGGCATGCGGTACCGGGCCCGGTACATCGGCCCTGACGGAACGGAGAAGAGCAAGTCATTCCCGGACCGGCAAAAGCGCCTCGCCGAGAAGTGGCTGGCGGAGATCGAGGCGGACATGTCCCGGGGTCAGTACGTCGACCCAACCGTCGGCCGAATCACCTTTCAACAGTACGGAGAGAAGTGGCTGGCGAGTCAGACGACCGACGCCACGACGCGGACGTCGGTACGGACACAACTCCGGCTGCACGCCTTTCCGTACATCGGGACGCGCCCGCTCGGCTCGTTCCAGCCCTCGCACATCCGCGAATGGATCAGCGACCTGGAGAAGGTGCTGCCCGTTTCCTCGTATCGTCGCGTCATCTTCTCCAGCGTCTCGGCAGTGTTCAGCGCCGCCGTGGACGACAAGCACCTGAACACGAATCCGTGCCGGGCCCGCTCGGTACGTGCTCCCAGGTCGATGCCGCCGCGAGTGCAGCCATGGACGGCAAGCCGCGTCTTCGGAGTACGGGCCGCCCTACCCGAGCGCTATCAGGCGATGGTCGATGTCGGTGGAGGATGCGGTTTGCGGCAGGGCGAGATTTTCGGTCTCGCCGCCGACGCGCTCAACTACGAAACGGGATGGCTGCACGTCGGTTGTCAGGTGAAGGTGGCGAACGGGCATCTCGTCTTCGGTCTGCCGAAGCGGGGGAAAGAGCGGGATGTGCCTCTCCCCCGGCGCGTGGCCGAGGTGCTCAAAGCCCACAGCGAGAAATACGAGCCGGTAGAAGTGACTCTCCCTTGGCTTCTCCCCGACGGTCCGAAGGTGACAAAGCGACTGTTCTTCACCCGGCTGGACGGAGGCGGAGCGGTACGCCGCACGGACTTCAATACGCGGACGTGGAAACCCGCTCTTGCCGTCGCAGGCGTCATCAAGAATCCGGAGGACGGCGAGCGGTACGCGGCGTCACGCGAAGACGGCATGCACGCGCTGAGGCACTTCTACGCCTCGGTGCTGCTGGCGGCCGGCGAGAACGTCAAGGCGCTGAGCCACTACCTCGGGCACGACGACCCCGGCTTCACCCTCCGCGTCTACACGCACCTCATGCCCAGCAGTGACGGGCGGGCCCGGCGGGCGGTGGACGGCATGTATGAGGCGGTCGATCCCGCACCGGACGGCCCAGAGACGGCCCAGGGCGAGTGAGACGACTTCGGGCGAGCGGCTGCCAGCCGCTCGCCCGAAGGGTGGTTCTACGGTTTCAACCCCGCTGACCTGGGATTACAGGTTCGGGAGGTTCTTCCGCAGCTCGAAGGCGGTGACCTCGGAACGGTACTCCTCCCACTCCTGCTTCTTGTTGCGCAGGAAGAAGTCGAAGACGTGCTCGCCGAGGGTCTCGGCGACGAGTTCGCTGCGCTCCATGAGGATGATGGCCTCGCCGAGGTTCTGCGGGAGGGGCTCGATGCCGAGGGCGCGGCGCTCGGAGTCGGACAGGGCCCAGACGTCGTCGTCGGCGCCGGCCGGGAGTTCGTAACCCTCCTGGATGCCCTTCATGCCCGCGGCGAGGAGGACGGCGTAGGCGAGATAGGGGTTGGCGCCGGAGTCGATCGAGCGGACCTCGACGCGGGTGGAGCCGGTCTTGCCGGGCTTGTACATCGGGACGCGGATCAGGGCCGAGCGGTTGTTGTGACCCCAGCAGATGTACGAGGGGGCCTCGCCGCCCGCGCCCGCGGTGCGCTGGGAGCCGCCCCAGATCCGCTTGTAGGAGTTGACCCACTGGTTGGTGACCGCGGCGGTCTCACCGGCGTGCCGGAGCAGGCCCGCGATGAAGGAGCGGCCGACCTTGGAGAGCTGGAACTCCGCGCCCGACTCGTAGAAGGCGTTGCGGTCGCCCTCGAAGAGCGACAGGTGGGTGTGCATGCCGGAGCCGGGGTGCTCGGAGAACGGCTTGGGCATGAAGGTGGCGTGCACGCCCTGTTCGAGGGCGACCTGCTTCATGACGAGCCGGAAGGTCATCACATTGTCGGCGGTGGAGAGCGCGTCGGCGTAGCGCAGGTCGATCTCCTGCTGGCCGGGGGCGCCCTCGTGGTGCGAGAACTCGACCGAGATGCCCATGGACTCCAGCATCGTGATGGCCTGACGGCGGAAGTCCATGCCGACGTTCTGCGGGGTGTGGTCGAAGTAGCCGGAGTTGTCGGCGGGGGTCGGCCGCCCGCCGTCCATCGGCTTGTCCTTGAGCAGGAAGAACTCGATCTCGGGGTGGGTGTAGAAGGTGAAGCCGAGGTCGGAGGTCTTGGCGAGCGCGCGCTTGAGGACGTAGCGCGGGTCGGCGTACGACGGGGAGCCGTCGGGCATGAGGATGTCGCAGAACATGCGCGCGGTGCCGGGGCTCTCGGCGCGCCAGGGCAGGATCTGGAAGGTGCTGGGGTCCGGCTTGGCGATCATGTCGGACTCGTACACCCGGGCGAAGCCCTCGATGGCGGAGCCGTCGAAGCCGATGCCCTCGTCGAAGGCCTGCTCCAGTTCGGCCGGTGCGACGGCGACCGACTTCAGGTAGCCGAGCACGTCGGTGAACCACAGGCGGACGAAGCGGATGTCCCGCTCCTCCAGAGTGCGGAGAACGAACTCCTGCTGCTTGTCCATATCCATCCATCCTTGCCGGTCAGGCCACCTGCTCCCCGCCACTGGCCATATCGGGGACGCACATCCGGGATTGCGAGCCGAGCATCCCATCACGCGATTTCCGGCGCGTTGCGGGGGCCCTCTCCCCCATAGTGCCTGCCCGCGACGAGTCCTTCATCATCGCGCGGCGCCTGATCGCGGCGCCTGATCGTTGACGGCGCGGTAAGGCCGATGTTTAGTAAGGTACGCCTTACCTATTAACACGTGCCCCTGGTCGGTGCGGATGGCTGCTGTCCGGCGGTGAGCGGCAGCGCGTGGCCGTCGCACGCGGAACCGCTCGCCGCGGGCGGGCGCTACGCCGCGCTGTGGTCGGAACACGAACGCGCGCGCGGCCGGCGCCTCACCAACCGCTGACCGCAACCGCTGATCACAACCGCTGACCGCGACCGCTGGCCGCGAGGTCCGCGCTACCCGAAGGTGTCGATGCTCGCGATCTTCCAGGTGCCGTCCTGGTGCACGGCGTCCACCGCGAACATCGCCGCCGCGTAAGTGGTCGCCGCGTTCGCGGACTTGGCGGTGCTGGTGTTGCTCTGGTCGGCGAAGACCAGGACGCGGGCGCGGTCGCCGTCGAGCAGTTCCACGCCGGTGTCGGTGACGGTCGTGGTCAGCACGAGCTTCTGCGCCGGTGCCTGGGCGCGGACCTGGGCGAGCATCGTCGCGTACTGCTGGACGGCCTTGCCGATCAGTACGCGCTTGGCCGCGTCGTCGGTGCGGGCGGTGTCGGCGTAGTTGTAGGAGAAGACCGCGTTCACAGCCTGGGCGACGGTGCCTTTGACCTCGCTGGTGCGGGCGGTGTCGGTCAGCGCGGTGTTGCCGGAGGCCACCGAGTCGCGCAGGTCGGACGCCTTGCCCGCGGACCAGGCGGCGAGGCCGCCGAGCAGCACCGTCAGCAGGGCGAGGCCCACGGTGAGGACGGTGACGGGTCGCGGGCGCCACTTGCGCGGGCCGCTCCCGGCCTCGGGGTCAGCGTCGGCGACCGTGCCGGTAGGAGTCTCGGCGGTGACGTCGGCGGCCTTGTCGGCCGTACGCGGCGGCCGTGCCGGGCGGGTGCGGACGGCGGTCGCGGCGCGGCCCTGGGCGGGGCGCTCCGAACGGTCGCCGCCCTCCGCCTCGGTCTCCGGGCCGGTGTCGATGTCGATGTCGGTGTCGACGTCGGTGGCGGCTTCCGCCGTATGGGTCACGCGCTCGCGCGGCGGCGCGGTGGCCGCGAGACGGCGTTGGCGGTTGATGAGGTGGCGGGTGGTCGACATGGGCGGCGGTCCTCTCGCGGACGGCGGGGCGGCTTACTGGCCGTCGGTGGTGGACGGGGACGGCTTCGCGGTGGCGGCGCCGCCGCTCGGGGGCGAGGACGCGGACGGGTCCGCGGCGCTGTCGCCCATCGGGGCCTGGCCGAGGGCGCTGAGCTTCCAGCCCGTGTCGGTGCGGGTGAGTTCGCCGAGCATCCGGCTCTCCTTGACCGCGGGCTTGGCCTTGGGCGCCTCGACGGTGATCCGCAGCGCGATCATCACTCTGGCCTTGCCGGTCCTGGTGTCGAGTTCGGTGACCGCGCCGGACAGGATCTTCGCGGTGCTGACCGTCTGGGCCTGCTGCACCTGCTTCTCGAACTCGGCCCGCCCCTGGACCAGTTGGCTGTGCAGGTCGCCGGTCGTGGAGCTCTCCCAGATGTCGAGCCCGTGGTCGACGTCGGAGTGGTCCAGCGTGTTCATGTTCTGCACCGCCTGCTCCCCCGCCGCGAGCACCGTGTCGCGGGTCCGCGCGAAGGCCGCGTCGTCGTCGTGCGCGGCCCCGTACCAGGACCAGCCGGTCAGGGCGGCGGCGACCGCCGCGGCGACGGCGAGCGCGACGGCCGTGGCGAGCAGCGACCGGCCCGGCGCGCGCAGCCGCGCCCCGAGCCGGTCCCGCGACCCGCCGCCACCCTTGAAGGGCATCCGTGCCATCCGTCTTCCTCCTACCGGGCCTTGAGATCGGTGATCCGCCAGTGGTCGCCGTCGAGCCAGGCGGTGACCGAGAGTTGGGCCGCCGCGCTGGTGGCCGCGGCTCCCTTGCGCTGGGCGGTCTGGTCGAGGAAGACCAGCAGCCGGGCGTGGTCGGCGGTGAGCCGGACGACCCCGGCGCGCACCACCCGTGTGGTCAGGGTGAGTTGCTGCTCGGCGACGCGCTGCCGGATCTGCCCGAACAGCGCCTGGTACTGGTCGGCCGCCGCGCCGTCCAGCAGGTCGCGGGCGGCCCGCTCCGTCGACCCGGTGTCCTCCGGCGTGTACGCGAAGATCTTGCCGAGCGCGTTGCTGACGTCCCCGACGACCCGGTTGGTCGCCTCGGTGTCGGTCAGCGCGCGGTTGTGCGTCGCGGCCGGGTCGGTCAACCGGTGGGCCGCGTAACCGAATCCGCCGCCGCCGAGGAGCAGCAGCACGATCGCGGCGACCGCCGCCGTACGCCGCCATCCGTACGGCCACCGCCAACGCCGTCCGGCGGCGGGCACGTTGGCCTCCGGCTCGTCCGATGCGTCGGTCTGCGGCGCCTCGGCCTCCGCCGCCTCGACCTCGGGCTCATGCGTGGTGCTCACTGGGCCGCCTCTCCTAGGGCCTGTCGTGTGGATCTCCGCGGCGTCCCGGCGCCCGGCACGCACATCTGCCGCGTTGTCGTCGGTCGACGACGCTCCGCGTCGCCTCCCTCCTCCGCCTTGCATCCGCACGCACCGGACACCGCCCCCTCCCCACCGAGATCCACGCGACAGGCCCTAGCTCGCGCCGACGGGCACCGCGGTGAGCGCCGTGAGTTTCCAGCCGTCCGAGGTACGGGACAGGCCCGCCTCGAACCGCTTGCGGTCGGTGGTGGCCGCGCCGCCGCGCGGCATGACCCGGACCTGCACGGTCGCGATGAGCTTCGCCGTACCGGCCCTGGTGTCGAGTTCGGTGACCGCCGCGTCGGTGACCGTGCCCCGGGTGGAGGTGCCGGACTGCTTGAGCGCGGCGGCGTCCGCGGTGTGCGTACGGCTCATGCGGTCGTGCAGCGGCCCGGTCGTCGCGTCCAGCCAGGTCGCGAGGTCGCGGTCCAGGTGGGCGGCGTCCACCGTGTTCAGCCGGGTGATGTCCCGCTGCCCGTCGGCCAGTACGGCGTCGCGGGCCTTGGCGTAATTGAGCGTGTCGTCGCCGCGCGTGTCCGCGTACGACCAGGCGCCGAGCGCGCACACCACGGCGGCGACCGCCCACGCGGTGACCCAGACCAGGGTGGACCGGCGGGCGCTCATCGCGTGTCCCCGAAGCGCGTGTCGCCGAAGCGCGTGTCCCCGAGTCGCGTGTCGCCGAGGCCGAGCAGGTCAGCCATCGTGCCGCCGGTGGGCCCGGTCGGGAGCGAGGGCAGGCCCAGCGCTCCCGGCAGCACGCTCGTGCCGTACGTCGTCGTCCCGGTGGACGGGCCCGTGGCGGACGGGGTCCCGGTGCCGGTCGGCAGCACCGAGCCGGGCTGCACGGGGTTCGGGACGCCCCCGCCGTTCGGGGCGTTGGCCGAGCCGCGCACGTCGGTGCCGGAGGAGGCGGGGGCGGTGCAGCGGGCCGCGGTGTTGAGGGCGGTGGCGGGCGCCTTGGTGTCGAGGCCGTTGCGGTACGTGGTGCCGCCGTATCCGGAGGTGCAGGGCAGCGGGGAGAAGAAGGTGACGGCCATGCCGAAGTGCAGGCCCTTGCCGTCCACCGCCGTCGATCCGGCGGCGGCCACCGCGGGCACCTTCACCAGGAACTCCTCGATGCCGTGCTGCCGGGTGACGGCCACGTCCGAGGTGGTCAGCAAATTGGCCAGGACGACGCTGAGTTGAGGTCCGACGTCCCGCAGCAGCGCGCTGACCTGTCCGGCCGCGTCGGGTGCCGCGGCGATGAGCCGTCGCAGGTCGGTGTCGGAGTCGTTGAGCTGCTTGGCGAGCTGACTGGCGCTGGTGGCGAAGGACTTGATGGCGTCGCCCTCGTCGGCCTGCGTGCGCAGCACCGTCCGCCCGTCGGCCATCAGCGTGATGTTGCCGGGCAGGTTCATGTCCGCGGCGGAGATGAACTCGCCGCTGGTGTCGAGCAGCGACTGGAGGTTGTCGCCCTGTCCCGCGAACGCCTTGCCGAATTCGTCGACGACGGTCTGAAGGGACTTCAACGGGACCGACCCGGTGAGGCTGTTGACGCTGGTGAGCAGGTTGGTGACGGGCGCGGGGATGGTGGTGTCGGCGCGTTCGACGCGGGAGCCGTCGGCGAGATACGGCCCCTGGTCGGTGGTCGGCCGCAGGTCGATGTACTGCTCGCCGACGGCGGACAGGCTGGCGACGACGGCCTTGAGGTGGGAGGGGATGTGCGGCGCGGAGTCGTTGATCCGCAAGGATGCCTCCACGCCGTCGTCGGTGAGTCTGATCGGGCCGACCCGGCCGACCGAGACGCCGCGGTAGGTGACGTTGGCGTGCTCGAACAGGCCGCCCGCCTCGGGGAGTTCGACCTTGACGGTGTAGTAGCCGCGCAGGCCCACGTACCGGCCGAGGTCGGCGTAGCGGACGCCGATGAAGCCGAGCACGAGCACGGCGATCAACAGGAAGGCGATGTTCTTGGCGATGGTGACGCGGGTCAGCATCAGCGGCCCCCGGTCCTGGTCGAGCCGGTGACCGACGGCAGCGGCAGCGGGATGCCCGCCTCCCGCAGCTTCTTGTCGACGGTCGTCGTCCGGTCGGCCTTGGTGTGCGCGGACATCGGGTTCTCGGGGTCGGGCGGGTAGACGTTCCCGGACGCGGGCATCTCGGGGATGAGCTGGGTGCCGGGTACGGCGGTCAGGTCGAGGTAGACGTTGAGGTAGTCGCCCTTGACGCCGTTGAGGACCTCGTCGGTGAACGGGTAGGTGACCAGCACCTGGAGCGAGTCGGGCAGCGCGTCGCCCGCGTCGGCGAGCCGTTGCAGGGTGGGCGCGAGGGCCTTGAGGTCGGCGACCATGTCGTCCTTGCTGCGGTTGACGGTGTCCACCGCGACGCCGGAGAGCGTGTCCAGCGAGCGCAGCATGGTGACCAGCGAGCCGCGCTGCTGTTCCAGCACCTTCAGTCCGGGGCTGAGGCCGGTCAGTACGGTGCCGATCTTCTGGTCGCGGGCGGCGAGGGTGGCGGACAGTTCGTTGACGCCGTCGAGTGCGTCGGTGATGTCCTGCTTGTGGGCGTCGAGGTCGCTGACGAGCGTGTCGACCTGGTGGAGCATGGAGCGGATCTGCGGTTCGTTTCCGGTCAGGGCCTTGTTCAGCTCCACCGAGATGGTCTTGAGCTGGGCGACGCCGCCCCCGTTGAGCAGCATGGACAGCGCGCCGAAGACCTCTTCGACCTCGGGGTTGCGGTTGGTGCGCGAGGCGGGGATGACGGCGCCGTCGCGCAGGGTGCCACTGGCGGCCTGGGTGCCGGGCGGCGCGGAGAGCTGGATGTACTTCTCGCCGAGCAGGCTGGACTGTTCCAGGTGCGCGTACGCGTTGGCGGGCAGTCTCACCTTGCCGTTGACCTTCATGGTGACGGTCGCGGACCACCCGTCGGCGCCGAGGCCGATCTTGGTGACGCGGCCGACGGCGACGTCGTTGACGCGTACCGAAGCCTGCGGGACGAGGTCGAGGACGTCGGCGAAGTCGGCCTTCACGGTGTAGGGGTGGCCGCCGAGGTCGGCGCCGCCGGGCAGCGGCACGTTCTGGACGTTCAGCGAGCAGCCGGCGAGGGCGAGCGCGAGCAGCGCGGTCCCGCCGACGGTGGCGGCGCTCCCCCGGATGTGCGGACGCTTCATCGGGCCGCCCCCTTGGTGTAGACGGTGCCGACCGCCGGCAGGGGCAGCGGCAGGGTCTTGGCGTCCTTGGCCGCGGGCGTGAAGTCGGAGCCGGCCTTGGCCGAATTCTTGGTGGCGTCCTTGGCGGCGGCGGGCGAGATGTCGCCGCCCATGCTCAGCTCGTTGATGTTGGCGCGCCCGTCGATGGTGCCGTGCTGCGGGTCGTAGGCGTTGAGGAGGTTGTCGGCGGCCAGCGGCGCGGTGTCGAGGAGTTCGGCGAGTGAGGCGCGCTGGTCGACCAACGTCTGGGTGATCGGGGCGAGTTTGCCGATGCTGGTCTTCAGCCGGGCCCGGTTGTCCTGGATGAAGGTCTTCACCTGGCCGAGCGCGGTGGACAGTTGGTGCAGCGCGCCGCCCAGGTTCTCCTTGTCCTCGGCCAGGAAGCCGCTGACGGTGGAGAGTTGGTCGGTGGCGGCCCGTACCTTGCCGTCGTTGTTCTTCAGCATGGTGGTGAAGGACTGGAGGTAGGACAGGGTCGCGAAGAGGTCGTCGCTGTGGCCGTTGAGGGTCTTGGTGGCCTGGCCGAGCTGGTCGATGCTGTCGCCGATGGCCTTGCCGTTGCCGTCGAGGTTCTTCGCGCCGGTGTCGAGGAGGTTCGACAGGGCGCCGGTGGCGTTGGCGCCGTTCGGGCCGAGGGCGTCGCTGAGCTGGGTGATGCTCTCGTAGAGCTGGTCGACCTCGACGGGGGTCGCCGTGCGGGTGGCCGGGATGACGGTGCCCGCGGTGATCCGGGGGCCGCCGGTGTAGGCCGGGGTGAGCTGGATGTAGCGGTCGGCGACGACGCTGGGCGCGACGACGACGGCGTCGGCTCCCGCCGGGACCTTCACCCCGTGGTCGAGGACCAGCACGACCTTGACCTGCTTGCCCTGCGGCTTCACCGAGTCGACGGTGCCGACCTTGACGCCGAGCACGCGCAGGTCGGACCCGGCGTAGACGCCCACGGCGTGGTCGAAGTAGGCGGTGATCCGGGTGCCGTCGGGGCCGCCGAAGAGGCGTACGCCGCCGTAGGCGAGGGCCGCGAGGACGACGGCGAGCACCGTGCCGAGGGCGATGGCCCGCCGCCCTCGCGCGGCGCGGCCGATGGATGCCTTCACGATGTGCCTCCCGTCGCCTTGGGCGGCTCGCACCCGGTCGTCGGCTGGGTGCCCGGGGGCAGATAGCTCTTGGGGACCAGGCCGCACAGATAGCTGTCGAACCAGCGGCCGTTGCCGAGGGTGTTGCCGACCAGCCGGTAGTAGGGCCCGGCCAGGGCGAGCGCCTTGTCGAGGCTGGACTGGTTGGCGAGCAGGACGCCGGTGACCCGGTCGAGGGCGTCCAGGGTCGGGCCGAGCTGCCGGTTGTTGTCGGCGACCAGGCCGTTGAGCTGGGTGCCGAGGTCCTGGGTGCCGGTGAGCAGCGCGTGGATGGCGTCGCGGCGCTTCTGGATCTCGCCGAGCAGCAGGTTGCCGTCCGAGATCAGCGTCTGGAAGCGGCTGTTCTGGTCGGAGAGGGTCTTGGTGAGCTGCTTGCTGCCCGCGAGCAGGTCGGCGAGCTGGGCGTCCCGGCTGGAGATGGTCCGCGACAGCGACGACAGGCCGGTGGCGGCGCTGCGTACCGAGGCCGGGGTGTCCTTGAAGGTGTCGGAGATCGTCTGGAAGCTGGCGGCGAGCTGCGTGGTGTCGATCGACCCGAGGGTGTTGCCGAGGCCGTCGAGCGCCTGCGTGACGTCGTACGGCGAGGTGGTGCGGGTCCTGGGGATGCGCTGGCCGGGGTTCTGCGCGCGGCTGCCGAGCGGGTCGACGGCCAGGTACTTCTCGCCGAGCAGCGTCTTGATGCCGATGGCGGCGGTGCTGGCGTCGCCGATCCAGGTGTCCTTGACGCGGAAGGTGACCTTGACCTGGGCGCCGTCCAGCGACACCCCGGTGACCTTGCCGACCTTGACGCCCGCGACCCGCACCTCGTTGCCGGACCTGAGCCCGGCGGCCTCGGTGAAGCTCGCGCTGTACGTGGTGCCGCCGCCGATCAGCGGGAGCGCGTCCGCGTTGTACGCGACCAGGCCGGCCAGGGCGAGCACGAGCAGGCCGACGGTGCCGACGAGGACGGGGCTGCGTTCGCGCAGCGGCCGGAAGAGGGGGCGGCCCCGGCGCGCGGGGTCGCGGAAGCGGAGGCGCGGGGTCGGTATGCGGGGGCGGTTCATGACCGGCACCTCGATTCGGTGATCGCTATGCCGGTGGGCGGCTTGCTGCCGTCGGAGGTGGTGACCCCGGCGACGGTGGCCTGGCAGAGGTAGAGGTTGAGCCAGGAGCCGTAGGAGGCGAGCCGGCCGATGGTCTGGAGCTTGGCCGGGGTCTTGGTGAGGAAGTTCTCCAACTGCGGTGTGTTGTCAGCGAGGTTGGTGGACAGCCGGCCGAGCTGGGCGATGGAGTCCTTCAGCGGCTGGCGGCCGTCGGTGAGCAACCCGGCGGTGCTGGTGGTGAGTTGGGAGATCGCTGTGATCGACTGGCCGATCGGTTCGCGGTCGGAGGCGAAGCCGCTGACGAGCTGCTGGAGCGAGGTCACCAGGTCGTTGAACCCGGCCTCGCGGGTGTTCACCGTGGTGAGCACCGAGTTGAGGTTGTCGATGACCTGGCCGATCACCTTGTCCTTGGCGGCGAGCGTCGTGGTCAGCGAACCGACGTTGCTGATCAGGCTGTCGACGGTGCCGCCCTCGCCCTGGAGCACCTGGACGATCTCGCCCGCGAGCTGGTTGACGTCCTTGGGCGACAGGCCCTGGAACAGCGGCTGGAAGCCGTTGAAGAGCTGGGTGAGGTCGAGGGCCGGGGTGGTGCGCTGGAGCGGGATGGTGTCGCCGGGGGCGAGCGCCTGGCCGACCGGTCCCGTGCCCTGCTGGAGGTCGATGTACCGCTGGCCGACCATGTTGAGGTACTTGATGGTGGCGGTCACCGAACCGGGCAGTTTCCGGGCGCGCTGCACCGAGAAGTGCACCTGCGCGACGCGGTGGTCGACGACCTTGATCGAGTCGACCTGGCCGACCTTGACCCCGGCGATCCGGACGCTGTCGCCCGAGGTGAGGCCGGTGGTGTCGGTGAACCGGGCGTTGTAGCCGGTGGTGTCGCCGACGTCGGTTCCGCCCGCGATGCTCACCGCGAGCACGGTGGTGGCCAGCGCGGTGACCAGAATGAAGATCAGCGACTTGACGATCGGTCCGACGAGGCTGCGGCGCTTCACCGCACAGTCACCTCCGCCCCTCGGTAGACGGGACCGGTGAGCAGACTGCTCCAGTCGGGGAGCGAGCCGGGGTCGGTGCCGATGCCCGGCGCGAGGAGTTCGTTGATCAGCTCGTTCTCCTGCGGGGAGTTGGCCGGGGAGTCGGTGGTGGTCACGGTGGACGTGGACGCCGTGGAGGTCGTGGACGTCGTGGCGGTCGGCGAGGTCGCGGACTTCGTGGAGTGCGTCGCGGCCGGTGCGCCGCCACGGCCGGTGTACGGGACCGGGTAGCACTGCGGGCCGCCGCTCGCGTCGTACACCGGGGTGTCCTTGCCGGGTACGTACTTGCCGCGCGACGGCACGCTGGTGAGGTCGACGTGCAGGCCCGGCTCGTGGGTGCCCTTGCCGAGCGCCTTGTCCATGACGGGGACGAAGGCGGCCAGGGTGCGCAGTGTGCAGGGGAAGGACGGGGAGTACTTCGCGAGCAGCCCGAGGGTGCCGCGGCTGTCGGCGGTCAGCCGGATGATGGTGTCCTTGTTCTGCCGCAGATACGTCGTCAGGTCCTGCGCGGTGGCGGTGGTACTGCCGTACACGCTGTTGAGGTCGGCCTGTTCCTCG
Organism: Streptomyces sp. NPDC008139; assembly: GCF_042957025.1. Classification (NCBI taxonomy): domain Bacteria; kingdom Bacillati; phylum Actinomycetota; class Actinomycetes; order Kitasatosporales; family Streptomycetaceae; genus Streptomyces; species Streptomyces sp. NPDC008139. The sequence goes on from NZ_JBIBHM010000001.1 coordinate 75,313, forward strand.
GCGATGGTGCCGCTGGTCCTGGTGAAGTCGGTGAGGGCCTGCACGATGTCGGGCGCGGCGGCGTTGTAGACGTGGCTGACGGTGACGAGCTGCTTGATGTCGTCGTTCAGCACGGGCAGTTCGGGGTTGAGCTTGGTCAGGTAGCGGTCGAGCTGGACGAGGGTGGTGCCGAGCTGGGTGCCGCGGCCGTCGAGCGCGGTCGCGACGGCGTTGAGGGTCGCGGCGAGCTTCTGCGGCTGGACGGCGGTGAGCAGCGGCAGCACGTTGTCGAGTACCTGCTGGAGCTCGATGGCGTCGCTGGAGCGGTCCTGGGCGATGGTGCTGTCGGCGGCGAGGGTGGGGCCGCCGCCGGTGGTGTCGGTGCCCGTGGGGGGCACGAGGGCCACGAAGCGTTCGCCGAACAGCGTGGTGGGCAGCATCTGCGCGGTGACATTCGCGGGGATGCGCTTGAGCTGGCCGGGGTCGATGGCGAGGTTGAGCCGGGCGCCGTCGCCGTCGGCACTGATCGAGGCGACCCGGCCGACGACGACCCCGCGCAGTTTCACGTCGGCGCCCTGGTGCATCTCGTTGCCGACGGTGCCGGTCTCCAGGTGGACGGTCGCGGTGTCGCTGAACGTCTTGTCGTAGACGGCGACCGCGAGCCAGGCCAGCAGCGCGGGCACCAGCAGGAAGACGATGCCGGCGGTCCTGCGGCGGGCGGTGGCGCCGCCGGTCGGGCGGCGGCGCGGGGCCGGGGGCGCTCCGGCGGGACGGGTGTCGGTGGTGGTCATCCCGCCACCCGCACCGTCGTGGTGGCGCCCCAGATCGCGAGGCTGAGGAAGAAGTCGGTGATCGAGATGATCACGATGGCGTTGCGCACCGAGCGGCCGACGGCGATGCCGACTCCCGCGGGGCCGCCCTTGGCGGTGAACCCGTAGTAGCAGTGGGCGAGGATCACGATGACGCTGAAGATCAGCACTTTCAGTCCGGAGAGCAGGACGTCCTGCGGGGACAGGAAGAGGTTGAAGTAGTGGTCGTAGGTGCCCGCGGACTGGCCGTTGAACATGACGGTGACCATCCGGGAGGCGACGTAGCTGCTGAGCAGGCCGATGCCGTAGAGCGGGACGATGGCGACGACCCCGGCGATGATCCGGGTGGTGACCAGGTACGGCATGCTGCGCAGGCCCATGCCCTCCAGCGCGTCGATCTCCTCGTTGATCCGCATCGCGCCGAGCTGGGCGGTGAATCCGGCGCCGACGGTGGCCGACAGGGCCAGGCCCGCGACGAGCGGGGCGATCTCGCGGGTGTTGAAGTAGGCGGAGATGAAGCCGGTGAACGCGGCGGTGCCGAGCTGGTTCATCGCGGCGTAGCCCTGGAGGCCGACGACGGTGCCGGTGGCGAGGGTCATGCCGATCATCACGCCGACGGTGCCGCCGATGACGCCGAGGCCGCCGCTGCCGAACACGACCTCGGCGAGCAGGCGTTGGACCTCTTTGAGGTAGCGGCGCAGGGTGCGCGGGATCCACAGCACGGCGGTGATGTGGAAGATGAAGTGGTCGCCGGTCTCGTCCAGCCAGTGCAGCCAGCGGCCGGTGTTCGGGCGCCGGCGCGGCCGTGGTCCTTCGGGCGGCGGCTCGGCCTGCGGGGTGTCCTTGTCCAGGAGCGCCATCGCTCAGGCTCCCTTCTGCGGGACGAGCTGGAGGTAGATCGCGGTCAGGACGACGTTCACCAGGAACAGCAGCAGGAAGGTGATGACGACGGACTGGTTGACCGCGTCGCCGACGCCCTTGGGGCCGCCCTTGGGATGCAGGCCGCGGTAGGCGGCGACGATGCCCGCGATGAAGCCGAAGATCACGGCCTTGATCTCGCTGATGTACAGGTCGGGGAGCTGGGCGAGCGCGGAGAAGCTGGACAGGTACGCGCCGGGGGTGCCGTGCTGGACGATGACGTTGAAGAAGTAGCCGCCCGCGGTGCCGACGACCGAGACCAGGCCGTTGAGGAAGACCGCGACGAGCATCGTCGCCAGGACGCGCGGCACGATCAGCCGCTGCACCGGGGAGACGCCCATCACCTCCATCGCGTCCAGTTCCTCGCGGATCTTGCGCGAGCCGAGGTCGGCGCAGATGGCGCTGCCGCCCGCGCCCGCGATGAGCAGCGCGACGATCAGCGGGCTCGCCTGCTGGATGACGGCCAGCACGCTGGCGCCGCCGGTGAACGACTGGGCGCCCAACTGCTGTGCCAGTGAGCCGACTTGCAGGGCGATGACGGCGCCGAAGGGGATCGAGACCAGGGCGGCGGGCAGGATCGTCACGCTGGCCACGAACCAGAACTGCTCGATGAGTTCGCGCATCTGGAACGGCCTGCGGAAGGTGTCGCGCACGGTGGTGGCGGCGAGCGTCATGAGCTGCCCGGTCTCGCGCAGTGCGCCGGTGCCGGGGATCGGGCGGCGCGGCACGGTGACGCGTTCGGGGCGCGGCGGGGTCGGCTCGGGTCCCGGTCCCGGGACCCGTACGGGCGCGGTCATGCGGGCTCCCCCTGGACGGGGACGAGTCCGGCCTGTACGGCTTCGCGGGTCGCGGCCGGAAGCTGGTCCCACATGGCCAGGACGCGGGCCCTGCGGCGCTGCACCGCCTGCCGGGGCGGCAGTCCGGGTGACGGTTCGAGCTGCGGCGCGACGCGGCGCGGGGCCGCCGGCAGCTCGCGGCCGTTCAACTGCTCGCGGGCCAGGGCCGCTTCGTCCTTCTCCTCCGACATCCCGATCGGTCCGTCGCGGCGTCCGCTGAGGAACTGCCGTACGACCGGCTCGTTGCTGGTGAGCAGCAGCTCGCGGGGGCCGAAGGCGACCAGTTCGCGGCGGAAGAGCATGCCCATGTTGTCGGGCACGGTCGAGGCGATGTCGAGGTTGTGGGTGACGATCAGCATCGTCGCGTCGATCTGGGCGTTGAGGTCGATGAGGAGCTGCGAGATGAACGAGGTGCGGACCGGGTCGAGGCCGGAGTCGGGCTCGTCGCACAGGATGATCTGCGGGTCGAGCACCAGGGCGCGGGCGAGTCCCGCGCGTTTGCGCATGCCGCCGGATATCTCGCCCGGCAGTTTGCCCTCGGCACCGAGGAGGCCGACCATGTCGACCCGCTCCATGACGATGCGGCGGATCTCGGACTCCTTTTTCCTGGTGTGCTCGCGCAGCGGGAAGGCGATGTTGTCGAAGAGGTTCATCGACCCGAAGAGCGCGCCGTCCTGGAACATCAGGCCGAACATCTTGCGCGCCTCGTAGATGTCGCGCTCCGGGCTGTTCACCATGTCGACGCCGCCGACGAGCACCCGGCCGCGTTCGGGCTTGAGCAGGCCGATGAGCGATTTCAGGAATACCGTCTTGCCGGTTCCGGAAGGGCCGAGCATCACGCTGACTTCACCGGGCGGCAGTGTGAGCGTGACGTCCTGCCAGACGTTCTGCGTACCAAAGGACTTGGTGAGTCCTTCGACGATCACTTCGATTCCCATTGCACCTCCCGGAGCTGATCAGTGGTGGGGCGGTTCGGGAAAGGCGATCTCCGGATCGCATCCCGAGGCCGCGATGGGCACGCACAGCGGTCCCTGGATGAGATTCAGTGAATTGCCGTGCCCCGATATCGCCGAGGTGAAGAGGGAATTCAGGTTCTCTCCGTGGCTGCCGCAGCCGGTGAACGGGGGGATGTAGAGGTCGTCCTGGGCCAGCGGCCCGCCGTCCTGCACTCCGTAGTCCGTGGGTCCGGTCGGGCGGCCGGTCAGTGAACTGCGGTCGTAGCCGACGAGTTTGACGTCCAGCGGCGCCGACGCGCGGCAGTTGGCGCCGACGTCCAGCGGTACGCCGTTGACCTTGACGTCGGACAGCCGCAGTTCCTGCTTGCCGTAGATGGTGCTGGTGGTGATCGTGCCGAGGTTGCTGGTGCCGACCGTGACGACGGTCATCAGGCCCTTGGGGAGGAGTTCCATCCGGGCGGTGACCGGCACGAACCCGAAGGTCAGGAAGGTGGTGTCGGACGGCGGCAGGGCCAGCTTCGCGATCGAGTCGATCTCGAAGTACTGCTTGAGCGGGTCGGGGTCGGTGAACTCCGTCCAGATGCTCTTCTGCACGACGGTGACGCGGGTCGGCTTCTTGGTGAGGTCGTTGATGACCGCGGCGCCCTTGAGCTTGAAGACGTTGGAGTAGCCGGTGACGTAACCGCACTGGGAGTACGGGGGGAACGGCGGGTCGCCGGGGCCGGGGCTGCGGACGGCGTTGGACGGCCGGGGAATGGAGTCCATGATCGCGGGGTCGGTGTCGCCCTCCGGCGGGTCCTCGCAGTCGTGCACGCCGGAGTGCGGGGGCGAGGCCAGCGTGATGGTGTTGCGGCCGTCGGACCGGGCGGTGTCGGGGGCTCCGTCGCCCGCGCCCTTGCCGGTCTTGCCGACGCCCGCGCGGGAGCCGGTGCCTGCCGTGGGGGCGGCGGCCGAGGAGCCGCCGGGCGCGGTGACGTGGCCGGGTCCCGAGGAGCCGCCGGGGGCGCCGGGGACGGAGACGGTGCCGAGGAGGTCGCCCTGGTCGGGCTTGGGGGCGCAGGTGCCGATGATGTCGGCGGCGTCCTTGGCGGCCTGGCCCGTACCGGCGGAGTCCGCGGCCGTGCCGGTCGCGCTGTCGGTGCCGGACGCACTGTCGGTGCCGGACGCGCTGTCGGTGCCGGTGCTCGGGGAGTCGGGCGGTGCGGACGCGGGGTCGGTCACGGGGCTGAGCTTGAGGCCCAACTCCCCTGCGGTGAAGCGCACTTCGCCGGACGCGGTGACCGTCAGCGGCGGCACCGCGCCGCCGAAGGTGAGCACCAGGTCCCCGTCGCCCTTGAGCGGTGTCGAGGGGGCGGTCAGTCCCGGCCATACGGCGTCCGCTCGCGAAGTGCCCTGCGCGACATGGGCGGTGAGGCTCGCGGCGCCGGTCAGGGCGGTGGTGCCGGCGGGCAGCAGCGCCTCGGCGCCGGCCCGCGGCATGGTGACCGTCGCCGTCAGGTCGCCTGGCTGGATGGGCTTTCCGACCACGGCGGTGTCCGGGTAGTTCTGCACCAGCGCGACGGTGACGTCCTGGACGACGGCCTTGTCGGTGCCGCCGGAGCCGCCGGCGGCCGTACCGGCGGGGAAGGCGCACGCGTATCCGAGGGTCACCTTGCCGTCCGGGCCGCTGGCCGCGGAGTCGGGTCCTGGCAGCAGTCCGGCCAGGAGCGCCGCCGCTACGACAGCGGCGAACCGCACCGCGCGGCGCGGCTTCACGGCACCCCTCATTACGGAACTCCTCAGGCAGGCGTCGGCGACGCAGGACATTACGGTCGAGTAATAAGGCCCCACAAGTGATCGACCGGACGAATATTCGACGGCGTGGACCGGGGCGGATTTCCTGTCACCGAATGACAAAACACAAGCGGAGTTTTGTCCTCCAGTGCGTGTTCGGGACCCCGGCCGCCACTGCGGCGGTCCGGGGTCCCGGTTCGGCCGGCGCGGGCTTCAGCGGTCGCGGCGGCCGGGGTTACGCGAGGGGCGGGGCTCAGGGAGAGACGACGTTCAGCGTCGTGGGGGTCACGACGTAGCCGGCCGAGTAGGTGGCCAGGTCGTTGTTGTTGATCAGGCCGAGGCACAGACCGGAGACGTTGTACGCCTTGAGGGTGCCGCCGGTGATGGCCAGCGTGTGGGTGGAGTTGGTGTACGTGGCGTTGAGGGTGGCGCCGTTGCCCACGCCGCTGGGGTCGGCGAAGGTCGCGTTGCACAGGCCGGACAGGGTGGCCTTGACGCCGCTCAGCGTGCCGGTGGTGACGCCCGCGGACGTGGTGGCGGCGGTGCCGGTCAGCGTCCACGGGGTGCCCTGGGCGGCGACGGAGAAGGTGATGCCGCCGACCTTGCAGGTGTTCCACGAGACGGTGTTGATGGTGCCGAGGGTGCCGCCGTGCGAACCGTTGGTCACGGTGGCGGTGGCCGCCGACGAGGTGCAGGTGAGCTTGGTGCCCGTGGTGGTGTCGGTCAGCGTGGGCGTGGTGGCCGTCGCGGTGATCGCACCGGTCGACGAGCTGCCCGAGACGGTGTACGTGACGGCCGAGGCCGGGCTGACCGCGAGGCCGAGCGCCGCCGCCATCGCGGCACCGGTGACCATGGTTCCCTTGGCGGTCCTGGAGAGCTTGTGCACGGGCTGATCCTTCCTGGGAGATGACGTACCTGATAAACCGGCTTCCGCGTCTTCCATGTGTGGCGGGAAGGGGAATTCGGTTACGACTCACTACCTGGAACGTGGCACCGATTCCGCTCGGTTGCCCTTGCGGAGCAGGACGTTACGCACGGGTAACCCGGAGGCGCAATAATCCCGGCCAAGATTCTCCGGCGGACCCTACTCTCGGGTATTTTTCTGTCACGGAAGCAACAGTGCGCCGGGATTTTTTATAAGCAAGTGAGCAAGTCGGCCGCGCGGTGCGCGCATCGGCCGGCGCGAGGGACGATCACCCGGAGTGCAACCATGGCCATCGGTCGCCGTCGCCCACCGTCGCGGGCCTGACACGTTTCCGTGTGCAAGGTGCTGCGTTCCGTACGCGATTGGTCTATGTTGCAGCGAGGTTGCCCGCGGCTACCATGCGTGGCACACCACTTCACCGGTTCACCGGCCAGCAGGGCCGTCGCGGGAGGGGGGTACGGACATGACCGTAACGCGGCAGACGCCGGAGCAGGCGGAATCAATCGGTCCGATTCCACGGGAGTTCGCCGCCATCATGCGGCCGGAACTCCCCAGCCTTTTAAAAGAGATGGCCACAGAAATCGTCACCACGATCCCCGAATACGGCCACTTGCTGGAGGGCCCGAACGCCCGGGTGATCAAAATCGGTATCGAGCAGAGCATCGCCACTTTCGTCGACCGGGTGGCCGCGCCGACCGCGACCACCGCGCTCCGCGACGACCTGTGCCGCCAGTTCGGCCGCTTCGAGGCGTACGAGGGCCGCAGCCTGGACAACCTCCAGGCCGCGTACCGCATCGGCTGCCAGGTGGCGCTGCGCCGGGTGCGCAGCGTGGGCCGCCGCTACAACCTGTCGGCGTCCTTCATGCTGACCTTCGCCGACGCGCTCTTCGCGTACATGGGCGATCTCGCCGAACTCTCCCGCGAGGGTTATGTGCAGGCGATGGCGGAACTGGGCGAGGAGCCCGACAATCGCCGCCGCCGGCTGCTGCGGCGGATTCTCAACGGCGCCTCGGTGGCCCGCAGCGCGCTGGCGGAACTGGCCGAGCACTCGGCCTGGCCGCTGCCGGAGGAGGTGACGCTGATCGCGGTCGCCCCCGACACGCGTCCGGCCGGGGCGGCGCTCGACAAGGACATCCTGATGGACTTCGCGGACCCGGAACCGCATCTGCTGGTGCCGGGGCCGTTCACCGACGAGCGGCGGGAGCGGTTGCACGCGGCGCTCAACGGCTGCCGGGCGGCGGTCGGGCTGACCACCTCGCTGAGCGAGGCCGCGGATTCGCTGCGCTGGGCCCGGCACACGCTGGCGCTGGCCGACGCCGGGATCATCGACGACGACTCGGTGGCGATGAGCGAGAACCATCTGCTGCCGCTGTGGTTATTGGGCGATCCCGCGCTCGTCGCGCAGATCGCCAAGCGCTATCTCGGGCCGCTGGTCGGGCTGACCGCGACCCAGCGCGCCCGGCTGATCGACACCCTGCGGATCTGGCTGACCACCCGCGGCACCGCGGCGCAGATCGCCGACCAACTCGGCGTGCACCCGCAGACCGTGCGCTACCGGATCCGTATCCTCGACCGCGCCTTCGGCGACCAACTCGCCCGCCCCGACGACCGGTTCGCCACCGAGATCGCGCTGCGCGCGCTGCACCTCCAGGAGAACGGCGAAACGCCGGACGGCGGCCTCCTGTCGGAGGACCGCCGCCCGGCGCGCGACCCCTCACGTTACGAGGAGTAGACCTCGAACTCGGAGATCTGGCCCGCGGGCCAGCCGGTGTTGCCGGTGATGGTCAGCCGTACGTAGCGGGCGCTCGCGGGAGTCACCGGGATGGTGACGGTGTTCCCGCTCGCGGGGTTGAAGGTGTAGCCCGCGGACGACTTCAGCGTGCTGTAGGTGTTGTTGTCGGTGGAGCCGAGGACGCTCAGCGTCTCGGTACGGGTGGCCCACGCCGTGGCGGGCGGGAGCTTGAGGACGACCCGGCCGACGGTCCTGGCCGCGCCGAGGTCGACGGTCAGCGACTGCGGGAAGGCGTTGTTGGTGCTCTCCCAGTAGCTGTTGGCGTTGCCGTCCACCGCGTTGCCCGCGACGTAGACATCGGAGTGACCGGTGTCGGAGGCCGGGTGCCCCTGGGCCAGGTTGCCGGAGGCCGGGGTGGTGGGGGGCGTGGTCGGCGGGGTGGTCGGGTTGCCCGAGCCCGGCTGCGGCCAGGTGGAGCAGTCGTTCCAGTTGCTGTCCCAACCGCTGTTGCCCGCACCGCGGTTGATGGTGAAGGCGGGCAGGTTCGCCGGGTAGGAGCAGTTGTACGTACCCGTCGCGCCGGTGCCGGTGGCCGTCACATTGGTGAAGGTCGCGGAGCCGGGCGTCTCGGCCTGCACCACGACGGTGCCGGTGTTGCCGGCCGTCGCGCCGCTGACGGTGACGCCGTTGATGGTGTAGCCGTGGCCGCCGCCGGAGACGAACTCGAAGTCGCTGTACGGGCTGCCGATGAAGGTCGTGTTGCTGATCCGGATGTCGTTGTTGATCGCGTAGTCGTAGCTGTCGACGCGCAACGCACCCATCGGGTGGCCCCAGTTGGGGTTCAGCGCGCCGGTACGGATCAGGGTGTTGCCGGAGACCGTGACGGTGCCGGACAGCGGGTTGAAGGGCTGGAGGAACGCCTGGTTGGAGATGGCGATGCCGCCGCCGAGCGCGTTGGTGTCGGCGATCACGTTGTTGGAGACGGTGTTGTTGCTGCCGCCGTAGATCGCGATGCCGTTGGCCAGGTTGGGCTGCACGATGGTGTTGTTGCTGAAGGTGTTGCCCGTGTCGGGCGCGCCGAGCGACCACATGGCGAGACTGTCGTCGCCCTGGTTGCGCAGGAAGTTGTTCTTCACCTGGACGCCGTTGGCGCTGCCGTCGAGGTTGAGGCCGTCGGCGGTGGTGCCGAGGATGCGGTTGTTCTGCACCACGAGGTTGTTGTTGTTGCCGGTCAGCCACAGACCGCACTTCTCGCGCTGCACCCAGATCCCGGAGACCACCGAGTTCGGGCCGAGGCTGCCGGTGATGAAGCTGTCGGGCGAGCCGTCGTTTCGGACGCTGACCTCGCCGAAGACGGCGAAGTCGTACAGCTTGGTGTTGCCGCTCGCGCTGGTCTGGTCGATCAGGTGCGAGCTGTGCAGGACGGAGTACCAGTTGCCCGCGCCTCGGATGGTGACGCCGTCGGCCTGGATGGTGGAGCCCAGCTTGAAGTCACCGGACGGGATCCAGACCTCCTTGCCCTGCGACTTCGCCTGGGCGATGGTCGTGTTGACGGCGCTGGTGGAGTCGGCGCCCCCGGTGGCGTCGGCGCCGTTGCTGACGATGGATATGGAGTTCGCCGGCGCGCTCGCCGCCGCCGCCACCTGCTCGAAGTCGGCGACGTCGATGGTGGCCTGGCCGGTGTCGCCCGCGTCGAGCTGGAGCTTGACCTTGGCGCCGGCGGCCAGATTCTGGCCCAGCTTGATCCGCGAGTCGTCGAAGAAGTGGTGGGTCTTGGAGCCGGCGATCCACGACGTGTCGACGTAGCTGTACTGCGCGGTGACCGTCAGCTTCTGGCTGATCTTGGTGCCGTTGACGTAGACCGAGACGGTGCCTGAGGCGCCGCGCGGCAGGTTGTAGGCGACATCCACCGCGTTGGCCGGGGCGGTCAGGGTGAACTCGACGTACTTGCCCTGGCCGTTGAGGCTGACCGCGCGGCGGCCCGACGCCTCGGAGGCGACGGTGGACTGGGTGTAGTCGGGGCCGACCGCCGAGCCGTTGGTGGCGGCGGCCTCGGCCTCGTACTCGGTGAACGGGACGCTCGCGCCTCCGCTCACGGCGAAGGGCGAGACGGTCGACACGGAGGGGGCGGCGCTGGCCGACTGGGCCGTCACGGCGAGCGCGAGCCCGCCCGCGACGACGGCCGCCGCGGTGGCGGAAGCCAACCAGGCCGTGGAACGACGTCTGTTGTCCATGGGGTGGGGGGTGTCCCTTCTGACTGGAGTCACAGAGGTGACGCACACCCTAGATATGTCATGCATGAGACAGCAAGATGTCGATTGGATTTCGCAAAATTTGGATGACTTGCAGAGATCTCGCAAATTCACCGCAAGAAACTTGCGCCACCTGTACTAGAATCGACGCCATGACACGACGACTTGCCGAGGTGGCAAAGAAGGTCGGGGTGAGTGAGGCCACCGTCAGCCGCGTGCTGAACGGGAAGCCTGGCGTCTCCGACGGAACCCGGGCGGCGGTCCTCACCGCTCTTGACGTGCTCGGTTACGAACGGCCCACCCAGCTCCGGGGGGAACGCGCCCGGCTGGTCGGCATGGTCATGCCCGAGCTGCAAAATCCGATCTTCCCGGCTTTCGCCGAGGTGGTCGGGGGCGCGCTGGCGCAGCAGGGCTTCACCCCGGTGCTGTGCACCCAGACCGCGGGCGGCGTCTCCGAGGCCGACTACGTGGAACTGCTGCTCCAGCAGCATGTCTCCGGCGTGGTCTTCTTCGGCGGGCTCTACGCCCAGGCCGAGTCACCGCACGACCACTACGCGCGGCTGGCCGAGCGCAATCTGCCCACCGTGCTGATGAACGCGGCCATCGACCATCTCGACTTCCCGCGCGTCAGTTGTGACGACGCGGTCGCGGTCGAGCAGGCGATGAACCACCTCATCTCGCTCGGCCATCAGCGGATAGCCCTCGTGCTCGGCCCGCCCGACCACGTACCGTCGCGCCGCAAGCTCGCCGCCGCCCGCCGGGTCGACCCGTCGGTGACCGTCGAGCACGCGCTGTTCACGCTGGAGGGCGGCCAGGCGGCGGCCAGCAGGCTGCTCGCGCGCGGCATCACGGCCTTCATCTGCGCGAGCGACCTGCTGGCACTCGGCACCATAAGGGCGGCCCGCAGACGGCGGCTCTCGGTGCCGGAGGACGTGTCGGTAATCGGTTACGACGACTCGTCGCTGATGAACTGCACCGAGCCGCCGCTGACCACCGTCCGGCAGCCGATCGAGGCGATGGGCCGGGCGGCCGTGGATCTGCTGGCCGGAGAGATCAGCGGGGCGTCGGTCGACCACGACGAGCTGTTCTTCGAACCGGAACTGGTAGTACGCGGTTCCACCGGTCCCGCCCCGCACCCCTCCCGCCTCCCCCACCCGGAGGCCCGCGCCAACGTCTGACCCCGCACCACGAGTCACCGCAGACCCCGCCCGGGGCCGAGACCCGAGAAGGACCCGGGCGGGGGCCCGACCGGGCCTGAGTTGGGCCTGAGCCGGAACCAGAGCCGGGCCCGAGCCCGCCCCGGGGCTCGGCCCGAGCTGAGTCATGCCACCGCGGCGCCGGGGCGCAGAGCCGTGCTCCCGCCCCGGCGCCGCCGCCCGCTCCCCCGGAGACCCGCCGACCCGCCGACCGGGCGCCCGACCCGGCGCCCGACCGCCGCTCCCCGTCGCGGCCATCCGCGACCACCCGCGACCACCCGCGGTCACCCGCGGTCACCCGGCCGCCGCGGCCCCCTGGGGCCCGCCGGGCGACCCTCTCGGGCCCGCGGGCGACCCCCTCCGACCCGGCCCGTGCCGGGGCCGCGGAGGGGCCGCGGAGGGGCCGCGGAGGGGCCGCCACGGTCCGTCCGCAAGCCCACGGCCGGTGACCCCGCTTCCACTTGTGGGCCGTCCGACGTCGTAACCAAGTCGTGTCTTTGCGAAATTCGCGCGACATCTTGCGGACATCTATCGGGTTAAGTACGTTGAGCCAACCCGAAACGGCGGCGTGCAGCTGCGCCGAGCATCACGTGCACCATGTGCCGCGGGGGTCCCAGATCGCAGTCCAACGACGCGCAGTGGTTCAGGGGAAAGGGTTTTGATCATGAGCAGAATCGGCTACCGCAGACTGGTGGCGGTCGCGCTGGTCGCGGGCATCGGATTGTCCGCTGCCGCGTGTTCCAGCAGCGACGACAAGAAGGATGACCCGGGAACGAAGGCCAGCAGCAGCTCCAGCAGCGCCGGCACCCCCTTGGACCCGAAGACCAAGGTGTCGATCACGGTCGACTGTGAGCCGCCGACCACGAAGAAGGCCGAGCGCCAGCAGTGGATCGACGACGTCGCCGAGTTCAACAAGACGTACCCGAACGTCACGGTCAACAGCAAGGACGCGTTCCCTTGCGAGGACCCGGCCAAGTTCACCGCCCAGCTCCAGGGCGGTAGCCAGACCGACGCGTTCTACACGTACATGACCGACCTCCAGCAGGTGCTGGACGCCGGTCAGGCGGCCGACATCACGGAATACGTCAACGACAAGACGGTCCCGAACCTCAAGGACATCGACCCCGGTGTCCTCGACGTCCTCAAGGACGGCGGCAAGCTGTACGGTCTGCCCACCTCGAATTACCAGATGGGCCTGATCTACAACCGGAAGATCTTCAAGGACGCCGGTCTGGACCCGAACAACCCGCCCACCACCTGGGAAGGCGTCCGCGCCGCCTCCAAGCAGATCGAGGACAAGCTCGGCAGCAAGGGCATCCACGGCTTCATCGAGAACGCCGGCGGCAACCAGGGCGGCTGGCACTTCACGTCCGAGCTGTACGGCCTCGGCGGCACCATGGTGTCCGAGGACGGCAAGAAGGCGACGTTCAACGACGACAGCGCCAAGACCCTGCTGACCACGCTGCACGACATGCGCTGGACGGACAACAGCATGCCCGCCACCCCGGGCAAGGAGTGGGGCGACGTCCAGAAGGCGATGGGTACCGGCGTCGTCGGCATGTACGTCGGCGCTCCCGACGACATCCCGCTGGTCGTCCAGCAGTACAAGGCCAAGTTCGAGGACCTCGGCATGGCCCCGATCCCCGGCGGCAAGACCTCGCTGTTCGGCGGCGCCGACTACATGTTCAAGAAGTCGTCCTCCCCGGACCAGATCAAGGCCGGCATCGCCTGGATCAACTTCAAGTACCTGACCCTGGAGAAGGGCCAGTTCAACTACCCGCGGAACAAGACGGACGGCCTGCCCGTCGGTCTCCCGCAGCCCTTCTTCTTCACCGGCGCGTCGAAGGACAAGGACAACTCCACCAAGGCCGCGAACGCGACCGTCCCGGTCGAGAACTTCAAGACGTACGTCGACGCCCAGGTGCCCGTGAAGCCCGAGCCGCCGAACGCCCAGAAGATCTACACCGTGCTCGACACGGTGATGTCCGGTGTTCTGACCAACAAGAACGCTGACGTCTCCAAGCTGCTCTCCACTGCCGAGTCCCAGGTCAACAGCCTCCTGGCCGCCTCTCAGTAACGACAGCCCGCGGGGGCCGGTCCGGCGACCGGCCCCCGCTCAGCGGTACCGGCCCGACGCATCACTTCAGTCGAGGAGCACCCATGGCGGCGACAACCGTCCCCGAGAAATCGAGTAGGCGCCACGCCGGGCGCCCCGTTGGTCAGCCCGAGGGAACGCAGCGCCGTTCCGGCCTGAGCCGTAAAGTCCGGCAGAATGTCCAGGCGTACGGCTTTCTGATCGGCGCGGTCCTCTGCTTCGGGTTCTTCTCGTGGTACCCGATGGTCCGCGAGTTCATCATGAGCTTCCAGAAGACCAAGCGCGGTGTCACCACCTGGGTGGGCTTCGACAATCTCAAGCAGGTCTACCACGACCCGTATTTCTGGACGGCCTGGCGCAACACCCTGCAATTCACGGTGTACGCGCTGGTGATCGGCTTCATCGTGCCGTTCTTCGTGGCGATCCTGCTCAATGAACTGCGGCACGCACAGGCGTATCTGCGCATTCTGGTGTACCTGCCGGTGATGCTTCCTCCGGTCGCCGGTGTGCTGCTGTTCAAGTACTTCTACAACCCGGAGTACGGGCTCTTCAATCACATTCTGAAGACCCTGCACCTGCCGACCTCCGCATGGCTGGACTCGTCGCACACGGCGATGATCTCGGTGGTGATCGCGGCCACCTGGATGAGCATGGGAAGCGCCACGCTGATCTATCTGGCCGCGCTCCAGAACATCCCCGGCGAGCTGTACGAGGCCGCCGACCTGGACGGAGCCGGGCTGTTCAGCAAGATCTGGCACGTCACGATCCCGCAGACCCGCATGGTGCTCTCACTCATGCTGCTGCTCCAGATCGTGGCGACCATGCAGGAGTTCACCAACGTCTATCTGCTGACCGGCGGCAACGGCCCGGAGAACTCCACCACGACGGTCGTGTACATGGTCTACCAGTACGCGTTCCGCTACAACAATTTCGGAAGCGCCGCGGCGCTGGGCCTTTTCCTGCTGCTGGTGCTGGCCGGATTCTCCGGTGTGTACGCGCGGCTGAGCCGGAACAGCGACTAGGACGGAAGACGGACATGGCAGCGTTCACCCAGCAAAACCGGACCCTGATCTCGTCGGCCACTTTGAGCCGACCGCGGGCGAAATTCGTCTACTGGACCGTGCTGAGCCTGGTCATCCTGGTCTTCACCCTGGTGTTCCTCGGCCCGCTCTACTGGATGGTGACCGGCGGTTTCAAGTCGGCCCAGGAAGTCCTGGCGAATCCGCCGACGCTCTTCCCGAAACACCCGAGGGCGAGCAACTACTCGGACGCCTGGAGCGAGCTGAAGATCGCCCGGCTGCTCTTCAACACCTTCTATTACGCGTTCGGCGCGCTGCTGCTGCAACTCGTCTTCGACGTGGCGGCGGCGTACGCGATCTCCAAGCTCCGGCCGGTGCTCGGCAATCTGATCCTCGGCATGATGCTCGCCACGCTGATGATCCCGGCGGCGGTGCTGATCGTGCCGCAGTACATGACGGTCCTCGACCTGCCGCTGCTGCACGTGAACCTGATCGGCACCCCGTGGGCGATCTGGCTGCCCACGGTGGCCAACGGCTTCAACATCTTCCTGCTCAAGCGATTCTTCGACTCGATTCCCGAGGACCTGATGTCCGCGGCGAAGATCGACGGCGCCGGGCCGCTGCGCACGCTGTGGTCGATCGTGCTGCCGATGTCGCGTCCGATCCTCGGCGTCGTGTCGATCTTCGCGGTGGTCAACGTCTGGAAGGACTTCCTCTGGCCGATGCTGGTGGAGCCCGACCCGAAGAACCAGCCGATCAACATCGGCATCAACTCGCTCTCGCAGGGCGTACCGCAGAACGTGCTGATCGCCGCGCTGGCCATCTCCGCGGTGCCGACCCTGCTGATCTTCCTGCTCTTCCAGCGCAACATCATGTCCGGCCTGACCGCGGGCAGCCTCAAGGGCTGACGGGTCACCGGACCGCAAGCCTTCCGTAACGCACCCCCAAGAACTCCGCCGCCGGCCTCTATGCCCACATCCCCGCCTCCGGGGCCGGCGGCGGGGTCCCACCTGCCCGAAAGGACGTTGACGTGGCAGACACCCCTCAGCCCGAGGCCGACGAGAACTGGTGGCGCGGCGCGGTCATCTACCAGGTCTATCCGCGGAGCTTCGCCGACAGCAACGGCGACGGCACCGGAGACCTCGCCGGGGTGCGTTCCCGGCTGCCCTACCTGGCCGAGCTGGGCGTCAACGCCCTCTGGTTCAACCCCTGGTACCCGTCGCCGATGGCCGACGGCGGATACGACGTGGCCGACTACCGGGACATCGACCCGGTCTTCGGCACGCTCGCCGAGGCCGAGAAGCTGATCTCCGAGGGCCTGGCGCTGGGCATCAGGACGATCATCGACATCGTGCCGAACCACATATCGGCGGCCCACCCGTGGTTCCGCGAGGCGCTGGCGGCCGGTCCCGGATCGCCCGCGCGCGACCGCTTCTGGTTCCGCCCCGGCCGCGGTGACAACGGCGAGCTGCCGCCGAACAACTGGCCTTCGCAGTTCGGCGGCCCGGCCTGGACGAGGACGACCGACCCGGACGGCACGCCCGGCGACTGGTTCCTGAACCTCTTCGACTCCGAGCAGCCCGACCTCAACTGGAACCACCCGGACGTCCGGGCCGAGCACGAGGACATCCTGCGGTTCTGGTTCGACCGCGGCGCGGGCGGTGTACGGATCGACTCCGCCGCGATGGTCGCCAAGGACCCGGAGCTGCCCGACCTGAGCAGCGACCCGGCCGCCCCGCACCCGTACATCGACCGGGACGACCTGCACGAGATCTACCGCGGCTGGCGGCGGATCGCCGACGGATACGACAACACGCGGATCCTGGTCGGCGAGGTGTGGCTGCCGGACGCGGTGCGTTTCGCGCACTATCTGCGGCCGGACGAGATGCACACCGCGTTCAACTTCGACTTCCTCGCGTGCCCCTGGGCGCCGGAGCAGCTCCGCAAGTCCATCGAGACGACGCTGGCCGCGCACGAGCCGGTGGGCGCGCCCGCCACGTGGGTGCTGTGCAACCACGACGTGACGCGTACGGTCACCCGCTACGGGCGGGTCGACACCGGCTTCGACTTCGCGACCAAGGCGTTCGGGATCCCGACCGACCTGGAGCTGGGCACCCGCAGGGCGCGGGCCGCCGCGCTGCTGACCCTGGCGCTGCCCGGATCCGTCTACCTCTACCAGGGCGAGGAGCTGGGGCTGCCCGAGGTCGAGGACATTCCGGCGGCCAAGCTCCAGGACCCGATGTACCTGCGGTCCGGAGGCACCGACCCCGGCCGGGACGGCTGCCGTGTGCCGCTGCCCTGGTCCGGCGACTCCTCGCCGTTCGGCTTCAGCCCCGAGGGTTCGGCGGAGCCGTGGCTTCCGCAGCCGGCCGACTGGGCGGGGCGCACGGCCGAGATCCAGTCCGCCGACCCGGCGTCGATGCTCTCGCTGTACCGGTCGGCGCTGCGGATTCGCAGCGCCGAGGCCGGTCTGGGCGACGGTCCCATGCACTGGCTCGACTCCGGCCCGGGCGTCCTCGCCTTCAGCCGCACCGACGCGTTCGTCTGCGTCGTCAACCTGGCCGACGCTCCTGCGGAGCTGCCCGCGCACAGTGAGCTCCTGCTCACCAGCGGACCTCTCCTCGACGGCCGTATCCCCGCCGACACCGCCGTCTGGCTGCGCCGCTGAAACGATTTTCTTGCGAGGGACGGCAGGCCGATCTTTTCTGGGGCGCGGCCCCGGCCGGTTCCTTGACCGGGGCGGTACGCCGATCTTTTAAGGGGCGCGGGGAACTGCGCGGCCAGCCACCAACGGGCCGGTGGCCCGGAGACAACCGATCTGCCCCGCCGGGGCCGGTGGTGACCTGCGGGAGCACGGTGGCTGAGCGCGCGGTTCCCCGCGCCCCTTCGCGCCTGCCCTCCACCGCGAGGTGGCCGGGCGGTTCCCCGCGCCCCTTCGGGGCCGACTCCCTGGGCAAGGGCGCCCCAGGCGACATCTCGTCGCATTGACGATTAAGATGAGGCCATGCCTCAACTACGCCTCGCCCTGAATCAGATCGACTCCCGCGTCGGCGACATCGCCGGGAACACCGAGACCGTCGTGCGCTGGGCCCATCACGCGTCCGCGCGCGGAGCGCACCTGGCGGCGTTTCCCGAGATGATGCTCACCGGGTACCCGGTGGAGGATCTGGCGCTGCGCGCCTCGTTCGTGGACGCGAGCCGCGCGGCCCTGGTGGCGCTGGCGAAGCGGCTGGCGGACGAGGGCCTGGGCGAACTGCCGGTGGTCGTGGGGTATCTCGGCCGCAGCGAGAACGCGCGGCCGAGGTTCGGGCAGCCCGCAGGGGCGCCGCAGAACTGCGCGGCGGTGCTGCACGGCGGCGAGGTGGCGCTGCGCTTCGCCAAGCACCACCTGCCCAACTACGGGGTCTTCGACGAATTCCGGTACTTCGTGCCGGGCGACACCATGCCGGTGATCCGGGTGCGCGGCGTGGACGTGGCGCTGGCGATCTGCGAGGACCTGTGGCAGGACGGCGGCCGGGTCCCGGCGGCCCGCGCGGCCGGCGCCGGTCTGCTGCTGTCGGTCAACGCGTCGCCGTACGAGCGGGACAAGGACGACACGCGTCTGGACCTGGTGCGCAGGCGCGCGCGGGAGGCGGGCTGCACGCTGGCGTATCTGGCGATGGTCGGCGGCCAGGACGAGCTGGTCTTCGACGGTGACACGATCGTCGTCGGCGAGGACGGCGAGGTGATCGCGCGGGCCCCGCAGTTCGCCGAGGAGTGCGTGCTGCTCGACCTCGACCTGCCCGCCGCGCCCGGGCCCGCGCCGTCCGGGCGGGTGGCCGACGGCCTGGAGATCCGCCATGTGACGCTGTCCGAGACGCCGGTCGAGCCGTATCCGGCCGAGTTCACCGGCGGCGAGGCCGAGCGGCTGAGCGACGACGCCGAGATCTACGGCGCGCTGGTCACCGGCCTGCGCGCGTACGTCGAGAAGAACGGCTTCCGCTCGGTGCTGATCGGTCTGTCCGGCGGCATCGACTCGGCCCTGGTGGCCGCCATCGCGGTCGACGCGATCGGCGCGGCGAACGTGTACGGCGTGTCGATGCCGTCGGCGTACTCCTCGGACCACTCCAAGGGCGACGCGGCGGAACTGGCCCGCAGGACCGGCCTCAACCTCCGTACGGTGTCGATCGCCCCGATGTTCGACGCCTACATGGCGTCGCTGTCGCTGACCGGCCTCGCGGAGGAGAACCTCCAGTCGCGGCTGCGCGGCGTCACGCTGATGGGGATCTCCAACCAGGAGGGCCAGATCGTGCTCGCGCCGGGCAACAAGAGCGAGCTGGCGGTGGGGTATTCGACGCTGTACGGCGACTCGGTCGGCGCGTACGGCCCGATCAAGGACGTCTACAAGACGACCGTCTTCCGGCTTGCGCGCTGGCGCAACGCCGACGCCGAGGCGCGCGGCGAGACCCCGCCGATCCCGGAGAACTCAATCGCGAAGCCGCCGAGCGCGGAGCTGCGCCCCGGCCAGGTCGACACCGACTCGCTGCCGGACTACGACGTCCTCGACCGGGTCCTGGAGATGTACGTCGACCGGGACCAGGGCCGCGAGGCGATCATCGCGGCGGGCTTCGACGCCGAACTGGTGACCCGCATCCTCAAGCTGACCGACACCGCCGAGTACAAGCGGCGGCAGTACCCGCCGGGCACGAAGATCTCCGCGAAGGGCTTCGGCAAGGACCGCCGGCTGCCGATCACCAACCGCTGGCGCGAGGGCGAGCAGAGCTGACCAACACCGCCCGGTGACCGCCGCGTTCGGCGCGCCGTGGCCGCGGGCGGCCGGATCACGCGCAGGATCGTCCTGACGGAGCCGAGCCGCACCCCAGCGCCCGGCGCACCGGGAAGGGGACGCGGAAGTGGACGAGGAAGCCGACGAGGAACGCGAGCACCCGGCCGCGAAGGGTCCGGCGCCCAAGCCGGGCGCCGGGAGCCCGCCTCCCGGCCCGTACGCCCGTCCCGCCGACGACGGCGCGCCGCCCGGTCCGGCCCGCCGGCGCGTGCTCCACGCGGCCGTCGCCGGGGTGGTCGGTGCGGCGGCGGCCGGGTGCGACAGCGGCTCCGCCGCGGTGCGCCGCACCCCCACCAGCGGCCCCACCCCCGTCCGGCGGGCGGGCACCGACGACTGGCGGATCCGCTCGCTGGGACCGCCGGACGCGATCGAGGGGTACGCCGACAAGGTCAGCGTCCGGCCCGGCGAGCGCGTGGGCCTGTACGTGTCGACGACCGCGCCCGGCTTCCGCGTCGCCGCCTACCGGGTCGGCTGGTACGGCGGGTCGCAGGCCACACGGGTGTGGACGTCGCCGCGGACGGCGGGGCACCGGCAGCCGGGGCCCAGGACGTCCGGGTCCACCAGGACCGTGACGGCGGGCTGGGAGCGCGGCCTCGACGTCCCCACCGACGGCTGGCCCGAGGGCGCCTATCTGCTGCTGCTCACCTCCGACGACGGCCATCAGCGGTACGTCCCGCTCGTGGTCCGCTCGGCCGTGGCCACGGGCCGGACCCTGATCATGCACGCGCCCGCGACCTGGCAGGCGTACAACGACTGGGGCGGCTACAGCCTCTACAACGGCCGGGACGGCGGCTACGGAGACCGGTCGCTGGCCGTGTCGTTCGACCGGCCGTACGCGAAGAGCGGCGCCGAGAAGTTCCTGGTGTACGAGCGCGCCCTGGTGGTCCTCGCCGAGCGGCTCGGGCTGCCGCTGGCGTACACGACGGGGATCGACGTCCACCGCGCCCCCGGCGTGCTGCGCGGCGCGACCACGGCCGTGGCGCTCGGCCACGACGAGTACTGGACGCCGGAGCAGCGCGCGCACGTCACGGCGGCGCGGGACGCGGGCACCAATCTGGTCTTCCTCGGCGCGAACACCTGCTTCCGACGGGTCCGCCTCGAAGCCGTCCGGGGCGGCGAACCGCGCACCGTGGTCTGCTACAAGACCGATTATCAGAGCGACCCCGGCCTCGCGCGCGACCCGGCGAAGCCGACCAACGACTTCCGCGCCCGGCCCGCCCCCGACCCCGAGTCCTCGCTGACCGGCGTCATCTACGAGGGGTATCCGACCGACGCCCCGTACGTGGTGGAGAGCGCCGACCACTGGCTCTTCGCGGGCACCGGCGCCGCGCGGGGCGACCGCTTCGCCCACCTGGTCGGCGTCGAGTACGACCGGGTGGACCCCGGCTATCCGACCCCGGCGCCGATCGAGGTCGTCGCCCACTCGCCGCTGGTGTGCGACGGCCGCGCCAGCCACTCGGACTCGGCGTACTACACGGTGCCCGGCGGCGCGGGCGTCTTCGCCACCGGGACGATGCGCTGGGTCGAGGGGCTGATGGCGGGCACCGGTCTGATGGGCCGCGACCACGGCATGGACGAGCGCACCCGGACGTTCGTCACCAAGGTCACGGAGAATCTGCTGACCGGCTTCGCCGCGGGGCGGGCCGCCGCTTCGCGGCCCGCCCCGCGGGCGAACGTGAGCCGGCTGTACGGGACCTGAGGCGGGCTGCGCGGGACCGCGCCGCGCGGGCCGGGGACGGGGACTCGGTACGCAGCGCCGTGGTCACCACGCGGCCCGCGACGGCGAGGAAGGCGAGCCCGGCCAGCGGGTAACAGGCCGCGAGGAGCATCTGGGCGGGGTTCTCGTGCAGTTCGGGGCGTGCCCGGCCGTGCGGGAGGGCCCAGAGCGCGTACGAGCAGAACACCAGGACGGCCGCCGCCGCGCCCCAGACCCACCGCCGGTCGTGGCGGCGTACCCCCTCGGCGACGAGCAGCACGGTCATGGGCACCGCCCACACCCAGTGGTGCGTCCACGACACCGGGCTGACCAGCAGGGCCGTCACACCGCAGGAGACCGCGGCCCAGGCGGCGGCGAACGGCAGCCGGTCCCCGGCCGTGAGCGCGCCCACCGCGACGGCCAGTCCCGCGAGGGCGACGGCGAGCGCGACGCAGAGCCAGAGCGTGCCGGGGTCGCCGCTGTGCGTCAGCCGGGCCAGGACGCCGCGCAGCGACTGGTTGGCGACCTCCTCGGCGTAACCGGCGCGGTCGGGCGAGAAGACGTCCTGGGTCCAGTAGCGGACCGAGTCGTGCGGGAGGGCCAGCGCGGCGACGCCGACGGTGGCCGCGAAGGTCCCGGCCGCGACCGACGCGCGGCGCAGATACGGTGTGCCGCGCCCGCGGGTGGTGAAGGCGGCCAGGGCGAGCAGCGCGACGAACAGCACCGGGGTGAGCTTGATGCCCGCGGCGATGCCGATGCCGACCCCCGCCCACCTGCGGTCGGCCCGGCAGGTGAGGTCGGCCAGCACCAGCACGGCGAGCAGCAGATTGACCTGCCCGTAGCGCAGGGTCGCCCAGACCGGCTCGCACCACACCACCAGCGCGGTCAGGAGCAGCGCGGACGCCACGGTCGGCCGCCGGTCGACCAGCCGCAGCGACAGGGCGGCGAAGGCCACCGCGAGCAGCAGATTCGCCACGGTCGCGGCGGTGCGCATGGCGCCCACGTCCAGCCAGGTCAGCGGGACGAACAGCAGTCCAGCGAACGGCGGATACGTCATCGGCAGTCCGTCGGCGCGCAGCGAGTACAGGTCGCCGCCGGTGCGTACCGTCCAGCCCGCCGCCCGGTAGACCATCACGTCGATCATCGAGACCCGCACCAGGCGCTGCACCAGCCACACGCCCGCGACGGACAGCAGGCACCACCCGGCGGCCACGGCGGCCCGGGCGGGGGAAAGCCACTCACGCCACCCGCGTCTGCGCGCGGCGGCGGACATCGGTTCTTGCATGGCGACACCCTCACGGCAGCGGACCGGGCGCCGGCGACGAGCACCTGCGGGTCACGCTCGCGCAACCGCCGCCGCGCCGCCACCTCGGTGCGCCATCCGGCGGAGTGCGCCGAACCGCGGGAAAGCCGTGTTCGGAGGGGTTACGGCACCTGGAGGCGGGCGGCGACCGGGAGGTGGTCGCTGCCGGTCTTCGGCAGGGTCCAGGACGCCTTGGGCTCGATGCCCTTGACCATGATCTGGTCGATCCTGGCCATCGGGAAGGACGCGGGCCAGCTGAAGCCGAAGCCGTTGCCCGCCGCGCCCTGCGTGGAGCGCATCTGCGAGGTGACCGAGGCCAGCGCCCGGTCGTTCATGGTGCCGTTGAGGTCGCCGAGCAGCACCACGCTGTGCAGGTTCTCGCCCGCGATGGCCCGGCCGAGCGCGTCCGCCGCGTTGTCGCGCTGTCCCGCGGTGAATCCGGCGTTGAACTTCACCCGCACGGACGGCAGATGCGCCACGTACACCGCGACCTGGCCGGCCGGGGTCTTCACCGCGGCCCGCATGGCGCGGGTCCACCCCATCTTGATGTCCACCGTGCGCACCCCGGACAGCGGGTACTTGCTCCACAGCCCGACCGTGCCCTGCACCGAGTGGTACGGGTAGGTGGCGGCGAGGTCGCGCGCGTAGCGGGGCGCCTGGCTCTCGGCCAGTTCCTCCAGGGCGACGATGTCGGCGCCGGCCGCGATGACGTCCTTGGCGGTGCCGTCGGGGTCCGGGTTCTCGGCGTTCACATTGTGGGTGAGCACCGTCAGATCGCCGCCGGAGGACGCCTTGTCGGTGACCAGGCCGCCGAAGAGGTTGAGCCAGATCACCGACGGCAGCAGCAGGGCGATCAGCGCGGTCGTGGAGCGCCGCAGCACGGCGGCCACCAGCAGCACCGGCACGGCCAGGCCGATCCAGGGCAGGAAGGTCTCCAGCAGACTGCCGAGGTTGCCGATCCGGTTCGGCAGGTCGGCGTGCACGAGCAGCAGGACGGCCACGAGGACGGCGACGACGGCGAGAATGATGCCGCGCCGCCACATGCCTTCGGGCTGCCACCAGTGACGGAACCGGGCGCGGGCTCCGGAGGCGTTCCTGGGCGGCAAGGCGCTGCCGTCCGTGGTCGCGTCCGTGCCGCTCTGCGCCTGGGTCATATGGGTCCTCACTGCCTTGCCGGGTGCTCTGCCGACCTTAGGGGATCGTTATGAGAACCGACGGACAGCGGGGTGCGGCGGGTTCCTTCACCCACCGCATCGGCCCCACCTGTGACACGACGGGGACACGGAGGACATATGTGGGGGGCGCGGTGGACATCCCCGCGCCCCCCGTGTACTCCCGTACGCCCCGCCGCTGGTCAGCCGCGTGGGCGCATCCCGTCGAGCAGCAGATCGACCAGCCGTTCGGTGAGGTCGGGCGACAGTTCGGCGTCCGGCCGGAGCGTGGAGCGCGCCAGCATCGGTCCGGTCACGAAGTCGACCAGCAGCTCGACGTCCCTGCCCAGTTCCGGCCGGATGTCGCCGTCGGCCATGCCGCGACGCAGCAGTTGGGCCAGCGCCTCACGGCGGGTGGCGATGACCGTGTCGTGGTAGCACCGCCACAGCTCGGGGCTGCTCTGCGCCTCGGTCAGCATCGTCCGCATCAGCGCGGACTCCCGCTTGGCCACACCGCGCCGCCGTATCGACTCGACCGCGACGATCAGATCGTCACGGAAGGACGTGCCGGGCAGTTCGGGCAGCGGGTGGGAGTCGACCGTGGCGAGCACGTCGATCAGCAGCGCCTCCTTGCCCGGCCAGCGGCGGTAGACCGTGGCCTTGCCGACCCCGGCCTCCCGCGCGATGCCCTCCATGGACAGCTCGGACAGCGAGGTGCCCTCGGCGATCAGCCGCAGCACGGTCTCGATGACCGCGCCGTCGACGGCCGCGGAGCGCGGGCGACCGCGCCGCGCGGCCGACGTACTGGCGGGGTCGATCACTGCTCGGCACCCACCTTCTCCGGCTCCGCGGCGGCGTCGGGCGCCTGTCCGACCCGCTCCTTGGCGGGCAGGAAGACCAGGGTGACGACGGCGCCGACCAGGGCGACGGCGGCCGAGCACGCGGCGGTGATGTGCATGGCGTGGATGAAGGCGTCGTTCGCGGGCTGGATCAGCGACTGGCCCTTGGGGCCGAGCTTCTCCGCGACACCGATGGTGGCCTGGATGGACTCCCCCGCCGAGTGCCGCGCGCCGGCGGGCAGGACGTCGAGGTGGTCGTTGATGCCGTTGCGGTAGACGGTGGACAGCACCGAGCCGAGGACCGCGACGCCGATCGCGCCGCCGACCTGCCGGAAGGTGTTGTTGACCGCGGACCCGGAGCCCGCCTTCTCGCGCGGCAGCGACGACATGATCATGACGGTGGCGGGCGGCATGACGTGCGCCATCGCCGTACCCATCAGGAAGAACAGCACTTCCAGCACCCAGATCGGCGTGGACTGGCCGAGCAGCAGGAAGCCGAGGAAGGAGATCGCGGTGAGGGTCAGGCCCGCGGTGCACACCGCGCGCGCCCCGAAGCGGTCGACCACCAGCCGGGCGCGCGGCGCGAAGACCATCTGCGCGGCGGCCAGCGGGAGCAGCAGCAGACCGGTCTTGAGCGGGCTGTAGCCGCGCACGGTCTGGGTGTAGAAGACGATGAAGAAGGTGACGCCCATCAGGGCGAAGAAGACCAGGCCGATGGCGGCGACGGAGGCGGAGAAGCGGCGGTCCTTGAAGTAGGTGACGTCGAAGGCGGGGTGGTCGCTGCGCTTCTCGAACAGCACGAAGGCGCCGAGGACGACGAGGCCGCCGACGATCGTGGCCCACACCTCGGGCTTGGTGAAGTCGCCGAACTGGCCGCCCTTGATGATGCCGTAGATCAGCAGGACCAGGCCGACGATGGAGAGCAGCACACCGACCGGGTCGAGGCGGCCGGGGCGCGGGTCGCGCGAGTCGGGCACCAGGATGAACATGGCGACGAGCGCGGCGATCACGATCGGCACGTTGATCAGGAAGACCGAGCCCCACCAGAAGTGTTCGAGCAGCGCGCCGCCGGTGATCGGGCCGATGGCGATGGCGAGGCCGACCACGCCGGTCCAGATGCCGATCGCCTTGGGCTGCTCCTTGCGCTCGAAGACGTTCATGATGATCGCCAGGGTGGCGGGCATGATGAAGGCGCCGCCGAGGCCCATCACCGCGCGGTAGCCGATCAGTTCACCCGCGGAGCCGGAGAACGCGGACAGCGCGGATCCGGCGCCGAACACGACCATGCCGAAGAGCAGGACCTTCTTGCGGCCGAGGCGGTCGCCGAGCAGGCCGGCGGTGAACAGCAGGCCCGCGAAGACCAGGGTGTAGGAGTTGATGGCCCATTCGAGCTGGCTCTGCGAGGCGCCGAGGCCGGTGGGTGAGGGCTGGGCGATGGTCTTCATCGCCACGTTGAGGATCGAGTTGTCCAGCACCACCACGAGGAGGCTGAACAACAGCACGGTGAGAATCGCCCAGCGGCGGCGGTGGATCGCCTCCGGCACGTGGGACGGCGGGGCGGTCATCGAGTTGTCGGCCATGAGGGTCAGCCTAGGGTCTTTTTCGATACGATCCCGTCTCGTATCGTAAAGGGGCGGCAAAAACGTGCCCCCTCTTTCCGGACCGGGCGAGCCGTGCCAGCATGGAAGGGATCCGGGGACGCCGTCAGGGCGCCTCGAGATGACTGAAGGAGCCGTCACCATGACGCAGCTTTCGGCTGCCCGCGAGCAGGGCCGTGATTCCCGGGCCGGCCAGGGCACGACCGCGACCGGCACGCCCGGCGCCCAGCCCGCCGACCACCCCAAGGCGCTCTACGGGGGCACCGGCACCCGTCGTATCACCGTCCGCGACCTGGCCCTGGCCAAGGAGCGCGGCGAGAAGTGGCCCATGCTCACCGCCTACGACGCGATGACCGCGTCGGTCTTCGACGAGGCCGGTATCCCGGTCATGCTGGTCGGCGACTCGATGGGCAACTGTCACCTCGGCTACGAGACCACCGTCCCGGTCACCATGGACGAGATGACGATCCTGGCCTCCGCCGTCGTACGCGGCACCAGCCGCGCACTGATCGTCGGCGACCTGACCTTCGGCGCGTACCAGGAAGGTCCCGTGCAGGCCCTGCGCAGCGCCACCCGGCTGATCAAGGAGGCCGGGGTCGGCGCGGTCAAGCTGGAGGGCGGCGAGCGCTCCCTGGCCCAGACCGAGGCGATCGTCCGGGCCGGTATCCCGGTCATGGCGCACCTGGGCCTGACCCCGCAGTCGGTGAACACCATGGGCTACCGCGTGCAGGGCCGCGGCGACGAGGCCGCCCACCGGCTCGTCCAGGACGCCAAGGCCGCGCAGGAGGCCGGTGCCTTCGCCGTCGTCCTCGAACTCGTCCCCGCCGAGGTGGCGGCCGAGGTCACCCGCTCGCTCCAGATCCCCACCGTCGGCATCGGGGCGGGCCCCGACACCGACGCCCAGGTGCTGGTCTGGACCGACATGGCCGGGCTCACCGGCGGCAAGGTGCCGCGCTTCACCAAGCAGTACGCCGATCTGCGCCGCGTGCTCGGCGACGCCGCCAAGTCCTTCGCCGAGGACGTCGTGGGCGGGGCCTTCCCCGCCGAGGAGCACACCTTCCACTGATCCCCTTCCACTGATCCCCGCGCCCGTCCGCGGAGGGCGGCGCCCCGGTTCTCCCGGGTGCGCCGCCCTTCTCGTTTCTGTCCGAAAACCTGTCCGCATTCTTACCCGCGTTCTCGTCCGGAACGGTTTTGTCCGGAACGGCATGAGTCATCCGGGCACGGCGTCCGTATACGGGAGGGGAGCGCCGCGGAACGGGAGGAGGTCGGCATGGGTCCCGGCACGGGCGAACTCGACCCACGGCAGCGGGTACGGCAGGATGCCGCCGTGGACGGACCACCTCCCGGCGCCCCCGGGCCGCCGGAACCGACGGAACCGCCGGTGTCGGCTCCGGAGGAGGAGCTGATGCGGGCGCTGTACCGCGAGCACGCGGGCGCGCTCTACGCCTATGTGCTGCGGCTCGTCGCGGGCGACCGGTTCCTGGCCGAGGACGTCGTGCAGGAGACGCTGCTGCGGGCCTGGAAGAGCGCGGCCAAGCTCGACCCGGCGGCCCGTTCACTGCGGCCCTGGCTGGTGACGGTGGCCCGGCGGATCGTGATCGACGGCCACCGCAGCCGCGGCTCCCGGCCGCCGGAGACCTCGCCCGCCGCGCTCGACCTGCTCCCCGCCAGGGACGAGCTGGAACGGTCGCTGCGGCTGATGACCATCTCCGACGCCCTGCGGGACCTGTCGGACGCGCACCGCGAGGTGCTGGTCGAGACATACTTCCGCGGCCGTACGGTCAACGAGGCGGCGGACGAACTGGGACTGCCGCAGGGCACCGTACGGTCGCGGGTGTTCTACGCGCTGCGGGCCCTGCGGAACGCGCTGGAGGAGAGAGGGGTGACCACTTCATGACACCGCACGTCGATGTGGGCGCCTATCTGCTCGGGGCGCTGGACGAAGCGGAGATGACCCGCTTCGAGGAGCACCTGGTCGAGTGCGAGAGCTGCGGCCGGGAGCTGGACGAGCTGAGCGGGCTGCTGCCGGTGCTCAACGAGATGCGCGAGGACGGCGTCGCCTTCGCGCATCCGCCCGGCGGTGACGCGATGCTCGGCCGGCTGCTCGACCAGGTCGCCCGCGAGCGCGGGGCGCGCAAGCGGCGGCGGCTGGCCGCGGTGGCCGCCGTGGCGGTGCTGGTGGTCGGCGGACCGCTGGTCGCGGTGCTGGCCACCGACGACGGCGGCGGGCGCCCGGCCGCCGGGGCCTTCGCGTCCGACCAGCGCTCCGCGACCAACCCGGAGACCGGCGTCAGGGCGACCGTCGGCATCGCGGACAAGGGCTGGGGCAGCGTGGTGGACCTGCGGCTGACGGGCGTACGCGGCCCGCAGACGTGCAGCCTGGTCGCGGTCGCGCTGGACGGCAACGGCCAGACGGTGGCCACCTGGGCGGTGCCGGAGACCGGTTACGGCACGGACGCCCAGCCGCGACCGCTGACCGTGCACGGCGCCGCGGGACTGCACAAGGACTCGATCAGCCGCTTCGAGATCCGGGCGGCGGACGGAACACTGCTGGTCAGCGTGCCACTCTAGCGTTACCGACCGATCGGTGACCGGTCGCTGACAGGTCGCTGACACGCCATCGCTACGGTCGGTCCCCGGCTGTCGGCGCGATATCGGCGCGGTGTCAGCGGCACCCGCCATTGTTGTCGGCATGACGAAGCGACTGACTGACGGCGGCGGGCACTCCGCCGTAGAGGTACGGGGTCTGGTCAAGCACTACGGTGAGACCAAGGCCCTCGACGGGGTGGACCTCGATGTCCGCCAGGGCACCGTGCTCGGCGTGCTCGGCCCGAACGGAGCGGGCAAGACCACCCTGGTGCGCGTGCTGTCCACGCTGGTCCAGCCCGACGCGGGCTCGGCGTGGGTCGCCGGATACGACGTGCTCAAGCAGCCCCGGCAGCTCCGCCGGGTGATCGGCCTGACCGGCCAGTACGCCTCGGTGGACGAGAAGCTGTCCGGCCGGGAGAACCTGTACATGATCGGGCGGCTGCTCGACCTGTCCAGCAAGGACGCCAAGGCCCGCGCCAACGAGCTGCTGGAGCGTTTCTCGCTCACCGAGGCCGCCAAGCGCCCGGCCCAGGAGTACTCGGGCGGCATGCGCCGCCGCCTCGACCTGGCGGCCAGCATGATCGGCAACCCGGCGGTGCTCTACCTGGACGAGCCGACCACCGGTCTGGACCCCCGCACCCGTAACGAGGTGTGGGCCGAGGTCCAGCGGATGGTCTCCGAGGGCGCGACCGTCCTGCTCACCACCCAGTACATGGAGGAGGCCGAGCAGCTCGCCAACGAGCTGACGGTCATCGACCGCGGCCGGGTGATCGCCAACGGCCGGGTGGAGGAGCTGAAGGCGAAGGTCGGCGGGCGCACCCTGGTGATCCGGCCGAGCGAGCCCTCGATGGTGGCGGCGATGGCCGAGGCCATCTCCGGCGCCGGTCTCGACGGGGTGGCGGGCGCCACCGCCGACCGCGAGGACGGCGTGGTGAGCGTGCCGATCCTCAGCGACGAGCAACTGACCGCCGTGGTCGGCCTGCTGGGCACCCGCGGTTTCTCCATCGCGCACATCGGCACCCACCTGCCCAGCCTGGACGAGGTCTTCCTCGCCATCACCGGCAAGAAGTCCGACGACGGCGCGGGCCAGCCCGCCGCCCGGCCGGACGAGGACACCCGGATCGACGACAAGAACGAAGTGGAGGTCGCGGCATGAGCGCGGCTACGGCGACGGTCACCGCGCCCGCGAAGGCAGCGGCCACCGGCGAGGGACGGATCGGCCTGCGGGCCAACCTCCGGCACATCGGCGCGCTCGCGCGCCGCAACATGCTCCAGATCAAGCAGGACCCGGAGTCGATGTTCGACGCGGTCCTGATGCCCGTCATCTTCACCCTGCTGTTCGTGTACGTCTTCGGCGGCGCGGTGGCGGGCAAGGGCAACCAGCAGGAGTACGTGAACTACGTGATCCCCGGCCTGATGGCCATGATGGGCATGAACATCTCCATGGCCGTCGGCAGCGGGGTCAACGACGACTTCCGCAAGGGGGTCATGGACCGCTTCCGCACGATGCCGATCGCGCGGTCCTCGGTGCTCATCGCGAAGATCGTCGTCGAGATGGGCCGGATGATGATCGCCATCGCGATCCTGCTGGGCATGGGCTTCGCGCTCGGCCTGTCCATCCACACCGATGTCCTGCACCTGTTCGGGGCGATCGCCCTGTCGGCGGTGTTCGGCGCCTCCCTGATGTGGATCTTCATCCTGCTGGGCCTCGCCATGAAGACGCCCCAGGCGGTCCAGGGCGTCGCGATGCTGGTGCTGATGCCGCTTCAGTTCGGCAGCTCGATCTTCGCGCCGCCGACCACCATGCCCGGCTGGCTGGAGGGCTTCACCAAGGTCAACCCGCTGTCCAACCTGGCCGACGCGGCCCGCGGGCTGATCAACGGCGGCTCGGTCACCCACCCGGTGCTGATCACCCTGGCCTGGTCGGTCGGCATCACCGCGGTGACGATGCCGCTGGCGGTGGCGCGCTTCCGCAAGAAGACCTGACCCGGCCGCCGGGCCACCCCGTACCGGTTCGCTTCAGTCCACGTCACGCATGAGAGCGACGGCCTCCTCCAGGGTGAGGCCGTCGCTCTCCGCGTGCGCGGCCTCGTACCCGGCGTCGGTGAGCATCTCCCGCAGCCGGCCCTCCGCCTGCTCCATGTCCTGCCGCTCGGCCGGGGCCATCACGGACGGCCGCAGGCGGCCGTTGGCGTTGAGCAGCGCCACCGCGCGGCGCGCCCTGCGCAGCGCACGCTCCTGGTCGGCGCCGTCCGCGGTGGCGAGCATCGTCAGCAGTTCCACCACTCCGGGCGAGAGCATGATCGCCAGCCGAGGGGTGATGACGGTGGCCAGCGGGTGGCGACTGAGCTCCGCGACACCGTCGTCGATCAGCCGCAGCCCGGTCTCCGGGTCACCGGCTCGGCCGATCAGGGAGCCGCGCATGGCGTGCAACAGCCCCTTGATGAAGCCGGGCACACCGTTGGCGTGGCGGATCGTCGCGTCGAGGGCGTCGTCGATCAGCTCCAGCGCCTCGTCGAGCCTGCCGCGGCGGCTGAGCACCTGGGCGAGCAGCACCCGGCCGAAGAAGCCCGCGCCCTCGCTGGCCGCCGCGTACTTGTCGGCGTCCGCGACCCCCTCGCGCAGCAGCCGCTCGCCCTCGTCCTCCTCGCCCGAGTTGAACAGCGCCTCGCCCATCCGGACGGTGAGCACCGGTACGTGCTGGTGGGAGCCGATCTTGCGGGCCAGCGCGATGCCGTCGCGGCAGCATTGCGCGGCGCGCGCCCACTCACCTCCGTTGGAGGCCGCCTCCGCCTCGGCGGACAGCGTCTCCGCGGTGCCCCACTCGTCGCCGAGCCGCTGGAAGAGCCCGCGGCTCTCCGCGATGTCGGCCAGCGCGTCGGCGAGCCGTTCACTGATGTCGTTGTTGATCTTGGCGCGCAGTTGCAGCGCGAAGGCCAGCTCCCACTGCCGCCCGTGGACGCGGCAGCTCTCCACGGTCTCGTCCATCAGCGGGCCGAGCCGGGAGAAGTCGCCGGAGAAGAAGGCGCCGTAGGGCCGCAGGATGCCGGGGAAGCGGGCGGACTGCGGCAGATGCGGCGGGTAAGTCTCTATCAGCGCGCGGCCGATACGGGCCAGCTTCGGGTGCTCCCACCAGTCGGTCTCGCCCTGCATGGACGCCATGTCCTCGATCCGCACCCAGCGCCTGGCCTCCAGCAGCCGCTCGCCCTCCAGCGGCGGCGGATCGTCCAGCGGGCCGCGGTCCAGCGGTTCGAGGGCGGGCGGCGTCTCGAACGGGTCGGGGCCCATCGCGGCCACCGCCGCGGGCCAATGACGGCGCTCCGACTGGTAGTTGCGGACCTCCCAGAACCAGCAGCAGCTCAGCACCAGCAGCAGCGCCTCCTGCTCGTCGCCGGTCTCCACCGCCCGGCGCAGCGCGACCCGCAGATTCTCGTGCTCGCGCTCCAGCCGTTCCAGCCATACGAGTTGGCCCACGCCCTCCTCGCCCGCGACCCGGTGCTGGCCGCGCCCCGCGCCGCGCAGCATCGGGTCGGCGGTGCGCACGTACTCCCTGAAGTACGTGAGATGCCGCCGCTCGACGGCCGCGCGCTCGCCGGACTCCTCCAGCCGCTCGGTCGCGTACTCCGAGATCGTCTCCAGCATCCGGTGGCGTACGCCGTCGTCGGTGAGGTCGGCCAGCACGAGGGACTTGTCGACCAGGGAGGCGAGCAGGGCTGCGGCGTCGAGGGCGTCGATGCGGACGCCGTCGCAGGCGCCGTCCGCCGCTTTTGCCGGGCCGGCTTCCGCGGGGTCGGTCCCTTCGGGGTCCGGGCAGATCGCCTCGACGGCCTCCAGGGTCCAGCCGCCGTGGAAGACGGCCAGGCGGCGGAGCAGGACGCGTTCGGCCGGGTCCAGCAGGTCCCAGCTCCAGTCCACGACGGCGCGCAGCGTCTGCTGGCGGGGCAGCAGCGTACGGCTGCCGCCGGTCAGGAGGCGGAAGCGGTCGTCGAGACGGTCGGCGAGCTGGCGCGGCGAGAGGCTGCGCAGCCGGGCCGCGGCCAGCTCGATGGCCAGCGGCAGCCCGTCCAGGCGGCGGCACAGCTCGGCGCAGGCCACCGGGTCCTCGTCCACCGAGAAGCCGGGCCTGGCCGCCGCGCCCCGGTCGGCGAGCAGCCGCAGCGCCGTCGGGTCCGGCAGCGGGTCCAGCGGCCGTACCAACTCGCCCGGCACGCCCAGGGGTTCGCGGCTGGTGGCGAGCACCGAGACGCCCGGGCAGTGCGCGAGGAGCTGTTCGGTCAGGGCCGCGGCGGCGCCGATCACGTGCTCGCAGTTGTCCAGCACCAGCAGCAGCTCGCGGCTCGCGCAGTAGTCGGCGAGCTGCCGCGCCGGGTCCTTGGTCTTGGTCTCGACGGACAGCGCGGCCTCGGTGGCGCTGCCGGAGTGCAGCAGCGTCTCGCGCAGCCCCAGCGAGCTGATCACCGCCTCGGGCACCGTCCGCGGATCGCTGACCGGCGCCAGTTCGACGTACCAGACGCCGTCCTTCCAGCGCTGCGCCACCAGGTCACCGGCCTCCTGCGACAGCCGCGTCTTGCCCGTACCGCCGGGTCCGGTGAGCGTGACGAGCCGGGCGCGCGACAGGTCGCCGCGCACCGCGGCCAGGTCGGCCTCGCGGCCGACGAAGCTGGTCAGCCGCGCGCGGGCGTTCCCCGGTACGGGCCGGGCCCCGCCCGGAAAGGCCGCGCCCCGACGCCCGACGGCACCGCCGTCAGCCGCCTCGCCCCCGGCGGCGCCCATGACGGCCCCGCCGGGGCCGTACTCGGCCGGGCCGCCCGGCCCGTCTCCGCCCTGCCAGCCTCCACCGATGCCGGGACGGGTCCGGGCGGATCCGCCCGGGCCGTATCCGGCCGGGCCGCCCGGCCCGTGTCCGCCGGAAGCGGGTCCGGTCCGGTGGTCCCGGCCGTCCTGTCCGTGATCGCCCGGGCGTTGGCCGGGGGCCGCGGTCGGGTCGCGGGTGTCGGATCCGGGGGTGGGCGGGCGGGTGCCGCGGGCGCGGCTCGGCGCCCTTCCGGCCGCGGAACCGCCCGGGCCGGGCGGATTCCCCCCGACCGGACGGTCACCCGGCGGGTTCAGCAGTTCCGCGTGCAGGGCGCGCAGTTCGGGGCTGGGGTCGGCGCCGAGCTGGTCGGCGAGGTCACGGCGGACCGACTCGTACGCGGCCAGGGCGTCCGCGGTACGGCCCGCGGCGCGCAGGGCGCGGATGTGGAGGGCGCGCAGCGGCTCGTCCAGGGGGTGCGCGGCGGCCAGCTCCGCCAGCTCGGGGAGGATCGGGCCGGCCCTGCCGAGGGCCAGTTCCGCGGTGAGCCGCTGCCGCTGGGCGTCCCTGCGCAGCGCCTCGCTGCGGACGGCGGCCGTACCCCGGTCGGGCAGGTCCGCGAGCGCGGCCCCGCGCCACAGCGCGAGCGCGTCGCCGAGCAGGCCGGCGGCTTTGACCGGGTCGCCGTCGGCCAGCGCCCGCGCCCCCTCGTCGGCCAGCCGCTCGAACCGGTAGAGGTCCACGTCCTCGGGCGTCGCCTCCAGCCGGTAGC
The DNA here is from genome assembly GCF_042957025.1 of Streptomyces sp. NPDC008139. Lineage (NCBI taxonomy): Bacteria > Bacillati > Actinomycetota > Actinomycetes > Kitasatosporales > Streptomycetaceae > Streptomyces > Streptomyces sp. NPDC008139. The sequence goes on from NZ_JBIBHM010000001.1 coordinate 109,371, forward strand.
CGCCGTCGACCGAGCCGACCGCGTCATGGCCGATGGCCCGGCGCAGCCGACCGATCAGCGCTTGCAGCGCGCCGGTCGCCCCGGCGGGCGGGTCGCCGTCCCACACCTCGTCGATGAGCGCGTCCGCGCCGATCACCCGGCCGGGCCGCAGTGCGAGCGCCGTCAGCAGCGCGCGCAGCCGACCGCCCGCCAGCGCGGCGGGCGTGCCGTCGTCGCGCAGAGCCTGAGTGGTGCCGAGAATCGCGTATCGCACGGCCCCATTGTTACGGAGCCCGCACGGTCACCGCGCCCCGGTCGGCCCCGGCCCGCCCGCGGCGGCGACGGCGTACGGTCCACGGAGGGGCGGAGGCGTGGCGTCCGCTCACGCGCCTGCGTACAGCGGTGGCCCGGCGTGACGCGGCGCTGGAACCTGGTCACGCCGCCGGACGTTTCCCGGGCACGGCCTGTGTCGTTTCCGTCCCGGATGGCATGATCGGGCGGCTGCCTCAGGCCGCGTCCGTCCCCACCACCGTCAGTCCCCCCACAGTCGGGCCGCCGAGCCCGCGCACGACCTCCCGTAGCCTCAGCGCCCCACCGCCCACGCCAGGAGCCCGTCCATGAGCGTCACATCGATCCGCAGGGCCGACCGTCGCGGCGGCAGCGACCGGAGGATCAGCCCGATCTTCCTCGCCATCGTCGCGGTGATGGCCGTGTCCGGCTGGGCGGTGTGGAGCCAGTTCGCCTCCGACCACGGCTTCGCGGTCTTCCTGTTCGTGGTGTCCGGCTGGGTCGTCTCCCTGTGCCTGCACGAATACGCGCACGCCCGCAGCGCCCTGCACAGCGGTGACATCTCCATCGGCGCCAAGGGCTATCTGACCCTCAACCCGCTGAAGTACACGCACGCGCTGCTGTCCATCGTGCTGCCGGTGGTCTTCGTGATCCTGGGCGGCATCGGCCTGCCCGGCGGCGCCGTCTTCATCGAGCGCGGCCGGATCCAGGGGCGCTGGCGGCACAGCCTGATCTCGGCGGCGGGCCCGCTGGTCAACGTCGCCTTCGCGGTGCTGCTGATGCTGCCGTTCGCGCTCGGCGCGCTGGACTCCTGGCCGACCGAGTTCCTGTGCGCGCTCGCCTTCCTGGCCATGCTCCAGGTGACCGCCGCGATCCTGAACCTGCTGCCGGTCCCGGGCCTGGACGGCTACGGCATCATCGAGCCGTGGCTCTCGCCCGCCGCCCGCCGCCAGTTCGAGCCCTTCTCACAGTTCGGCCTGCTGGCGGTCTTCGGTGTGCTGTGGATCCCGGCGGTGAACGTGAAGTTCTTCCACGCCATCGACACGGTGATGGGCTGGCTGCACGTGCCGCGCGACTACGTGGACTACGGCTACACGCTGTTCCAGTTCTGGCGGAAGTGACGTCAGCTCTGCGGCCGGCCCGTCGCGTCGGCGGCAGCGGCGGCGTCCATCTTCGCCTTGCGGAAGTAGTACCAGCACATGTTGCTGGTCAGCCCGGCGAGCAGCACCCACACGATGCCCAGGAAGCTGCCGTGCGCGAAGGACACCACCGCGGCGGCGACGGCGAGCAGGCACGCGATGAGGGCGTAGAGGGCGAGGCGGGGCATGGGGTGCGGCTCCTGTCCGGGCGGACGCGTACGGTCGTCCGCCATTGTCCCCCATGCCCCCGACCGCTCGGGACGCGAGCCGTACGTCTCGGACGTACGGCTCGCGTGTACCGGCTCGCGTGGCTGGCTGGCTCGCGTGGCTGGCTCGGATGCGGCGCGGCTACGGCTCGATGCGGCTCAGACGTCGGTGAGGCGCAGGCCCGCGTGGGCCTTGTAACGGCGGTTGACCGAGATGAGGTTGGCGACCAGCGACTCGACCTGGTGGGCGTTGCGCAGCCGGCCCGCGAAGACACCGCGCATGCCGGGGATACGGGCGGCGAGCGCCTGGACGATGTCGGTGTCGGCGCGGGCCTCGCCGAGAACCATCACATCGGTGTCGATCTCCGCGATCTCCGGGTCCTGGAGCAGCACCGCCGACAGGTGATGGAAGGCGGCGGTGACCCGCGAGTCCGGGAGCAGGGCGGCGGCCTGCTGGGCGGCGCTGCCCTCGTCGGGCTTGAGGGCGTACGCGCCCTGCTTGTCGAAACCGAGCGGGTTGACGCAGTCCACGACGAGCTTGCCCGCCAGTTCCTCGCGCAGTGACTCCAGGGTCTTGGCGTGGCCGTCCCACGGCACCGCGACGATCACGATGTCGCTGCGGCGGGCGCACTCCGCGTTGTCCGCGCCCTCGACGCCGAGGCCGAGTTCAGCGGCGGCGGTCTGCGCGCGCTCGGCGTTGCGGGAGCCGATGACGACCTTCTGCCCCGACCTGGCCAGCCGGTAGGCGAGCCCGCGGCCCTGGTCACCGGTGCCGCCGAGCACTCCCACCACCAGGCCCGACACGTCGGGCAGCTCCCAGGGGTCCTTGGCCGGTGCCTTGGCCGGGGTCTTCACGTCCTCAGGGGTAGTCATACCGGCGATCCTGCCAGGTGCGGGCGGTGTTCGACGGTGTTCGGTGGCGCGGATCACTCCGGGGGCGGAAGGATGCCGTGCCATGGACGCCGTACGGGTCGCGCTGCTGCGCGAAGTGCTCGCCGGAACGGAGTGGCCGCGCGCCGCCCGGGCCTTCGGCGGGACCCTCAGAACCGCGGTGCAGCGCGGGCCGGGACCGCTGTTGCTCGTCGGCACCGACGCGTACGAGCCGTGGCACCTCGCCGCGCACCTCGACGACGAGGCCGCCTGGAGCGGGGTGCCCGAACTCTCCCCCACGCTCCTGCGGTTCCGCGTGCCGCCGGGCGCGCCGCCGCATCTCGCCGTCGGTCTGCGACGGCTGGCCGCCGCCGCTCGCGGCGAGACCGTGCTGCTCGTCGCCCCCGACCGGCCGGGAGCCGGCATCCTCGAACGCGTCCACGACGCCAGGCGCTCCGGTGCCACCGTCCTCGCCCTCTCCGCCTCCCCGGAGGGTCACCCTTTCGACGGCCTCGCCCACGACGTACTGAGCCTTCCCTCCCCCGAGGCGCCCGCGCTCTCCCTCGACGTCCTCCAGCACCTTGTCAGCTCCGCTGCGGGTGAGGCCACGGCCCCTCGCCGCCCCCCTTTCCGCGACCCCCTCTCCCGCCTGGCCGACCACCTCTCCACCCCACCCCCCCCGCTGGTAACCCCCACCCCGTTCACGACACGGGGCACACCGTCTCTCGCCCGGGCGGCGAGCCGATCTTTTAGGGGCGCGGGGAACTGCGCGACAAGCCACCACGCTCCCTCACGTCACCACCCGCCCCGGCGGGGCAGATCGGTCGTCCCCGGACCACCGGCCGGTGGGCGGGTTGCCCGCGCAGTTCCTCCCCCGGCCTTCGGCCGGGAGGTGCCCCCAGCGCCCCTGACGGGGCGACCGTCCTCCGCCCGGGCGGCGAGCCGATCTTTTTTAGGGGCGCGGGGAACTGCGCGACAAGCCACCACGCTCCCTCACGTCACCACCCGCCCCGGCGGGGCAGTTCGGTGGTCCCCGGACCACCGGCCGGTGGGGGCGGGCCGGGCGGGTCTTCCGCTGGGAAAAAGGCTTTGCGGGGGGAGCTCGCGGCAGGGAGCATCGCCTCACGTGACAGTGACCGTGGCCGACGACCCGCCACCCCCGCGGAAGCGGAAGAGGGCGTTGCTCCCCGACATGACGCCGTGGCGAACCTCGGCGGACTTCCGGAGAATGTGGCTGGCGGGAGCCATCACGACGTTCGGTAGCTTCCTGACGTTCGTGGCGCTGCCGGTGCAGATCAAGGAGCTGACGGGCTCGGCCGTCGCGGTGGGAGCGATCGGCGCGGTGGAACTGCTGCCGCTGATCGTGTTCGGGCTGTACGGCGGGGCGCTCGCGGACGCGATGGACCGGAAGCTGCTGATCAACGCGACCGAGGCGGCGCAGGGCCTGCTGGCGGTGGGGCTGCTGGTCAACACGGTGGTGCCGCACCCGGTGGTGTGGCCGCTCTACGTGGTGGCGGCGCTGTCGAGCGCGCTGACGGGACTCCAGCGGCCGGCCCTGGACGCGATCGTGCCCAGGATCGTCCAGCGCGACCAACTCGCCGCCGCTGCGGCGCTCAACGCGCTGCGCTGGCAGGTCGGGGCCATCGCGGGCCCGTCCGTCGCGGGCCTGGTGATCGCGTACGCGGGCCTTTCGTGGGCGTACGCGGCCGACGCGGCGACCTTCGCGCTCTCCGTCGCGCTCGGCCTGGGGCTGAGCCGTTCACCGGCCGCGCACGACGCGAAGCCGCCGTCGCTGCGCTCGATCGCGGAGGGCGCGCGCTACGCGTGGAGTCGCAAGGAACTCCTCGGCACGTACGCGATCGACCTGGCGGCGATGTTCTTCGCGTACCCGGCGGCGATCTTCCCGTTCCTCGCGGACGACCTGCACGCGCCGTGGTCGCTCGGCCTGATGTACGCGGCCGGGTCGGTCGGCTCCCTGGCGGTCAGCCTGACCAGCGGCTGGACCACCCGGATCCACCGGCACGGCCGGATGGTCGTGTACGCGGCCGTGGGCTGGGGCCTGGCCATGGCCGCGGCGGGCTGGACGGGCCGGATCTGGCTGGTGCTGCTGTGCCTGGCGGCGGCGGGCGGCTGCGACATGATCAGCGGCGTCGGCCGCTCCACGATGTGGAATCAGACGATCCCCGACGAGCTGCGCGGACGCCTGGCGGGGATCGAGCTGCTGTCGTACTCGGTCGGCCCGCAGCTCGGTCAGCTCCGCAGCGGCGGCGTGGCCGCCCTCACCACCGCCCGTACCTCCGTCTGGACCGGCGGTGTCGCGTGCGCGGCGGCGGTCGTCGCCCTGGCCGCCGCTCTCCCGAAGCTGATGTCGTACGACGCGCGGCAGCACCCGGCGGCGGGGACGGAGAGCGGGGCGGGAAGCGGGGCGGAAGGCGGTACGGAAACGGCACCCGCGACCGCGTCCTGACGACCGGCTCCGCCCGACTGCTCCGTCAGGAGCCCCCCGGCCTGTCGTTCCCGGCGTCCTGACCGTCACCGTCGGCGGTGTCGTGCCACTTCGGGTCGGTGTCCCACTGGAGATTGCGCTCGGCGGCGGTGTCCATCGCCCGCTGCGCCTCCTCGCGGGTGGGGTAGGGGCCGAAGCGGTCCTTGGCGGGGCATTCGGGCCCCTCCTCGACCTTGTGGTGCTCGAGGCAGTAGAACCATTCGCCGGGCTTTCCGGCCGGCTTCTTCGCCCTGAACAGCGCCATGATCGTCTCCTGTGGTCGGGGGTGCCGCGGGTGGCCGCCTGCGGCCATGTTCCCCGATCGGGCGCGGATACACTCGTCGGCATGTCTGGTCAGTCGCTGCTCGTTCCCGGCAAGCTCTCCCCCACCCGGCACGTGCCGGCCTCGATCCCGCGCCCCGAGTACGTGGGCAAGCCGGGGCCGACGCCGTACACCGGGCCCGAGGTGCAGGACGCGGAGACGGTCGAGAAGATGCGGACCGCCTCGCGGATCGCGGCGCGCGCGATGGAGGAGGCCGCGAAGGCCATCGCTCCGGGGGTGACGACCGACGAGCTGGACCGGATCGCGCACGCGTACATGGTGGACCATCAGGCGTACCCCTCGGACCTGGGCTACCGCGGCTTCCCCAAGTCGCTGTGCACGTCGGTGAACGAGGTGATCTGCCACGGCATCCCGGACTCGACGGTGCTGCGCGACGGCGACATCGTGAACCTGGACGTGACCGCGTTCATCCACGGGGTGCACGGGGACTGCAACGCCACGTACTTCGTGGGGGACGTCGCCGAGGAGTCGCGGCTGCTGGTGGAGCGCACACGGGAGTCGCTCGACCGGGCGATCAAGGCGGTACGTCCCGGGCGGCAGATCAATGTGATCGGCCGGGTCATCGAGTCGTACGCGAAGCGCTTCGGGTACGGCGTGGTGCGGGACTTCACCGGGCACGGCATCCACACCGCGTTCCACTCGGGGCTGATCATCCCGCACTACGACGACCCGCGGGCGACGACGGTGATGCGGCCCGGCATGACGTTCACCATCGAGCCGATGCTGACGCTGGGCACGCACGAGTACGACATGTGGGACGACGGCTGGACCGTGGTCACCAAGGACCGCAAGCGCACCGCCCAGTTCGAGCACACGCTGGTGGTCACGGCGGACGGCGCGGAGGTGCTGACCCTGCCATGAACCGTCGGAGCCTGTGTCTGGCGGCGGCGGCGACCGCGCTGGCGGTGCCGTTGGCCGGTTGTGTCACCGTGCACGGTGAGCGCGCGGACATCGCGTCGGTACGGCCCGCGGAGGCGGCCGAGGTGCTGGCGAATTTCGCGAAGGTCAACAACGCGGCGACGAAGGCGTACGACGAGTCGCTGGTCGCCGAGATCGAGTCGGGCGCGCTGGGCGCCATCGACGAGGCGGGGGTGCGGGCCAAGCACGCCAACCACCCCGAGGGCAACGCGTCGTTCACGCCGCTGGCCTTCTCCGACTCGCGCTTCCTGGTGCCGAGGCAGCGCGGCTGGCCGAAGTTCTTCGTGGCGGACACCGCGACCAACCGCGGCGGCGACTCGCGGTGGCTGCTGGTCTTCCGCCGGTTCACCGCGGGCGACCCGTGGAAGGCGTCCTTCCTGGCCGTCATGGCACCGGACGCGCTGCCCGCCCTCGCCACCGACAAGGACGGTCTGGCCGAGGCGTTGCCGGCCGGGGGCACCGATCTGCTCGTGCAGCCGGGCCGGTTGAGCACGGCGTACACCTCGTATCTCCAACAGGCCCCCGCCGCACCGGCGTTCGCCGACGGTCCGGCGACCTCCGAGCTGCTGGCCGGGCGCGAGAAGAACCGGCGTACGGCCAACTCCGTGACGCAGTACGCCGATCAGCCCGCCGACGGCGGCGACTTCACCCCGGTCGCGCTGCGTACCAGGTCCGGCGGCGCGCTCGTGCTGTTCGCCAGTCGCCATCAGACCCGCGCCACGTACCGCGAGGGCTACCAGCTCAGCATCGACCAGGACACCAAGGCCCTGATGACCGGCACCCCCCGCACATCCGTCACCCTCTCCCGTATGTCCCAGCAGGCCGCCACGGTCCCCGCCCGCGGCGCGGGACCGGACGCGAAAACGGCCGTCCTCAGCCGCCTGGCGGGCCTGGTCTCGGCGACGGGCGCGTAGGGGCTCAGCGGGGGCGGGCTCAGCGCGTGCGGGCGACCGGTTCCGGCTCGGGTTCGTAGGCGAACTGGGCGCAGGCGTCGGTGAGGATGTCGAGGACGGGGAGCGGGTCGGGCAGCGGGAGGTCGGGGCCGAGATCGGGGAGCCAGACGACCGTGCCGCCGGAGGGCAGCCGGGCCGGGGGCAGCAGCACATAGCTGCCGCGGCAGTGCCAGCGGATGCCCGGGTGCTCGTCGGCGGTCTCGGGATTGCAGTCAAGGGCGCAGGGCCACCACTCGTCCTCGTCGGCGGGTGTGCCGCGGGTGGCGGTGAAGAACAGCATCCGGTCCTCGCCCTGGAGGGCGACCGGGCCGATGGTGGCGCCGTCGGCGGTCAGCCGTTCCAGCGCGACGCGGCCCGCTTCCGCGGGGACGTCGAGGACATCGTGGTTGAGCCCGGTGGCGGTGATGAAGTTGGCGAGCGGCTGGCCGCTGAGCCACTGGGCGACCCGCTGCGGGTCGGTGCTCGCCTGGGTCTGCCACGCCTGCGAGACGGGGTGCACACCGGGGATGTGACAGCCGATCCGGTCGCAGGAACAGCCGAAGCCCTCGGGGTGCACGGCCGGTGCGACGGGATACGAGGCGGCGACGGCCGCCTGGATCAGCTCGTCACGGCGCAGGTCGTCGGCGGCAGCGGCGGCTGCCGCCCTGGCCGCCCGGCTGTTGCCCGAAGCGCTCTCCGTACGGCGGCGCAACCAGTCGGACACCCTGCTCTTGCCTGCCATCGGGCTCCTTTCCTCGCCACTCCCGTCCCGCGGACCACGGTACGCGGACGGTGGAGCACATCCTCCCTCTTGCCAGGAATGAACACCCACCCGGGGTGGAAGTGTTCCCATGGCGGCCGTTTCCGACATCATGTCGGCAACCTATTGACTTAGGTAAGCCTAAGTTGGGAGGATCGAGGTCGGCGCACAGCCTTGACCAGGAGGTTCCTTTGACCACGTCGATTCCGTCGGCCACTTCGGACACGTCGGCCACTGCGGACGCACCGTCCGCCGCATCCCCCTTCTCCGCCGTGATCCGCGCCGCGACCCGGGCCCAGCACCAGGAGGCGCACGACTCGACCTTCATGGACGACCTGCTCGGGGGGCGGCTCGGCGTGGACGCGTACGCGCGCTACACCGAGCAGCTCTGGTTCGTCTACCGGGCGCTGGAGGAGGGCGCGCACCTGCTGGCCGACGACTCGGTGGCCGCGCCCTTCACCCGCACCGAGCTGCTGCGCGTCGCCTCCCTCGAACAGGACCTCGACCACCTGCTCGGCGAGGGCTGGAAGGACCGCGCGACCGCGCTGCCCGCCACCGCCCGGTATGCGGCCCGGGTGGCCGAGGTCGCCCGCGAGTGGCCCGCCGGTTATGTCGCGCACCACTACACCCGCTACCTCGGCGACCTCTCCGGCGGCCAGGTCGTCCGCGGTGTCGCGGAGAAGACCTGGGGCTTCGCCCGCAAGGGCGACGGTGTCCGCTTCTACGTCTTCGAGGGCATCGACAACCCGGCCGCCTTCAAGCGCGAGTACCGCGAACTGCTGGACGGCCTCGCGGTCGACGACCTGGAGAAGCAGCGGGTGGTCGAGGAGTGCAGGACCGCCTTCGCGCTGAACATCGCGGTCTTCCGTGAGCTGGGGGACGCCTTCCCGCTCTCCGCGTGAGGGCGCACTGTCCGTACGACATCCGCGAAGCCGGGCGGCCCACCTGAACTCATGGTGGGCCGCCCGGCTTTCGGCTGTGTCTGAGGTCTTCGCGTCGGACGGTGCCGCGTCAGACGTCTTCGCGTCAGGCGTTGTTGCGTCAGACGTTGTTGCGGCGGCGGGCCACGGTGACGGTCGCGGCGGCGCCGGTCACCAGCAGGGCGCCCGCGGCGGCGAGCAGAGCGGCGGACGGGGTGCCGGAGCCGGTGGAGGCCAGCTCGCCGTCGGTGGTGAAGCCGTTGCCGGTGCCGCCGACCGTGCTGCCGGAACCGCCGGTCGTACCGCCGCTGGTGGAGCCGCCCGTCGTACCGCCGTCGGAGGAACCGGCCGACGAACCGGCCGACGAACCGGCCGACGGGCTCGGCGAACCGGTCGGCAGCGTGGCGCTGTCGTCCAGCGAGACGGCGACCGTCACCGGGTCGAGGGCGTCGCCCGCCTTGTAGAAGCCGCTGAACGCCTTCGCGCCGTCCTCGGTGAGCACGGCGGAGGCGCCGGAGACCGTGACGACGTCGCCGTCGGCGGTCGGCGCGACACCGCTCAGGGTGGCCACGGCGATGCCCTTGTAGTCGGTGACCTTGCCCGAGGTCATGTCCTTGGCTGACACGTCGGCGGTGAGGGTGCCGGTGGCGCCCTTGGTGGCCACCGCGAAGTTGCCGAACTTCAGGTCGAGCGCGTACGTGCCCTGCTGGAGGTGGCCGAGGAAACGGACACCCCCGGAGAAGGAGGCGTTGAGGGTCTTGGTGTCGGCGTCGTAGGTGCCGGCGCCCTTGGGGAAGCGGTAGCCGGAGGCGGTGCCGGTGGCGCCGTCGGTGAGCTCCACCTTGCCGTCGGCGATCGGTCCCGTGACGTAGGAGCGGAAGGACTGCTTGACGCCCCAGTCGAGGTTGCCGTCCACGACGGCGGCGGGCCCGCCGGGCGCGGTCGTGGTGGGCGTGGCGGTCGGCTCGCCCGTGGGCTCACCGGTGGGCTCGCCGGTCGGCGGGTTCGTGGTCGGGGCGGTGGTCGGCGGCGTGGTGGGGGCCGTGGTCGGCGGGGTGGTGGGCGGCGTCGTCGTCGGGGCGGCGCCCGGAGTGACGGACAGGTCGGCGGCGTCCAGCGCCGTACCGGGCTGGTACATGCCGTTGAAGGCGCTCGACCCGTCGGCGGTCAGCGTGGCCGGGATGCCGTTGAAGGTCATCGCGCCGCCCGCGCCGCCACCGGGCCTGACGTTCGCCAGGTCGAGCGTGGCGAATTCCACGTCGTTCGACGTGCTGCCCGCGGCGGTCACATCGGCGGTGATCTTGCCGGTGGTGCCGACGGTGACGACCTTGAGGTCGGCCAGCTTGATGTCGAAGCCGTGCAGCGTGGACGCGAACTCGACGCTGCCGTCGAAGCCGACGGTCACGCCGTGCGTCGAAGTGTCGTACGAGCCTTCGCCGTTGGTGAAGTGGAAGGTGCCGTTGGAGTTGGCGGTCGCGCCGTCCGCGGTGGTGATGGTGCCCCCCGCGGGGCCGGTCACGTACGAGCGGAACGACTGCTTGACGCCCCAGTCGAAGGTGCCGCCGGTGAGCGGTACGGCCGGGGACGACGGCGAGTCGGCGGCGGCGAACGCCGGGACCAGCAGGGCGGTGGCCGCCCCCGCGGTGGCGGTGGCTATGGCCAGGGCGAGCGCGCGGGAGCTGAGGCTGGCGGTCATGGGGTGGTGTGCTCCTTGTGTTCCTCGGAAGGTGGTGCTCGGTGCGGTGGTGCCCGGTGCGGGCATGCGGCCGTACGGAGGACGTACGGGCCCTGCGGCCGCACGGTGCGTGCGGCCGTACGCGTCCTGCTGTGCTGCGATTCGAGCGGGTGGTGCGAGGTGCGGGGGGAGGTGACGCGCCGTCAGCCACCGTCTCCGGTACGGCGCTTGCGCCGTACGACGGTGAAGACGACCGCCGCCGCGGCGACGACCGCGGCCGAACCGCCGGCCAGCAGGCCGACCGGCGCGCCGCCGTGCGAGCTGTCCGCGGCGGGTGCGGTGCGCGGCGCGGCGGGTGCGGTGCTCGGCGCCGGGGACGCCGCCGGGGTGGCGGACGCCGTGGGGTCGGAGCCGATGTCGGGCAGCGCGGGCAGGGCCGCCGCCTTGTCGAGGGCGACGGAGAGGGTGAGCGGGTCCATCGAAGTACCCGCGGTGTAGAGGCCGTTGAACGCCGTGGCGCCCTGCGCCGTCAGCGTGGTCGGGACCTCGGTCAGGGAGATCAGGCCGTTCTTCGGCGCGAGCGCGGCGGGCGCGGCGAAGGTGATGAACGGCTCGCCGTCCGCGTACAACGTGCCCTTGCCGTCGGCGACCGTGACGCGGACCGCGCTGATCGACAGGTCGAGCCCGTACGTGCCGTCCGCCGCCTTCATCCCGACGAAGCGCACCGTCCCGCCGAACCGGGCGTCCAGCGAGTGGTGCGAGGCGTTGTACGTGCCGCGGCCCGCGCCGAAGCGGAACAGGGCGCCGCCGTCCCGCGCGCCGCCGGCCACCGTCCAGCGGCCCTTGGCGATGTCGCCGGTCACGTACTCGCGGAAGGTGCGGCGTACGCCCCAGTCGGCGGCGGCGTCAACGACCGTGCCGGGCACGGTCGTCGAGGTGGCGGTCGGCTTCCCCGACGCCTTGTCGCTCGCGCCGCCGGTCGGGGTCCGCGGCGGGGCGGTGGTCGGTGAGGCGGGTGCGCGCAGGTCGACCGAGAGGCTGACCGGGTCGAGCGGGGTGCCGGTGGTGTAGTAGCCCGCGAAGGCGCGGGCGCCCTGCGAGGTGAGGGTGGCCGGGATGCCGCTGAGGGTGATCTGCGACCCGGTGACCCCACGGGTGTTGACGCCGCCGACGGCGAGCGAGGCGAGCGGCAGCTGGGCGGTGGTGGTGACCCGACCGGTGTTCTTGTCCTTGCTGCGCATGTCGGCGTAGAGGGTGCCGTGGCCGCCGGAGATCTTGACGGTGGGACGGCTGACGGTGAGGTCGAGTTGATAGGCGCCGCTCGCCTGCCGGTGCCCCAGGAAGTGGACGCCGCCCGCGAAGGCGGCGGTCAGCGCGCCGCTGCCCGGATCGTACGAGCCCCGCGCCGAAGGGAAGCGGAACTGGTTGCTGCCGAAGGTGCCCGCGCCGCCGGTCATCGCCCAACTGCCTTTCGCGATGGGCCCGGTGACATAGCTCTGGAACGACGCCTTGATTCCCCAGTCCAGCCGTCCCCCGGCGACCGTACGGCTCGTCGCGGCGTCCGCCCTTGACGCGGGCAGCACCGCGGTCAGCGCGGTCAGCGCGACCGCGCCGAGCAGCGCGGTGCTCACGGCCGTGAGAGAGACGGCCCAGCCGCCGATACGGCGCACGCGGGCATGACGGAACAGCGGCATGGACCCCTCCAGGACTGGCGAATTAAGGTAAGGCTAACCTAAGCTAATCACCGACCGGCGGGAACCCTCCCGCGACGTCGCCGAACGCGCTGGCGCGCGGGCACAGCGGCATCACGACGTGACGGCACCACGGCAAGGGGCGGGATGGCAGTGCGAACAGGTTCCGAACGACGTCCCGACCGAGCGGATGCCGAGCCGCATGCCGCGGGCCTCCCGGGCACGGCCTCGCAGGCCGGGCGCTTCCTGGGCGTCTCGGACGCCGACACTCCGCAACGCAGCCGTGCCCAGGCCGACTTGGGCGATCGCACCGCGCCGGAACCCACCCGTTCACCGGCCGCCCGTTCACAACCGACCGCCGTCCGGACCGCCCCGGAAGCCGACGCGTCACACACCCCCCGTTCGTCTGCCGCCCGTTCACAACCGACCGCCGTCCGAGCCGCCCCGGATCTCGCCGCGTCACACACCCCCCGTTCGTCTGCCGCCCGTTCACAACCGACCGCCGTCCGAGCCGCCCCGGAAGCCGACGCCTCGGGGCGCGGTCGCTCGCGGCGCCGCGCTCCCGTGCCGCGGAACGCGTGCGCCGCGCAGGGCGTGGCGTTTTCGCTGCTCGGCGGCCTGCTGGCGCTCGCGCTCACCGCGTGCGGCGGCTCGGCGGGGAAGGCGGGGCCGTCCGCGAGCGGTTCGGGGGCGACGTCGAGCGCGAGCGGAACCGCGGACGCCGACCGGATCGAACCGCTGGCCGGTGCGGCGCCCGTGCCCGTACTGCCCGCCACCGTCACCTCGGCGGACGGCCGGAAGGTCACCGTCACCGCCGCCGACCGGATCGTGCCGCTCACCGGCGGGCTGTCCGAGATCGTCTTCACGCTGGGCCTCGGCAAGAACGTCGTCGCGCGCGACATCACGGCGACCTTCGCGCAGGCGGCGAAGCTGCCGGTGGTGACCCGCGCCCACGACGTCTCCGCCGAGGGCGTCCTGTCCCTGCACCCCACCCTCGTCCTCGCCGAGGACACCACAGGCCCGGCCGAGGCGATCCGCCAGATCCGCGACGCGGGCGTCCCGCTCGTCGTCGTCAGGACGGCGACCTCGCTCGACGACGTGGGCCCGCGGATCGACGCCGTGGCCGCCGCGCTCGGCGTGAAGGCCGCGGGTGACACACTGCGCGCGCGTACGGCGCAGCGGATCGACGCCGTCCGCGCGACGATTCCGAGCACGGCCGACAAGCCGCGCGTCGCCTTCCTCTACCTGCGCGGCACCGCGTCGGTCTACCTGATCGGCGGGCGCGGCTCCGGCGCCGACTCCCTCATCGCGGCGGCGGGCGGCGTCGACGCCGGGACCGCCTCCGGCCTCGACAAGGACTTCACCCCCATCACCAGCGAGGCCCTGGTGAAGGCCGCGCCCGACGTCATCCTCGTCATGACCAAGGGGCTCGACTCCGTCGGCGGGGTCAGCGGCCTCGAAAAGGTCCCGGGCGTCGCCCAGACCCCCGCCGGTCTCGACCACCGCGTCGTCGCCATCGACGACGGCACCCTCCTCAACTTCGGCCCCCGCACCGACTCCGTCCTGCGCCGGCTCACCACCGGCATCCACCAAAAGGCCCGGTGACCCGGCCCATGACGACCACGGCCTCCCCGAACGAAGAACACACGGCGCCCACCGGGACGGACGACGACACCCAGCCGACCACGACTCCGGCTCCCGCTCGGGACGTCGGCCCAGGAGCCCAGGACTCCGTACCGGCGCACGATGAGGCGGCGCATACGAAAACGGGGCCCAAGGAAACAAACAGGCCCGCGGGGATCGCGCACGACGGGCCGCGGCCGACCGGCCGTCAGGCCAACCGGCGTGGCCGGGCAACCGTGTTGATCGGGGTGCTGGCCGCGGGGCTGGTCGTGCTGAGCGTCGTGTCGGCCGGGATCGGGGCGTACGGGATTCCGGCGGAGGACGTGCTGGCGTCGGTGGCGCACCGCTGCGGGCTCGGGGGCCACCGGCTGGACCGGGTGGCGGAGTCGGTGCTGTGGGACGTACGGCTGCCGCGCATCGTGCTGGCGCTGCTGGTCGGCGGCTCGCTGGGGTGCGCGGGGGCGCTGATGCAGGGCGTGTTCGGGAATCCGCTGGCCGAGCCGGGGGTGATCGGGATCTCGTCCGGCGCCGCGGTCGGCGCCGTCGGGTCGATCGCGCTCGGCCTGACCTTCGCGGGCACCTGGTCGGTGACGGTGTGCGCCTTCGTCGCCGGGCTGCTGACCGTCCTCGTCGTGTACGGCCTGTCCCGGTCCGGCGGCCGGACGGAGGTCGTCACCCTCGTCCTCACCGGCATCGCGGTGAACGCCTTCGCGGGCGCCCTCATCGGCCTGTTCGTCTTCTTCGCGGACAACTCGCAGCTCACCCAGATCACCTTCTGGCAGCTCGGTTCGCTGGCCCAGGCGAGCTGGCCGAAGGTGCTCGCGGTGCTGCCCTGCGCGCTGGCCGGTCTCGCCGTGGCGCCGTTCTTCTCCCGCCGCCTGGACCTGCTGGCGCTCGGCGAACGCCAGGCCAAGCACCTCGGCGTGGACGTCGAACGGATGCGGATCGCGGTGATCCTGATCGTGGCGCTGCTGACGGCCGCGGCCGTCGCGGTCGCGGGGATCGTCGCCTTCGTCGGGCTCGTCGTACCGCACCTGCTGCGGATGGCCGCGGGGCCGGGACACCGTTTCCTGGTGCCGGGCAGCGCCCTCGGCGGCGCGCTCGTCCTGGTCGCGGCCGACCTCGCCGCCCGTACGCTCGCCTCGCCCGCGGAGCTGCCGCTGGGTGTGCTGACCGCCCTCGTCGGCAGCCCGTTCTTCTTCTGGCTGCTGCGCAGGACCCGCGGCCGGCAGGGGGGTTGGGCATGAGGCCGCTCGCGGTACGACGCCGCGCCCGTACGTCCCTCCCGCCGCCGCCCGCCCCCGGCGACGTCCTGGCCGAGGCCGACGACCTGGTCGTACGGCTCGGCGGGCGCCCCGTGCTCGACGGTGTCGGCCTCGCCGTCCACGCGGGCGAAGTGCTCGCCCTGGTCGGGCCCAACGGCGCGGGCAAGTCCACGCTGCTGGGGGCGCTGGCCGGTGACGTGCCCGCCGACTCCGGTGAGGTGCGCGTCGGCGGCGCGCCCCTCGGCCGCTGGACCGCCCGTCAGCTCGCCCTGCGCCGGGCCGTGCTCCCCCAGTCCTCGCCGCTCGCCTTCCCCTTCACCGCCGGCGAGGTCGTACGGATGGGGCGCGCGCCGTGGGCCGGGACCGTCCTCGCCCACGAGGACGAGGCCGCCGTGGCGGCGGCCATGCGCGCCACCGAGGTCACGGGCTTCGCCGAGCGGGCCTATCCCGCGCTCTCGGGCGGCGAGCGCGCCCGCGTCGCGCTCGCGCGGGTGCTCGCCCAACGCGCGCCGCTGCTTCTGCTCGACGAGCCGACCGCCGCCCTTGACCTTCATCACCAGGAGCTCGTCCTGCGCGTCTGCCGCGAGCAGGCCGCTCTCGGGCGCGGGGTCGTCGTCGTCCTCCACGACCTCGGTCTCGCCGCCGCCCATGCCGACCGCGTCGCCATCCTGTCCTCCGGCCGCGTCACGGCCAACGGTTCGCCTGCGGCGGTGCTCACCGCCGAACGGCTCTCCGCCGTCTACCGCCACCCCGTCGAAGTCCTCCCCCACCCCCGCGGCGGCGCTCCGCTGATCCTCCCCCACCGCTGAGCCCCCCCACCCACCGGGACCGGTGGTGACCTGCGGAAGCGCCGTGGCTTGTCGCGCAGTTCCCCGCGCCCCTCAAAAGACCGGCTCACCGCCCCGACGAAAGACGGTCGCCCCGCCAGGGGCGCCGGGGGCACCTCCCGGCCGAAGGCCGGGGGAGGAACCGCGCGGCCCGCCCCCACCGGGCCGGTGGTCCGAACCCAACCGAACTGCCCCACCGGGCCGGTGGTGACCTGCGGCAGCGTCGTGCAGCGCCCCGAAAGACACGCCCTGCGTGGAGGAACCGTACGGGGGGTCGCGCACCCGGAGGGGCGCCCACCTCCGCGAGGCGCGGGGAAAGGGGGTGACCCTTTGGGGAACTTGGTGGTGCGGGACCCCAGCGGGAGGCGCAGAATCGGGGCGTACGTACGAACTCCGGGGGGCCGACCGTCCGCCGGAGGCGGCCCTTCACCACCCCCCGAGGAGCCCTCTTTGCGCACTGCGACACCCCGCCGGTACCTGATGTGTCCACCGGCGCACTTCCGAGTGACGTACTCGATCAACCCGTGGATGGACCCGACGAAGCCGGTGGACCCGGCACTGGCCCTGTTCCAGTGGGAGGACCTGCGCGACAGGTACCGGGCGCTGGGCCACACCGTGGAGCTGCTGGACGCGGTGGAGGATCTGCCGGACATGGTGTTCGCGGCGAACGGCGCGACCGTCGTGGACGGGAAAGTGCTGGGCGCGAGGTTCGCGAACCCCGAGCGCGAGGCCGAGGCCCCGGCGCACCTGGCGTGGTTCAGGAGCAACGGCTTTCCCGATCCGCGCGAGCCGGTGCACATCAACGAGGCGGAGGGCGACTTCGCGGTCACGGCGACGTGGATCCTGGCGGGCCAGGGCTTCCGGAGCAGCCCGCTGTCGCACTCGGAGGCGCAGGAGTTCTTCGGCCGTCCGGTGATCGGCCTGGAGCTGACCGACCCGCGCTACTACCACCTGGACACGGCGCTGGCCGTGCTCGACGACGCGCGGGACGAGATCATGTACTACCCCGGCGCATTCTCCCCCGGCAGCCGCGCCGTGCTGGCCCGGCTGTTCCCCGACGCGCTGCTGGCGACGGCGCAGGACGCCGCCGCGCTCGGCCTCAACGCGGTCAGCGACGGCCGCAACGTCCTGCTGCCGCGTACCGCCACCGGCCTGCTCGGGCCGTTGCGCGACCGGGGCTTCGAGCCGGTCCCCGTGGACATGTCGGAGCTGCACAAGGCCGGCGGCAGCGTGAAGTGCTGCACGATGGAGCTGCGCCCGGCCGTCGACTGACCGGCGCGTGGCACGAGCCCGCGCAAGCCACGCCGCAGGTCCTCCCGGCCGGGGGCCTCGGCGTGGTGCCGGCTCGGCCGCCGACCGGCTGAACCGCCCGGTCCCGACCGCGCCCTGCCGTGCGCCGCCGCGTCATAGGGTGCGGGAATGGACGTTTCGAGCGGGGCACGGCATGACGTGGTGATCGTCGGCGGCGGCCACAACGGGCTGGTCGCCGCCGCCTATCTGGCCCGCGCGGGCCGCCGGGTGCTGCTGCTCGAGCGGCTGCCCGCGACGGGCGGCGCGGCCGTGTCGACCCGGGCCTTCGCCGGGGTGGACGCGCGGCTGTCGCGCTACTCCTACCTGGTGAGCCTGCTGCCCGCGCGGATCACCGACGAGCTGGGGCTGCGGTTCGCGGTGCGCCGCCGCCGGATCTCCTCGTACACCCCGCGCGGCACCGGCGGCCTGCTGGTGGACGCGGGCGACGCGGCCCGTACCCGGGAGCAGTTCGCCGCGCTGACCGGCGACGACCGGGACTTCGAGGCGTGGCAGCGGTTCTACGCGATGACCGGGCGGGTCGCGGAGGCGGTGTTCCCGACGCTGACCGAGCCGCTGCCCTCGCGGGCCGCGCTGGAGAGCGCGATCGGCGACTCCGCGGCCTGGGAGGCGCTGTTCGAGCGGCCCCTGGGCGAGACGGTGGAGGCGGCCTTCGCGGACGACCTGGTGCGGGGCGTGGTCCTCACCGACGCGCTGATCGGCACCTTCACGCACGCCCACGACCCGTCGCTGCGGCAGAACCGCTGTTTCCTCTACCACGTGATCGGCGGCGGGACAGGCGACTGGGACGTGCCGGTGGGCGGGATGGGCGCGTTCACCGACGCGCTGGCGGACGCGGCCCGCGCGGCGGGCGCCGAGATCGTCACCGGCGCCGAGGTCACGGGCATCGCGGCGGACGGCGTACGCGCGGAGGTGACGTACGAGCGCGACGGGCGGCAGGAGACGGTCGGGGCGCGTGACGTGCTGGTCAACGCGGCGCCGCACACGCTGGCCGGGCTGCTGGGCGAGGCGGCGCCGGGGCCGGCCCCCGAGGGCGCGCAGCTCAAGGTCAACATGCTGCTGCGCAGGCTGCCGCGGCTGCGCGACACCTCGGTGGACCCGCGCGAGGCGTTCGCCGGGACCTTCCACATCGCCGAGGGCTACGAGCAGTTGGCGACCGCGTACGAGCAGGCCGCAGCGGGGCGGCTGCCGGACGCGCCGCCGTCGGAGATCTACTGCCACAGCCTGACCGACCCGTCGATCCTCTCGCCGGAACTGGCCGGGCGGGGCGTCCACACGCTGACCCTGTTCGGACTGCACACGCCCGCGCGGCTGTTCGCGGCGGACCCGGCGGGGGCGAAGGACGCGCTGCTGGAGGCGACTCTGGCGCAGCTCGACGCGGTGCTCGCCGAGCCGCTGGCGGACTGCCTGCTGCTGGACGGCGACGGCAGGCCGTGTCTGGAGGCGAAGTCGCCGCTGGACCTGGAGCGCGAAGTGGGCCTGCCCGGCGGCCACATCTTCCACCGCGACCTGTCGTGGCCGTACGCCGCACCGGACGCGGATCAGGTGACGTACGCCACAGGCCGCTGGGGCGTCGGAACCCCGCATGAGAACGTCTTCCTCTGCGGCGCGGGCGCGGCCCGCGGCGGCGGTGTGAGCGGCGTTCCCGGGCACAACGCGGCCATGGCGGTACTGGAGAAGGCACGATGACCACCGACGAACGCGGCATCACCCCTGGTCGGCATCTGGACCCGCGGTTGATCGACCCCAGGCGGCTCGCCCGCCGCACGGGCGGCCGCAGGCAGTGGCGGCGCGGCGGCACCTGGCACACCCTCGGCGAGGACGGCACGGTGCCCGAGCAGCGGCGCTGCACCGCGGACGTTGTGGTCGACTGCGCGGTGTACGCGGACGGCTCGCGGGTGGCGTCGCTGCCGCCGCGCGAGGCGCTGGCGGAGGCCAGGAAGCACACCGGCGGCTTCGCCTGGATCGGGCTGCACGAACCGGAGGCGGAGCATCTGACCGAGATCGCCGAGGTGTTCGGGCTGCATCCGCTGGCGGTCGAGGACGCGGTGACCGCGCACCAGCGGCCCAAGCTGGAGCGGTACGGCGACTCGCTGTTCATGGTGGTCAAGACGATCGTCTTCGTCGAGCACGAGAAGCTGACCGCGACCAGCGAGGTGGTCGACACCGGTGAGCTGATGATCTTCCTCGGCGCGGACTTCGTCGTGGTGGTACGGCACGGCAGCGCGCCGGGGCTGACCCGCGTACGGCACGCCCTCGAAAGCAGCCCGGAGATGCTGGCGCACGGCCCCTCGGCGGTCCTGCACGCCATCGTCGACCAGGTCGTGGACGACTACCTGGACGTGGCCGACGAGGTCGAGCTGGACGTGGACGACCTGGAGGCCGACGTCTTCGCCGACTCGCACCACGACGACGCCGAGCGGATCTACCAGCTCAAGCGGGAGCTCATCGAGTTCAAGCGGGCCGTGCACCCGATGGCCAGGCCCTTGCAGCGGCTGAGCGAGGAGCCGGACCGGCTCATCGGCGCCGAGGTCGCCCGCTATCTGCGCGACGTCGCCGACCACCTGACCCACGTCCGCGAGCGGTTGGTGGGCTACGGCGAGCTGGTCGACGGTCTGCTGGCGGCCAATCTCAGCCAACTCGCCGTGCAACAGAACGTCGACATGCGGCGGATCAGCGCGGGCGCCGCGATCCTCGCCGTCCCGACGATGATCGCGGGCTTCTACGGCATGAACTTCGACCACATGCCCGAGCTGCGCTGGTCCTTCGGCTACCCGCTGATGGTGGGCGTGATGGCCACGCTGTCCTTCCTGTGCTACCGCGCCTTCCACCGCTACGGCTGGCTGTAGGGCCCTAGGCGTGTCGTGTGGATCTCCCCGGCGTCCCGGCGCCCGGCACGACAAGCCCTAGCTCCAGGGGTCGCCCCAGGAGGCGTCGCGGGCCGCGCGGTAGGTGTCGCCGTGCCGTTTGCTGACGGTGTCGCGGACCAGGCCGCGGTCGGCGGTGCACAGGTCGAGCAGGACCAGGCCCTTGCGGATCTGAGGGTGGCGCACGACCCGGCTGGGGGCGGGGGCCGCGGGGAACCGCGCGGCGGCCACGTAGCTGAACTTCTCGTCCTCGTAGGGCAGTGAGCCGCCCTTGACCTGCCGGTGCAGCGAGCTGCGCTGGACGCGGGCGGCGAAGTGGCACCAGTCGTCGCCGGTGATTGGGCAGGCCGCGTCGTGCGGGCAGGGCGCGAGGACGGTGAGCCCGGCGGCGAGGAGCCGGTCGCGGGCGGCGATCGTGCGCGCGTACCCCTCGGGGGTGCCGGGCTCGACGACGAGCACCGCCCCGGTGGCCGCCACCGCGGCCGCGTCGATCAGCGCGGTGCGGTCGGCGGCGGTCAACTCCCCGATCACGTACGAGACGGTGACCAGGTCGGCGGTGGGCAGCGCGGGTCCGCCGCCGAGCGGCGACCGGGTCCAACGCGCGGCGCGCAGGGCGGGCGACTCGGCGGTGCGCGCCAGTTCACCGCCCAGGTCGAGGGCGGACTGCGACCAGTCGAGGACGGTGGAGGTGTGCGCGCTCGCCGAGGGACCGCCCGCGAACGCGTCGGCCACCGCCCACGTCGCCGCGCCGGTCCCGCCGCCGAGGTCGAGATGGGTCGCGGGCGACCACTGGCCGGCCTGCAAACGGAATGCCTCGAGCGCGGCCCTGACGGCCGCGTACGTGGCGGGCATACGGTAGGCCGCGTAAGCCGCCACCGACGCCGCGTCCCGCAGAATGGGCGCTGACGTCGGCGACTTGCCACGATATGTTTCGATGAGGCGTTCCACCTCGGCAGAAGCCCTGGTGGGGGCCGTGGCGCTCAGTCGCGCCGACAGGGCTGTACGCAGGTCGTCGGGTAGGTGCACAGTGGACACAAGTCCCAACTGTAAGGGTCGTGCACACCCGTAACGGCCTCCTTACACTCTGTGGCCATTCGATATCCATACTTGTGTTAACTCGGTCATAACAACGGCTCGAATCTGCGTAAACCGCAGCGGAAAGCCCTCGTGTTGGCCTAGCGTTCGCTCTTATCCAGGCGCACTACCCCTTGGGGAAGTGGTAGAGCGCCTCGTCGGTCGCGATGTGCCAGGGGGGTCCATGCGGCGTGTCGAAGCAAACCCGGTTCTACCGGTCATACCCATGAGTGCCGATACGAGACCCGTGCGCGCGAGAGCCGCGCACGCGTTCGGCAGGAGGGCATCGGGTTCCACCGATGCCCTCGCTGCGCCCGGCCCTTACGGCGGGCACGGCAGGTTCAGTGACAAGGCGCGGTGGTATCTGCCGCTCGCGCTCACCGTCGACGTGCTCGGGATCGCGTTCCCGGTCGCGGCGATCTTCCATGCCACCGGCCAGCCGCACCCGCTGGTCTGCGCCGCCGTGGCGGCGCTCGCCTGGGTCGGTGTCCAGGCGGTCAGGCGGCGTTACGCGGCGGACGTCCTCGGCGAGCACCGCGGCGCCGGGGCGGTGCTCCGGGACTGGCTGATGCTGCTCGGGGTGCTCGCCGTGATCAGGACCGCCTTCGATCAGGTGGCGGAACCGTCGTACGCGCTGGCCGGGCTGACCGCCGGTCCCGTGCTGACGGCGGCCTGCCGGATGCTCACCCACCACCACCTGATCGCCGCCCGACGCGAGGCCCACGCCGTGCGCAGGGTGCTGGTCATCGGCGAGCCGAGCTCCGCCGACCATGTGGTGGGCCACCTCGCGGCCCGTACCGAACACGCGTATGTGGTGGTCGGGGTGGTCCCGGTGGGCAACGCCAAGCTGGAGTGCGGGGCCCCGGTCACCGCACGGCTCGGCGCGGTCGCGCCGTCCGGTCTCGCCGAGGACGCGGGCATCGTGCTCGGCGCCGCCCGCGACCACGGGGCGGAGCTGGTCCTGGTGGCGCCAGGACCGCGGCTGTCCGCGGAACGGCTGCGCAGGCTGTCCTGGTCCCTGCACGACGCGGGCCTGCCGCTCGCGGTGCTGCCGGGGCTGATCGATGTGGCCGTGCGCCGGGTGCAGTTGGACGCGCCCGCGGGCCTGGCCATGCTGCACATCGCCCCGCCGTCCAGGCGCGGCGTCCAGCCGGTGCTCAAGTCGGCCCTCGACCGGGTCGGCGCGGGGCTCGGACTCCTGCTGCTCTCCCCGGTCTTCGGCCTGGTGGCGGCGGCGGTCCGGCTGACCTCGCAGGGCCCGGCCTTCCACCGGCAGATCCGGTACGGGCAGGGCTGTGTGCCGTTCACCATGTGGAAATTCCGCACGATGGTGGTCGACGCGGAGCAGCGCAAGCCCGATCTGCACGGGTCGAACGAGAACGACGGCCTGATGTTCAAGATGCGCCGTGACCCCCGGGTCACCCGCGTCGGGCGGCTGCTGCGGCGGCTGTCGCTGGACGAGCTGCCGCAGCTCGTGAACGTGCTGCGCGGCGAGATGTCGATGGTCGGCCCGCGTCCGCCGCTGCCCGACGAGGTGGCGCGGTACAACGAGGTGGAGGTCAGGCGCCTCGCGGTCAAGCCGGGCATCACGGGTCTGTGGCAGGTCAGCGGCAGGTCGGAGCTGTCCTGGGACGAGACCCTCGCGATCGATCTGCGGTACGTCGACAACTGGTCGCTCTCGGGCGACGCGGATGTGATGGCCCGCACCCTGCGGGCCGTGGTCGACGGACGCGGAGCGTACTAGTGAGTCACCGCTTCGGCCACAGACCCGGCGGTCGCCCGCCAGTCCGCGTACACCGCGGCGATCCCGTCCCGCAGCGCGATCTCCGGCCGCCAGCCGAGCGCCTGAAGACGGGACACGTCGAGCAGCTTGCGCGGCGTGCCGTCGGGTTTTGTGGTGTCCCAGCCGATCGTGCCGCGGTAGCCGACGACGTCCCTGACGGTCTCGGCCAGTTCGCGGATGGTCAGGTCCTCGCCGCAGCCGACGTTGACCGGCTCGGCGCCGTCGTAGACCCGCAGCAGCAGCGCGCAGGCCGCCGCGAGGTCGTCCACGTGCAGGAATTCGCGCCGCGGTGTGCCGCTGCCCCACAGGGTCAGTTCGGCCGCGCCGTCCTGCTCGGCCTCGTGGAAGCGGCGGATGAGGGCGGGCAGCACGTGCGAGGTGGCGAGGTCGAAGTTGTCGCCGGGGCCGTAGAGGTTGGTGGGCATCGCGGAGATGTACGAGGCGCCGTACTGCTTGCGGTAGGACTGCACCTGGACGATGCCGGCGATCTTGGCGAGCGCGTACGCCTCGTTGGTCGGCTCCAGGGGGCCGGTGAGCAGCGCGTCCTCGTGGATCGGCTGCGGGGCCAGCTTGGGGTAGATGCACGAGGAGCCGAGGAAGAGCAGGCGGGCGACGCCCGCCTCGTGGGCCCCGGCGACGACGCTGAGCTGGATCCGGAGGTTGTCCTCCAGGAACTGCACGGGGTAGGTCGAGTTGGCCATGATCCCCCCGACCTTGGCCGCCGCGAGCACCACCGCGTCGGGCCGGATGTCGCGCAGATACGCGGCGGTCGCCGCCGCGTCCCGCAGGTCCAGTTCCGCTCGGCCCCGGGTGAGCACCTGGTGGCCGTCGGCGGTGAGGCGGCGCGCCACGGCGGAGCCGACGAGGCCGCGGTGTCCCGCGACGAAGATCCGGGCCGCGTCCGGCAGTAGGTCTGTCATGGAACGGCATTCTGCCAGCACACTTCACCCGATCAGGTGCCAACCCATCTTTACGTACGAAATACAGCACAACCCGACCAGTTGGGGGGACTCACATGGGCAAGACCGCGCTCATCACCGGCGTCACCGGCCAGGACGGCTCGTATCTCGCGGAGCTGCTGCTGTCCAAGGGCTACACCGTGCACGGCCTCGTGCGCCGCTCGTCGACGTTCAACACCGAACGGATCGACCACATCTACCAGGACCCCCAGGAGAAGAACCGTTCCTTCGTGCTGCATCACGCGGACCTCACCGACGGCATCGCGCTGGTGAGCCTGCTGCGTGACCTGCGGCCGGACGAGATCTACAACCTGGGCGCGCAGTCCCATGTGCGGGTCTCCTTCGACGCGCCGCTGTACACCGGGGACGTCACCGGGCTGTCCGCGCTGCGGCTGCTGGAGGCGCTGCGGGCGAGCGGCATCGAGGCGCGGATCTACCAGGCGTCGTCCTCGGAGATGTTCGGCGCCGCCCCGCCGCCGCAGAACGAGCGCACCCCGTTCCACCCGCGCAGCCCGTACGGCTGCGCGAAGGTCTTCGCCTACTGGGCGACGGTGAACTATCGCGAGGCGTACGGGATGTACGCCGTCAACGGCATCCTGTTCAACCACGAGTCCCCGCGGCGCGGTGAGACCTTCGTCACGCGCAAGATCACCCGCGCCATCGCGCGTATCCAGGCCGGCCTCCAGGACCGGCTCTACCTGGGCAATCTGGACGCGGTGCGCGACTGGGGCTACGCGCCGGAGTACGTGGACGCGATGTGGCGGATGCTCCAGCGCGACGAGCCGGAGGACTACGTGGTGGCGACCGGCGAGGCCGCGACCGTACGGCAGTTCCTTGAGGTCGCGTTCGAGCACGCCGGTCTGGACTGGGCCGAACATGTCCGGTACGACCCGAAATACGAGCGGCCCAGCGAGGTCGACGCGCTCATCGGCGACGCGAGCAAGGCACGGGACCTGCTGGACTGGAAGGCGCAGGTCAGGGTGGCGGAGCTGGCCCGGATCATGGTCGACGCGGACATCCGACAGGTGGCGGACCAGTTGTCGGGGGCCACGATTCGCATCGACAGATGATGTGATGTCACTTTATTCGTCAAAAAGGCAGACCGGGCTAAGCGGAACCCCCTACTCTGCCGTGCATCACGACGGCCGTATCGGCCGTTGCAACACATCAGGGGCCTGGGGGGCAACTCATGCGTAAATTGCCGGTGTTCTCGGCTGCCACATTGCTGGCAGCCGCGACGCTGGGAGTGATGTCGTCGCCATCGGCGACCGCGCTCCAACCACCGGTCGGCATCACCGCCGACAATCTCAGCACGTACCAGACCAACGGGATCGTGTGGGCCATGGCCCAGGCGAACGGCGTGGTCTACACGGGGGGCACCTTCTCCGCGATCCGGCCCGCCGGGTCCGCGGCCGGGACCAACGAGACGTCCGTCGCGAACTTCGCGGCCTTCGACGCCGCGACCGGCGCGCCCACCGGCTGCCAGCTCAACTTCACGGTGGGCTCCAACAACGCCACCGTGCGCGCGCTGGCCGTCTCGCCCGACGGCCAGACGCTCTACGCGGGCGGCTTCTTCGGCGCGGTCAACGGCGTCGGGGTGAGCAGCCTGGCCGCGATCAACCTGGCCACCTGCGCGGTCAGCACGACCTTCCACCCGGCGGCCTCGGGCACGGTGCGCACCATCGCCGCGACCTCGGACGCCGTGTACTTCGGCGGCGACTTCACGTCGGTCGGCGGCCAGTCCCGTGGCAAGTTCGCCGCGGTGAACACCGCGGGCACCCTGCTGCCGTGGTCGCCCAACGCCGACCTGCCGGGCCGGGCGCTGGCGATCACCCCGGACGGCCAGAACGCCATCATCGGCGGTGACTTCAACTACGTCGGCGGCACCTACTCGCACTCGCTCGCCGTGGTCGACACCACGACCGGCGCGCTGACCAAGGCGTACCCGCCCGGGTTCCTCGACGCCACCTCGGTGACGAAGTCGATCATCGTGGACCCGGCGAGCAACGCCTTCTACACCGCCAACGAGGGCACCGGCGGCGGCGTGTTCGACGGCCGGGTGGCCCTCAGCCTCACCGACTTCAACCAGATCTGGCGGGACACCTGCCTGGGCGCCACGCAGAGCCTGGTGGTCCACGGCACCGTGCTCTACAGCGGCTCGCACGCCCACGACTGCTCCAGCATGGGCGAATTCCCCAACTCGACGCGCAAGCACCTGCTCGCCGAGTCGGTCACCGACCCGCACCTGCTCTCGTGGTACCCCGACACCAACGACGGGATCGGCGAGAAGATCGGCCCGCGCGTGATGGCGATCTCGTCGTCCGGCGGCCACGACTACATGTGGGTCGGCGGCGAGTTCACCACCGTCAACGGCGGCGCGCAGCAGGGCCTGACCCGCTTCGCCGACGGCCCCGACACCGGCGCCCCGACGCTGCCGCAGACCGCGGTGAGCAGCATCGACCCCGGCGCGGTGAAGGTGACCTGGCAGTCGAGCACCGACAACGACGACGGCACGCTGATCTACAACGTGTACCGCAACGGCGCCGCCACCCCCGTCTACACGGTCAGCGGCGACTCCAAGCCCTGGATCCGCCCGCAGATCACGTTCACCGACACCAATGTCACGCCCGGCGTGAAGTACACCTACCGGGTGTCGGCCAGTGACGGCGTCAACACCAGCGCCCAGTCGCCGAACGCGGCGGCCACCGTCCCGGCCACGGCCGAGCCGTACGCCACGCAGGTCCTCGCCGACGGCGCGAATCTGTACTGGCGCTACGACGCCGCCGCCGGTTCGTACAACGCGGACGCCTCACCGGCCGACGACAGCGGGATCAGCGTCGGCGGCCCGGTGCACGCCGTCTCGCCGGGCGCGGTGCCCGGCTCGAAGGCCTACACCTTCAACGGCTCCACCCAGTGGACGTACAGCGACCGCTCGCACCCCACACCGTCCGCGTACAGCGTCGAGACGTGGTTCAAGACCACCACGACCTCCGGCGGAAAGCTGATCGGCTTCGGGAACCTCGCGACCGAGACCAGCGGCAACTACGACAAGCACGTCTACATGACCAACAGCGGTCAGCTCATCTTCGGCGCCTACACCGGCAGCACCCGCATCGTCTCCACGCCCACCGGCGGCTACAACGACGGCAACTGGCACCAGGTCGTCGCCACGCAAGGGGCGAACGGGATGCGGCTGTACGTGGACGGCGTCCTCAAGGGCAGCGACGCCGCCGTCACCACCAGCCAGAACTACGACGGCTTCTGGCGGGTCGGCGGCGACAACCTGAACGGCTGGCCTTCCCAGCCGACGAGCCAGTTCTTCGCGGGCTCGATCGACGAGGCGGCCGTCTTCCCGACGGTCCTCAGCCCGGCCCAGATCGCGAACCAGTACGCGCTCGGGACCGCCGGGTGACCCGGAAACACCGCTCCGCCACTGCCGCCGCCGTCCTCGTGACGGCGGCGGCGGTGCTGCTCGGCGCCTGCGGCGGCGGGGGTGGCGGAGGCGGTCACGACACGGCGAGGAACGACGCGAAGGCGTCGCCCGGCGTCTCCGCGACGGCCACGGGCGGCACTTCGGGACCGTCCGCGACCACGAGCCCCGACGCCGGTGCCGGTTCGGACGACAGCACCGAGGCGCCGGGGTCCGCGGCCAACGCCCCGAAGGTGCCGGACGCGCAGCTCACCCCGCCCGGCGGCGGGACCTTCAGCAAGCCCCAGAAGTCGTATCTGTCGGGGCGGGTGCCCAAGGGCACCGACCCGGTGGCCGTCCTTGAGGGCGGCCAGGAGATCTGCGACCGGCTGACCCGTACCGCGAAGATCGACAAGGACGCGGCGGCCGGGGCGATCGTCACCGGCGACATCAGCAGGTCCGGCGCGGCGGCGGCCGTCCGCAGCCTCTGCCCCGACCAGCAGTCGGTGATCGACGCCGCCGCGCGGGGCTTCGCCGACGGGACGTTCACGGTGGCGGCGAAGGCCGTCCCCGGCACGTCGGTCGCGCCCGGCACCTACCGCGCGCCGCACCCGTCGACGCACTGCACCTGGCGGGTGACCAGCTCGAACGGCACCCTGTCGGCAGGCAGCGGCGCCCGGATGACAGTCCCCGCCGCCGCGCGCGGCGTCACCTCCAGCGGCTGCTACGTGTGGCTCGCGGGCACGGGGTGAGCGATGCGCCGTGAGCCGCAGGACGAGACCGAGATGAACGGAGGGACCGCATGAGCAAGCTCCCGATCGTGGTGGCGATACCGACCAAGAACGAGGCGGAGAACATCGCCCGTACGGTGTCGTCGGTCATCGACCACGTCGAGGCCGTGGTGGTGGTCGACTCGGCCAGCACCGACGACACCTGCAAGATCGCCGAGGGCCTCGGCGCGGAGATCGTCGAGTACGCGTGGGACGGCAAGTACCCCAAGAAGAAGCAGTGGTGTCTGGACCATGTGCGCACCGAGATTCCCTGGCTGCTCTTCCTCGACGGCGACGAGACGCCGAGCCCCGAGCTGCTGGCCGAGCTGAAGGCCGCCTTCGCGGCCGGGCCGCCGTCGGTCGCCGCCTTCGACATCCCGCTGGGCTACTGGTTCGCGGGGCGGCGGCTGCGGCACGGCTACACCATCGTCAAGCGCGCGCTGCTGGACCGCACCCGCTGCCACTTCCCCGAGGTCGGCGACCTCGAAGCGCCCGGCATGGGCGAGCAGGAGGGCCACTACCAGCCGGTCGCGCCGTCGGCCGCCCGGCTGCGCTCACCGATCGAGCACGAGGATCTCGACCCGGTGCGCACCTGGTTCGAGCGGCACAACCGCTACTCCGACTGGGAGGCGTGGCTGGAGCTGAACCCCCGGGTGAAGGAGGAGATCCGGCAGGTCAAGACCCGCCAGGGCCAGCTCTTCCACAAGGCGCCGTTCAAGCCGCTGGTGTCCTTCACCTACGCCTACGTCTACAAGCGCGGCTTCCTCGACGGCCGGGCGGGCTTCGACTACGCGCTCGCCATGAGCTTCTACCGCTGGCAGATCGGCCTCAAGACGCGGGAGGGGCGCGAGCCCTGACCCGCGGTCGCTGATCGCGCCGCCCGAGGCCGGCCCCGGTCCTCCTGGGGCCGGCCCGCGGACCGCGCTCCGGGACCCGGGGTCCGGAAGCGCACGCGGGGGCGTCACCCGGCGCGGGTGACGCCCCCGTACACCTCCATGAGCGTGTCGACGACGGCGCCGATGGAGAAGCGGTCGCGGATGAGCTGCCAGGCGGCGTCCGACGCCTCCTCGTTGGCGGCCGGGTCGAGCAGTTCCAGGATCGCCTGGCCGACCAGCGGCCCGTTGTCCGCGTCGGGGTCGCTGTCGGTGATCCGCCCCGCGCCCGCCGCCTCGACGTCGGGCGACAGGCCGCCGGTCCGGGTCACCACCACGGGCAGGCCGACCGACATCGCCTCCAGGATCGAGACGGCGAACGGCTCGACCACCGACGGCAGCACGTACACATCGGACTTCCTGAGCTGCTCCAGCACCTGCTCGTGGCCCAGCGCGCCGACGCACTCCAGCGAGTCCGCCACTCCCAGCTTCGCCGCCAGCTCCCGCATGGGGCCGGTCAGATCACCGGTGTCGGGGCCCGCCAGCACGAAGCGCGCGTCCGGGTACTTGGCCAGCACCACGGGCATCGCCGACACGAAGTCCTCGGGGCGCTTGCGCTTCTGCACCCGCGCCAGATAGAGCACGGTCGGCGGGCGGTCGGCCCGCGCGGGCCTGCGGTCCTGCAACGTCACTCCGTTGACCAGCCGGTGGAAGGTGGTCAGCGGGGTGTCGGGCACCACCGCCTGCACACCGTCGCGCTCCATCCGCGTCAGGTGCAAGATCGCGTCCGCCTTGCGCAGCACCCGCTTCATGCCCAGGACGTCGACGGCCTTCGCGAACAGCTTCTCCGTCGGGTCGATCATGCCGTGCGTCTGGATCACCAGCGGCACCCCTGCCTCCAGCGCGAACAGCGCGAACGGCAGCGTGATCAGGTCCCGCATCAGGTGCACATGGACCACGTCCGCCGACTTCACCATCCGGCGCGCCTTCGCCAGCAGCCCCGGCGACGTGATGCCGCTCACCTCGAACGGCAGCACGTGGCGCGCCTGGTGCACGAACGACGGCACGCCCTCCAGCTCCGTCGGCAGCGGGCCCGTGAAACCGTCGCCCAGCGTCGCGATCCGGGCGTCGACGCCCTGGGCCCGCAGGCCCTTGGACAGATTCAGCGCCACCCGTGTCGGGCCGCCGAAGTCGTTCGTCGGCGTATGCAGCGTGACGACATGCAGCACCTTCATATGGCTCCCCACCCCTGATTTTCGGCGCCCCCGCGCCTCGGGTTCACATTATCGACACCGACCCCTCATCGGGGCACTTCCGGCCCCGGACGCCCTGATCCTCCCGGCCGGAGGCCATAGACTCGGCGCGGGGAGCATGAAGGGGGTGGGCCATGGCCCTGGACGTGGCACAGGACCAGGCCGGTGCGGGCGGGCCGCTGGAGCGGCCCGGCCCGGACGAGGCGCAGGCCACGACATCGGTACCGCGTGCGGCGCTGTCGCGGGCACTGGCGGTGCCGCTGGTCATCGCGTTGGTGGGGTTCCTGCCCGCGTACGTGGCGGCCCAGCCCGGCACGGGCGTGCGGGACACCGCGTACTGGCTCCAGTTGACGCTGACGGTGTACGGCGGCGGCCGGCTGGCGGCGATGGTGCTGACCCGGCGACGGCGGCTGATCCAGGGCGCGTTCTGGCTGTTCGTGTACGTGGCGATGGGCGTGGCCCCGCTGGCGCAGGCGGTCATCGGGCAGGTCCCGACGCCGGTGGTGGGCCCGCGCTCCGACACGACGACGGCGATCACGCTCGTCCTGATCGGCTGCGTGGCCTTCGACGTCGGCGCGCTGCTGGCCCGGCACCGCCCGGCGGCCCGTATCCGCAAGGCCCGCCCGCAGGCGTCCGTGTCGCGGCGCCGCCTGTGGCTGCTGATCGTGGTCGCGTACCTCGGCAGCGCGCTGTGCATCATGAAGCTCGGCGGCCCGACCGTCTTCTTCTCCAGCCGTCAGGGCATCAGCGAGTCGGTGCAGGCCAGCGGTCTGGCGGGCAGCGGCGGCGACAGCCATGTCGGCTCGGCCTTCATCCGCGGCTTCGGCACCGTACCGGCGCTGCTGGCCATGCTCTTCCTGATCCGCTGGATGATCACGTCCCGGATCGCCCGCCGCAGGCCGCTGGCCATCGCCGCGCTCACCGGCCTGGTGCTGATCAACGTGATCGTGAACAACCCGATCTCCAACCCGCGGTACTGGTTCCTGACCGTCGTGTTCTCGCTGCTCTTCACGGCCTTCCCCAAGAGCCCGGTGATGTACCGCACGGCCCTGGTGACGGGCGTGGTGGCGGCGCTGCTGCTCTTCCCGTTCCTCGACCGCTTCCGGTACGACTCGGGCGGCTACCACCCGGTGGAGACGACGTCGGCGCTGGAGCCGCTGACGCTCAAGGACTACGACCAGATCGGGATGTTCGCGAACACCATCACCTTCGTGCGGTCCGGCGAGGGCCACTCCCACGGGCGGCAGCTCGCGGCGGACGTCTTCTTCTTCGTGCCGCGTTCGATCTG
This sequence comes from Streptomyces sp. NPDC008139, assembly GCF_042957025.1. Taxonomy (NCBI): domain Bacteria; kingdom Bacillati; phylum Actinomycetota; class Actinomycetes; order Kitasatosporales; family Streptomycetaceae; genus Streptomyces; species Streptomyces sp. NPDC008139. The sequence goes on from NZ_JBIBHM010000001.1 coordinate 140,875, forward strand.
GCACGGCAAGCCGCTGGACTCCGGTGTGCAGGTCGGCCAGTGGATGGGCATGACCAACACCAACCTGTCGTCGCCGCTGTGGGCGGAGCTGTGGCTGGACTTCGGCCCGGTCGGCATGACCGGCGGCTTCCTGCTGCTGGGCTACTTCTGTGCCCGCGGCGACCGCAGATACGCCCAGCGCACGCTGGACGACGGCCGCCCCGGCACGGTGATGGCCGTGGTGATCCCGCTGGTGTGCGGCTACTCCTTCATCCTGCTGCGCGGCCCGCTGCTCCAGGCGTCGGGCCGGATCGGCATCGCCGCGGTGTGCCTGCTGCTGGTGACGACCTTCAGCGCGGACCGGCGGAAGATCCTGCGGTGACGCCCTCAGCCGCGATGGTCAGTGGAGGCAGGAGCGGTGTCCGGGGCCTTCGAGTCCAAGGCGGAGGAGGGAGTGATGGCGGAGCCATCGCGACTGACGACAACGCCGGAGGCGGAGGTCCCGGACACCGCGTCGCCGCTGGCCATCGGGGCTGAGGGCGTGACGCCCTCGGCGGAGGCGTCGGGTGTGTGAGGGTCGGTGGCGGCGGGCGCGCGCTTGACGGCGACGATCCGCAGCCACAGCGCCACCGCCTTGAGCGCGGAGCCGAGGGCCAGGCCCCAGGCGGCGCCCATCACCCCGTCCCACTGGTAGCCGGCGAGCATGAAGACCACGGACGCGAGCGAGAAGACCACCTGGATCGGCAGCGTGGCGCGGGGCCGCAGCACGCGCAGCGTCAGCAGGGCGCTGGTGCCGAGCGCGATGCACGCGTACTGGCTGCCGGAGGCGGCCAGCAGCGCGGACGACGACGCCCAGGTGTCACCGAGCAGTTGGCGGCCCACATGGGCGGGCAGCAGCATCAGCACGACCGTCCAGGACACCGCGATCCAGGCGAGGACGGTGGCGAGGACGGCGGTCGCGCGCACCTTGTCGTCGGCGCCGCGGACCCGGTTGAGCAGCGGCGGCCCGAAGGCGGTCGCGGAGTTGAAGAGCACGTTCATCGGGCCGAAGAGCGTGGTGGCGCCGCGCAGGGCGCCGACGGCCAGCGGCGCGGCGAACAGGCCGAGGCCGACGACCGCGAGCTGACTGGTGGCGTTGCCGACGCCGAACTCGATGACGAAGCGCTGCCCGAGGTGCCCGCGGCGGACGAATTTGCGCAGGTCCACCGGTGCGCCCTTGACCTTCGGCCACAGCAGGGCGGCGCCCACGAGCAGCGCGGGCACGGCGGACACGCCCCAGACGGCGACGAGCCGGACCGCGCCCGCGCCGTGCGGCTGCATGGCCAGCGCCGGTACGGCGACGGCCAGTCGTACGGTGTCGGCGGCGAGCGCGTAGTGCGGCAGCCGCAGGGCGGAGAAGCAGTACCGCATGCCGTCCTGGGTGAGCACGATCGGCAGCACCAGGCCGAGGACCGCGAGGCCGCGCGCGGTGCCGCCGGGCACGAAGGCGAGCCCCGCGGCCATCGAGAAGCCGATCACGGTGGACGCCACGGCGGTGAAGGTGGCCGCGCTGCGGCAGGCCGCCCGCACCTGCGCGGCGCCGCGCTCCAGCACCAGCGCCTGTCCCACGTAGGAGACGCCGACGCCCAGCAGCACCGTGAACACCATGTAGACCATGGAGAACACGGAGAATCCGGCGGCGCTGGACAGCCGGGCGGCCACGACGAGCACGATGATGTTGGTGAAGGCGGCGACGCCCTGGTCGGCCACCGAGCTGATGATGGCGGCCTTGGTGCCGGGCCCGCCCTTGGACGTGCCGGACCCGGCCGGGTCGCCGGACTCGTCCTCGCCGTCCGCCGACGCCTCGGACGGGCCGGACGGCCCTGAGGCGCCCGGGGGATCGGGCGGGCCCGCGTACGTGAACTCGGCCCCGGGGCCCACGGCCGCCGTCGTGACCGGGTGGGTGACGGGGCGCCGCGGGTCGGGGCCCGTCAAGGGACCGGGTGTCGTTCCGGAGCGGCCGGGCTGTGGGACTGGGCGGACGGCTCCCCGTCGTGGGGCCGGGGCTGCTGCGGGATCCCGCCGCCACCGCCGGAACCGCCGTTCCCCGTGCGGCCGGTGGCGGTCCTGCGGCGGCCGAGGCGGAAGCGGTGCCCGCCGCCGGTCTCCGCGGCCGAGTGCAGGACCACGCCGAGTACGGCGCCGCCCGCCGCGTTGACCAGCTCGCGGACGCGGACGAGGTCGGCGCGGTGCACCTCGCGCGGGTCGCAGACCACGACCACGCCGTCGACCCGGTCGGCGAGCGCCAGCGCGTCGGCGTAGGCGAGGACCGCGGGGGCCAGTACGACCACGGCGGCACCGGGGGTGTCGGCCTCGGAGAAGAGCCTGGTGGCCGGGGCCGAGGTGAGCGCGCGGGCCACATTGCGCACCCGGCGGCCGGGCACGAGGTCGAAGGAGCCGGACTCGCCCGCGTCGATGGAGACTTGCAGCCCGGCGGGCCAGCCGCCCTCGCCGAGGCCCGGCGAGCGGGCCCAGCCGGGGCGCGCGCCGCCGTCCGCGGTGCGCAGCCGGGCGGACAGCGACGGGGTGCGCAGGTCGGCCTCGACCAGCAGCACCTCCATGCCCATCTCGGCGAAGGACGCGGACAGGTTGACCGCGACGCCCGCCGCGGTGTCGCTGCTGCCGCGCGGCGCGACGACCAGCAGCCGCCGCCGGTCGGCGAAGCGCTTGTCGTGGGCGAGCCGGAAGCCGACCGCGCGGTACTCCTCGGCGAGCCGTCCGCCGCTCTGCCCCTCGGCGAGCAGCGACGCGGGGCCGCTGCCGCGCTGGCGGCGGCTGCGCGGCAGCGTGCCGAGCACCGGGGCGCCGAGCGTGCGCGTGACCTCGCCCTCGGAGCGGACGGTCGGGTCGAAGACCAGCCTGACCCAGGCGCCCAGCAGGCCGAGCGCGATGCCGACGCCGCCGCCGAGGCCGAGCATCATCGGCAGTCCGGGACCCGCGGGGGCCTTGGGCGCCACACCGGGCCTGATGATCGAGCCGGGCGTGGTGTCCAGGGCGCGCAGGCCGCTGATGTTGCCGTTGAGTTCGAGGATGCGCGAGAGCAAATTTGTCTGCTGGGTGGTCAGGGAGCTGATCACCTGGGCGTTGACGGTGTGGTCGATCTGCTTGAGCAGGTCGTCGCGCTGCTTGTTGAGCGGGTCGAGCTGGGCCTTGTAGCCGTTGACCATCGTGTTGATGGTGGACTTGGTCTGCGCCTGCCGGTTCTCCAGATACGCCTTGGTGAAGGCGTTGACCCACAGCGCGGACTTGGCCGCGTTCCCGGTGCTGCACGTGAAGCGCAGGACGAGGGTGTTGGGCGGGTTGGTGACCTGGAGGCAGTGCTCCATGGCGTCGGCCGGTGCCTTGACGATCTTCGCCGCCGCGTCGGAGACGGTGCTGCTGACCGCGGTCTGCCGCTCGGAGCCGATGTCGATGCCCTTGTCGGCGGAGGCGCCGGTGGCGAACGGGTCGACGGTGGCGGCCCTGATCCGTACCTCGCTGGTGGCCGCGTAGGAGTCGGCGCCGGTCAGCGCGAGCCAGGCGCCGCCGAAGAGGCCGACCAGCACACCGGCCACGATCAGCGCCCGGTAGCGGATGAGCTGGCGGAACTGGTCGCGGAGCAGATCCGGTTCGTCCTGCGCCTCGGTGGCGCGCGTCGTGTCGCTCACTTGCCCACTGCCCCCTCGATCTCCCCGGTTCCCCCGGCCGTCCCGGGCTCCCGGGCCTCCCCGTCCTCGGGAGGCGTCTCGCGGGGCGCCCCCAGCGCCTCCGCGAGCAGTGCGTCGATCCGCGCGAGACCCGCCTCGCGACTGAGATGCGCGTCCACGTACTCGGGCCCGCGCGCCCCCAGCGCGTCGGCCCTACCAGGATCATCGGCCAGAGCGCGTACTACGTCCAGCAGTGCACGCGGATCCTCCGGCGGTACGACGATTCCCGCCTCCGAGCGTTCCACTTCCTGGGCGGTGCCGCCCTCGGCCGCGACGGAGGCGACGACCGGCCGCCCGGCGGCGAAGTAGGAGGTGAGCTTGGAGGGGATGCTCATGTCGAGCACGGAGGCGCGCTGGGTGACCGCGAGCGCGTCGGCGGCGGCCAGCATGTCGGGGAAGGCGTCGTCATCGGCGGGCGGCGCGAATTCCAGGTTGGGCAGGCCGCCGGCCAGCGAGCGCAGGTGCTCGCGCTGGTTGCCGTCGCCCATCAGCACCACGCGCAGCGCCGGGTCGAGGCGCGCGGCCTCGACGAGCACTTCGAGGCCCTGTTTGAGGCCCATGTTCCCGGAGTGCAGCAGCACCGTCTGGTTCGGACGCCAGCCGAGCCTGGCGCGCATCTCCTCGCGCGGCCTGCTCGGGCGCTTGACGTGCGACCAGTTGGGCACCAGCCGTATTCGCTCCTCGGGCACGCCCATTGCGGCGACCTTGGCGACGAAGCTCTCGTGGATGACGCCGACCAGCGTGGCGCGCTTGAGCGCGTACGCCTCGACCGCGCCCGCCGCGGAGGCCGCCCTGCCGCCGCCGCGTATGCCGCTCTGCGCCGCCGCCGCGCCCATCAGGTCCTGCACGACGGGGATGTACGGGACGCCGTGCCGCCGGGCGATCCGGGCGCCGACCAGGCCGCCGCCGAGGCTGGGCATCTGGGCGATCACCGCGTCGGGGCGGTCCATCGCGGGCGGTGCGAGCAGGCCGTGGCCGAGCACGGTGGCCTCGAACAGGGCACGGGTGACGGCGCTCTGGCGCGGCGGCACGAGGTGCTTGCGGCGGTGCACGCTGACCCCGGCGCGGCGCTCCTCGGTGCGCCACACCCGGGCGTACTCCGGGTCGAGCCGCCATGCCGGGTAGTGCGGCATACCGGCCAGGACGTGCACCTCGTCGCCGTTCGCCGCCCAGTGTTCGGCGATCTGTGTCGCGTACGGACCGATCCCGGCGTGCTCAGGCGCGTAATTCGTGGAGACCAGCAGCAGACGGCGGCGCGCGCCGGACTCAGCCACGGAGTGTTCCCTTCCCCCGGCGTCCCCAGACCCCCCAGAGACCGCCAATGACGAACAAGTGCCCACCCTAGCTGTTCACCAGGAGAGCACACGCCCGCTTACCATCGGTTGTACTTTCGCTAATCGCCGCTTGACCGCAACACGGCACGGCTATCGTCTGAGACTCCGCGACGCTGGGGAGCGTCGCACAGTTCACCGTACGACCGGGGGGTCGTTTTATGTCACATCGGGTCGGTTACGCGCCTGGGGTCTACGACCTCTTCCACGTGGGGCATCTCAACATCCTGCGGCACGCCCGCAGCCAGTGCGACTACCTGGTCGCGGGCGTCGTCTCGGACGAGATGGCGCAGCTCGCCAAGGGCCGCAGTCCTGTGGTGCCGCTGGTGGAGCGGCTGGAGATCGTCCGCAGTGTGCGCTTCGTGGACGCGGCCTTCGTCGAGACGGTGCCGGACAAGCTGGAGACCTGGCAGCAGGTCCGCTTCGACGTGCTGTTCAAGGGCGACGACTGGCGCGGTACGGACAAGGGGCGCCGTCTGGAGCGGGACTTCGCCACGGTGGGCGTGGAGATCGTCTACTTCCCGTACACCGTGCACACGTCGAGCACCCAGCTCCGCAAGGCGCTCGACGTGCTGACCGAGCCGGCGCAGCCCTCGGTCAGACCCTCCGAAGCTCTCTGAACCACTTGGTGAGGAAGGCCGCGAGGAAGAGCGCGTGCACGGCGAAGAGGACCAGGTATCCGGTCCTGAAGGCGCTCTGGCTGCCGAGCAGCAGGAAGACCAGGCAGAAGACGCCGTAGTCGACGGGCAGCAGGGCGACCGCGCGCAGCCGTGAGGGCGCGGGCGCCGGGCTGCCGGGGGCCGCCCCCTGGCTCTTCGGCTCCTTCGGCTTGAGCTTGTCGGTGAGCAGGCCGCCGAAGAAGATCAGGACGGCGGCGAGCTGGAAGCCCAGCGGCAGCAGCAGCCAGCCGTCGCCCGGCAGGTCGAAGTGCCGGTAGAAGGTGATCAGTACGGCCGCGTGCACGGCGGTGATCTTCGCGCAGTCGACGACGTGGTCGAGCCACTCCCCCGCCGGGCTGCCCGCCCCGAGCAGCCGGGCGAGCTGTCCGTCGGCGGAGTCGAAGGCGAAGCCGATCACCAGGCCCGCCCACACGGCGAGGGCCAGCGGCCACGAGGGGCGGCCGAGCGCGAGCGCGGCGACGGCCGCGCCGCTGAACACGGCGCTGACCAGGGTCACCTGATTGGGCGTCAGTCCGATCCGGTACGCCCCCGCGGCGAGCACCCGGCCGACCGGCCGGTTCACGTAACGGGAGTAGAGCGACACGCCCTTGGCGGTCTTCTGCGCGGCGCGCAGCCGCCGGACGGCGGTCAGGAATCCGGCGTCGCGGACGGGCGCGGTACGCGTGCCGCGCGCCACCACCGGGACCGCGCCGCCGTCCGTCCCGGCGGCCGGACCGACACCCGCGCCGCCGTACGCCCCGGGCGTCGCACCGACACCCGCGCCGCCGTACGCCCCGGCGGCCGGACCGACACCCGCGCCGCCGTACGCCCCGGGCGTCGCACCGACGCTCGCGCCCGTGCCGGCACTGATGCCGATGGCGGCGCTCGTCCCCGTACCCGCGCCGTCGTCCGTCACGGGGGTCGGACCTTCGCCCGCACCGCCGTTCGTCGGCGCCGTCCCGGCGCCCGCGGCGCTGCCCGCGTCCATGCCTACGCCGCTACCGGCGCCCATGTCGGCACCGTCGCCCGCACGGGCACCCGTGCCGCCGTCCGTCCCGGCACCCGTCCCCGCCGTTGTCTCGGCCACGCAGCCCCCCACGCACCTCTTCGCGGTCACCCGCGGTCCACCCCCCGGTCACCGCGGCGCGGTGCCTTCGTCGGCCCATGATGGCAGGCGGCCCAGCGGACTGACTCATCCGTGCGACTCCGTGCGACGCGGGCCCGGCGACATGGGCCGAAAGTGGCGTTACGTCATAAGGTGGTGCCCGATGTCCATCTCCCGCCGAAATCTGCTGCAAGTGACCGCGTCCGGGGCGCTGCTGGCCGGGTGCTCCGACGGCCGTCCGTCCGGCGCCGCACCCGCCCCCGCACCCGGCACGTCGTCCTCGCCCTCGTCCCCCGCGTCCCCCGCCTCCACCGGCGCGCCCTCGCCCCCGCCGCACGCGCCCGCAGGGGAGCCCGCCACGTCCGCGCCGCCGCTGCCGCCCGGCCTGCCCGACCAGATCGAGCACGGCCCGCGCGACCGCGCGCGGCTCGCCCTCACCTTCCACGGCCAGGGCGAACCGGCGCTGGCCACGGCGCTGCTGGCCGAGGCGGAGAAGGCCGGGGCGCGGGTGACCGTGCTGGCGGTCGGCGCCTGGCTCGACACGTATCCGCGGCTCGCCCGCCGGATTCTGGACGGCGGCCACGAACTGGGCAACCACACCCAGACGCACGGCGACATCGGCGCGATGGACGCCGCCGCGGCCACCGCGGAGATCGAGGGCTGCGCCCGGCGGCTGACCCAGCTCACGGGCTCGCGGGGCCGCTGGTTCCGCCCGTCCCAGGCGCGGATGGCGACCCCGCTGGTGGTGAGCCTCGCCCGCGAGGCGGGCTACCCGCACGTGCTGTCGTACGACGTCGACCCGCTCGACTACACCGACCCGGGGGCCGAACGGGTGCGCGCCGCGGTGGCCGCCCAGGCCCGCGCGGGCTCGGTGGTCTCCCTGCACTTCGGGCACTCCGGCACGGTCGCCGCGCTGCCCGGGATCCTCGACGACCTGCACCGCCGGGGCCTCCGCGCGGTCACGACCTCGGAGCTGCTGACCTGATGCGCCGCATCCCGTTCCGTTCCCCGCACCCGGCCCCCGGCCACTCCCACCCGCCCACGGTCTCCGCCCGCACGCTCCTCGTGGCGGGCGCCGCCACCGTCGCCGTACTCGCGGGCGGTGTGCTCACCGCGGGCTGCGGTACGACGGCCACGGGCGGGCACGCGCACGCGACCGCCTCCGCCAAGGCCGCCAAAGCCGCGGCCGGGGCGACACCGCAGTCCGCGCCGCACGTCCCGGCCGCCGGGCAGGGCCTGCCGGGCATGCCGCCGCCGCTCGACCCGAAGGACGTCTACGCCGCCGACCGGCCGAACGCGCTGTCCCCCGTGGTGCGGAACTTCCCTTCGCGGGTCTACGTGCCGAACACCGACTCCAACACGGTCTCGGTCATCGACCCGAAGACGTACAAGGTCATCGAGACGATCCCGGTCGGCGAGCAGCCGCAGCACGTGGTGCCGTCGTGGGACCTGAAGACGCTGTGGGTCAACAACGACGTCGGCAACACCCTCACCCGGCTCGACCCGGCCACCGGCAAGGCGGGTCCGACGGTCGACGTGCACGACCCGTACAACCTGTACTTCACGCCGGACGGCAAGTACGCGGTGGTGATGGCGTCGCTCGACCGCGAGCTGGTCTTCCGCGACGCGCACACCATGGCGGTCAAGAAGACCGTGCCGGTGAGCTGTTACGGCGTGAACCACGCGGACTTCTCGCCCGACGGCCGGTACTTCATCGTGTCCTGCGAGTTCTCCGGCGAGCTGCTGAAGGTCGACACGGCGGAGATGAAGGTCGTCGGCCAGCAGCGGCTGCCGTTCGAGGGCGCGATGCCGCAGGACGTGAAGATCTCGCCGGACGGCAAAACCTGGTACATCGCCGACATGATGGCCGACGGCGTGTGGGTGATGAACGGCGACACCTTCTCCAAGCCGACGCTGCTGCGCACCGGCAAGGGCGCGCACGGCCTGTACGTCTCGCGCGACTCGAAGGTGATGTACATCTCCAACCGCGGCGAGGGCTCGATCTCGCTGCTCGACTTCGCCACCCGCAAGCTGGTCCGCAAGTGGCACATCGAGGGCGGCGGCAGCCCCGACATGGGCGGGGTGTCCGCGGACGGCAAGGTGCTGTGGCTGTCGGGGCGGTACGACGGCGAGGTGTACGCGATCGACACCGCCGACGGGCGCACCCTGGCGAAGATCCCGGTCGGCTCGGGACCGCACGGCCTGGCCGTCTACCCGCAGCCGGGCCGCTACTCGCTCGGCCACACCGGCATCTTCCGCTGAACGGCCGCACGGGCGTCGTCCGTTGAACGGCCGCACGGCGCCCCGCGTTCAACGGCCGCACGGGCGCCCCGCGTTGAACGGCCGCACGGGCGCCCCGCGTTGAACGGGACCGCTACACGGGCCCCCCGGTTTCGGCCTTGAGGATCGCCCTGGCCAGCCCGGTCGCGGCGGCGGCGCGTGGTGCGCTGCCGTCGCGCCAGGTCCTGGTCGGGTGGACGGAGTTGGCGAGCAGCACGAGGAAGCTGTCGCTCTCCGGGTCGACCACGAGGCTCGTGCCGGTGAAACCGGTGTGCCCGTACGCGCCGCGCCCGGCCAACTCGCCCATGAACCAAGCCTGGTCGGTCTCGAAGCCGCCCCAGGGACCGCCCCGGTCGAGCAGCGCCCGGCAGAACAGCGCCAGGTCCCAGGCCGTCGAGAACAGCCCGGCGTGCCCGCTGACCCCGCCCATCGCGTACGCGTTCTCGTCGTGCACGCTCCCGCGCACCATGCCGCGGTCGAGCCTGCCCCACGGCCGCCGCTGGTCCTCGGTGGCCGCCATCCGCGACAGCGCGGCGGGCGGCGGGTTGAAGCCGGTGTCGAGCATGCCGAGGGGGCCGGTGACCTCCTCGCTGATCAGCACCGCGAGCGGGCGTCCCGTGGCGGCCTCCAGCGCGTACTGGACCGCGATGAGGTTCAGGTCGGAGTAGACCCGCAGGGTGCCCGGCGGGTGCACCGGCTCCTCGTCCCACAGCATCCGCGCCCGGCCCTGCGCTGTCGGCCGGTCGTAGAAGGGCAGTTCGGGGCGCAGGCCCGAGGTGTGGTCGAGGAGCTGCCGTACGGTGATCGCGCCCTTGCCCGCCGCGCCGAACTCCGGCACGTACGCGGCGACCTCGCGGTCCTGGTCGAGGTGGGTGGCGGCGACGGTGGCCGTGAACACCTTGGTGAGCGAGGCCAGGTCGAAGACGGTGTCCTCGCGCATCGGCACCCATTGCCAGGGCGGCAGCTCGACGCCGACGTCCGCGCTCTCGTCATACGCGCCGTAGCGCACCGCCCAGCCGACCGCCTCGTGCAACGCGACGGTCCTGCCCCGGCCGGCCAGCACGACGGCGCCCGCGCACCAGGGGTGCGCGGGCGCCGGGCGCGTGTACGCGGCCAGCGCGGGGACGATACGGCTCAGCTCTGCGGCGTCGAGGCCCGCCTCAGGGCAGGTACCTCTCGACAGCGGCGGCGCCATGTTCCTCCAGTGCTCTGCGGGCCTTCTCGATCCGTTCCGGCGTGGGCTCACGGCCGGAGAGCAGTACCAGGTCCTCCGGGCTCACCGAGCCGTCGGCCGCCCCCTCCGCGCCCGTGTGCAGGGAGCTGTCGGCGCTCTTGAACGCCCATGTGCGCTCGTCGTCGCCCGGCTCGGCGAGCCGGTCGGTACGCGCGCCCACGCTCTGGCCGGGGCTCTCGTCCGTGGTATCGGACATCGCATCCTCCTGATGGCCCGCGGGCCTCCTGATGGTCCGCGCCGCGAGCCGCCTGATGGCCCGCGTGCCGCCTAGGGTCCCTCCACGGTACGACGCCCGCGCACGCACAGCCCGACGAAACAGGCGACGGCCACGAGTGCGCAGGTCAACTGCACGAGGGCCATCGGCACCGCGGTGCCGTCACCGGCCACTCCGGCCAGCGGCGACGCGAGGGCGCCGATCAGGAAGGACGAGGTGCCCACCAGTGCGGACGCCGAGCCCACGTCCCGCTTGACGCGCAGCAGTGCCAGCGTGTTCGCGGTGGGCAGGGTCAGGCCCATCGACGCCATCAGCACGAAGAGCGCGGCGGAGACGGCGGGCAGTCCCGCCCGGCCGAAGACGCCGGTGGTCAGCAGCACCAGCGCCACCGAGGCTACGGTGATCAGCGCGAGCCCGATCGTGAGGATCTTCTCCATCGCGACCCGGCCGACCAGCACCTTGCCGTTGAGCTGGCCCACGCCGACGATGCCGATGGAGTTCAGCCCGAACAGCAGGCTGAAGGTCTGCGGCGAGGCGCCGTAGATGTCCTGGATGACGAAGGCGGACGCGGACACGTAGGTGAACAGCGCCGCGAAGGCGAAGCTGCCCGAGAGCACGTACCCGGTGAAGATCCGGTCGCCGAGCAGCCGCTTGACCGCGCCGAATGTGCCCAGCAGCCCGCCGGAGTGCCGGCGCTCGGGCGGCAGCGTCTCGTGCAGCCAGCGCCACACCACCAGGGTGAGCAGGACGCCGATCACGGTGAGGACGGCGAAGACGCCGCGCCAGTCGGTGATCCGCAGGATCTGGCCGCCGATCACCGGGGCGACGATCGGGGCGACGCCGGAGATCAGCATCAGGGTGGAGAAGAAACGGGCCATCTCCACGCCGTCGTAGAGGTCCCGGACGACCGCGCGGGCGATGACGATGCCCGCCGCGCCCGCCAGGCCCTGGATCAGCCGGAAGGTGATCAGCAGGCCCGCCGAGGGCGCGAAGGCGCAGACGGCGGTGGCGAGGATGTAGATGACCATGCCGGTCAGCAGGGGACGGCGGCGTCCCCAGCGGTCGCTGAGCGGCCCGACCACGAGCTGGCCGAGCGCCATGCCCGCGAGGCAGGCGGTGAGGGTGAGCTGCGCCGTCGCCGCGGTGCTGTGCAGGGCGTCGGTGACCTGGGGCAGCGCGGGCAGATACATGTCCATCGACAACGGCGGCACCGCGGTGAGGCCGCCGAGAACGAGCGTGACGAGCAGGCCGGTACGGCGCTGCGTGCCGATGGTCGGGGTAGGGGTGGTGGTGTGGGTGGTGGTGACATCGGTGATGTCAGCGGTGTGCGCGGGTATGGGCGGCCCGGCGTCCTGCACGGCACTCTCCGTAGGTGGTAGTTGAACCGTTCTCTATCCTTCCAGTGATCGCGCACGACCGAGACCACGTTTTGACCCTGACCGACGAGTGGGAGACCGACCGATGAGCGACGACGGCGTACGGACCATCCGCTGGGGCATCCTGGCGACCGGCGGGATCGCCGCCACCTTCACCGAGGCGTTGCTGACGCTGCCGGACGCGGAGGTCGTCGCCGTGGGCTCGCGCACCCTCGAGGGCGCGAAGGCGTTCGCCGAGCGGTACGGGATCGCGCGCGCGTACGGCTCCTGGGCGGAGCTGGCCGCGGACGACGGGGTCGACGTGGTGTACGTCGCCACGCCGCACTCCGCGCACCGCGAGGCGACCGGGATCTGTCTGGAGGCCGGGCGGGCCGTGCTGTGCGAGAAGGCGTTCACCATCAACGCCCGTGAGGCGCACGAGCTGGTGGACCTCGCCCGCGACCGCGGTCTGTTCCTCATGGAAGCCATGTGGATGTACTGCAACCCGCTGATCCGGCACATGCTCGCGCTCATCGCCGAGGGGCTGATCGGGGAGGTGCGGGACGTCTCGGCCGCCTTCGGTTTCTCCGGGGACTTCCCCGCCACCCACCGGCTGCGCGACCCCGACCAGGGCGGCGGCGCCCTGCTCGACCTCGGCGTCTATCCGGTCTCCTTCGCCCAGCTCCTGCTCGGCGAGCCCGACGAGGTCCAGGCGTGGTCCCACCTCACACCCGAGCGCGTGGACGACAACACCGGCATCGTCCTCGGCTGGAACGACGGCGCCGTCGCCACTTTGACCTGCTCCATCACCGCCGACACCGGCGCCCGCGCCGTCGTCACCGGCAGCGCCGGCCGCATCGAGCTCCCCGAGGGCTTCTTCAACCCCGAGCGCTTCATCGTCCACCGCCAGGGCGAGGAGCCCCGCACCGTCCTCTTCTCCGACGTCGTCGCCGACGGCCTCACCCGCGGCACCATGGCCTACGAGGCCGCCGAAGTCATGCGCTGCCTCCGCGCCGACGAGCTCGAATCCCCCCTCGTCCCCCTCGCCGGCTCCCTCTCCATCATGCGAACCCTCGACACCATCCGCGAACACACCGGCGTCACCTACCCCGGCATCGACTAACCGCGCCCCTCCGCGCAGGGCCCGTTTTCTTGGGGCGCGCCCCCTGTCCGCTCGCCCAGCGCCAACGCGACGCCTGGCCAGGCCGCCTGAGCGCGGCTCAGGCGGCGGAGTGGGTCGGGGCGATGGCCTCGATGCGGGAGGCGAGGTCGAAGTCCTTGGCGGTGAGGCGCCCACCGGCGGCGTGGGTGGTGAGGGCCACCGTCAACGTGTCGTAGCCGAGGGTGAGGTCCGAGTGATGGTCAAGCTCGGCTTGGATTCCCGCGATGTGCAGCGCGAAGATCGCGGCGGGAAGGTGCGCCAACCGGTAGACCCGCCGGAGCGTGGCGGCGGCGTCGGCCCCGTCACCACCGGGCAGCACCTCCCAGCCGGGAAGCCCGGCGAGCCGCGCGGCCACCTGGTCGGACGAGAGCGGTTCGGCGTAGGGCATCCGGTGGCCTCCACGGAAAAGGGGCGGGCGGGCGGGCGAATTCATCCTCGCACCGCCCAGCGCATAATCTGCGGTGCCATGAGCGAGAACGAGCGAGTCGCGGTCGTCACGGGTGCGGGTTCGGGCATCGGCCGGTCCGTCGCGGTGGAACTGGCGGCGGCGGGCTGGACGGTATTGCTGGCGGGACGCCGCGAAAAGGCGCTGGCCGAGACGGCGGAGCTGGCGGCGGCCGGCCCCGGACGGACGCTGACCGTACCGACCGACGTCACCCGTCCGGAGGACGTGGAGCGACTGTTCGCGCGGGACACCGCCCCCGGCCGCCTGGACCTGCTGTTCAACAACGCCGGAATGTTCGGCCCGCCGGTCCCGGTCGAGGACCTGTCGTACGACGAGTGGCGCGCCGTCGTGGACGTGAATCTGCACGGCGCGTTCCTGTGCGCGCAGGCGGCCTTCCGGCGGATGAAGGACCAGGACCCGTCCGGCGGCCGGATCATCAACAACGGCTCCGTCTCGGCCCACGTCCCGCGCCCGCACAGCATCGCGTACACCGCGACCAAGCACGCCATGACCGGCCTGACGAAGTCGCTGTCGCTGGACGGCCGCCCGTACCGCATCGCCTGCGGCCAGATCGACATCGGCAACGCGGTGACCGAGATGACGGCCCGGATGCGGACCGGGATTCTCCAGGCGAACGGCACCACGGCCGTCGAGCCGGTGATGGACGTCGCCGACGTGGCCCGTACGGTGCGGCACATGGCCGAGCTGCCGCTGGAGGCGAACGTGCAGTTCGCGACGGTGACGGCGACGACGATGCCGTTCATCGGACGCGGCTGAGGGCGCACCGCGCCCGGCGGCGACAGCCGCGGGAATACGCGCGGGACGGCGCCGGGTTGGAGCGGTCATGACGACACCCACGGGGCCCGACATCCTGCGCTACACGGCCTTCTCCGACGACCCTGCGGGCGGCAACCCCGCCGGGGTCGTCCTCGACGCCTCGGCGCTCGACGCCCCCGGCATGCTGGCCGTCGCCGCAGACGTCGGCTACTCCGAGACCGCCTTCGTCACGGCGACGGACGGCCGCACGCTGACCGTGCGGTACTTCAGCCCGAAGGCGGAGGTCTCCTTCTGCGGCCACGCCACCCTCGCCACCGCCGTGGCGGTGGCGGACCGCCTCGGCCCGGGCGACCTGCTGTTCCGCACCCAGGCGGGCGACGTCCCGGTCACCGTCTCGACCGGCCCGGACGGTACGCCGCTGGCGACGATGACCAGCGTCGAGCCGTACGTCGAGGACATCGCGCCCGACGCCCTCGCCGAGGCGCTGGCCGCCCTCGACTGGCCCGCCGCCGACCTCGACCCGGCCTTCCCGCCCCGGGTCGCGTACGCGGGCGCCCGCCACCTGGTGCTGGCCGCGGCCACCCGCGAGCGGCTGGCCGACCTCGCCTACGACTTCGACCGGCTCGCCGCCCTGATGACCGCCGTGGACCTGACCACCGTCCAACTCCTGTGGCGCGAGAGCCCGTCGGTCTTCCACGTCCGCGACCCGTTCCCGGTCGGCGGTGTGGTCGAGGACCCGGCGACCGGCGCAGCCGCGCTGGCCCTCGGCGCGTACCTGCGCGACCTCGGCCTGGTCGCCCCGCCGGCCACCCTCACCCTCCACCAGGGCCACGACCTCGGCCGCCCGGCCACCCTCACGGTCACCGTCCCGCCGCCCGCGACCCCGTACATCCAGGTCACGGGCACGGCCGTCCCGATCCCGGCGTAGGGCCACCGTCCTGGCGGGTCAGACCGCTTCCTTCTCCCATACCGAGACGTGCCGGGTGCTGTCCTGCGTGAACGGCTCGCGCGACCAGTCCGCCCACCGCTCCCGCAGCCGCATGCCCGCCAGTTGGGCTATCAGGTCCAGCTCGGCGGGCCAGACATAGCGGAACGGCGTCGAGGTGACCTGCCCCCTGCCGTCCTCGGTGACCGTCACGTAGTGGCAGGTCGCGTCCTGCGTGACCGTGTCGTAGACGGTGTACGAGCAGCCGTCGGGGCCGGTGTGGAACGGCACGACGTTCTGTCCGTGCGGGATCTTCCGCAGCTCGGGGACCATGACCTCCACGACGAACCGCCCGCCGGGGCGCAGGTGCGCCGCCGCGTTGCGGAAGCAGGCGACCTGTGACTCCTGCGTGGCGAGGTTCATGACGGTGTTGAACACCAGGTAGGCCAGCGCGTATCCGCCGTCGTCACCTTCGCCGTTCCCGTCCCTGTCCCCGTTCCCGTCCGCGGTCCCCGCCGCGTACCCTTCCGCCGCCGTCGTCGCAATGTCCCCGATCGTGACGGGGATGTCCCGTCCGCCGGGCTTGGCCCGCAGCCGGGCCACCATCGCGCGCGACATGTCGATGCCCGCCACCGGCACACCGCGCTCGGCGAGCGGCACCGCGATCCGGCCGGTCCCGATGGCCAGTTCCAGCGCCCGCCCGCCGCCGGCCTGGTCCGCGAGAAAGTCCACCGTCCGCCGCACCACCCCCGGATCGAACTCCTCACTCGTGTCCGCGTCGTACCGCCCGGCCACGTCTTCGCCGAAGTACCCGTCGTCATGTCCGTCGTCAGTGCTCACGCGCCGGACGCTAACCCGGTCCCCGGCGCGCCCGCGCCCGATTATTCCCGGCCGCCGCGGCCTGCTCCGATCTGCTCCGACCTGCTCCGGCGCCCCGGTCGCCCGCGCTGTTCGCGCCGGGGGGCCGTGAGGTGGGCGGATACGGCGTGGATAGAGTGCTGGACGTTCCGCGCGAGCGGGCGTCCGTCACGACGAGGGGGAACTCGCGCATGCGCAGCACGACCGGGGCACGCAGGGCCGGAATCGGGGCCAAGGCCGGGCGGCGGGTGCGGCTCGGGGCCGCGGTCGTGGTCACGGCGGCGCTGGGGCTCGGGCTTGCCGGGTGCGACGGGTACCAGAGCACGTCGCCGTCGGCCGCGCGTAAGCATGTGGCGGCGGACGGCAGGACGGTCGCCTTCGCGCAGGGTGCGGACGGGCCCGTGGACTGCCGGAAGGCTAAGTGTGTGGCGCTGACCTTCGACGCGGGGCCGAGCGTGCGGGCGCCGCAGATCCTGAGCATTCTGCGGAAGTACCACGTGCACGCGACCTTCTTCACGCTCGGCAAGAACCACGTGATGAAGCACCCGCAGATGGTGCGGGACATGGTGGCGCAGGGCGACGAGGTGGAGACGCTGACCTGGTCCCACCAGATCCTCACCAAGATCAGCTCGTCCGAGATCCGCAAGGAGATCACCGAGGGGCGGGACGCGGTGCAGAAGGTGACCGGCGTCCGGCCGATGCTGCTGCGCCCGCCGCAGGGCCGTACGAGCAGCAAGGTGACGGCCATCGCGCGGGACCTGGGCATGGCGGAGGTGGTGTGGAGCGCCAACGGCCAGGACTACCGGACCACCGACTCCGCGCTGATCGCCAAGCGCATCCTCAAGGAGACCAAGCCGGACGGCATCATCCTGCTGCACGATCTGGTCGACCCGACGAACAAGGGCTACAACGGCACGGTCGCCTCGATCGCGCCGATCATCTCCACGCTCCAGGCCCGCGGCTACACCTTCGTCACCGTCTCCCAACTCCTCGCGCCGGGCACACCGCAGCCCGGCAAGGTCTACAAGTAGCCACGCCCCGAACGACGTTCACAGCGAAGCCCCGACTGACGAAGGCGGACCCGATGGCCCTGTTCGACCTGCCCCTCGACGAACTCCGCGCGTACCGCAGCCGGTCCGCGGAGCCCGCCGACTTCGACGCCTTCTGGTCGCAGACCCTGGAGGAGGCCCGCGCGCACCCGCTCGACGCGCGGTTCGAGCCGGTGCGGACCGGGCTCTCGACGGTCGACGTGTACGACGTCACCTTCGCGGGCTTCGGCGGCCAGCCGGTCAGGGGCTGGTTCGTGGCGCCCGCCCACGCGGCCGAACCCCTGCCGCTGCTGGTCGAGTTCGTGGGCTACGGCGGTGGCCGCGGCCTGCCGCACACCCATCTGCTGTGGGCCTCGGCCGGTTTCGCGCACCTGGTGATGGACACCCGCGGCCAGGGCAGCGGTTGGTCGGTCGGTGACACCCCCGACGAGGCGGGCAGCGGGCCCGCCGTCCCCGGTTTCATGACCCGTGGCATCGAGGACCCGCGATCCTTCTACTACCGCCGGGTGTTCACCGACGCGGTGCGCGCCGTCGAGGCGGGCCGCGCGCACCCGCTGACCGACGCCGCGCGTACGGTCGCGCTCGGCACCAGCCAGGGCGGCGGGATCACGCTGGCCGTCGCGGGCCTCGTACCGGACCTGGCGGCCGTCGCCCCCGACGTCCCCTTCCTGTGCGACTTCCCGCGCGCGATCCGGCTCACCGACCGCGACCCGTACCGCGAGGTGGGCCGCTACCTCAACACCCACCGCGCGAGCGTCGACCGGGTCACCCGGACCCTGTCCTACTTCGACGGCGTCCACTTCGCGGCTCGCGCCAACGCCCCCGCCCTCTTCTCCACCGCGCTCGAAGACCAGACGTGCCCGCCGTCCACCGTCTTCGCCGCCTTCAACGCCTACGCGCACGCCGACAAGCAGATCGAGATCTACGATTTCAACGGTCACGAGGGCGGCGGCCCTCACCAAGAGGCCACCCGCCTCGACTGGCTCCCCAACCACCTCACCCCCCGCCGCCCGACCCCCTCCGAGGACTAGAACCCCACCCCGTCAGGGCCGCGAATCCTCGCCTCGACTCCGCGCAGGAGGACGACCTGCGCGACACCCCGGACCTCGGCCCGCTGGAGGAGTAGCCGCTCCACGGAGAAGAGGCAGCGCGACGACGAGCCCGCGCACCGCGGTCGCGGTGGCGCGGGCTCGTCGTCCCCGCTGTCGGCCGCGGTCAGCCCGTGCAGGTCAGGGTCGGATTGACCCAGTCCCCGTGGTCGTTGCCGTTGCCGTCGCCTCCGTCGCCGACGCCCAGGTCGATGACCTGGCCGCCGGTGACCGGCACGTCGATCGCGACCGGCGCCGAACCGCCGTTCAGCACGGGGGTGGTGGTGAGAACCTTGCCGTCGAGGGTCACGGAGAAGGTGACCGTGCCCGGATCGCCGTTGTCGACGCCGACCAGGGCGGTGAACCTGGTGCAGCGCCCGTCGAGGTAGATCTGCACGTCACTGGGCGAGTTGGTGCCCAGGCCCTTGGCGTAGGTGACGCCGCCCAGCTTCAGCGGGGTGCCGTCGTCGGGCGCGGTGTTGCCGACGCTCTGGTCGCGTTCCACCGGTCCCCAGCCGTTGGTCGCGGACAGGAACTCCAGGTCGCTGACCTGGTTGTCCCCGGCCGGCGGCGGCGCGGGCACCGCCCCGACGATCCGTACGTCACGCGGGGCCGCGGTGGACCGGCCCTGTGTCAGACGGGCCTTCACCGTCAGGGCGTTGACCTTGGCGGGGCTCTGCGGCGCGGTGACCTTCCAGGTGAAGGCGGCCGAGGAGCCGCCGCGTATCCGGTCGATGGCGGCGGGCGCGGACCGCGGGCTCACGGTCCACCCCGTAGGTACGTCGAGTGCCGCCGTGACCTTGGTGGCGGTCGGCCCGCCCTTGGGCACGGTGACCGTCGCGGTCGCGGTGAACGTCGCGCCGCCACCCACCGATCCGGGGACCTGGAGGGAGACCGCTGAGGCCGGGGCGCTCGGCATGGCGTAACGGGCCTTGTTGTAGCGGGGGCTCTGGTTCTGGGCGACGGTCAGCGAGGAGGCGTAGCTGCCGTAGTCGGTCAGCGCGACCTTGCCGAGTCCGCCGGTCGTGCCGTCGAGATTCCACACGGCGAGGCTGACGGTGTTCCTGCCGTGCGGGTCGATGACGCCGTTGGGCAGCGGGAAACTGTGCTGCGGGCCCACGTAGTTGACGTAGTTGCCCATGTTCCAGCCGTTGACGTAGATCTCGACGCGGTACTTGCGGGTCGGGTCGTCGGTGAAGGTGAGGCCGAGCGAGGTGTCCTGGCCCTTGGGGAGGTCGAGGTTGACGTCGGTGGTGTACCAGGAGACGCCGGGTGTGGTGTCGGTGGTCGGCAGGGTGACCGGCGTCCAGCCGTCGGTGGGGTGGCCGGGCAGCGGGTATCCGGCGCGCTCGCCGTACAGGCCACCGGAGTTGAGCGGGCCGCGCACGGTATCGACGGGGGTCTCGCCGCCGCGTACGCCCTGGAGCCGCCAGGTGATCGTGTCCAGCGGCGCGCCGGCCAGTGAGGCGCCGGTCAGGCCGCGGGCGGCCTTGTTGCCGTTGGGCGGGTTGTAGTCCTCCTCGTGGCCCATGTTGACGGTGAGCACCGAGACGACGTTGTCGCCGGTCGTCTTGAGCACTCCGGCCGGGAACGCGTACGTCTTCTGGCCGTCGGCGGTCGCGCTGCCGAGGAAGGTGCCGTTGAGCCAGACCGACGAGGCCGCGGCGCCGCCGCCGCTCTGCGCGGACAGCGTGATGCCGGTCTCGTTGCCCGTGGCGGTGAACCGGCCGCGGTACCAGGTGCTTCCGGTGTGGAAGCCGTAGTCGTCGGCGAACAGCACCGGCAAGGTGGCGGGCGTGGTGCGGCTGTTCGAGGTGGTCTTGTCGGCCACCTGCCAGGTCGAGTCGTCGAAGCCGACGGCCGACTCGGGCGACTCCTGGATGTGCTTCCAGCCGGTCAGCGCGGGCAGGCTGACGGCCGCCGCGGTCGGTACGGTGCCGGTCCTGCTGCCGGTGGCCGTGGTGGCGGTACGGACGCTCTTGCCGTTCCACGTCACGGAGTTGGCGGTGCTGAAGACCTCGATCGCGCCGTCGGTGGCGACGTCGCCGGTCAGGGCGAGCGCCGAGCCGTTCGAGACCGCGCCGCGCAGCAGGTGGGTGCCGCGCACCAGCACGGGTCCTGCGGCGGTGTCCTGCCGCCAGAAGGTCTTGGCGGTGTCGGTGTCGGCGAGCAGCAGGAGCAGCGGGTGCGCGCCGCCGCTGATCCGCACGCGGGTCAGGCCGGTGTGGGCGTAGTTGAGCCGCAGGTCGCCGGTGGCCGGGTCCCAGGCGGAGGTGACGGCGCCGCCGGTGGCGGTGACCTTCGGGCGGGTCGCGTAGTGCAGCACGGTCTCGCCGTCGGAGCCGTGGTCGCCGTAGAGCACCGCGACGTCACGGCCGCCGATGGTGGCGTTCGTCATGATCTCCGAGGTGCTGTACTGGAGTTGGTTCCCTCCGAGGCTGTAGTCCGCGACGATGATCTTGCTCTCGCGGCCGTTGAGGGTCAGCGCCGTGCCGGGCTGCTGCGGGACGGTGTAGACGGGGGCGGTGGAGCCC
Source organism: Streptomyces sp. NPDC008139 (assembly GCF_042957025.1). Taxonomy (NCBI): domain Bacteria; kingdom Bacillati; phylum Actinomycetota; class Actinomycetes; order Kitasatosporales; family Streptomycetaceae; genus Streptomyces; species Streptomyces sp. NPDC008139. The sequence goes on from NZ_JBIBHM010000001.1 coordinate 161,595, forward strand.
TGGCCGTTGTCGACGTCGATCGCGTCGATGGTGACGAACTGCCCTGACGCGGCGGTGTTCTTGGTGCCGGTGGCCACGATCTTCAGGGTGTGCGCCCCGGCGGCGAGCCCGGTCGCCCGGTAGGCCACGTACTGGTTCTGCTTGGTCGCGCCGTACAGGTCGACGGTCTTGACCTTGGCGCCGTCGAGGTAGACGTCCGCGATGCCGTGGTTGCCGTCGAGGTTGGTGATCCACTTCACGCCGGTGCCGGTGAAGCCGACCGAGACGCTGTCGCCCGCGGTGTCGGAGAACGACTCGGTGTGCTGGTAGTCGCCGCCGGTGTAGTTCTGTTCCGCGCCGACGTGCGACCAGGCGCCGGTGTACGCGAGCGCCGGGTCGACGTCGTCGTACGTGTAGCCGGGGTGCGCGCCGAGGTCGATCGTCACGTGCCCGCTGTCGGTGGACGTCGCGGTGGAGTCGGAGTGCCGCAGCACGTGGAACTGCGTGCCGGTGTCGGGGTTGCGGCGCGCGGTGTCGACGATCTTCGCGTTGTCGGTCGGGGTGGCGGGCAGCGCGTCGGTCTTGGTGAGCGGCGCGAGCGCCTGCGTGAAGTAGCCGATCAGCTTGTCCTGGTCGTACTTCGGGTCGAGCTGCCGGTTCTCACGGATCGCGGCGCCGTAGTCGTACGACGTGTAGTTCTGCGGCTCGCCCAGCCAGCCCCAGTTGGTGCCGCCGTAGAGCATGTAGAAGCTCTGCGAGGTGGCGCCGACGGCGATGTTCTGCTTGTAGAACACGTCCGCGAACTGGTCGTTGATGAGCTGCGCGCACTTGTCGTAGCCGGGGCCGCCCCACGGGTCGAAGGCGCCGCCCTGGAACTCGGCGGTGGCCAGCGGCTTGCCCGGGACGTGGTCGTAGCTGATGTCGGGCACGCCGTTCCACCGGGTGGGGTTGGAGCAGTTGAAGCCCTGCGGGTAGGAGTCGGCCGCGTCGACGGCCAGTTCGGCGTCACCGGAGTTGAAGGTGCCGTTGTTGTTGCCGACCAGCGGCACCTTGATGCCGTCAGCGGTGGCCTTGTCCTCCAGGTGCTTCATGTAGGTGCGGCCCGCCGCGCTGCCGTTGTAGTACTCGTTCTCGACCTGGTACTCGATCACCGAGCCCTTGCCGTCGGTGAGTTGGTGCCGGGCGATGATCCGGTCGATCTGCGTCTGCCACTCGTCGCTGTACTTCAGATACGCCGGGTCGCCGGTGCGGGTGTCCCCCGCCTTGGTGGAGAGCCAGCCGGGGAAGCCGCCGCCGTCCACCTCGGCGTTGATGTACGGGCCGGGGCGGGCGACCACGTAGATGCCGAGGTCGTCGGCCATGTCGAGGAGCTTGTCCACGTCGCGGACGCCGGTGAAGTCGTAGACGCCCGGGGCGGGCGAGTGGTAGCCCCAGTCGAAGTAGAGGGAGACGGCGTTGAATCCGGCCGCCTTCATCTTCTGGAGCACGTCCAGCCACAGGTCCTGGCTCGGCAGCCGGTAGTAGTGGAACTCGCCGCCCCACAGGTAGGTGCGCTTTCCGTCGATCATGAACGAATAGCCGTCGTAGGTGACCGAGTGGGTGGCGTGCGGGGCGCCCGCGTGCGCCGTGTCCGGCGCCCGCCCCGGCGGTTCGGCCGCGGCCCCCACGCCGACGCCGAGACCGACCATGAGCGCGGCGGTGACCCCCAGGGCCAGACAGCGCCGCAGCACCCATCGGTACGTGCGATGAACAGCCATTCCTACCTCCACGTCACGTGCGGGAGTGGTCGCGAGCTTCAGCGGTCGCTCATGAACAGCCAGGAAAGAGCAAATTCCCTGTTGATATATGTGCGAACGAGTCGCATAGCGACGGGAAGTGTCGCAGTCTCCGATGGGTAACGCAACCATTCGGGCCGAAACGATTCAGCCGGATTCGAAGGAGGGCGGCGCCACGCGGGGCGGCCCCCGGACGGCCGCGCGTCCGGGGCGGAACAGTCCCTGATCAGCCGCTGACCGGAGGTCGGGCGGCGGGCGGTCAGGGGCCGGTCAGTAGCCCGGCGGCGGGCGGTCCGTGGCGTGACGGCGGTCGGTCAGTGGCCGGTCAGCGGTCGGTTGAACGCCGGGTCAGCCGCGGCGGGCCACGCTTCTCGCCCGCAGCCGGTCGGCGGTGATGGCCAGCCCGAGCACACAACCCAGCACGATATTCGTGTAGTTGGAGTTGATCTGAAGCGTCGTCAGACCGTTGTTGATCAGTTCGAGCAGGATCGTGCCCGCCACGATGCCGAGGATCCGGCCCTGTCCGCCGACCAGGCTCACCCCGCCGATGACGGCCGCGGCGATGGCCGACAGCTCCCACCCGACCCCGACGCCGCTGGCCGAGCCCACACCCATCCGGCCGAGCACGAAGATCCCGGCGAAGCCGGACAGCAGCGAACTGGTCACGTACATCGAGACGATACGGCGGTCGCCGCGGATGCCCGCCAGCCGGGCCGCCTCGGGATTGCCGCCGACCGCGTACACCTGGCGGCCGGTGTAGGTGCGTTCCAGGAAGAACCAGGCCGCCACGGCCACGACCGCGAAGACGATCAGCGGGAGGGGGATCTGCGCCACGTACGTCTGTCCCAGGTCGCCGAAAGTGCCGTCGATGCCGGTGATGGAGGTGCCGGAGGTGATGGCCAGCGTGACGCCCTGCGCGACCGTGTAGGTGACCAGAGTGACGACGAAGGGCGGCATTCTCAGCCGGGTGACGGCAAGGCCGTGGACGAGGCCGACCGTGCCGGTGACGGCCAGCGTGAGCAGGATCGCGAGCGGCGCGGGCAGTCCCGCGCGGACGTTGAACCAGGACATCAGGATGACGCTGGTGCCCAGCAGCGCGCCCACCGACAGGTCGATGCCGCCGGTCAGGATGACCAGGGACTCGCCGATCGCGATCAGCCCGTACTGGGACAGGTCGAAGCCCATGCCCTGGAGGTTGACGGCACTGGCGAACGTCGACTTGTCCAGCGCGAGCGCGACGAAGACCACGACGCAGGCCGCGACCACGCCGACCTCGGGCGTCTCGGCCAGGCGGCGGACCGGCGACGTACGGCCGCCGCTCGCGGCGTCCTCCGTGGCCTCGATCGGTGCGGTGCTGGTGGTCATGGTCTCGCCTTCCCGTGAGTGCCGACGCCGACGGCGGTCATCGGCAGGGGCCTGTTGTCGTTCATGCGCGTGCCTTCCCCTGACGGTCGGCGACGGCGCCGGTCCGCGGCCCGAGCGCCCCCGCCTGTTTCCCCGCCTGTTTCCCCGCCTGTCTCCCAGTTCCGTCCCGCGTACCGGGCGCGCCGTTCCGCGTACCGGCCGCGGCGGTCATGATCGCTTCCTTGCCGAACCGGTCACGGGGGAGGTCGGCGACCACCCGGCCGTGCGCCATCACCACGATCCGGTGGCAGATCCACAGCAGTTCCTCCAGCTCCGAGGAGGCCACCAGCACCGCGAGGCCGTCCTGCGCCGCGGTGTCGATGAGGCTGTAGATCTCCGCCTTGGCCCCGACGTCCACGCCGCGGGTCGGCTCGTCCAGGAGGAGCAGCCGGGGCTCGGTCGCCAGCCAGCGCCCGAACACCACCTTCTGCTGGTTGCCGCCCGACAGGTCCGAGATGAGCTGTTCCTGGCTGCGCAGCCGCACCCCGAGGTCCTGGACGATCCGGGCCGCGTGCGCCTTGTCCGCCTTCGGCCGCAGGACTCCGCGCGCGCTGATCCGGCGCAGCGTGGCCAGCGTGACGTTCCAGCGCACCGAGTGCGTCGGGAGCAGCGACTGGACCTTGCGGTCCTCGGGCACCAGCCCGATCCCCGCCTCCACCGCGTCGGCGGGGTGGCGCGGGCGGAAGTCGGCGCCGTCGAAGACGACCGTGCCACCGGTACGCGGCTGCGCGCCCATCAGCGTGTGCAGCAGGCGGCTGCGCCCCGAGCCCATGAGCCCGGCCACGCCGACGATCTCCCCCGCCCTCACCTCCAGGTCGACGGGCCCGAGGCCGTCCGCGGTCAGCCCGCGTACCGACAGGGTCGTCGTGCGCTCGACGGAGGACGGCGGGGCAAGGTCGGCGCGGGCCAGCTCGCTGCCGACCATCTCCCGGATCATCCGCTCCTCGCTCGCCTCCGCCGGGGCCAGATCGGCCACCATCCGGCCGCTGCGCAGCACGATCACCCGGTCCGCGACGGCCTGGACCTCGTCCAGGCGGTGGCCGATGAACAGCACCGCCCCGCCGGCCGCCGCGTGCGTACGGGCCAGGCCGAGGACCCGCTCGGCCTCGACCGGGCCGAGCGAGGAGGTGGGTTCGTCCAGGATCAGCACCAGCGGATGGTGCCCCCACGCCTTGGCGATCTCGATCATCTGCCGTACGGGGACCGGGAATCGCTCCACCGGCCGGTCCACGTCCACCCCGCTGACACCGACTTCGGCGAGCAGTGCGCGCGCCTCCGCCCTCGTACCGGCGCGGTCGTAGACGACCCGGCCCAGCGGGCGGGACGCCGCCCGCGCGGGACGGCGGCCCAGCAGCAGGTTCTCCGCCACGCTCAACTGCCCGACGAGCGGGAACTCCTGGGCCACCAGGGCGACGCCCAACTCCTTGGAGTGGTCGGGCCGTCCGGCGTGGAGCGGCGTACCGGCGATCTCGATGCTGCCGGTGGTGGGGGTGACGGTGCCGGACAGCACGCCCATCAAGGTGGACTTGCCTGCGCCGTTCTCCCCCACCACCGCGACGATCTGTCCACGGGCCAGGTCCAGGCTCGGGATGTCGAGCACCTTCACCGGCCCGTACGACTTGCTCACCGACCGCAGCCGGACGGCGACCTCGGGGGCCGGGGCCGCGTCCGGGGCGGAGGCCGGCGCCGGGGTCTGAGCCGGGGCCGGGGACCGCGGAGCCTCGGACGGGGCCGGACCCGAAGCCATCAGCCGATGCCCAGGTCGGTCAGCTTGGTCTGGTACGCGGCCAGGTTCGCCTGGGTGACCAGGCCGACGCCCGAACTGAGCGTGGTGCCGTCCGACTCCAGATACGGCTTGACGATGCGGAGGGTGGCGTCCTTGCCGAGCACCTTGAACGCGGCCAGCAGATAGGCGCCGGTGTAGCCCTGCTGGTAGGGCTGTTGGAGGACGGTGGCCTGGATGACACCGGACTTGATGAACTTCAGCGTCTGCGGGTCGCTGTCGTCCGAGATGATCTTGACTCGGCCCGACTTCCCCGCGGCCTGCACCGCCTGCCCGGCTGACGGTCCGTCATAGGAATAGACGCCGTACAGGCCGTTGATGTTCGGGTTGGTCTGGATCGCGGTCTGCGCGTTGGTGAGCGCCTTCGCCGCGTCCATGCCGTCGCTGAGCTTCTGCGCGACCTTGATGTCGGTGCCCTTGAGCGCGTCCTCGAAGCCCTGGATCCGCTCCACCGCGTTCGACGTCGTCAGCGAGCCGACGAGGACGACGACCTGGCCCTTGCCGCCGAGCGCCTGCTTCATGGCCTCACCGGCCTTCTGGCCCGCCTGGTAGTTGGGCGTGCCCAGATACAGGTCGGCGCCGTCCTCCGGCGGCAGCGGGGAGTCGATCGCCAGCACCGGTATCCCGGCGCTCTTCGCGGACGCGATCGGCGCCTTGATAGCCGTCGGGTCGATCGCCGACACGCTCAAGCCCGTGATGCCCTGGCCGCGCAGGGTCTGGATCAGGGAGAGCTGCTGGTCCAGACGGCCGTTGGCGGGCGCCTGGTAGACGCCCTTCACACCGAGGTCGGCCAGGCCCTTGGTGAAGCCGGACTTGCCCGCGTTCCAGTAGTCGACCGCCACGTTGACCACCATGGCCTCGTGCAGCTTCGACAGGTCCTTCCCGGCCAGCGCGGCCTTCAGCGCCGCGTCCAGCTTCGCGAGATTCGCGTCGTTGAACGCGATGTCGCCCTTGATCGTCACCGCCGCGGGGCTCCCGCCGCTCGCCGCGTCCGCTGCGGACGAGTCACCGGCACCGCTCTTACTGCATGCCGTCGCGGACAGGGCCACCGCCAGCGTCACCGCTGCGGCTCCCCATCGTCCGTGCCGGGCAAGGGCCTTTCGGGCATCGCGCATGGCTGCATCCTGTTCGGGCAGTGGCCTCTCAGGCCAGTTTTGTGAGCGCTAACAAAAAGTGAGGAACGGAATCACGCAGAGCGGAACATATGCTCTCTCCTCGCGGTAACTTGCCGATCTTTTACAGCACCAACGGGTGTTCCGGCTGCTGAGCGAGCTGCTGAACAGGCCGGACCCGCTGACCCGATCGCCAGGCGCGCCGTCAGCTGTCGCCTATGAGTGTTAGCGCTCACTGATCGGTCGTCAAGACGTTGCACAGAGAAAACCTGCCTCCGGCACGGTGGCCGTCGCGGTGCGGCTCCCCCGCGGCGGGGCGCGCGGACAGGACCGCACCCGCGTACACGGTCGGCCGTACGGCGCGGGGCAGGTGCGGGGGCGGGGGCGGGTCCGACGGTGGGTCAGAGGCCGCCCGCCAGGCGGGTGGGTCAGAGGCCGCCCGCCAGGCGGGTGGGTCAGAGGCCGCCCGCCAGGCGGTAATACGCCTGATTCCAGCGGATCTCCTGGGTGAAGCGGCGCAGTTGGGTGTCGTGGTCGATGAGGAGGAGTTCGGTGCGGAGCATGTCGGCCAGGTCCGCCAGCTCCTCGCCGCCGACTGCACTGGAGAGCACGGTGTGGTGCGGGCCGCCCGCGGTCAGCCAGGCTTCGGTGGAGGTCCGCAGATCGGGCGCGGGCCGCCATACCGCGCGGGCCACGGGCAGTCGGGGCAGCGGTTCCGCGGGCGCGACGACCTCGATCTCGTTGGCGACCAGCCGGAAGCGGTCGCCCATGTCGGCCAGGCCCACGACGACCGCGGGCCCCGGCCGGGCGTCGAAGACGAGCCGTACCGGGTCCTCCCGGCCGCCGATCCCCAGCGGGTGGATCTCGCACGAGGGCCGGTGCGCCGCGATCGTCGGGCAGACCTCCAACATGTGGGCGCCCAGGATCACTTCACTGCCCGGCGTCAGGTCGTAGGTGTAGTCCTCCATGAAGGAGGTGCCGCCCGGCAGGCCGGCCCCCATGACCTTCACCGTGCGCAGCAGCATCGACGTCTTCCAGTCGCCCTCGCCGCCGAAGCCGTACCCGTCGCCCATGAGCCGCTGCACCGCGAGGCCCGGCAGTTGCCGAAGGCCGCCCAGATCCTCGAAGTTGGTCGTGAAGGCGGAGAAGCCGCCCTCGGTGAGGAAGGCGCGCAGGCCCAGTTCGATCCGGGCCGCGTACCGCAGCGCGTCGTGGCGCTCGCCGCCCACCGCCAGCTCGCCCGCCAGCCGGTAGGCGCTCGCGTACTCCTTGACCACCTCCGAGACGGCCGCGTCGTCCACCTCGTCCACGACGGCCACCAGGTCGTTGACGCCGTAGGTGTTCACCGAGACGCCGAACCGCAACTGTGCCTCCACCTTGTCCCCCTCGGTGACGGCGACGTCGCGCATGTTGTCGCCGAAGCGGGCCACCTTCAGACGGCGCAACGCGTCGTATCCGAGGGCGGCGCGCATCCAGGTGTGGACGCGGGCCACGACGGCGGGATCGGAGACATGGCCCGCGACCGTCTTGCGGGCGATGCCGAGCCGGGCCTGGAGATAGCCGAACTCGCGGTCGCCGTGGGCGGCCTGATTGAGGTTCATGAAGTCCATGTCGATGGTGGACCACGGCAGTTCGACATTGGCCTGGGTGTGCAGATGCAGCAGCGGCTTGCGCAGCAGATCGAGGCCCGCTATCCACATCTTCGCGGGTGAGAAGGTGTGCATCCACGCGATCAGACCCACGCACGCCCGACTGGAGTTGGCGTCGACGACCGTGCCGGTGATGCCGGAGGCGTCGGTGAGCACCGGCTTCCACACGATCCGCACCGGGCCGCCGGGGTCGGCGGCGAGCCGGTCGGAGATGGCGCGCGACTGCTCGGCGACCTGCCGCAGCGTCTGCTCGCCGTACAGGCCCTGGCTGCCGGTGAGGAACCAGACCTCACGCTCGTCGGACGGTGTCATGCAAGGGCTCCTCGGTCGGCGGGATCGGCGGTTTCAACGGGGGCGGCCGGGCCGTCGCGCACGACGGCCTGCGTCTCCTGGCCGGCGGGGGGCGGCCCGGCGGGGCCGCCGGAATCGGCGCAAGCGGCGGAATCAGCGCAATCGGCTGCCGCCTGCTGCCCGTAGACGTTCTGGTAGCGGTCGTGGAGCCGGTCGATGTCGGCGCGGGTGAGGGGCAGCGGATCGCCCAACTGCCGGGAGATGTGCACGGTACGGGCCACGTCCTCGCACATCACCGCCGCTTTCACGGCCGCACGGGCGTCCTTGCCGATGGTGAACACCCCGTGGCTCTTCATCAGCACCGCCGGCGAGCGGTGCCCGGCCAGCGTCTCCACGATGCCCCTGCCGATCGAGTCGTCACCGATCAGCGCGAACGGCCCGACCGGGATCTCGGCCCCGAACTCGTCGGCCATCGCGGTCAGTACGCACGGCACCGGCTCGCCGCGCGCCGCCCACGCGCACGCGTACGTCGAGTGGGTGTGCACCACCCCGCCGACCTCCGGCAGGTGCCGGTAGACGTAGGCGTGCGCGGCGGTGTCCGAGGACGGCGACAAGTCGCCCTCCACCACCCGCCCGTCGAGATCGCACACGATCATCGCGTCCGGTGTCAGCCGGTCGTAGTCCACACCGCTCGGCTTGATCACGAACAGGCCGTGCCCCGGCACGCGCGCCGAGACATTGCCCGCAGTCCAGACGACCAGCCGGTAGCGGACCAGCTCCTGATGCAGGTCGCTGACCTGCTGCCGCAGGCGCACGACGGCCTCTGCGGCAGGGGGCGGAAAGGGGTGACTGCTCATACGGGACCTCGACAAGGAGTGAGCGTTAACATTCGGGATGAGCGCTAACAAAAGACGGTGCCATGACACGCCCCCTTACGGCTGAGCCGGCGCGTCCGCCTGCGCCCGCCCTCGGAGCGCCCGCAAGCGGTGCATGACATCGCTGCCGCCCCGGCCGAAGTGGTCGTGCAGGGCCCGGTATTCGGCGTAGAGGTCGTTGTAGGCGGCGGCGCGTTCGGGGTCGGGCAGATAGGCATTACGGTGCAGGCGGCCCATCGCGGCCGAGGCGGTGCGGATGTCGGGGTGGGCCCCCGCGGCGACGGCCGCGTGGATCGCGGCGCCCAGCGCCGGGCCCTGCTCCGAGGACAGCACGTTGACCGGCCGGTTCAGCACATCGCTGTAGGTCTGCATGAGGAAGGTGTTCTTCAGCAGGCCGCCCGCCGCCGTGAAGTCGGTGACCGGCACCCCCGCGCCCTCGAACGCCTCCACGATGGTCCGCGTGCCGAAGGCCGTCGCCTCGACCAGCGCCCGGTAGATGTCCTCGGGACGGGTGTCCAGCGTCAGCCCCACCAGGAGCCCCGACAGGTGGTGGTCCACCAGCACGGAGCGGTTGCCACTGTGCCAGTCGAGCGCCAACAACCCGTGTCCGCCGACCGGTTGGGCGGCGGCCTTCTCCGTCAGCAGCTCGTGCGGGCTGATGCCGCGCTGCCGGGCCTCCAGCGCGTACGGCTGCGGTGTCGCGGTCCGCACCGCCCAGGCGAAGATGTCCCCCACCCCGCTCTGGCCCGCCTCGTAGCCCCACAGGCCGGGGACCACGCCGTCGCGGACCACCCCGCACATGCCCGGCACCTCGGCGAGCACGTCGGAGTTCATGATGTGACAGGTCGAGGTCCCCATGATCGCCAGCAGATGGCCGGGGTCCAGGGCCCGCGCGGCGGCGCTGGTGACATGCGCGTCGACGTTTCCGACCGCCACGACCGTGCCCGCGCGCAGCCCGGTCAGCGCGGCGGCCGAAGCACTCAAACCCCCGGCGACGGTGCCCAGTTGGGACAGCGGGTGGTCCAGCTTCGCCGTGAAGCCGGCGAAGTCCGGGTGCAGCGAGGCCAGGAACGCGGCGTCCGGATAACCGCCGTCCTGGTGGATGCCCTTGTAACCGGCCGTGCACAGATTGCGGTTCTCGGCCCCGGTCAACTGCCAGACGATCCAGTCGGCCGCCTCGATCCAGCGGTCGGCCGCCGCGTAGACCTCCGGGTCCTCGCGCAGCACCTGCAACGCCTTGGCGTACTGCCACTCGCTGGAGATCCGCCCGCCGTAGCGGCCGAGCCACGGCTGCCCGGACTCCTCAGCGCGGCGCACGATCAGCTCCGCCTCCGGCTGGGCCGCGTGGTGCCGCCACAACTTCGGGTAGGCGTGGGGGCGTTCGGCCATGCCCGGCAGCTCGCACAGCGGCGTGCCGTCCGCCGTCGCGGGCAGCACCGTACAGGCGGTGAAGTCCGTCGCCACCCCCACGACCTGCTCCGCCCGCACCCCGGCGGCCTCCAGCGCGCGCGGCACGGCGAAGCGCAGCACGTCCCGCCAGTCCTGCGGAATCTGCAACGCCCAATCAGGCGGCAGCTCAGAGCCGTTCGGCAGCGCGCCGTCCACCACCCCATGGGTGTACTCGTGGACGGCGCTGCCCAGCTCCTTGCCGTCGTCGACCGCCACGACCAGGGCGCGCCCGGACAGCGTGCCGAAATCGATGCCGACGGTGACGGCGGGAGGATCGGTCATCATGCGTGTCTCCCCATACGCCGGGGGCTCCGGCAGCCGGTCGCGTACCGATTGCCCTGCGGTGTGAACTCTGCGGCGGTGCGATCCTGTTCTGTCCTGCGGGACGTGCTGCGGGGCTTCCTGCCGGACTCGGTGCCGGTCCGGTGGCCGGACCTGCGGCGATGCGTGCTGCGATACGTGCCGCGGTGCCGTGCGCCGCCCGTACGGACCGCCGCCCTCAGGACGGGTTGCTGCTGCTGCGGACGATCAGGCGCGGTTCGATGACGACGCGTTCGCCGCCGCGGGTGGTACCGGACTCCAACTGATCGACCAGCAGTCGGATGCTGGCCTGACCGACCGCGGTGAAGTCCTGCCGGACGGTGGTCAGCGGCGGGGCGAAGAACTCGGCTTCAGGGATGTCGTCGAAGCCCGCGATGGCGACCTGGCCCGGCACCGAGAGACCGGCCTCCCGGAAGGCCCGCAACACCCCCAGCGCCATCTGGTCGTTGGCGACGAAGACGGCCGACACCTCGGGTGAACCGCGGCGCCCGGAGCCCGCCGAGACCCGGCCCGCCAGCTCCTGCCCCGCGCGGTAGCCCGACAGCGGCGTCCAGTCCCCCACCAGCGGCGGCGGCACCTCGACGCCCGCCTCCTCCAGCGTGGCGCGCCAGCCCTGCACGCGGGCCTCGGCCTCCAGCCAGTTCTGCGGGCCCGCGACATGCCAGACCGTGCGGTGGCCGCCGGCCAGCAGATGGCCCGTGACCAGCCGCGCGCCCAGCTCCTGGTCCACCGAGACGCCGGGGATCGGCAGGCCGTGCCCGCCCTCTACCGTGACGAGGGGGAACGGCAGCTTCAGCTCGGCCAGTGCGGCGACGGCCTCCCGCTCCGGCACTATCACCACGATGCCCTCCACCCCCCAGTCGCTGAGGTGGTCGATCGCGTCGGCGAGCGCCTTCGGGGTGTGCCGCCGCAGGGTCACCGCGGACACCATGTAGCCCTCGTCCCGCGCCGCTTCCTCCAGCCCGAACAGCGTGCTCGCCGGCCCGAACAGTGTCGGATTGCACGCCACCACCCCCAGCGTCAGCGTCCGCCGCGTCACCAGCGCCCGCGCCGACGAGTTGCGCCGGTACCCCAGCGCCTCGATCGCCCGCAGCACCTCCGCGCGCGTGGTGTCCCGCACATTCGGGTGATCGCTCAGCACCCGCGACACCGTCTGATGCGAGACTCCCGCCACCTGGGCGACATCCGCCATGGTGGGGGCCCTGCGGGGCGCTGCCGGGTCCGCGGTGCGAGACATGGCTCTCCGTTCCGTGATGCTGCTAAGTGTTAGCGCTCACAGTCCCATCCGTCAAGGCCATACGCTCGCGCCGGGCGGAGGAGAACGTGCCTTTACCAGGCCCCTGCGGGGGGCGACCCTCCCAAGGGCTTGTGCCCCGTAGGTGCGCGGGGAAGGTGCGCCGCACTGGCGCAGGGCCTGCTTTTCAGGGGCGCGGGGAATTGCGCGACAAGCCACCGCGCTCCCGCACCTCACCACCCGCCCCAGCGGGGCGAATCGGCCGTCCCCGGACCACCCGCCGGTGGGGGCGGACCGCGCAGTTCCTCCCCCAGCCTTCGGCCGGGAGGTGCCCCCAGCGCCCCTCACGGGGCCCACCCACTCCCGTCCGGGCGGCGAGCCGATCTCTTCAGGGGCGCGGGGAACGCTCCCGCACCTCACCACCCGCCCCAGCGGGGCAAATCGGCCGTCCCCGGACCACCGGCCCGGTGGGCAAGCGCGGCGCGGACGGCGCGTCTGTGGGGATACGGTCGCAGAGGGAACCTCACGGCGAGAGGCGGGACGGCGCGTGGTGGAGGTGGACGGGCACGGGCACGTGACGGCCGACGCGGACGTCGTGCGGTGGCTGGTGCGGGAGCAGCACCCGGACCTGGCGGAGCTGGAGCTGCGTCCGGTGGACGGCGGTTGGGACAACCAACTGTGGCGTTTGGGCGAGGAGTTGGCCGTACGACTGCCGCGTACGCCGCGCGCACCGGCGCTGCTGGCGAAGGAGCGCCGGTGGCTCCCGCTGCTGGCGCCGCGCCTGCCGCTGCCGGTTCCGGCGCCGGTACGCGGCGGTGAGCCGTCCGCCCGCTTCCCGCGGCCGTGGGCTGTCACGAGGTGGGTGCCGGGGAGCCCGGCGGACCTCACGCCGATCAGCCGGGGCGAGCACGCGGCCGACGCGCTCGCGGGGTTCCTCACGGCGCTGCACCGGGAGGCACCCGCCGACGCACCGGCCAACCCGGACCGCGGTGTCCCGCTGAAGTCCTTGGCCGACGGGTTCGACCAGGGCGTGGCCGCCCTCGCCGAAGGCGGCCTCGACGCGCGCCTGGCCGACGGCGCCCGGCGGGTCTGGGCGGACGCCGTCGCCGCCCCCGAGAGCACCGCCCCACCGACGTGGCTGCACGGCGACCTGCACCCCGCGAACGTCGTCGTCACAGACGGCACCCTCGCGGGCGTGATCGACTTCGGCGAACTGTGCGCGGGCGACGCGGCGAACGACCTCGCCGCCGCCTGGCTGCTCCTGCCCGCGGGCGCGGCGCCCCGCTTCTTCGCCGCCTACTGCCGCACGGACCCGGCCACGGTCCGCCGCGCCCGTGGCTACGCGGTCCGGGCCGCGTAGCCACGGTCCGCCGCGCCCGTGGCTACGCGGTCCGGGCCGCGCTCGGTCTCATCAGCGTCGGCCAGGCGGCCGAGAAGGGCCTGCCCGGCGGAAAGCCCACCTGGGGAGTCGCCGGGCGCGCGGCCCTGAAGCGCGTACTGGCCGACGTCTAGGCCCGGTTGACCAGGCCCGCTTGACCGGACAGATCGACCAGACCGATCGACCAGGCCCGGTACGCCTACGCCCGGTCAGCCGGTTCGTCGTCGCGCTGCCCCGACCACAGGAGCAGGAAGTGCAGCGCCTCGGCGGCGGGGCCGCCGGGCGGGGCGATGTAGGTGATCAGGTGCTGGTCGGGCCGGGTCGCGATGGACAACTCCTTTACGTCAAGGGTGAGTTCGCCGACCACGGGGGTGGCGGTAGGTCTTGATGAGCTGCCGGGGCCCGCGGACCTGGTGGCTCGCCCACCAGATCCGGAAGTCCTCGTCCCGAAGGCTGAGTTCACCGACGAGCGCGGCCAGCTCGGGATCGTCGGGATCGCGGCCCGCCTCCATCCGCAGCACCGCGACGCACTCGCGGGCGACCCGCGACCAGTCCGCGTACAGCGCACGGTACGCCGGATCGAGAAAGGTCAGCCGGTACAGATTCCGCTCACGCGCCGGCAGGGCCTCGAAGTCGGTGAGCAGCGCCGCGGCGGCCCGATTCCAGGCGAGTACGTCCTGACGGCGGCCGAGAAGGGCCTGCCCGGCGGAAAGCCCACCTGGGGAGTCGCCGGAGCTGCGGGTCGACGCGCTGCTCGGCGGGCCGCTGCCGTACGGCCGCCGCGGCCTGGGTCACGTCGGCGACGGTGAAGAGATGCGCGCGCTCGTCGGGGGCGAGCCGCAGCGCGTCGGCGAGGGCGCTTCACCGAGGCCCTGGCCCCGAACCCGGACCCGGACCCCGCAGCGGGCTTCAGCGGACGATCAGCGGTCTGAACGCGGACCGGATGTCGGACGTGGACGGCGTGACGTACACCTCGGACGGCGGCCCGGTGTCGATGGTGCCGTAGGTGGTGTACGACACCGTAGCCGGGGCAACTCCCGCCGCCGATCCGCACGGTACGGCTCGACACGAGCTTGCCGGTGCGCAGGTCGAACACCTTCACCGGGATCGCGATCTTGCGGAATTTCACCTCGCGGGGGAAGTCGGGCAGCCGCTTGTTCTCGTACGGGCAGGTCGTGACCGTCGTGCCGTAGTCCCTGTCGCCGACGCAGACCACGAGTACCGCCTTGGTGACGTCGCCGGCCGACCAGGAGCCGGGCAGTTTGCGGGTGTACTCGTCGTCGCCGGGGAACAGCGCGTAGTTGGTGCCCTTGCGGTAGGGGGCGGCGGCGCTGTACTTCGCCGGTTTCGAGCAGTAGTCGGGCTCGGCGTCGGCCGAAGTGCCCAGCAGCGTACGGACGTTGTCCAGCTCACTGGTCAAGGCGGCCTCCTTGACGCCGCTGCGGGCCTTGGCGGCGAGCCGGTCGCCGGGGTACTGGTCGAGCTGCTGCTGATACCGGCCGCAGGCCGTCGCCCATTGTCACCACCTGCGCCGGGAGGGGTCCCGGACGCACATCCGCCCTGTTCAGGGGTACTGCTACCGGCTTTCGGCGAAGGCGCCGCTCTCCGCGAAGGCCCGCTCGGCGAAGCGTTCGCCGATACGGCGGTGGGTGGCGGCGTCCGGGTGCAGCTCGTCGGGCAGCGGCAGTTCGGCGTAGTCCGCCTCGCCGTAGAGTTCGCGGCCGTCGAGGTAGTACAGGTGCGGGTCGGTGGCCGCGCGCTCGGCGACGATCCGCTCCAGTTCTGCGCGGATGACGGTCAGGGTCAGCTTGCCCGCCGCCAGCTCCGCCGGGTCGCCGGTGGCGCGGAACCGCAGCTTTCCGGTGCTGAGCGCTTCGAGGTCGAAGGCGGCGGGGCCCGGGGTGTTCTCGTGGATCGGGCTCAGGATCGGCGAGACGACCAGCAGCGGGGTGTCCGGGTGGCCCTCGCGGATGGTGTCGAGGAAGCCGTGCACCGCGGGGCCGAAGGCGCGCAGCCGCATCAGGTCGGCGTTGACGATATTGATGCCGATCTTCACGCTCACCAGGTCGGCGGGCGTGTCGCGCAGGGCGCGGGCCGTGAACGGGTCGAGCAGCGCGCTGCCGCCCAGGCCCAGATTGATCAGCTCCACACCGCCGAGGGAGGCCGCGAGAGCGGGCCATGTGGTGGTGGGGCTCGCCGCGTCGGAGCCGTGACTGATCGAACTGCCGTGGTGCAGCCAGACCTTACGGCCCCGGTCGGGGACCGGGCCGACGGGCGCGTCGGTGCGCAGCGCGACGATCTCGGTCGTCTCGTTGTGCGGCAGCCAGATCTCGATGTCCTTGTCCGCGTCGGGCAGTTCGGCGAAGCGGAGGGTGCCGGGGTCGCCGGGCTTGTGCTCGGCGGTTCCGGTGCTCATGTCGACGGTCAGGGTGTGGCCGCCGGCCACGCTGCCCTGGCCCGCGCGGCGGCCGTCGACCAGCAGGTCGTAGAGGCCGTCGGGGCGCGGCGGCGCGCCCACGTACACGCGCTTGGTGGGCAGTGTGTCCAGCTCCACGGTGGTGGCGCGGGTGCGGAACACCAGCCGTACGCCGGAGGGTTGGGCCTCGGCCATGGCGAGCTGGGCGTCGGCGCACTGGGCGCGGGCCCGCGCGGGCAGCCGGTGCGGCAGCACGCCGTGTTCGGTGTGCTCCAACTCCAGCGCGCCGCGCACCAGTTCCGCGCCCTCGGGCGTGGTGAAGAGGGTCGTGGTCCAGTCGCCGTGTTCGGTCCGTGCGTCGTTCTCGGTAGGCATTGCTCTTCAACTTCCGTCTTTTTCGGGCCAGTTCTTCAACAGGGCGTCGAGGGCGTCGATGACGCGTTCCCAGGTGTCCTGGGTGTCGGGCGCGCTGTGGCTGAACCCGCCGCCCATCTCCAGGCCGACGTAGCCGTTGAACACGCTCCCGAGCAGCCGCACCGCGTGGGTCTGGTCCGGCTCGTCGAGGTCGTAGCCGCGCAGGATCGCCCGTGTCATCTCCGCGTGCCGCCCGCCCGCGCTCGCGGCGGCGGCCTGCGGATCGAGCCGGAACTGGGCCGCCGCGTACCGTCCGGGGTGCTCCCGGGCGTAGTCGCGGTACACGTTCGCCAGCCCGGCGAGCGCGTCCTTCCCGGCCCGGCCCGCCAGTGCGGCGGCACCGCGATCGGCCATTTCCGCCAGTGCGAGCTGCGCGATCCCGGTCTGGAGATCGTGCGAATTCCGCACGTGCGAATACAGGCTCGCGACCTTCACGTCGAACCGCCTGGCCAGCTCGGAGACGGTCACCGCGTCGAACCCGACCTCGTCGGCCAGCTCCGCCCCCGCCCGCACCAAACGCTCCCGTGTCAGTCCTACGCGCACCACAGCCGCCCTCCTCGTCACCTAAGTCCATCATGCACATACCTAAACCCTTTAGGCAAATGACCGCAGCTTGATGTGACGGCGGACCCCGCTCATGGTGGGACCGCCGCCGTGGGGTCGCTGGGTGTGAGGCCGCTCGGTGTGGGGTCGCTCGCTGTGGGGTCGCTCGGTGTGGGGTCGCTCGCCGCGGGGGCCGCTCGCCGTAGGGCCCGCTCGCCGTGGGCCGGAAGGGCCCTGGGCCCGGCTAGTCGATCGGGAAGCGGTAGACCGTCGACTCGCGGGTCCGGAAGCCCAGCCGCTCGTAGAGCCGGTTCGCGGCGGCGCGGTCGGGGCGGGACGTCAGATCCACCGTCCGGGCGCCCGCCTCGCGGGCGAGCCGCAGTGCCTCCTCCGTGAGGAGCCCCGCGATGCCCTGACCCCGCGCCGCGCTGTCGACCACGACGTCCTCGACCCGCGCCCGCAGTCCCGACGCCAGGGGCAGCAGCACAAGCGTCAGGGTGCCGACAATGCCCTCGGCCGTCCGGGCGACGAGCAGCGTGTGGGCGTCGCACGCCACCAGCCGGTCGATCGCCGCGGCGTCGAGGGGCCGCGCCGTCGCGGACAGCTGCGGCAGCAGCCGGGCGAAGGCGTCGACGAGTTCCTGACCGGACTCCGGGCCGATCTCCCGGACGATCTCTACGCGGGCGTCCATGCGGGGAGCCTATCCATCCGTTCCGGCCGCACCGACGCGCCGGAGCCGGGGCGGGCTTGGCCGTAAAACCGGTTGGGCGCGCGATGCGCCGTTGGTAGCGTCCGCAGGACCGTCACACCCGGCGAGGAGGTGGAACCCGTGAAGGCCGGTTCTGATGGGGTGCTCCCTGTTCTCCTCACGACGTGGACGGCCCGCGTGGACGTCACCGGAGGCGCCGGGATCGCCCGGACGCTTCCCGAGCGCAACACCGCCTGTCTTCTGTGCGGTTCACCGCGCGAACGACGTCAAAAGGCGTCCGTGAACGAGACGTCGCCATGGGTGAGGTCAATGGCCCGCTCCGGCCGCCGCTTTCCAGCCCAGAACAGCCGGCGCTCGTGCTGCTGGGCCACTTCGGCGGCCCGCACAAGAAGGCGCCGCGGACGCTGGGGCGCGCGCAACGCCCTGTGACCGATGCCGGCTTCCCGGCCGCCGCCGTCAACGCACCGGACCACGGCGGCCGGCCCCGTACGCCGGTCGTCACACCGCCGGGCCGTCGCCGTCCTCCTCCTGGTGCGTGTAGCGCTGTTCCTTCCAGGGGTCCGCGAGGTTGTGGTGGCCGCGCTCCTCCCAGAAGCCGCGCCGGTCCGTCGTCATGTACTCGATGGCGCGGAGCCACTTGGGCCCCTTCCAGCTGTACAGATGCGGTACGACCAGGCGTACGGGGAAGCCGTGTTCCGGGGTGAGCTGGTCACCGTTGTGGTGGGTGGCCAGCAGGGTGCCGTCGGCGGTGAAGTCGGCGAGCCGGAGATTGGCGCTGTAGCCGTACTCCGCCCAGGCCATGACGTGGGTGGCGTGCGGCGCCGGGGGCGCCAGGTCCAGCAGGGTGCGGGCGGTGACGCCGAACCACTCGTGGCCGGTCGAGGTCGTCCCGGACGCGCAGTGCAGGTCGGCGGCGACCGTGGCGCGCGGCAGGGCGCTGAACTCCTCGAGGGTCCAGGTGTGTTCGCCGCCCGCGGCGGTGGCGCCGAACACCTTCAGACTCCACCGGTCCGCCCGGAATCTGGGCACGGGTCCGTAGTGCGAGACGGGCCAGCCCCTGACCTTGCGCTGTCCCGGGGGAAGCTCGTCGTTTCCTACTGGGTGATCGTCCTTCCCTGCGGGTCGATGCGGGTCGATGGCACGGCGGCGGTCCCGGTGGTGCGGTGGAGTTCCAGTGGCGCGCTGGAATCCGGTGGTGCGTTGAGGTCCGGCGGTGCGTGGAGGTCCGGCGTCCGCTCATGCGAGGCCAGACACCGTTGACGATTACCACATGCGGCGGGATCCAGCCCTTTCGCCTCGTATTCGCCGGGCGCCCCACGAAAACGTTCCCTGGACCCGCTCCGACCCCCCGGCCACACCCCCGGGCCCACCGTGCCGCTAGCGCCGCAGCCCGAGCGCCTCGCGGCCCGCGTACCGCGCCTGCGTCCCCAGCTCCTCCTCGATCCGGATGAGCTGGTTGTACTTGGCGGTGCGGTCGGAGCGCGACAGCGAACCCGTCTTGATCTGGCCGCAGCCGGTCGCGACGGCCAGGTCGGCGATGGTGGTGTCCTCGGTCTCGCCGGAGCGGTGCGACATCACGACGGTGTAGCCCGCGCGGTGCGCGGTGCCGACGGTCGCCAACGTCTCGGTGAGCGTGCCGATCTGATTGACCTTCACCAAAACGGAGTTGGCGACGCCGTCGCGGATTCCCTCGCGCAGCAGCGTCTCGTTGGTGCAGAAGACGTCGTCGCCGGTGAGCTGGCAGCGGTCGCCGAGCCGCGCCATGAGCAGCCGCCATCCGTCGCGGTCGTCCTCGGCCATCGGGTCCTCGATGGACGCCACGGGGTAGTCCGCCACCAACTGGGCCAGATACTCGGCGTGTTGCTCCACGCTGCGGCGTACGCCCTCGCCGGTGTAGTCGTAGACCCCGTCGCGGAAGAACTCCGACGCGGCGGGGTCCATGACGACGGTGATGTCGGTGCCGGCCTTGTACCCGCTGCGCTCGACGGCGCGTACGACGAAGTCCAGCGCCTCTTCGGCGGTCCGCAGGTCGGGGGCGAAGCCGCCCTCGTCGCCGACCGCGGTGCTGTGCCCCGCGGCCAGCAGGTCGCCGCGCAGGGTGTGGAATACCTCGGAGCCGATGCGTACGGCCTCGGCGAAGGTGGCCGCGCCGATCGGCGCGATCATGAACTCCTGGAAGTCCAGCGGATTGTCGGCGTGCGCGCCGCCGTTGACGATGTTCATCATCGGCACCGGCAGCAGCCGGGCGTCCACGCCGCCGACGTAGCGGTAGAGCGGCAGCCGGTGCGCGTGCGCGGCGGCCTTGGCGGTGGCCAGGGAGACGCCCAGGATCGCGTTCGCGCCGAGCCGGGACTTGTCGGGCGTGCCGTCCAGCTCGATCAGCGCCGCGTCCACGGCGGCCTGGTCCTCCGCCTCCAGGCCGACGACGACGTCCACGATCGACTCGTTGACGGCGTCGACGGCCCGCCGAACTCCCTTGCCGTGGAAGCGGGACGGGTCCTCGTCGCGCAGTTCCACCGCCTCGCGGGCGCCGGTCGAGGCTCCGGAGGGTACGGCCGCGCGGCCGGTGGAGCCGTCGGCCAGCTCGACGTCGACCTCAACGGTCGGATGGCCCCGGCTGTCGATGATCTCGCGGGCGACGACGCGGGTGATGGTGTTCCTGGCGGCCATGGCGGTGGTGCTCCTCACGTGCGGTGCGGACGACAACGACGCGGACGACGACGCGGACGACGACGATTAAGTTCCGAGCGAGAACAAAGTGAGTTCAGAAAGTGAATGTACTCTGTGCGGATGAGGATGCACAACGCCGACGAGGACTGCGGGATCGCCCAGGCCGCCGTGGTGATGGCCGACTGGTGGAACGTGCTCGTGCTGCGCGAAATCGCGCGCGGGCACGTGCGGTTCGACGCCCTGGCCTCCGAACTCGGCCTCTCCCGCAAGGTGCTCACCGAACGGCTCGGCGCGCTCGTCGCCCGCGGCGTCCTGCGGCGCAGCCTCTACCAACGCCGCCCGGTCCGCTACGAATACCTGCTCACCGACTCAGGACTCGCCCTGCTCCCGCTCCTGGTGGCGATGCAGGACTGGGGCGACCGCTGGGTCCTCGGCGACGGGACGACCACGGCGACCGCGCCGCCGGACGGGGCGGAGCACGCACGCGTGCACGCCCTGGCGGGCGGCGGTGCCGATACGAATACGGGCGCGCAGCTGCCCGCGGATCTCCGACTGCCCGCGAGCGACGGCTCCGAGCGCCCCGTCGTCGCGCCGGACGCCGCCGCCACCGTCCTGTTCACCTACCCCGGCACCGGCGTCGACTGGGGCGAGGACCCGATCCCCGGCGCGCCCGGCTGCACACTGGAGAACCGGCTCTTCCGCGACGCCTACGCCGACTTCCGCCGCGCCGACGTCGCCGTCCACGGCGTCAGCACCCAACTCCCCTACGAACAGGCGGCCTTCGCCAGCGCCGAAGCCGTCCCGTACCCACTGCTCTCCGACGCCCAGCAGCATCTGGCCGCCGCCCTGCGGCTGCCGACCTTCCGCGGCGCCGGGCGGCTCCGCCTCAAACGGCTCATCCTCGTCCTCGCCCCTGACCGCACCGTGCGGCACGTCCTCTTCCCCGTCGAGGACATTCCGGCGGCCGTCGAGGAGACGCTGCGCCTGGCGACGGCCGCTCCCTGACCGTCCGCGGAGGAGCTATCCGGCCTGGTCCCGCGACTGGTGGGCGCCCGACATGTCACCGCGTGAAGACCATGGGTGACGTGCCGAAAGACACCTCGATCACGCTGCTGTCCTTCGGGCATGCCTGCGTCGACATCCACCAGGGCGCCGTCGCGGCCCTCGTCCCCTCCTTCGTCGCCGAACGCGCCTACAGCTACGCCGCCGCCTCGGGCATCGCGCTCGCCGCGCCCACGGAACGGCCGGTCCGCACGGGCCGCTGGGTCCGGCCGAGTTGACCGGTCAGATCGGTGAAATCCTGGACACAGGGGTCGAAACGGTCAATGAGGAATCCAGGCTTCCGTTTCGGGGAGAGGGACAATACGGTGATACGGCGCCGTCCGGGCGCCGGGAAGGGGGTGCGGGATGAGCGTGTACATGTGGCCTCCCGCCGTGGTGCCGGGGCCGTACACCATCACTACCGAGGAGATCCTCGCCGAGGTCAACGGCCGCCACCCGGGGGCGGGTTGGCTGAAGCGTGCGGACGGGATGGCCAAGAACACCGGGATCGGGGAGCGGCGGTGGATGCAGCCCCTGGAGGCGATCACGGCGCCGAGCCGCAGCGGCTTCCCCGGGCCCGCTGCCTCATCGACGGGCGAGACGGGCAAGACGGCCGAGGCCGGCCCGCCGGTGCCGCAGACCGTAGAGGAGCGCACCGCGTCGGTGTGGGGGACGGTCCAGGACTGCGCGGAGCGGGCGGCCCGCCAGGCACTGAAGACCGCGGGAGTCACCCCTGACCAGGTGGATTACGTGGTCACCAGCAACTCGACCACCCCTGCCCTGCCGGGCCTGGACATCGCCCTGTTCAACCGGCTCGGGCTGCGCGAGGACGTGCTGCTGCTGCCGTTCTCGCAGTGGGCCTGCATCGCCGGTACCAGGTCGCTGGCCACCGCTTCGAAACTGCTGGCCGCCGACCCCGGCGCGACGGTGCTGATCGTCATCGCGGAGGCGCTGAGCACCACCTACCAGCCCGACGACACCGGCATCGACTCGCTGCTGATGCGGCTGCTGTTCGCCGACACCGCGGTCGCCGCCGTCGTCCGCAGCCGGCCGGAACAGGGCGCGTTCCTGCGGCTGGACGCCTCGTGGCACCGCACCGTGCCCGGCACAGCCGACATCCACCGGCTGCACACCCGCGCCGACGGGGTGCACTACGAGATGGACCGCTCGGGGCCCAAGTGGGTGCAGTCGACGCTCCCGCCCATGTGGGAGTGGGTGCGCGGCCGTCACACCGACCCGGACTGGCACCCGGACCTGCTGGTGGCCCACCCTGGCGGCACCCGCGTCCTGGAACTCATCCAGGAGAGCGTCCCGAGCTCCTGGCCCGACGTCCCGGGGTCCTGGCCCGACCACCTGCTGGACCACTCCTGGAGCAGCATCGTCACCGGCAACCGTGGCGGCGCCGCCGTATTCGACGTCCTCGACCGCGCCCTCCGCGCGGGCGTACCCGCCGGAGCCCGGACCGTACTGTACGGAGCGGCGCCGGGACTGACGGCCACCGCGATGGACGGGGTGTGGCTCTAGCCCGCCGTACGGGACGCGCGGGTCACAGGGTCGGTCCGGGCCCAACTGTCCGCCGCCGACGGTCAGTCCGGGTGACACCTACCCGCCGCCAGCGTTCAGTCCGGTTCACAACTGCCCCCCACCGACGGTCAGTCCGGATGACACCTACCCGCCGACGGTCGGCCCTGGTCACACCTGCCCGCCCGTGACGGTCAGTTGGGCCCACACCGTGCGCTCCCCCGCGGTCTCCCCGAGCCGCGTCCCCCACGCGGCACTCGTGTGCTGGACGACGAGGAGCCCGCGCCCGCTGGTCTCGGACACCCCGGCGCGCCGGGCCTGCGGCCTGCCGTGCGAGGGGCCGGTGACCTCGCAGATCAGACGGTCGGACAGGTGCAGCAGCCGGAGGGTCACCGGGCCGCCGGTGCCGAACCGCAGGGCGTTGGTGACGAGTTCGGACACCACCAGGGCGCTGCGGCCGTGGGGGTCGGCGATGCCCCACTCGGCGGTGCGGGCGCCGGTCCACGCCCGTGCGCGGGCGACCGCCGTGAGATCGCCCGCGGGCAGGCGGAGTGCGGGCATGTCGGCCGCGGGCAGACCGTCCATACGCGCCAGGAGCAGCGTGAGGTCGTCGTGCTGCGGCGGCGACCCGGTGACGTGGTCGACGACCGGTCCGACGACGGCGCTCAGGTCACCGGTCGCGTAGTGCCAGGACAGTGCCTCCAGCAGGGCGGTCATCCCGTCGTCGAGGTCGCGGCCCGGGTGCTCCACGAGGCCGTCGGTGTAGAGCCCGATCAGGGCGCCCGGCTCGGCGGTGACCTCCAGGGCCTCGTACGGTTCCTCGCGGGCCGTGCCCAGCGGCGGGTGCAGCGGCGGGGCGAGCAGTTCCGCGGCCCCGTCCGGGTGGACCAGCACCGGCGGCAGGTGCCCGGCGCTGACCACGGTGAGCCGCCGGGCGGCCGGGTCGTACACGGCGTAGCAGCAGGTCGTGCCCAGCGCCGCCGCCGCGGCGCCCAGTTCGCCGTCGGTCTCGGCGGTCGCGTGCAGGCTCCCCACGAGGGAGTCCAGGTGGGCCATCACCTCGACCGGCGGGTGATCGGCGGCGGCCAGGGTCTGGGCGGCCTGGCGCAGGGTGCCCATGACGGCGGCGGCGGCCAGGCCGTGCCCGACGGCGTCGCCGATCACCAGCGCGATCCGGCCGCCCGACAGGCCGATGACGTCCATCCAGTCGCCGCCGAGGCCGGCGCTGTCGGGCGCGGCGGGCCGGTATGCGCCCGCGGTGTGCATCGCCCGGCTCGGGGAGTGCGGCGGGCGCAGCCTGCGCTGGAGCGCCAGTACCTGCCGGTGCTCCCGCTGATGACGGCGCCCGTGCTCCAGATTCATCGCGGCGCGGAAGGCCAGTTCCTGGACGGCGAGCTGGTCGTCGCCGTCGAAGGCGCCGCGGGGATTGTCCTCACGCCGCCAGACCGCGACCGTGCCGAGTACGCGCTGCCGCCGGTCGGCGTCGGGGACAGTCAGCGGCGCGAAGGCAACCGCCAGCGGGCCGTGGTCCGGCACCAGGGCCCGTATCACGTCCGGGTCGTCGCCCAGGGCCCGCTCGATGGCGGCGCGGTCGGGCAGCACGGTGACGCCGGGGTGACCGGTGGTGCCGGAGGCGGGGTGGGCGGGCAGGTCCGGCAGGCGCTCACCCAGGCGGAGGAAGCCGCGCGGCCACGGCCGGTTCCCCGCGCGGGCGTACGCGGCGCGGCACTGCGGCTCGGTCCGATCGGGCAGATCCCCGCTCCACAGGCACTGCGCCAGCGACACCGTGACGGCGTCGCCCCAGGGCAGCAGACCTTCGGCGAGCTGGCGCGCCGTCGTTTCGATCTCCAGGGAGGTGCCCAGGGTCGAGGAAGCGGCGAAGACATCGAGCTGGGCGCTGACGTCGATCAGGCTGATCACCACCCGGCCCGGAGCCGCCGGGAGGACCGAAAGCGACACCACCGCGGGCGTTCCGTCCGGCCGGACCATGCGCTGGACCCGCGCCAGCAGCGGGCGGCCGGTGGCCAGCACACGCTCCACCCGGGCGGCGATCGCCGCCGCGTCCTCGGTCGGGAAGAGGTCGGTCGCCCGCGCGCCCGATCCGTCGACCACCCCGTCGAGCCACGTCCCGGCCAGATCGGCCTCCAGCACGGTCAGCCGCTCGTCGACGACGATGATGCCGAGCGTGTCGTCCGACCCCGCCCCCGACGGCGCGCTCAGCGCACTGGGCGGCTGCTGCGGAATCATCTCCGTCAGCACGGCACCGACCCGGCCGCCCGCACCGGACGCACCCTCGGAAGAAGCGTGGCTGGAGTTGGGGCTGGTCATCACGGCAAAGTCCGATCATCCGCCAACGGTTGATTTAAGACATTACGGACAATTAGCCAATAAAAACATAAAGAGCAAGTAAAGCGACTCTTTGTTCACCGTGACTCACACGGCGTACCGGCCGCGCGATCACCCCCTCCCGGTGGACCCGCGCGCCCCCACCTGCGGTCCGGGAGCCGCGCGACTCCCGGCAAGAGCCCTCGCGACCCCCAGGAACGCATGAAGGATGCACGACGCCGCCCACCCGCCCGCACTCGCGCCACCCGTACTCGACGCCCTGCACCGATTCGCCCGGCACTGACGCCGGCCGCGTGCACACCAGACCTCCACGGCGCGGGCTCGCCAACAGGGTCAGGCCGCCGGTGTCCGCCCAGCGCCCCAGGGCAAGCCCAAGGGGGCGGTGGGCGGCAGACGAGTCGAGCTGTACGCCGGGTTCTGTCGCCGGGCGGCCTCGCGGCCGGCCGGGAGACGGCCATCCATCTAGGGTCGGCGTTGCCACCGGCCTCGTGCGGTCTACCCGCGGACTCGGGCGGGCAGCCCTCGAACGTCCGCGCGGGTGCCGTATCGCTACGACGCCCTCTTGACCTTGCTCCGGGTGGGGTTTACCTAGCCGTCCAGGTCACCCTGGACGCTGGTGGTCTCTTACACCACCGTTTCACCCTTACCGGGGACCGAGATCCCCGGCGGTCTGTTTTCTGTGGCACTGTCCCGCGGGTCACCCCGGGTGGCCGTTAGCCACCACCCTGCCCTGTGGAGCCCGGACGTTCCTCGGGAAGCCCCCGAAAGGGCTCCACGCGGCCGTCCGCTCGGCTCGTCTGCCGTGTGGACCATGGTAGTGGCTGCGCGGGGGCGAAGAGCACCGCGGGGTCGGCGGCGAGCGTACGGCGGCCCGCCGGGGCCGGCCGGTCGGGCGCGGGCGGACAGGCCCCGTGGGCGGGCCGCCCAGGTCCTACTCTGGTGCGGGCCCCCCGACCAGGCGCGGGCGGCCCGAGCGCGAGCCGTACGACCACGCGCACCGTACGACCGCCTGGACCGTACGAACCGCAAGAACCGTATGAAGGAGATGCCGTGCTCGTCCTGTTGCCGCCGTCCGAGGGGAAGGCCACCGGGGGGACGGGGGCCGCGGTCGCGCTGGACTCGCTGTCGCTGCCGGGGCTGAACGAGGCGCGGGCGACAGTCCTCGACGAGCTGGTGGAGCTGTGCTCGGGCGACGAGGAGAAGGCGGCGGAGGTACTGGGGCTCAGCCCCGGCCTGCGCGGCGAGGTCGCCAAGAACGCGGCGCTGCGAACGGCGCCCGCGATGCCCGCCGCGGAGCTGTACACCGGAGTGCTGTACGACGCGCTGGGCCTGGCGACGCTCGGGCGGGCGGCGCGGCGCCGCGCCGAGGAGTCGCTGCTGGTGTTCTCCGGACTGTGGGGCGCGGTACGGCTCGGCGACCGCATCCCCTCCTACCGCTGCTCGATGGGCGTGAAGCTGCCGGGCGTCGGCGGCCTGGCGGCGTACTGGCGGCGGCAGACGGCCGATGTCCTGCCGGCCGAGGCGGGCGACGGCCTGGTGCTCGACCTGCGCTCGTCGTCGTACGCGGGCGCCTGGAAGCCGGCCGGGGAGGTCGCCGGGCGTACGGCGACGGTCCGCGTGCTCCAGGTGACAGTGGTCGGCGGGGTCGAGAAGCGGACGGTCGTCAGCCACTTCAACAAGGCCACCAAGGGCCGTCTGGTCCGCGCCCTGCTGGAGTCCGGCGCCCGGCCGAAGGACCCCAAGGGCCTCGCGCGAACGCTGCGGAAGCTGGGTTTCACGGTGGAGGAGCAGCCGGGTACGGGACGGCTCGACGTCCTGGTGCGCGAGATCCACTGAGGCACGCGGCGCGACGGTACGGAGCAAGGCCCTCGTTGCGCCCTGCGCAACGGCCGTTGCGCACGCTGGCGGACGCCAGGCAGGATGACGCGCATGACTTCCGTGCTCGACCTCGCCCCCGTCATCCCCGTGGTCGTCCTGGAGGACGCGGCGGACGCCGTACCGCTGGCGCGGGCGCTGGTCGCGGGCGGGCTGCCCGCGATCGAGATCACGCTGCGGACGCCCGCCGCCCTGGACGCGATCCGGGCGGTCGCGGACGGCGTCCCCGGCGCGGTGGTCGGCGCGGGCACGGTGCTGACGCCCGAGTTGACGGACGCGGCCGTGGGGGCGGGGGCCCGTTTCCTGGTCAGCCCCGGCTGGACGGACCGCCTCCTCGACGCGATGCGCGGCGCGGGCGTGCCGTTCCTGCCGGGCGTCTCGACCGCCTCGGAAGCGCTCGGGCTGCTCGAACGCGGCGTCACCGACATGAAGTTCTTCCCTGCCGAGGCGGCGGGCGGCGTCGCGTACCTCCGCTCCCTGGCCTCACCGCTCCCCCGGGCCCGCTTCTGTCCGACGGGCGGCATCGACGCGGCCCGCGCGCCCGAGTACCTGGCGCTGCCGAACGTGGGGTGCGTCGGCGGTACGTGGATGGTTCCGGGCGACGCGGTGCGGGCCCGGCGGTGGGATCTCGTGGAGAGCCTGGCGCGCGAGGCGGCGACGCTACGGGGCTGACGCCCTCAACAGCCGTACGGAGAAGGCCCTTACGGGAAAGGCCCGTTCACCGCAGGTGGGCCGTCTCGTTCAGCGACCGCAGCGACGCGTTGCCGTCCGCGTAGTACGCCACCTCCGAGAGCGACGCCGGGGCGAGGTACATGCGGAAGAGCGCTTCGGGCGGCGCGTCCAGGGCGAGGCGGGCGAGCGTCTTGATCGGGGTGACGTGGCTGACGAGCAGTACGGTACGGCCGCGGTGGGCGGTCAGCAGCGCGTCGCGGGCCGCGGCGACGCGGGCGGCGACGTCGGTGAAGCTCTCGCCGCCGGGCGGCGGGACGTCGGGTGAGCCGAGCCAGGCCGTGAGGTCGGCGGGCTGCCGGTCCCGTACCTCCGCGAAGGTGAGGCCGTCCCAGGCCCCGAAGTCCGTTTCGCGCAGGCCCTCTTCGAGGTGGACGTCCAGGCCGAGGCGGTCGGCGGCGATCCGGGCGGTCTCCCGGCAGCGGGTGAGCGGCGAGCTGACGACGGCCTCGATGCCGTGGCCTCCGCTCAGTCGCCCCTCGGCGCGCACCAACCCCTCGGCGCGCACCGGCCCCTCCGCGCGCACCGGCCCTTCGGCGCGTACGGCCAGCGCCGCCGCGGCCCGTTCGGCCTGGCGCCGCCCGGCGGCCGACAGCGACGGATCGCTTCCGCCGCTCCCGGAGAACCGCTTCTCCCCCGTCAGCGCGGTCTCGCCGTGCCGCAGCAGGACGAAGGTGGTGGGCGCCGCCATGTCGGGCGCCGCACCCTCGTGAACCAACGCCACTACAGGCCGGACTCGGCCGTACGCACCAGGATCCGGCGGCAGTTCTCGCACCGTAGGACGGTGTTGGCGGGCGCGGCCCTGACCTCGTTCAGCTCGGTGATGTTGAGTTCGAGGCGGCAGCCCTCGCAGCGCTTCTGGTAGAGCCGCGCCGCGCCGACGCCGCCTTGCTGCCCGCGGAGCTTGTCGTACAGCTTGATCAGGTCGTCGGGCACGGTCCCGGCGATGACCTCGCGCTCCTTGGCCGCCGTGAAGCCCTCCGCGTCGATGCCCTCGATGGCGGCGGACTTGCGTGCCTCGGCCTCGGCGACCTTGGCCTGGACGGACTCGACGCGCGCGGCCAGTTCCGTGGCGCGCTCCTGGGCGCCCTCGCGCCGCTCCATGACGTCGAGCACGACGTCCTCCAGGTCGCCCTGCCGCTTGGCGAGCGAGGTGATCTCGCGCTGGAGGTTCTCCAGGTCCTTCGGCGAGGTGACCGCGCCGGAGTCCAGACGCTGCTGGTCGCGGGCGGAGCGCTGGCGTACCTGGTCGACGTCCTGCTCGGCCTTGGTCTGCTCGCGCGCGGTGTCGCTCTCCTCGGTCTGCGCGGCGACCAGCAGGTCACGGAGCTGCGCGAGATCGGCGCCGAGCCGCTCCAGTTCGGCGTGCTCGGGCAGGGTCTTGCGCTTGTGGTCGAGTTGCGCGATACGCGAATCGAGGGCCTGGACTTCGAGAAGTCGGATCTGGTCGGCGGGCTCGGCGTTCAGCGGGGGGCTCCTGTGCGGCTGGAAGGGCGGGAAGTGGATTGCGGGAGCTCCTGGCCGCCCCGGAATTCCGGGGTGTCCGAGCGCTCCGGGGCGACAGCGTGCGCTGTCCACGGGTCGGTGACCGCGTACGAGACATGGGTGCGCAGCGCCCAGCCGTGCCGGTCGGAGATCTCGTCGAGCTGCGCGGCGGCCTGCTCGCACCACGGCCACTCGGTGGCCCAGTGCGCGGCGTCGACCAGCGCGGGCGGGCCGGACTCGCGCGCCTCGGAGACCGGGTGGTGGCGCAGGTCGGCGGTGACGTACGCGTCGACGCCCGCCGCGCGGACCTCGGCGAAGAGGCTGTCGCCCGAGCCGCCGCAGACCGCGACCGTCCGGACCGTGGCCTGCGGGTCGCCGGCGATCCGCAGCCCGGTGGCGGTACGCGGCAGCCCTCGCGCCGCCCGCTGCGCGAATTCGGCCAGCGTCAGCGGCGCGGCGGTCTCGCCGATCCGGCCGAGGCCGCGGCGGCCCGCGGGGTCGGTGGGGTCGGGTACGAGCGGGCCGGTGATCCGCAGGCCGAGCGCGGCGGCCAGGGCGTCCGAGACGCCGGGGTCGGCGCGGTCGGCGTTGGTGTGCGCGACGTGCAGCGCGACCCCGTTCCTGATCAGGTCGTGCACGGCGCGGCCCTTGAAACCGGCCGGGCCGGTCGGCGCCACCGTCGTCGTACCGCGCAGATAGAGCGGGTGGTGCGTGACCAGCAGGTCCGCCCCGATCCGTACCGCCTCGTCGACGACTTCCCGCACGGGGTCGACGGCGAACAGCACGCGCCCGACCTCGGCCTCGGGCTCGCCGCAGACCAGGCCGACGGCGTCCCACGCCTCGGCCAGCTCCGGGGGCCAGAGGGCGTCGAGCGCGGCGATGACGTCGGACAGTGTGGGCACGGTAGGAAGGTTACCTGGCCGCCCGTGTCCGCCGGATGCCGTACGCCGTGACCGCGAGCGCCGGGGGGTGCCACGACGGGTGTGCGGGCCCGTTCGTCACCCGTTCGGCACCCGTGAGTCAAGGGCGCGCGGGGCGCATCCGACGTCCGCGGGGAGCGCGACCGCTCGCCGGGCGGAGCACATCTGCACCTTCGCACGGAGCAGAACGGGAAAACCCGCACTCTTACGTGTGAACCGCACCGAGTCGCGTTGATCGTCCGGAAAAATGAAAACTACGGTCCTGTGCCGGAGGTGGATGAGCCATATGAGCGCCAGTACAGATGCCAGTGCCCGTGCCATGGAGATCCCCCCGGCCGTCCGCGTACTGCGCCGGTCGGGCTTCACGATCACCGCGGACGGGTCGTACGCGGCCTGCCTCGCCGAGGCTCGCGTACCCGCGCCGGAGGGGGACGGGAACGTGGACGAGTACGGCGGGGGCGGTGTCAGCGGCTGGTTCCCCGAACGGTGGACGCTCGGGCCCGAGCCGTACGCGGTGCCGCTGCCCGGCGCCCAGCCGGAGGAGGCCGGGACGCAGGTCGTACCGCTGCCCGACGGGCGCGTCCTGATCCGGCGGCGGGTCGCCGACCGCCACGACCTGGCGCTGCTGTATCCGGCGGGGGCCGGTACCGGGGAGGTGCCGATCGGGTCGCTCGGCGGAGATGCAGTAACGCTTCTTCCCCCGTGCCCCTTGGGTGGGGCGGCTTTCGCGCTCGTGTACGAGGGGGGCTCTGGCGAGGGGAGCTCCGCCGATGGGGGTTACGGCGAGGGGGACTCTGCCGAGGGGGACGGGGTCACGACCGTCTGGCAGGTGTACGGCGCCGGGAAGGACGGGCCCGTCGCCGTCATGCGCGTGCCCGGCCGCTGCACCGGCGGCGTCTGGCTCGACCGTACGGGGCGGCTGCTCGCCGTCGACCGTACGCTCGCCGGCCGCACCAAGGCCGTCGCCGTCGACCTGCAACTCGGCGAGGCCAGCCCGCTCCTCCAGATCACCGAGGACAGCGACGACCGGCTCGTCCTCGCGGAACCCGACAGCGGGCTGCTGCTCCTGCGCAGCGACGCCACCGGGGAGGCGCGGCTCGGCTGGGGCGTCCTCGGCAGCCGTCGGCCGGTACGTTTCCCCGACGCGCTCCAGGTGCCGGGCATCCTGCTCACGCCGGTCGCCGCGCAGCCGGGGCAGATCCTGATGCCCGAGGCGGCGGCGGTCGCGCTCCGCGCGGAGGCGCCGGGCGGGGCGGAGTCGCTGGCGCTGTGGCGGCCGGGTGAGCGGCGGCTGCACTGGCGGGCGTCCCCTCCGGGGTGGCTGGGGGCGACGGGGTACTGGGGGGCCGACGATTTGCTGCGGCTGCCGTGTTCGGTGCCGGAGTGGCCTTGCGGGGTGGCGCCGTACGAGGCGCCACGGGTGCGGCCTGCGGCCGGGGCTTCGGGGTCCCGGCGCGGGCGGGGTGCGGTGCCCGCCGCTCTGCCTGGGCCTGGCTCTTCCGCCGGCCTCGGCTCTTCCGGTGCCCGTGGCTCTTCCTCTGGCCTCGGCTCTTCTACTGACCTCGGCTCTTCTACTGGCCTCGGCTCTTCCGGTGCGGCTCTGCCCGCGCCGACGCGGCTGCCCTGGCGGGTGCTGCCGCTTCAGCAGGCGCCGCTGGCTGCCGCCAAGGCGGGGTGACCCCCATGACCGTGACGTCGACCCCGCCAGTAGACTCACCCGAAGCCGCGCATCCGGGCACTCCGCGTGACCACCGCGGGGCGGCTTCGCCGCAGTCCGGGTCGAGTTTGTTCGCGCGCTTTCGGCGTAGGCCGGTTCGTTGTTCCACGGGGATTTCGGGGAGATTCAGGAAGATGTCGTCCGACGCGCGTTCCTCTCACGACCACGGGGGGTCCGGGGACAGCTCGGGGCGCCACCGGGGGCCTGCTTCTTCCTCTGAGGAGGGTGAGGCTCAGCCTCAGGGGAAGCATCGGCGTCCTTCGGACGATTAGCGGGTTTTTCTTTCCCGCCCGCCCACCCGTGCGGGTGCTTTCTTCGTCTGCGGGTGCCGCTTGTGCCTGGTCGGTGCCGGGCCGGGGTACCTCCTCGAAATCCGTCTCACCTGGTCCTGGGGATTCGGTGCCGTTCCTGTTGACGTATTTCTGCGGGGGCACCCCGGCCCGTCCCCTCCTCGCCCGTCGGCGTCCGCGTGCCGGTGGGGGTGGCGGAGGGGGTGGGTGGGGGTGAGGTCGTCGGCGTCCGGCCGCCGGCGGGGTGGGTGGGGGGCGGGCTCGGGTACGTCGGCGTCCGACGGTCCGCTGTGGTACCGGAGCGGGGGTGGGCGGGTTCCGGTACGTCGGCGTCCGCCTGTCCGGTGTGGTGCCGGGGCGGGGTGGGCGGGCTCCGGTACGTCGGCGTCCGACGGTCCGCTGTGGTACCGGGGCGGGGTGGGCGGGCTCCGGTACGTCGGCGTCCGGGGAAGGGGGCGCCGCAGGCTTGTGGGAGCTGTCCTCGAGGCTCGGGGTCGGGCCCGACTCAGCCCGACTCAGGCTTTGGCTTGGAGGCGGAGGCCGGTCAGGGTGAGGTCGAGGGCGGCGCGGAATTGGTCGATGTCGTCGTGGCCGTCGAATTCGTCGACGATTTCGTGGACGAAGGGGAAGTCGGCGGGGTCGAGTTCGCGCCAGGTCTTGGCGAAGCGGCCGAGGAATTCGTCGCGGTTGACGGCGCCGTTGAGGACCTCCGACGGGGGCTCCTGGCCGAGGTCGACGGCGGAGCCGACGACGACGCCGACGATCGCGGAGACGGCGTGGAAGCGCTGCCGGGCGGTGAGGTCGAGGCGGAGGGTCTGTTCGCCGAGCTTCTCGTAGACGAGCAGGGAGTTGGCCTGCACGTCGGTGTTGCGCATGAAGTAGGCGCCGAGCCAGGGCCGGCGGACGATCGCGTAGAAGAGGCTCAGGGCCATCGCGCGAAGGTCGTCGATCGGGTCGTCGCTCCGCGGAAGGGCCTCGACGTCGGCGAGGATCGCGCCCATCGCGTGGTCGGTGGCGCGGTCGAGTAGTTCGTCCTTGCTCTCGACGTACCAGTAGATGCTGGCGACGCCGCCGCCGAGGCGCTGCGCGAGGGCGCGGAAGGTCAGGCCGGGCGCCCCGGCCTCGTCCAGGAGGGCCACGGCCTCCGTGAGGACGGACTCCATCGAGTGAGAAGCCCGTCGGCGTCCCTGGGTCGAGCGGTCTTGCAGGCGTGCCATGGCTCACATCCCCATCGCGATCTTGCATCGTATCGAACGTTGTTCTATCGTAGCGGATCGTACGTTGTTCGATAACCGAATGACGTTCGATCGGAGGACTGCCATGACCACTCCCACGCTTCAGAAAACGTCACATACCTATCCGTCCCTGAGCGCGGCGTGGATTCCGCTGGCCGCCCTCTGCCTGGCCTTCTTCGTCGAGATGGTCGACAACACGCTGCTGTCGATCGCGCTGCCGACGATCGGCCGCGACCTCGGCGGCGGGACGACCGCGCTTCAGTGGGTCACCGGGGCGTACTCGTTGACCTTCGGCGGCCTGCTGCTCACGGCGGGGTCGATGGCCGACCGGCTCGGGCGCCGCCGGGTGCTGCTGGTCGGACTCGCCGTGTTCGGCTCGCTGAGCCTGTGCGTCGTCCTCGTCACCACGGCGGGCCAACTCATCGCCCTGCGGGCCGCGCTCGGCGTCGCCGCCGCGGCGATGGCGCCGATCACGAACTCACTGGTCTTCCGGCTGTTCGACGACAAGGCCCTGCGCATGCGCGCGATGACGGTGATGATCGTCGTCGGCATGTCCGGCTTCGTCCTCGGACCGCTGCTCGGCGGCACCGCGCTGGCGCACGTGCGCTGGGAATGGCTGCTGGTCGTCAACGCCCCCATCGCCGTCATCGCGTGCGTCGGCGTCCGGCTCGGCGTCCCGGCCGACCGGCCGGAGGACCTGACCCACGACAAGCTCGACCTGCCGGGCGCCGTCCTGAGCGTCGCCGCCATCGGGCTCGCCTGCTACTCCCTGACCAGCGGCGTCGAGCACGGCTGGCTCTCCGCGATCACCCTCGCGTCGATCGCGGGCGCCGTCGTGGCCGCGATCGCCTTCGTCCGCCACGAGCGCGGCACCCCGGCGCCCATGCTGGACCTCAGCCTCTTCTCCAACGGCACCGTCCGCGGCGCCGCCATCGCCCAGATCGGCACGTCCATCGCGATGGCCAGCGTGATGTTCGGGCTGATCCTCCACTTCCAGTACGCCTACGGCTGGAGCCCGGTACGCGCCGGCCTCGCCAACCTGCCGATCATCGTGACCATGCTCGCCGCGACCCCCTTGTCCGAATGGCTCGCCCGCCGGTTCGGCCACCGCATCGCCTGCCTCGTCGGCGCGGCCTGCCTGGCCGGCGCCCTCGCCGGTCTTTCCTGGGGCGTCGACCACGGCTACGCCGCCATCGCCGTCTGCATGGTGGTCATGACCATCGGACTGCGCACCGTCATGACGATCTGCGCCGTCGCCCTCGTCGACGCCATGCCCAGCAACCGCACCTCCATCGGCGCCGCCCTCAACGACACCGCCCAAGAAGTCGGCTCCAGCGTCGGCACCGCCATGGTCGGCACCCTCATCGCCGCCCTCGTCACCACCCAACTCCCGCCCGGCACCTGGAGCAGCGACCTCGTCGCCTCCTTCTTCCACGGCGAACGCGTCACCTACGCCCTCCTCTCCCTCCTCGTCGGCCTCATCGCCGCCGGCGGCGCCCTCACCCTCACCAACTCCCACACCCTCGAAGACCCCCCCACCGAATCCCCCGCCTGACCCCCCAGCCCCCTACCGGCAGCGACGGCAGCGACGGCAGCGACGGCAGCGACCGGCACCACAGCGGGCCGTCGAACGCCGCCGCACCCGAGCCCGACCCCGACAGGACGGCTCCCACAAGCCTGCGGCGCCCCACCCAACCCCCTCCCGGCACTCCCACCGGCAGGCGGACGCCGACGCACCCGAGCCCACCGCCCACCCACCCCACCGGCGGCCGGACGCCGACGACCTCACCCCCACCCACCCCCACCGGCACGCGGACGCCGACGTACCCGGAGGGGACGGGCCGGGGTGCCCCCGCAGAAATACGTCAACAGGAACGGCACCGGATACCCAGGACCAGGTGAGACGGATTTCGAGGAGGTACCCCGGCCCGGCACCGACCAGGCACAAGCGGCACCCGCAGACGACAAAACACCCGCACGGCATGGGGGTCCCCCGCCGAAGGTAGGGGGAGGGCGGGCAAGAAGAACTACGAGCGGCGCAGCCCCAACACCTCAACGGCAGCGAAAGAGCCCCGCTCACCCCCTTCGAAATACGGCGTCAAAACCCCATCAAGCTCCCCATACGAAAACACCGACTTCGCCGTCTCGAAGCGCGCCGCCACCACCGGCCGTTGCAGAACGGCCACCATCCCCCCGTGCACAACGAAAACCTGCCCGGACACCCCCGCGGCAGCGGGCCCGGCAAGGTACCCGACAAGCGGAGCGACATGCTCGGGAGCCAGCGGATCGAGCCCCCCGGGCTCGGCAGAGCCGAACACATCAAGAGTCATCCGCGTCCGCGCCCGCGGACAGATGGCGTTGGCGGTGACCCCGTACCGCCGAAGCGCCTCCGCGGTGGACGTCGTGAGGCCGACGATGCCCCCCTTGGCGGCAGCGTAATTCGGCTGTCCGGCCGACCCGGCGAGAAACGCCTCGGACGCGGTGTTGACGATGCGCCCGAAGACCGGAGCCCCGGCGGACTTGGCGCGCGAGCGCCAATGCGCGGCGGCGAACCGAATGGTGTTGAAGTGGCCTTTGAGGTGCACCCGGATGACGGAGTCCCACTCGTCCTCGGTCATGGAGAAGACCATGCGGTCGCGGAGAATCCCGGCGTTGTTGACGAGGATGTCGAGCTGCCCGTTGCGCTCGACGGCCAACTGGACGAGTTCCGACGCCTGTTCGTGGTCGGCGACATCGCCGTGGTGGGCGACGGCGCTGCCGCCCGCGGCGGCGATCTCGGCGACGACCTCCTGCGCCGGGGTGGCGGAGGAGGCGCCGGAGCCGTCGCGACCGGGCTGGCCGAAGTCGTTGACGACGACGTGCGCCCCGAGCCGGGCGAGTTCGAGTGCTTCGGCGCGCCCGAGTCCCCGCCCGGCGCCGGTGACGACGGCGGTCCGCCCGGCGAGCGGGAGTTCACCGTTCGGCATTGGCTGATCCCCCATCAGATCGTGATGCTCGTACGCAGCGCGACGCCCGTCCGCATCTGGTCGATCGCCTCGTTGATGTCCTCCAGGCGCACGCGGTGCGTGATCAGCCCTTCGAGGTCGATGCGCCCGGCGCGCCAGAGCCGGATGACGCGGTCGTAGGAGCGCAGGACGTCGCCGCCGCCGTAGAGGGACGGCAGGATGCGCTTCTCGTCGAAGAACAGCTCGAACATGTTGATCTGGAGGTTGTCGTCCATGGCGCCCGCGCCGACGATGCACAGGGTGCCTCCGCGCCGGGTGGCGTCGTATGCGGCGCGCGCGGTCGCGGACTTGCCGACCACCTCGAAGACGTAGTCGAAGCCCTCGCCCGCGGTGAGCCGGTTCTTTGCGTCGGCGAGGCCGTCGGGGTCGACGGACTCGGTGGCACCGAAGCGGACGGCGGCCTCGCGGCGGGACTCGACCGGGTCGACGGCGACGATCTCGGCGGCGCCCGAGGCCCGCGCGCCCTGGATGACGCTGATCCCGACACCGCCGCAGCCGATCACGGCGACCGACGAACCCGCCTCCACCTGGGCGGTGTTGAGGGCGGCGCCGATGCCGGTGGTGACCCCGCAGCCGATCAGCGCGGCGATCTCGTACGGTACGTCGTCGGGGATCGGCACCGCGCACCTGGCATCGACCACGACCTCCTCGGCGAAGGTGCCGGTCCCGGCGAAACCGAAGACGTCGGGTGAAGCGGCGCCGGGGCGGCGGTAGTTGGCGGTGCCCGCGTTGAGGAATCCGGCGATGCACAGCTCGGTCTGGCCGCGCTTGCAGGACGCGCACTCGCCGCACGCGGGCAGCCAGCAGACCAGGACGCGGTCGCCCGCCGTGACGGACGTGACGCCCTCGCCGACCTCGGCGACCTCGCCCGCGCCCTCGTGGCCCGGCACGAAGGGGGCGGGCTGCGGCAGGACGCCGCTCATCGCGGACAGGTCGGAGTGACACAGTCCGGTCGCCTTGACGCGGATACGTACCTTGCCGGGCCCGAAGCCCGCGGCCTCGATGTCGTCGACGACTTCGAGCTTGTCCTGGCCGGTCTCCTGCTGGATGGCTGCGCGCACGGTACGGCTCCCCTCGGATGGTGCGAAGACGGTGGTCGCTACTGAGGCCCGGCCGACGACCGGGCCGAAAGCTGCTGAGCCGAGAGCCGCCGGGCGCGCGGCCCGGTGTGCCCCACGGGCTCAGGTGTGCTCGATGACGGTGTCCGCCAGGACCGGCGCCTCGTCCCGCTCCACGGCCGACACCGCGGCCACGATCCGGCCGGGACCCGCGCCGCCGCCGTCCCCGTCCGCCCACATCCGTACCCGCAGCGTCTCGCCGGGGTAGACGACGCCCGCGAAGCGCGTCGCGTACGACCGGATCCGGGCGACGTCGCCGCCGAGCAGTGTGTCGGTGACGGCCTTGAGCGTGGCGCCGTACGAGCACAGGCCGTGCAGGATCGGGCGGTCGAATCCGGCGGTGGCGGCGAATTCGGGGTCGGCGTGCAGCGGATTCCAGTCGCCCGACAGCCGGTAGAGCAGCGCCTGGTCCTCGCGGACGGGTACGTCAACGGCCTTGTCGGGTGCGCGGGTTGGCGGTTCCGGACGGCGGGAGGGCCCGCGTTCGCCGCCGAAGCCGCCTTCGCCGCGGACGAAGATCTCGTTGTCGGAGGACCACAACGGCCCGTCGTCGTCCGCCACTTCGGAGCGCAGCACGATGACTGCGGCCTTCCCCTTGTCGTGGACGGCGGCGACCGATCCGGTCCGTACGGCACGGCCGCTCACCGGCAACGGCCGGTGGAGGACGAGGCGTTGGCCACCGTGCAGGACGGCGGCGAGGTCCACGTCGATGCCGGGGCCGATCGAGCCGTCCACCGAACCGGGTCCGCCGCCCGCGACGGTCGCGAAGCTCGGCAGGACGTGCAGCCGGCTCTCCAGCGTGTAGCGCAGTTCGTCCGCGTCGGTGGCCGGGCGCCCGGCGCCGATCCCCAGGTGGTAGAGGAGAACGTCCTTGTGGTTCCAGGCGATTTCGGTGCGGCGCGGCTCGGCCGCGAGGGCCTTGGCGACATCGATGGGCATGGTCCCTCCGGGGCACTTCCGGTGACGGGTACTTCCGGTGACGGGTACTTCCGGGGCTCTGACTAGAACATGTTCTAGAGATGGCCCCTGTATAACGCAAAGCCCAGGAAGTGAGAAGAGCTGATACATCGTCAGCTGAAGGGATTCCCGGCCGTCCCCGCCCGCCGACGCGGCGGATTCCCGGCCGTCCCCGTCCGCCGGGGCACCGCACCCGTGACATTTGTCCTGCCCCCCTGCGGACATTCCCCTCTGCCCACCGCCCCTCCCCCCTCCGTAGCGTCGTGGCCATGGAGAAAACCCCGTCCACGTCCCGGCCCGGCACCCCGCCCGACGGCTCGCCCGGCACCCCGTCCGACACCTCGCCCGCCGTACGCTTCACCGCCGTCCACAAGAGCTTCGGACCGGTCAGGGCCGTGGCCGGGATCGACCTGGAGATCGCGCGCGGCGGCACGATGGCGCTGCTCGGCCGCAACGGAGCCGGGAAGTCGACCACCATCAGCCTGCTGCTCGGCCTGGACCGGCCGGACGCGGGCGAGGTGCGGCTGTTCGGCGGCCCGCCGCAGGAGGCGGTCAGGGCCGGGCGGGTCGGCGCGATGCTCCAGGACGGGCGGCCGATCCCGCGCGCCACCGTCAAGGAGCTGGTGACGTTCGTGGCGGCCACGTATCCGCGGCCGATGCCCGTCGCCGAGGCGCTGTCGCTGGCCGGCATCACGGAGCTGGCGGGCCGCCGCGTGGACAAGCTGTCCGGCGGCCAGACGCAACGGCTCCGCTTCGCGCTGGCCGTCGCGGGCAACCCCGCGCTGATCGTGCTGGACGAGCCGACGGCCGCCCTCGACGTGGAGGCGCGGCGGGTGTTCTGGCGGTCGATGCGCGGTTACGCGGCGCGCGGCAACACCGTGCTGTTCTCCACGCACTACCTGGAGGAGGCGGACGAGCACGCCGACCGCATCCTGGTGATCGACCAGGGCCGCACCGTCGCCGACGGCACCGGCGAGCAGATCAAGCAGGCCGTCGGCGGCACGCTCGTCTCGTTCGACCTCGCCGGGTCCGGCTCCGCGGGCCTGCGCACGCTGCCGGGTGTGACCGGCGTCGAGATCCGCGGCGACCGGGCCCTGCTGCGTACCTCCGACTCCGACGCCACCGTCGTCGCCCTCGTGGCGAGCGACCGCGTCCGCCGTCTGGAGGTCGTCCCGGCCAGCCTGGAGGA
Organism: Streptomyces sp. NPDC008139; assembly: GCF_042957025.1. NCBI lineage: Bacteria > Bacillati > Actinomycetota > Actinomycetes > Kitasatosporales > Streptomycetaceae > Streptomyces > Streptomyces sp. NPDC008139. The sequence goes on from NZ_JBIBHM010000001.1 coordinate 201,025, forward strand.
CGCCTTCCTTACCCTGACCGCACCTCACCCGGCGACCGGGACCCCGGCCGCCGAGCCTGCGGCGCCACGCTCCACTCCCGCCCACCCCCTCAAGAAGGAAGCCGTCCGATGACCGAGTACGTGAAGCTCGAAGTCCGGCGCGCCCTGCGCGACCCCGGCTTCATCGTCATGGGCTTCGCCATGCCCGTGCTGATGTACCTGCTCTTCACCAACCTCGGTGTCGGCGGCGACGGCCAGGACAAGATCGACTACGCGCGGTACTACATGGTCGGCATGGCGGCGTACGGCGCGCTCGGCGCGTCGATGGGCATCGGGACCGGCGTCGCCGAGGACAAGGGCCTGGGCTGGCTGCGGCAGCTCCGCGTCACCCCGCTCAGCCCGTTCCGTGTGGTGGTCGGCCGGGCGCTGACCGCCGGGGTGACCGTCCTGCCCGCGATCTGCGCCGTCCTGCTGGCCGGGGCGCTGGTGAACGGCGTGCACCTGGCCGCGTGGCAGTGGGTCGCCACCGCTCTGCTGCTGTGGGTGGGCACGATCCCCTTCACCCTGCTCGGCCTCGGCAACGGCTACGGGCTGACCGCGCAGACCACCGGCGTCACGAGCATGGCCTGCATGATGGGCCTGTCGATCGTCGGCGGCCTGTGGATTCCGGTCGACGCCTTCCCGCACTGGCTCGCCCAGGTCTCCCAGTGGACGCCCGCCCAGCGCTTCGGCCAGCTCGGCTGGAGCGTGCTTGACCGGCACGCGCCCGGCGCGGGTACGGTGGCGGTGCTCGGCGGATGGCTGGTCGTCTTCGCCGGTTACGCCGTCCTCTCCTACCGGCGGGGTGCGCGGACCGCATGACGACGACGCGGCTGGCGACCCCCCGCCGGGACACGTACAGCGCGTACCGAACGGGGACGGTGACCGCCATGACGGCGAACAGCGGCATGGCCGACGGCGTGACCGACCGCCCGGCCGGCGGGGCAGGCCACCCGGCCGAGACCACGGACAAGCCGTGCGGCAGGGCCTGGTGGCGGCGCGGCGCACCGCACGACTTCGCCCGCGAGATCGAGCACATCAAGTCCCCCGACGGCAACGCGCTCTACCCCTGGCTGCTGATGGTCATCGGCCCCGGCGCCGACATCGCCCAGGGCCGGGTCCCCGCCCCCTGGCTCGCGGGCTGCGGCCTCGCGCTGTTCTGCCTCCTGTACGTGTTCACGGTCCGTTCGGCTTTCCACGAGCCGTGGCGCAGGGGGCCGGTCCCGTACCGTCTGCTGGGTGCGCTGGCCGTCTGTACGGCCACGCTGGCCATCGCCTACGGCGGGAATTTCCTGCTGCTGTACACGCTGGTCTCGCTGAGCGTCGGCGCCGTGGCCTCCACCCGCCGCGGCCTCGGCCTGATGCTGATGCCGCTGAGCGCGACCGCCGGAGTCACCGCGAGCACGCACGGCCAGGGCTTCTGGGGCACGGCGGGCCTGGCGTACGGCACCTTCCTGTCCGGCCTGGTCGTCTCGGTGATCATCACACTCTCCTACGCCGTCGCCCAGCTCAGGGAGACCCGGCAGGAGCTGGCCCGCAGCGCGGTCGCCCAGGAGCGGATGCGGTTCTCACGCGACCTGCACGACCTGCTCGGGCACACCCTGTCGGTGGTCGTGGTGAAATCCGAGGCCGCGCGCCGGATCGCGCCGCGCGACATCGACGCGGCGCTCGCCCAGGTCGCCGACATCGAGGCGGTCGGCCGCCAGGCCCTCACCGAGATCCGTGAGGCCGTCACCGGCTACCGCGACGGCAGCCTGTCCACCGAACTCGACCGGGCCCGTTCCGTCCTGACCGCCTCCGACATCGAGGTCGTGGTCCAGGAATCGGGCCCGCCCCTGCCCCCGCAGACCGAGGCGCTGCTCGGCTGGGTCGTCCGCGAGGGCGTCACCAACGTCGTCCGGCACAGCGGCGCGACGCTGACCCGTATCGAACTCGCCACCGGGCGCGGCCGGGCCCATCTGACCATCAGCGACAACGGCCGCGGGTCCTGTCCGCCGCCGTCCGGTCAGGACGGCGACATCAGGACCCGCACCGGTACCGGCCTGCGCGGCCTGACCGAACGCCTCGCCGCCGCCGGCGGCTCCCTCACCTCGGGACCGGCCGCCGACGGCGGCTTCCGCCTGACGGCCGCCCTCCCGGTGGAGGAGGACGCGGCCCCGGCCGGTCACGCCGTGTCGGCGCGCTGACCGGCCGGGGCCCCCGTCCGACCGGGGTCAGCCGTCGATGACCGACGTGATCTGGTCGGAGTCGGTCATCGCGCCCGACCAGACGCGGATGTCCTCGATCTGGCCCGCCAGGTAGTGCCCCCAGGTCGCGCCGACGTAGGCGCGGCCGCCGGTGAAGTCGCCCGCTCCCTGGACGGCGGTGAAGGGCTGGGTGTCCTGGAGGTTGTCGCCGAGGTAGAGGCTGACCGTGCCGGACTGGGCGTCGAGGACGCCGGTGACCTGGACGGTGCCGTCGGCGCTGCCGCCGCTGGGGTCGTCGTTGGGCGAGACGGCGCCGGTGAAGGTGCCGTCGGTGGCGACCCGGCCGAAGAGCCACCGGCCCTGGGGGACGGTGATGACGTTGCCGTCGTCGTCCAGTGTGGTGGTGGCGCCGGTGTACTTGAACCACACGCCCCACGAGGAGCCGTCGGCCGAGCGCTGCCCTGCGATCTGTTCGGTGTAGCCGACGGGGTGGGTGACCAGGGCCGCCGCGTCGAGCTGGGTGCGGGTGGTGACCGTGAAGGAGCCGGTGTCGTCCACGACGGAACCGGGCGTGGAGACCGAACCGGTGGCGCCGTCGAGGGCGATGGTGTCGCCGTCGAGGGTGGCGCCGCCCGAGGTGGTCAGGGTGCGGCCGTAGCCGGAGGCGGTGTCGGCGAGGGTGGTGCCGGAGGCGCCCGACGGGTCCCAGACCGCGGTGAGTTCGACCCGGGCCTTGCCGTCGGTGCCGAGCAGCCGCGCCTCGTCGGAGGCTTCCTGCGAGGTCAGCGTCCGCTGCCGGACCTTCACCTCATCGATGCTGCCGGGGAAGTTGTACTGGTACGTCCCCCACTTGTACCGCCCGATCTGGAAGGCGCCGGTCGCCGACCACGAGCCGGTGGTGGTCGCGGTGCCCTGGAGCACGCCGTTCACGTACACCGCGCTCTGCGAGGTCGCCGGGTCGTAGCTGCCCAGCAGATGGGTCCACACCCCGGTCCTGGGCGGGGACTTGGCCGCCACTCCGTAGTACGCGGTGCCGGTGTTGGCGTCCTGCTGCTTCACCCCGAAGAACCAGGTGCCCAGGCCGTGGTCGTAGGCCAGATGAACGGGCTGTACGTCACCCCGTCCTGCGAGAGCACAATGCCGTTGGGCGTGGTGGTGTCCAGCTTCACCCACGCCGAGACGGTGTAAGCCGAGCGGGTCTCCAGTACGGGCCCCGCCGTCGAGGCGTACCCCGACGTCCCGTCCAGGTGCAGGCCCTTGTCCGGGGTGCTGCGCCCCCACCCCGTTCCACCCGAACTCCCCTATGAGCGAAGTGGATTCTGTGTCCATCTAACGAAGCGCGTCGATCCTTTCAGGAAAAAATGAAGTGGAATCCCGCCTTCTGCACCTGCCGCCACCTGCTCCGATACGTACCTCGGGGTTCACGAACCCCGAGGTATGTACAGCCTTTTCCCGCCGCCCTTTCCGCCGACCGGATTCCGGGACGAATTCCCCCCGCAGCCCCTTTATCCGCTTTTCCTCCGGTCAGTCCGCCGCCACAACCCCCGCCCAGTCCAGCCCGCCCCGCGCCCCGACCCCGGGCGCGTAGCCGCCGCCGGGCAGACCGGCGAAGAACTTCAGCACGCCGTGCTTGGTGGCCGCGTAGAGGTCCGGTATCCCGTCCCGTTGGCGTCCCCGGCGCTGCTACGCCGGGGGTCTGACAACGCCAACGGGATTCTTGGGGCGCCTAGGACTTGTCGTCGGGGGCGGGAGGGGGCGGAGGGGTGGAGGGGGTCGCCTCGGGTGCCGGGGTGGGGGTCTCGGAGGAGGCGGTGGGCTCCGAGGGGGCGGGGGTCTCGGAGGGGGTGGGGGTCTCGGAGGGGGTGGGGGTCTCGGAGGGGGTGGACGCGGGCGGGGTGGTTTCGGCGGGGGTGGCCTTGCGGAGGCGGGAGCGGGCGGGGGCGGGGGTCGGGTCGTCGGAGAGTTCCTGGATGTCGTCCATGCCCTCGTCGTGGCCGGTGAGGGGGGCGGTGGGGCGGTCGGCGCCCACGCCCGGGGCGCCGGACGCCTGGCCCTCCGGCGGGAGGAGCCCGTAGTGGGCGTACAACTCCTGCTCCTGGTCGAGTCCGAGGTGCTGCTCGGCGTCCTCGCGCGGCGCGGCCTTGATCGTGTCGAGGTCGTACGCCACCCGCAGCACACCGCCGCCCGTGTCGCGCCCGATCTCGTGCTCGGCGCCGGCCAAGGGGACGAACGTCTCCTCGAAGCCGTGCATCCCGGTCCTCACCGTCACCCACTGCGGCCGACGGTCCCAGTCGTCCACGTACACATGGCTGACCCGGCCGATGAATTGCCCGTGCCGGTCGTGGATCGTCAGTTCCCTCAATGCCTCGGAACTCCCGAAGACGTCATCCGTCATACGAATTCACTCCTCTACGACGTGCCTGCGGCCCAACCGGAAAAGGTGCGGCACCGTCCTCCCGCGAACCGCGTGCCCGACGAGGCCACCTTCTCCCATCCCGACCGCTACCCCGTGGCGGGACACCTAGGGCTTTTCTTTCAGATCATCGGATCTGCGCGATCGGTGCGGGCCTGACGGTGGATCAACCGGCCGTCGGCGGCGCATGATGGAGGCGCCCGTACGGCCAGAAGCGAGGTGTCGCGCCCCGATGAAGCGCAAGACCAGATTCCTCCTGGCAGGCCTCGCCTCCGTGGGCGGCGCCGTCACCGGCGCGTCCCTGCTGCACAACCGCAGGTCTGACCGCAGGGAACACCTCTATGTCACGGTCTTCAGCGAACCCGGCTACCGGGGCCTCAACGAGAGGCTGACCTGGAGCGGCGGCGCGCGCGAGGTCGTCCCGCTCGCCCGGGTGCGGCTGCCGCGCATCGGCTCGATCAGGCTGGAACGCCTCGCGTACCGGTTCCGGCCCGAGGTGCGGCTGCCGAACGTGTACGTCCTGTGGCAAGCCCTCACCGAGCGCCCGGACCGCACGGACCCCGAGGGCGGCGTGGCCAGCTTCATCGCCATGCACCAGCTCGCCGGCGTGTTCTCGGTGGGCTCGTGGGAGCCGGTCCGCGCGTCCGAGGCGCGGTCGGGAGTACGGCTCTGGTCCGGGCGCCCCTCCAAGGCGGCTTCCGGCGAGGCGGGAGATCCCGGCGCCCTCCCCCGGCACGACGTCCTCGCCGACACCCCCGACCTCGGCTCCTGGAGCACCCGCACCCGCTACCTGGAGCTCGGCTACCACGACGGCCCCCGAGGCTGACCGCCCGCCCCCGCTTGCCGGACGGCCGCACGGGCTCAGGTCACGTCGTGGGGAACTCGGGGGCGGCGGGGGAATCGGCCGGCTGGATCTCTCCGGCGAAGACGATGACCTGGTCGATGAGGCTCCGTCGCAGATGGACGACGTCGGTTCCCGTCAGCCGGGGGCCTCCGTCGGGAGTGGTGAAGACCCACTCGTACCGGGCCCATTCGTCGGGCATGTCCACCGCCGAGCAGCGCTCCATCGTGCCGGCCCCCGCCGGGTGGCGCCGGATGTCCAGCACGAAGCGTTCGACCGCCTCGATCCCCTCGCTGCGTCCCAACGGCCCCCAGAAGAGGACATCCGAGGTCAGGGCCTGGGAGAGCAGCCCGGTCACGTAGGTGTCGTCCGACGCGTTGAACGCGGAGATGAACGTGTCGATCGCGGACTGCGCGGTCTCTTCATGCATGTACCAGTAGTACCAGCCCACTCGCGGCAATAGTCGCCGTGCGAGCCATGTCCCGGACGCGGTGAGCGGACCGCGCGGGCAGGGCTGTCTAGGGTGGGGGGATGACCGACGGGGAGACAGGGCAGGGCGGGGAGCAGGGCGGCGAGCACGGCGACCGGCGGGACGGGGCGCTGACGCGGGTGCTGCTCGCGGAGGACCAGGGGATGATGCGGGGCGCGCTCGCGTTGTTGCTGAATCTGGAGGACGACCTGGAGGTCGTCGCGCAGGTGGCCGCCGGGGACCGGATCGTGGCGGAGGCGCTGGAGGCGCGGCCGGACATCGCACTGCTGGACATCGAACTGCCGGGGTGCAGCGGGCTCGACGCTGCGGCGGAGCTGCGCGAGCGGCTGCCGTCGTGCCAGGTGCTCATCCTCACCACATTCGGTCGGCCGGGGTATCTGCGGCGCGCCATGGAAGCGGGCGCGGCCGGATTCCTGGTCAAGGACGGGCCCGTGGAGGAACTGGCCCACGCCATCCGCCGTGTCCTGCGCGGCGAACGCGTCATCGACCCGGCGCTGGCCGCGGCAGCGCTCAGCGCGGGGCCCAGCCCGCTCACCCCGCGTGAGCGCGACGTGCTCAACGCCGCCGCGGACGGCTCCACCGTCGCCGACATCGCGGCCCGCGTCTTCCTCTCCGAGTCCACCGTGCGCAATTACCTCTCCGCGGCCATCGGCAAGACCGGCACCCGTAACCGCATCGAAGCCGTACGCCACGCGCGCCAGAACGGCTGGCTCTGATCCCTCACGCCAGCGAGGCGAGGAACGCTTCGGCCGCGTCGTCGACGCGAGCGCGGTCGCCGGTGGCGAGGAGGTCGAGGAGCAGGCCGCGAACGGTGGCGATGACGAGGGTGGCCGTACGCACTGCCAACTCGGGTGATACGTCGGGTCCTTGGGCGGCGCACAGGGCGTTCATCCAGTCGGTGACGACGTGGTCGAGGAAGTCGGAGAACTGCTCGGGCGCCTGGAGTGCCCGCCCGTAGACGGCGAAGAAGAGCCGGAACTCGGCGCCTTGGCGCGGGTCCGAGGCGCGTTGCCAGACGGCGCGTACGGACGTCGCCAGATCGGGCTGGTGTCCGGCCGTCTCGTTGGTGGCCTGGAAGATACGTTCGCGCAGGCGCCCGAGGACGGCCTGGAGCATCTGCTCCTTGGTGCCGAAGCGGTGGACGAGGGTCGTGGGCGACACCCCGAGGGCGGCGGCGACCGGCCGCCACGACACCTCGGAGAAGCCGTGCTCGACCGTGTAGTCGACCACCGCGTCGAGCAGTTCCGCGCGCCGCTGGTGGTCGACGGGGCGCCCCGCCATCGCTGCCTCCGGTTGATCGTCGCGGTCCGTCGCGACCGTCACGGTCCGTCCTGTTCGTCGCGGTCCGCCGTGATCGTCGCGGTCCGCCGTCGTCCATCCTCCCTCGCGCACCGGCCACCGTCACCGCTTGACTTTTCTTGCACGACCGTACAAAGAATGGAGGGTGACCGCAAGGCCGCCCGCTACGGATCCGCCGGACGGGCGCGCCCCTTTCTGGAGGTTTTCCATGCGCGTTTTCGTCACAGGAGCGTCGGGCTGGGTCGGCCGCGGGCTCGTACCCGAGCTGATCACCGCCGGTCACTCGGTCGTCGGGCTCGCCCGCTCCGATGCCGCCGCCCGGACCCTGCGGGCCGCGGGCGCCGAGGTCCTGCCGGGTTCGCTCGACGACCTCGGCACGCTGCGGGAGGCCGCCGCGTCGTCCGACGGGGTCGTCCACCTCGCGTTCAAGCACGACATCGCCTTCGCGGGCGACTTCGCCGGTGCCACCGACGCCGACCGCGCGGCGATCGAGACCTTCGGCGAGGCCCTGACCGGTACGGACAAGCCTTTCGTCATCGCCTCCGGCATCCTCGGCGTGCTCGGGCTTGCGCCCGGCGTCGTCGCCACCGAACGCGACGGCCTCGCGCGGGCCGCGAGCACGGAGGACGACACCGATGGCACCGGCGACACCGACGGCACCAACGCCCCGATCAGCGGCTCCGGCGGCCGGATCGGCAACGCCCACTACGTCCAGGCCCTCGCCGGCCACGGCGTCCGCTCCTGCGTCGTACGCCTCCCTCCCGCCACGCACGGCACCGGCGACAACGGGTTCATGCCGGTCGCGATCGGCTTCGCGCGCGAGAAGGGCGCCGCGGCCTACGTCGGCGACGGCGGCAACCGCTGGCCGTCCGTCCACCGCGACGACGCCGCCCGGCTGTTCCGCCTCGCGCTCGAATCCGCGCCCGCCGGTTCCGTACTGCACGCGGTCGCCGACGAGGGCGTACCGATCCGCGAGGTCGCCGAGATCTTCGCCGCGCGCCTCGGCGTCCCCGCCGTCTCCGTCACGGCCGAGCGGGCCGGGGAGTACGTCGGCTGGCTCGGCCGCTTCTGGGCCGTGGACGGCCCCGCCTCCGCGCGGATCACGCGCGATCTGCTCGACTGGCGGCCGACCCGTCCCGGCCTGCTCGCGGACCTGAAGGACGGCCACTACTTCGGCTGAGCGCCCCGGGATTCCCGCCATGTCCGATTCGTTCAAGAAAACGGTGCCGGTCGGCCGTAGCGTCGCGGTCATGGACAGCAACGGCATGGGCAGCACAGGGATGGACAGCGCAGGCAGGGACGGCGCACGCAGGGAATCCCGGCACCTCGGCATCCGTATCGACCGTCCCGTCAAGGACGTCTACGACTACGCCTCGAACCCGGCGAATCTGCCGGAGTGGGCGCACGGGCTGGGCGGCTCGATCGAGGAGATCGACGGTCAATGGGTCGCGCGATCCGCCCCCTTGGGGCGGGTGACCGTCGCCCTCTCGCCCGCCAACGCGTGGGGCGTGCTCGACCACGACGTCACGTTGCCCTCCGGGCAGACCGTCTACAACCCGGTCCGGGTGATCGCGGACGGCCCGGCCAGCGAGGTCGTCTTCACGCTGCGGCGACAGCCGGAGATGAGCGACGACGACTTCCGGCGCGACGCCGAGTCCGTCACCGCCGACCTGGCCCGGCTCAAGAGCCTGCTCGAAGCGGCCGGACGGGCGTAAGGCGTCCCGCAGGTGTCAGTGCCGTGCGATAGACAACTCCTCACAGACTCCGGCGGTAGCGGGAACGAGCGATGAGGGGGCCACCATGGCGGTCGAGGGCGCGGCAACGGATACGGAGGCCGGGCCGGCCGGGCGTACCGAGGTGGTCGGCGGGATCGAATCGCTGGTCCTCGACGGCCGTCGCCTCTGGTTCGGCTTCGACTTCACCTCCGACCAGGTGCTCTCCCCGCTGATCGACGACGCGGGAGCCATGGCGCGGTTCGCCGCGCGGCACATGCGGCAGCGCACCGGCGCCCACGACGAGGCGTACTGGGCGGAGCTGGTCGCGTCCGCCGTCGACAGCTCCGACCTGGTGTGGCGGGACGAACAGCGCGCCTTCACGACGAGCGCGTTGGAGGCCGGGGACGCGGGCCCGGCGGCCGGACACCTGCTGTACCTGCTCGACGCGGCCACCGACTGGGACGGCCACGCGCCCGCGGACCTCCCAGTAGTTGGCCTCCCGGCCGACCTCCCCGCCGACCTCCCCGCCGACGCGGAAGAGACCGAACAGGCACTGCGCGCCCACCACGCCGTGGGCAACTGGTCCCTGCTCTTCGCCCCTTACATCCGCGGCCTCCAGCACACGACGTCCGCGCGCGGGCGGTAGCCGGGGACAGGTTCTCCCTGGCTAAAAGCGCGGCGGGCTCGGAGGATGGCGTTCGGATGCTGGCGTCGTTCCCGGTCGAGGGCACCGACGCCGCGAAGAAGCTCGCGCTGCTCCGCGACGGCGCGACGACGGCCCCGGCCGCGACCACAGGCCCGGCTACGGCTACGACACCGGAACGATCTTCGGAGTCGGCTTCGGCAACAGCGCCGTGAGCGCGGTGCCCACGACCAGGAAGGCCGCGCTGATCAGGAAGGCCAGGGAGTAGCCCGAGGTCAGCGCGCGCGCCGCCGACGCTCCCGCGTGACCGCGGGAGGAGATACGGCTGGCGGCGGCGGTCGCGAGGATCGTGAGCCCGAGTGCCCCGCCGAGCTGGCGGGAGGTGTTGAGGAGGCCGGAGACGAGCCCCTGTTCGCTCATGCCGACACCGGAGGTGGCCGCCGCCGCGATGGGGGTCATCATCAGGCCCGCGCCGAACATGGTGAGGACGCCGGGCCCGAGGATCGAGGTGAGGAAGGCCCCGTCCACGGTGAGCCGGCTCTGCCAGGCCAGACCCGCCGCCGAGATGAGCCCGCCCGCCGCGCCGACGATCCGGCTGTCCACGTAACTCATCAGCCGGGGCGCCAGCTTGGAGCCGACGATGATGCTGACGGTGTGCGGCAGGAAGGACAGACCGGCCCGCACCGGGCTGTAGTGCAGCACGTTCTGCATGTACAGCGACAGGAAGTACCAGGTGGCGAAGGTCGCGGCCCCGGCCGCGAGCAGGACGGTGTTGGCCGCGGACACCGAACGGATACGGAACAGGCGCAGCGGCATCAGCGGCTGGGCGGTCCTGGCCTCGACGGCGACGAAGCCGCCGAGCAGGACGGCGCCCCCGATGATCGGCAGCAGCGCGGTGGCGGACGTCCAGCCGTGCGACTCGCTCTCGGCGATGCCGTACGCGAGGGCGGCGACGCCGCCGGTGACGAGGACGGCGCCGGGTACGTCGAGACGGCGGCTCGTACCGCCGCGGCTCTCGGTGAGCCACAGCGCGGCGCCGACGATCACCAGCGCGCCGATCGGCACGTTGACCAGCAGCACCCAGCGCCACGACAGGTAGTCGGTCAGCAGGCCGCCGACCAGGCCGCCCGCCGCGCCGCCGCCCGCGCCGACCGCCGTCCAAGTGCCGATCGCCCTTGTCCGCTCGGGGCCCTCGGGGAAGGACGTTGTGAGGATGGCGAGCGTGGTGGGCGCCAGGACGGCGGCGCCGATGCCCTGGAGGGTGCGGGCGGCGATCAGCAGCCCCGAGGACTGGGCGAGGCCGCCCGCGAGGCTCGCGGCCGTGAACAGGCCGAGGCCGACGAGGAAGACGCGCTTGCGGCCGAAGAGGTCGGCGGCCCGGCCGCCGAGCATCAGCAGGCCGGCGAACGTGATCGCGTACGCGTTCACCACCCACTGCTGACCGGCCTGGCTCAGCGCCAGGTCCGTACGCATCGACGGCAGCGCCACGTTCACGACGGACACGTCGAGCACCACGAGGAACTGGCCCGCGCACACCGCGACCAGCACCGCCCATGCGGGCGGCGCCGGGCGCCCGGTACGGCGGGGGGTTCGTTCGCGCTGTCCGAGGAGATCGCTCATGGGGACCATGCTGCCGTCCCGACTGTCACGAAAGCATCGGGATTTTGGCCTACGTCCGCCCTGCCGGGGCCTAGGCCGACTTCCGGGGGGACGTGCTTCGGGACCGGTCCCGGGACAGGTGGGTTTGGCTGTACGCATGAACCACCTGCCTTCCGCGGACCCGGCCCGTTCCCGTCCGCTCGTCCGCGCCGTGCTGTTCGCGGCCGTGGCCGCCGTCCTCGTATCGTGCGGCGACGACGGCGCGGGCGGCTGCGGCCGCTCCGACGGCGCGGGCCGTGCCGTACCACCGTCCCGCACACCGACGACCCCCACGGCATCGACCTGACCTGCGAGGCGGGCACCAAGGGCCGGGTCAACAAGCTGAGCCCCAGGTGCTCGGCGTCGTGGGCAGGGCCGCCGTGCTGCGCATCGGCCTCGCGGCCTCGGGCGCCGACGCATAAAGCCCTAGCTCGATACCCCAGCCCCGTCCCGGCCCAGGTCCCGGCCCAGGTCCCGGCCCAGGTCCCGGCCCGCGTCCCGGCGGAAATAAGGTGACCCCATGACGGATGTGGTGGCGGCGTTCGAGGCCGCGAAGGGGTTCATGCCACGGGACGAGGGCCTGGCCCTGTACGCGGCGGCGAAGGAGGCCGCGGCCGGACTCGGGCTGCCGCTGCTGGAGGTGGGCACGTACTGCGGGCGGTCGACGGTCCTGCTGGCGGACGCGGCCCGGGGCGCGGGCACGGTGGCGGTGACGGTCGACCACCACCGGGGCAGCGAGGAGCAGCAGCGGGACTGGGGCAACGGCGAGTACCACGACCCGGAGCTGGTGGTGGAGGAGGCGACGGGGTTGATGGACACGCTCCCGGCCTTCCGCAGGACGCTGCACGAGGCGGGCCTTGAGGAGCACGTGATCGCGGTGGTCGGGAGGTCACCGCAGGTCGCCAAGGTGTGGCGGCAGCCGCTCGGGCTGGTGTTCATCGACGGCGGGCACACCGACGAGCACGCGGGCGGCGACTACGAGGGGTGGGGGCCGCTGGTCGCCGAGGGCGGGCTGCTGGTGATCCACGACGTGTTCGCGGACCCGGCCGACGGCGGGCAGGCGCCGTACCGGGTGTACCGGCGCGCGCTGGACTCCGGCGCCTTCGCCGAGGTCTCGGCGACGGGGTCGCTGCATGTGCTGCGCAGGCTGCCGGGCCCGTTCGAACCATAGCCCGCGCGTCCTACGGCTGGGCAGCCGCACGAACCGCGGCCCGTTCACCGCCGTGCTCCGCGAGAACCGCGGCCCGTTCACGCCGCGCCCCGCACGGCCCGCGCGGCTTACGCCACCCGTCGCCGTCACGACTACCTCGCCCTCCGTAGCTCCCCGGCCGCGCCGAGCCACCGCCCTTCAGGGATGTCCGCGAGGCCGATAGAGTCGCTGGCGTGTTCAGGAACGAGTCGTACGGGGGCGGCAAGGGCCGCACTCTGATCATCGCCGTCGCCGTGATCGTACCGGCCTGCCTGGCAGGCGGTCTGGTGTACCACGCGGTGGGCGATTCCGGGGGCTCGGAGCAGGACAGCGCGGTACGGGCCGCGCCGACGTCCTCGCCGTCGGCCTCACCGACCTCGGCGGTTACCGGCGACGACGACCAGAAGGGCTCGGCGCCGCAGGCGGACCTGGCGGGCACGGCCCCGACCGCGCAGGCGACGGCCTCCCCCAGACCGCTCAACACCACAGGCGCGAAGAGGCCGTTGGCGGGAAAGGTCGTCGTCCTCGACCCCGGCCACAATCTCAACAACGCCAAGCACACGGCGGAGATCAACAAGCTGGTGAACATCGGCACCGCCCGCAAGGAGTGCGACACCACGGGGACGGAGACCAACTCCGGTTACGCGGAGGCGACGTACACCCTGGACGTCGCGCACCGGGTGCGGGCGATCCTGCTGGCGCGCGGCGCGCAGGTGAAGCTCACGTACGACGGAGACCGGGCGTTTGGCCCGTGTGTGGACGAGCGGGCCCGGATCGGGAACGCGGCGCACGCGGACGCTGCGCTGTCGATCCACGCGGACGGCGCGCCCGCGTCGGCGTCCGGCTTCCATGTGATCGCGCCCAAGTCGGTGCACGTGGGCATCGCGGACACCCGTAAGATCGCGGCGCCCTCGTATCTGCTGGCCACGACGTTGCGTTCGCGTTTCGCCGCGGCGACCGGCGAGCACTTCGCCGACTACCTGGGCGGCGGTACGGGGATGACGGTCCGCGACGACCTCGGCGGGCTCAACCTGTCCACCGTTCCGAAGGTGTTCATCGAGTGCGGGAACATGCGCAACGCTCATGACGCCAAGTCGTTGACGGACTCCGCGTGGCGGCAGCACGCTGCCCAGGGGATCGCCGACGGCCTCACCGCCTTCCTCGAAGGGAAGAGGTGACAGGGCTGTAGCAGTCCGGTATGGATCGTGCACCAATGGTCATACCCGGCTGGCCGGACATGATCACACCCGTACGATGGGGCACCGCCCGATTGAGTACGGCCGAGTTAACCGAACTGACAAAGGACAGGACCTGACGTGAACATCCGCTCCCTGACCCGAGGAGACGGCGCGGTGATCGGAGCAGCGGTGCTGCTGCTGATCGCCTCGTTCCTGCCGTTCTTCAGCTTCAAGTCGCCGTTCAACGGCGCGGAAAGTTCGCGGAACCTGTGGCACTCGGACTACTTCCCGATCCTGCCTTCGGTGACGCTGGCCGCGCTGATCGCCGCCGCCGCGGTGGTGCTGGCGCGTACCGGTCCGCTCGTCGGGCGGCAGATCCTGGGGCTCTCGCTTGAGCAGTGGGCCGTTGCGATCTCGCTGTTCGTGGGCTGGACCGCCCTGTGGGCGACGCTGTTCGACAACCCGGACGGCGTCGACAAGGGCGCGGGCAACTGGCTGACGCTGCTGTTCGGCGTCGTCATCGCGGTGGCGGCCCCGCTGTCCAACCGTCTTCCCGCGCTCAAGGCCCCGCTGCTCGGCGCCCCGCGGCCCGCGGCCCAGCCGTACGGTGTCGGCCCCGGCCAGCAGCCGTACGCGGCGGGTCCGCCGCAGGCCGGTTACGGCTACCCGGGCGGCGCGCAGTCCGTCGAGACGCCGTACGGTCAGCCGCAGCAGGCCCAGCAGCCGTACGGTGCGCAGCAGTCGGCGCCGCAGCCGGCCGCCGCGCAGGGTCCGTCGTCGGACTTCACCGCTTTCTGGTTCGCGGTGCCGGTGCCGCGCCCGTTGTTCGCTGAGGACAACCCGGGCACGCAGATCGCCGAACTGACGCCGGGTACCTGGTACTTGGCCGTGGACCAGCGCGGCCCCGCGCTGATCGCGCAGACCCAGGACGGGCGGCGCGGTGTGCTCCAGGACAGCAGCGGCATCCAGCGCGGCTGATCGTTTCTCCTTCCGGTACGCGACAGCGGCCGGTCCCGCTCCGGACCTCCGGACGCCGGGACCGGCCGCTGTTCTTTCCCCCCGGCCGCCTGCCCCCAGCCCGTCACCCGGCCGCCCGCTGCCTGCGAACGGCTCTGCGCCCGGCCGCCGGTCTTCCGGCCCGCGGCGGGCGCGCGTACCCTCCCACTATTCCTGACGCTCCGTCATATCACTTGCCCCCAGGAGGCGTTCATGCGGCTCGGACTCGCGCTCGGTTACTGGGGCCGCGGCCCGGACCCCGGCCATGTGGGGCTGGCGCAGGAGGCGGAACGGCTGGGCTACGACTCGGTGTGGACCGCGGAGGCGTGGGGCTCGGACGCCTTCACCCCGCTCACCTGGATCGCCGCGCACACCAGCCGGATCAGGCTGGGCACGGGTATCGCGCAGATGGCGGCCCGCTCCCCCACCGCCACCGCGATGCAGGCGCTCACCCTCGACCACCTCTCCGGCGGGCGGATGATGCTCGGCCTCGGCCTGTCGGGACCGCAGGTGGTGGAGGGCTGGTACGGCCGCCCGTTCCCGAGCAGCCCGCTGACCGCGACCCGCGAGTACGTGGACGTGATCCGCCAGGTGCTGCGCCGCGAGGCGCCGGTACGGCTGGACGGCCGTTTCCACGCGCTGCCGTACGCCGGTCCCGACGGCACCGGGCTCGGCCGCCCGCTGAAGCCCATCACCCACCCGCTGCGCGCCGCCCTGCCGGTGCTGCTGGGCGCCGAGGGTCCCAGGAACATCGCCCAGACGGTACGGATCGCCGACGGCTGGCTGCCGCTGTACTGGTCGCCGTTCCGTACCGACGGTTACCACGCGCCGCTCGCCGAGGCGCCCGAGGACTTCATGGTCGCCCCGCTGGTCCGCGCGCAGGTCTGCGCGGACCCGGCCGACGGGCTGCTCCCGGTCAAGGCGATGCTCGGCTTCTACATCGGCGGCATGGGCGCGCGCGGCCGTAATTTCCACGCCGAGCTGATGGGCCGGATGGGGTACGAGGAGGAGGCCGGGCGGATTCAGCGGCTCTTCGCCGAGGGCCGCCGCGAGGAGGCGGTGCACGCCGTGCCGGACGCCTTCGCCGACGAGATCTCGCTGGTCGGGCCGCGTGAACGGATCGCCGACCGGCTCGCGGCCTGGCGGTCGGGCCCGGTCACCGACCTGCTGGTGACCGCGCCCGACCGGGAGACGCTGCGGGTGCTGGCGGAGCTGAACGCCTAGCGGGCGGCCCGGCGGTGGGCTCCGAGCGCGTCAGCCGACGATGTCCTCAGCCGCCGATGTCCTTGAGCGACGGCACGTTGTCGGTGACGTCCACCCCGGCGCTCTTGCCCGCTTCCTTGACCTTGTTGATCACGTCGTCGAAGCTGCTCGCCGCCTGGTCGGTGGAGTCGCCCTTGCGGAGCTTGGACGGCAGGTCCTTGAGCGCGTCGATGCCCGCCGTCAGCGGTGCCACCGCCTTGCTCAGCGTGGGGTCGGCCTTGGCGTTCCCGGCCGCCGCCTTCAGCCTGTTGTAGGCGAAGGTGCCCGCGAGACCGGCCTTGACCAGCGCGAAGGTCCGGCCGCTCGTGCCCTTCTTGAACTTGCCCGCCTTGTACGGCTTCACGATCCACTGGTACGTGGCCCCGGCCGCGAGGCCCGCGTTGGCGACGAAGCGCGTCTTGGCCAGCTTCTGCTTCTCGACGGTGCTGGTCGGCGACGCGCTCGGGTCCGAACTGCCGGTCGACATGGAGTCCGTGGACTTGCCGCAGGCGGTCGCCGTGAAGAAGGTGACGGCGAGCAGGAGCGCGACGATCGTCCGGCGCAACGGGATGCCTGTCGGCACGGGGACCTCCGGGGTGGCATACGGGGCTACGGGTGCGGGGCGTGCGTGATCTTTGGCAGCATCACCCGGCCCCGGTCCGCCCGCCACTCGGGAGTTCTGGCCAGATCCTCACGCTTCGCGAGGGCGCGCCGTCACCGCGGAATCGAAAGGAGTTTCAATCGCCGGAGCCGGGCAATGCGGTTGTCATGGCCAGACGGTATGGCGGTAACCCCGCCGCGGCGATCATCCTCATCGTCGCAGACATCGCTGCACTGATCCTGATCCTGTGGATCTTCTTCTTCGTGTTCGACGCCAACCGGGCGAACGACCTGGTCAACTGGGTCCATCACTCGGCGAATTGGCTCGCGAGCTGGTCGAAGGACCTGTTCACGGTGGACAACGCCAAGTGGCGCACCGTGCTCAACTACGGTCTGCCCGCAGCCGTCTACCTGCTGGTCGCGCACGCGGTGGCAGGCCGGGTCAACCGCGCCTGACGTACGGCACGCGTCTCAGCAGCAGCCCGTCCTGCCGGAAGCCTCGGGTTCCAGCCCGACCGGCAGCCGTTCCCCGCTGAATACGGCGGTGGTCGCCTCGTCCCCCCCGAGCGCGGCCACCGCCAGCAGCACGGCGGCAGCGGTCCACGCGGTGCGCTCCACCGGCCAGACGGCGTCGTCGTCGTAGACGTACCCCGTCCAGTACAGGCCGTCGTCCGCGCGCAGGTGCCGCATGTCGGCCAGCAGCCGTACGGCGCGGTCGGACTCGCCCACCGCCCAGAGCGCCAGGGCCAGTTCGGCGGTCTCGCCGCCGGTCACCCACGGGTTGGGCACCACACAGCGGACGCCGAGGCCCGGCACCACGAAGCGGGACCATCCCTCCTCGATCCGCTCCAGCGCGCGCGGCCCGCGCAGCGCGCCGGACAGCACCGGGTAGTACCAGTCCATGGAGTAGCGGCTCTTGTCCAGGAACCGCTCCGGGTGGCTGCGGATCGCGTGCCCCAGCGCGCCGGTCGCCAACTCCCAGTCCGGCTGCGGTTCTTCGCGGTGCTCGGCGATGGCCAGCGCGCAGCGCAGCGCCTGGTGGATCGACGAACTCCCGGTCAGCAGCGCGTCGGTGACGACTCCCCCGCCGTGCTCGGCCGCCTCCCGCTTCCAGCCGATCTGGCCGCCGGGCTGCTGGAGCCCCAGCACGAACTCCACCGCCGCGTAGACCGTCGGCCACAGCCGGTCCACGAACGCGTCGTCCCCGGTGGACAGATAGTGGTGCCACACGCCGACGGCCACGTACGCGCAGAAGTTGGACTCCTGGCCGCGGTCGGTCGGCCGCTGCGGGTCGCCGTCCTGGTAGGCGGCGTACCAGGACCCGTCCTCGTTCTGGTGCCTGGCCAGCCAGTCGTACGCGGCCCGCGCGCGCTCGTGCTCGCCCGCCGCGTCCAGCGCCATCGCCGCCTCGACGTGGTCCCAGGGGTCGAGGTGGTGGCCGCGGAACCACGGGATCGCGCCGTCCTCGCGCTGGACCGCCGCGACGGCGTCCACCGTCGCCGCGGCCTGCTGGGCGGTGAGCACACCGGGCAGCGCCAGCCGCTCCGTGCGGTCCGGCCTCCGGCTGGGGTACGTCACTTGGCGGCGCCCGGGGCGGCTGTGACGTCGGTGTCGTCCGCGGACGGCGAGGCGGCGCCCACCGGCAGGTGCGGCTTGGTCGCGTAGGCCACGAAGCTCTTGCCGATCAGCGGGTTGAGCGCCTGTTCGGCGACCCTTGTGGCCAGCGGTTTCTTCATGATGTCCCAGACCAGCAGCTTGTGGTACAGCTTCACCGGCAGCGCCTTGTCGTTGTCCACGCCGACCGCGCACTTGATCCACCAGTACGGCGCGTGCAGCCCGTGCGCGTGGTGCGTGCCGTACGGGCGCAGGCCCGCCTCCCGCATCCTGCCGAGCAGTTCGTCGGCCTTGTAGATGCGGATGTGGCCGCCCTCGACCTCGTGGTAGGCGTCCGACAGCGCCCAGCAGACCTTCTCCGGGCCGTAGCGCGGCACCGTGACCGCGATCCGGCCGCCGGGGCGCAGCACTCGCACCATTTCGGCGAGGACGCCCTTGTCGTCGGGGATGTGCTCCATCACCTCGGAGATGATGACGACGTCGAAGCTCTCGTCGGGGAACGGGAGTTGGAGGGCGTCGCCCTCCATCGCCACCGCCGACGCGCCCTCCGGCGCCTCGCCCTCCTCCTTCATCGCCGCGAACCAGCGGGCGACTTCGCGGATCTCCTCGCCGTTCCTGTCCAGCGCCACCACGTGCGCTCCGCGCCGGTAGCACTCGAAGGCGTGGCGCCCGGCGCCGCATCCGAGGTCCAGCACGCGGTCGCCTGCGGCGAGCGGGAAACGGGTGAAGTCGACGGTCAGCATCAGCGGTTGCTCCCTACCGGGCCGGACTCGGTCTCGGGGGGCACGTCCCCCATACGTTCACCTTGCGCAGGCGGGCGCCCTTCCCCGACGCGGGGCACCGCGGCTTCACCTCGCGCAAGGGGGCGCCCTTCAGGGGCGCGGGGAACCGCGCGCTCAGCCGATGCGGCGCCGCGGCTCACCGACCGCCCCAGCGGGGCAGACGCGGTCTGTTCCGCGACCACCGGCCCGGTGGCGGGTTGCTCGCGCCCACGCGGCGGCAGCCGCACATCGGACACAGGCCCACGAGCCCGCGGGGCGGAGGCGATCGCTTCGCGGTACAGGGCCACCGTCGCCTCGGCGGCCCGCTCCCACGTGAAGTGGGCCAGGACGCGGGCGCGGCCGGCGGCGGCGAGCCGCTTGCGAAGGTCGGCGTCGTCGAGGACACGTTCAAGCCCGGCGGCAAGCGCACCGGCGTCGCCCGGGGGCACGGCGAGGCAGGTCACGCCGTCGGGCCCGGCGACCTCGGGGATGGCGCCGCCGGTGGTGGCGACCAGCGCGGTGCCGGTGGCCATCGCCTCGGCGGCGGGCAGGGAGAAGCCCTCGTAGAGCGACGGCACGCAGGCGACCTCGGCGCCGCGCAGCAGGTCGACCAGCTCGGCGTCGCTGATGCCCTTGACGAATTCGACGGCGTCCTCGAGGCCGAAGTCGGCGATGGCCTCGGCCACGGGCCCCTTCTCCGGCCGTTTGCCGACGACGACGAGATGGGCGTACGGCCGCTGCGCCCGTACCTTGGCGAGGGCCTCGATCAGGAAGACCAGGCCCTTGAGAGGCACGTCGGCGCTCGATGTCGTGACGATCCGGCCGGGCACTTCGGCCACGGCGGGGTCGGGCGAGAAGAGCCGGGCGTCGGCGCCGATCGGGACGGCGCGGATGCGGTCCGGCCGTACGCCCAGGTCCTCGATGATCTCGTCGCGCGAGGAACCGGAGACGGTCACCACGGACGGCAGGCGGCGGGCCACCCGCTTCTGCATCTGCGTGAAGCCGTACCAGCGGCGTACCGACAGCCGTCGCTTCCAGTCCTGCGCGGCGGCCAGGTCCAGGCGGCGGTCCACGGTGATGGGGTGGTGGATCGTGGTGACCAGCGGCAGGCCGAGGCCGAGCAGTCCGTAGCCGAGCGTCTGATTGTCGTGGACGACGTCGAACTCGGCCCGGCGGGCGGCGAGATGACGCCGGGCACGCAGGCTGAAAGTGAGCGGTTCAGGGAAGCCGCCGGTCCACATGGTGGCGACCTCGAGGGCGTCGACCCAGTCGCGGTACTCGCCGCGCTTGGGCGTACGGAACGGGTCCGGCTGCCGGTACAGGTCGAGGCTGGGCAGCTCGGTGAGGGTGACGCCCTCGCCGACCGCGTCCAGCACGGGGTAGGGCTGCGCGCCGATCACCTCGACGCTGTGGCCGAGCGCGGCCAGCTCGCGGGACAGGTGCCGGACGTACACGCCCTGGCCGCCGCAGAAGGGATTTCCCTTGTAGCTGAGCAGGGCAATCCGCAGCGGCCTGGCCTGTGAGGTCACTCCGGCCCCCTTCTCAGTCGCGATTGAGCCGGAGCGTAACCGCTGTCGCGCTAATCTAGAACAAGTTTCAGACTTGATGGTACAGAAAGCCAGTCCACCGGCCGCCGGACGGTCGGATCACGCCGCCGGGGGCGGGGCCCGGTGCGGGCCGGGGGTGACTCGCACCACGTCACCCGCCCTGCCATCATGCACGCAGCGCGGGACACCGGCGGCACGGGCCGACCGGCCCGCGGACCGGCACGCAAACGGGTACGGGAACGGCACGGGATGGGACACATGAGCACTGACTCCAAGCCGTCCGGCCCGCCGCTCCCGCGCGTACCGTCGCACTCCCCCGCGCCGCACTCGCCGCCGCTGACGGAGCGGCAGGAGGCGCGGCGGCGCCGCATCCTGCACACCAGCGCGCAGCTCGCCTGCCGGGGCGGTTTCGACGCCGTGCAGATGCGGGAGGTCGCCGAGACGTCGGGCGTCGCGCTCGGCACGCTCTACCGCTACTTCCCCTCCAAGATCCATCTGCTGGTCGCGACCATGCAGGACCAGCTCGGGCAGTTGCACGGGACGCTGCGCAAGCGGCCCCCGGTGGCGGCCGAGCCGGCCGACCGGGTCGCGGAGACCTTGATGCGGGCCTTCCGCGCGATGCAGCGCGAGCCGCATCTGGCCGACGCGATGGTGCGCGCCCTCACCTTCGCCGACCGTTCGGTCAGCGCCGAGGTCGACACCGTCTCGCGGCTGACCACGGCGATCATCCTGGACGCGATGGGCCTGGACGCGCCCCCCACGGCCGAGCAGCTCTCGGCCGTCCGGGTCATCGAGCACACCTGGCACTCCGCGCTGGTCACCTGGCTCTCCGGCCGGGCCTCGATCGCCCAGGTGAAGATCGACATCCAGACGGTCTGCCGTCTGATCGACCTGACGTCCCCCGAGTAGCGCCCGCGCGGGCGCGGCCCGGCGCGCTCCCGGCCGAGGATCGCGGGTGAAGATCGCGGCCGTCTCCGGCCGCCACCGCCCGGCGACCGGGGCCTCACGCCCCCTTCACGGGACCTTCACCGGGTCCTCGCCGACCCGTCGCGCGTCGTACCGTCGGAGCGGGATCGCCGGTAACCGATACCCGGTCAACACACTTACACCTCAAGGGAGTTGACTGTCCGCGTGCGCGTAAGCGCGCGCAGCATATGGGGCAATAATGCCCCACTGCAACCTTGTCTCCGAAATTTCCAGAAACGATCTGGACCCCGCGTGAGCGGAACGGCAGACTCGGAACCACCATTCAGAAGGGACACCATGCCGCTCAGAAGCACCGCAACCGCCCGCCAGGAGCGCCTCGGTGCGGAGCTACGGAAAATGCGGGAAGCCGCAGCGATCACCGCGCGGGACACCGCGCGGCTGCTCGGCACCGACCCGGCGAAGGTGAGCCACATCGAGGCCGGGCGGCTCGGCGTGAGCGAGGAGCGGTTACGCAGACTCGCGGCGTTCTACGAGTGCGGCGACACCGCGCTGATCGACGCGCTCGTGGTCATGGCCAACAGCCAGGGCCGCAAGGGCTGGTGGGAGACCTACCGCGGCGTCGTACCGGCCGGACTGCTGGACATCGCCGAGCTCGAACACCACGCCACCCGGCTCCGTACCATCCAGATCACCCACATTCCGGGTGTGTTCCAGACCGAGGACTACACCCGTACGGTCTTCGGCTACGCCATCCCGCCGTTGCCGGACAACGAGCTGGAGGCTCGGGTGGCCCAGCGCATGGAGCGTTCGGGAGTGCTCTACCGGGAGACGGCGCCGCCGTACGAGGCGCTGATCCACGAGGCCGCGCTGCGCATGCGGTTCGGCGGCGGGAAGGTGGCGCGCGCCCAGCTCGAACACATCCAGGAGCTGAGCCATCTGCCGCACATCAGCGTGCGGGTGATCCCCTTCGCGGTGGACGGTCACATAGGTTCCGGCCACGCGATGCTCTACGCGAGCGGTCCGGTACGGCCGCTCGACACCGTTCAGATCGACTCCGCACACGGCATCAGCTTTCTGCACGCGGCACCGCATCTGTCCAATTACCGCGTGCTCTACAACACTCTCGCGGAGGTTGCGCTGGATCAGTCCCGGTCACGGGACTTCATCCGCGACATCTCCCAAGACCTCTGAAAGGCCCGCCGATGATCGCGCCCGCGCCGCTCGTTTGGCAGAAGTCCACGTACTCGCAGGAACAGGGCGAGTGCGTCGAGCTGGCCGAGGACGGCGGCGCGGTCCTGCTCCGCGAGAGCGACGACCCAGGGGTCGTGCTGTGTACGACGCCGACCGCGCTGGCCCGCTTCCTGCGGGCCATCAAACGCGGCGGGTGAGGCGGGGGCGGTCCCGGGCCGCCGTGCCCGGGCCGGGCCGGTCCGGCCCGGGCACGGCCGCAAGGGTGACGACGGGTAGCCCGGCCGGATGATTCCGGCCGGGCGGGCTGTTCGCACCGTCCGTCCGGTCACTCCTCCGGCGGGAAGACCGGCTCTCCCGACCCCTGCACGGTCAGGGTGATGGCCTCCACCGGGCAGCTCTCGGCCGCCGCGAGGAGGCCCTCCGAGGCGTCCGCCTCCGCCTCCACCGCGCGGGCCTGGCGGGGCACGCCCCCCAGCACGAAGGCGCCGGGGGCGCCGATCGCGCACAGTCCCGAGCCGATGCAGACGGACCGGTCCACGTCCACGTGCCAGCGGTCGCCCATCAGTCGGTGCCGCCCGCCGTGTCGCCCGCCGTGCCCGCTGCCCCGGCGGCCTCCTGCGCCGGGGCGGCCGGGTAGTCGGCCGGGAGGTGGATCATCTTGTGCTCCAGGTACTCGCTGAACCCCTCGGGCCCGAACTCCCGCCCGAGACCTGAGTCCTTGTAGCCGCCGAAGGGGCCGAGCATGTCGAGGCTGAAGGTGTTGACGGAGTACGTGCCGGTACGCACCTGGCGCGCGATGTCGATGCCGTGCTCGGTGTCGGAGGTCCACACGCTGCCGGACAGGCCGTAGTCGGAGTCGTTGGCGATGCGTACGGCGTCGGCCTCGTCGTCGTACGGCAGCAGGCAGATCACCGGGCCGAAGATCTCCTCGCGGGCGATCCGCATCCCCGGCGCGACGTCGCCGAACAGCGTCGGCTCGACGTACCAGCCGGTGTCCAGGCCGCTCGGCCGGCCGCCGCCGGTCAGCACCTTGGCGCCCTCGCGCTGGCCGATCGCGATGTAGTCCAGGGAGCGCTGCCGCTGGCGTTCCGCGACCAGCGGGCCGACCTCGGTGGCCGGGTCCAGCGGGTCGCCGACCACCAGCGCGGAGGCCGCCGCCGCCAGCCGCTCGGCGATCTCGTCGTAGTGGGTGCGGGGGGCCAGGACGCGGGTCTGGGCCACGCACGCCTGGCCGTTGTTCATCCACGCGTTGGGCACGATCCCGGCGACGGCCGCCGTCAGGTCCGCGTCCGGCAGGATCACGGCCGCCGACTTGCCGCCCAACTCCAGTGTCACGCGCGTGAGATGACGCGCGGCCACCTCCATCACCCGCTTGCCCGCCGCGACCGAGCCGGTGAACGACACCTTGTCCACACCGGGGTGGCCGACCAGGTACTCGCTGACCTCGCGTCCGGCGGGCACGATGTTCAGCACCCCGTCCGGCAGCCCGGCCTCCTGCGCGATCTCCGCCAGCAGATACGCGTCAAGCGGCGACTCCGGCGACGGCTTGAGCACAGCCGTGCACCCGGCGAGCAGCGCGGGCCCGAGCTTCGCCGCCGCCGTGAACTGCGGCACGTTCCACGGCACCACGGCCGCGACGACGCCGACCGGCTCGCGCCGTACCAGGATCGGCCCGAGCGCTCCGGCCCGCCGCTCCTCGTAACGGAAGTCGCGCGCCACGGTGATCGCGGCGTCCCAGACCATCATCGCGCCGAGCGCCTGGGCCAGGACGCTCCAGGAGACGGGGGAGCCGTTCTCCCGGCTGATCAGCCGGGCTATCTCCTCGTGCCTGACCAGGACGGCGTCCTTGATCCGGCCGACGACCTCGATCCGTTCCGCCAACGTCGTGCGGGGCCAGGGCCCTTCGTCGAACGCGGTGCGGGCCGCCGCCACCGCCCGGTCCACATCCGCCCGCGACGCGTGCGGCACCCGTCCGAACACCCGCTCCGTGTGCGGCGACACGACCTCGATCGTCCCCCCGTCCCCCGCCGGATCGACGAACGCCCCTCCGATGAACAGCTTTCCGTGCTCGATGAAGTCGGAACCAGGACCGGGATCGTTCATCGCTGTCGCCTCCGCCGCTCTCGCTGTCTCCGCTCGAACCATTTCTGACGCTCAGTCAGAACTGATACCAGTTCTCGTTATAGTGGGCAATGGACGCGGCACGCCCGGCGGCGGCCGGAGAGGAGCCATCCCATGGCGGACCACGGCACGGCTGGCCGGCGGGAGGATCGGGGGCGGGTGGTCGACCACGGCGGCGGGGTGTGGAGCGTGCCGGTGCCGATTCCCGACAACCCGCTCGGGTACACGCTGGTGCATCTGCTCGACACCGACGACGGGCCGGTGCTGGTGGACAGCGGGTGGGACCATCCGGACTCGTTCGCGGCGCTGGAGCGCGGGCTGCGGGAGGCGGGCACGTCGGTGGCTGACGTCCTGGGGGTGCTGGTGACGCACCACCATCCCGACCACCACGGGCTGAGCGCGCGGGTGCGGGAGGCGTCGGGGGCGTGGATCGCCATGCACGCGGCCGACATCGACGTGGTGCGGCGCACACGGGAGGCCGAGCCGGGCGTGTGGGTGGAGTACCTGCTGGCGCGGCTGGCGGCTGCGGGCGCGCCCGAGGAGCACCTGGCGCCGCTGCGCGAGTACGGCGGGCAGGCGCTGCCGGGACGGCCGCCCGCGCTGCCGGACCGCGAGATCGTCCCCGGCGAGCCGCTGCCGCTGGCGGGCCGCCGGCTGCGCGCGGTGTGGACGCCCGGCCACACGCCGGGGCACGTCTGCCTGTATCTGGAGGAGAGCCGCCGGCTGTTCTCCGGTGACCACCTCCTGCCGGAGATCTCGCCGCACATCGGCCTGTACGAGGACCCGGACGCCGTCGTCGAGACCGACCCGCTCGGCGACTACCTCGACTCGCTCGAACGCATCGCCCGCCTGGCCCCCGCCCAGGTGCTCCCGGCGCACCAGTACGCCTTCGCGGGCGCGGCCGACCGGGTCGGCGAACTCCTGGAGCACCACGCCGCGCGCCTGGCCGAGCTCCTCGCCCTCATCACCCCCGGCCCCCGCACCCCCTGGCAGCTCGCCGAGGCGCTGCCCTGGAACCGTCCCTGGTCACGGATCCCCACGTCCTCGCGGACCATCGCCGTCTCCGAGACCGAGGCGCACCTGCGGCGGCTGACCAAGGCGGGGCGCGCCGAGCCGGTGCCGGGGTCCGACCCGGTGACGTACCGGGCCGTATAGCGCGGCACCGGGACGTTAGGGTGTTCCTCATGCTCCTGCGCCGCCGCGCCACCACCGTGGCCACCGTCGCCGTCCTGGCACTGGCCGCCCTGACGGCGGCGCCGTCCGCCGTCGCCGCGTCACCCGACACGAGGTCGCACGTGACGGCGGCGAGCGCGACGGCCTCGCCCAGCCCGACCGGCGACACGAAGAAGGACGGCGGATCGGCGGGCACCAGTACGTGGCTGATCGTCAGCATCTTCTTCGTCGCGAGCGTCGGCGTGGGCTTCCTGCTCAGCGGCCGCAAGGGCCGCAGGCAGCGCTGACTCCCACGCGGGGCTCGTCCGGGCGGTGCTTCACAGCCGCTGGATGATCGTGCCCGTGGCGAGCGCGCCGCCCGCGCACATCGTGATCAGGGCGAACTCCTTGTCGGCGCGCTCCAGTTCGTGCAGCGCGGTGGTGATCAGCCGGGCGCCGGTGGCGCCGACGGGGTGGCCGAGCGCGATGGCGCCGCCGTTGACGTTGACCTTTTCGAGGTCCTGGTCGAAGACCTGGGCCCAGGACAGGACGACGGAGGCGAAGGCCTCGTTGATCTCGACGACGTCGATGTCCCGCAGCGTCATCCCTGCCTTGCCGAGGACGGCGCGGGTGGCGTCGACGGGTCCGTCGAGGTGGAAGTGCGGGTCGGAGCCGACCAGGGCCTGGGCGACGATCCGGGCGCGGGGGCGCAGGTGCAGGGCGCGGGCCATCTTCTTGGAGGCCCACATCACGGCGGAGGCGCCGTCGGAGATCTGCGAGGAGTTCCCCGCGGTGTGGACGGCGGTGGGCATGACGGGCTTGAGCCCGGCGAGCCCGTCCATGGTGGTGTCGCGCGGGCCCTGGTCGCGGTCGACCAGCCGCCACATGCCGAGCCCGGCGTGCTGCTCGTCCTCGGTGGTGGGCACCTGGACGGCGAAGGTCTCGCGCTTGAAGCGCTCCTCGGCCCAGGCGCGGGCGGCGCGTTCCTGCGAGATGAGGCCGAGCCGGTCGACGTGCTCGCGGGTGAGTCCGCGGCGGCGGGCGATCCGTTCGGCGGCCTCGAACTGGTTGGGCAGGTCGACGTTCCACTCGTCGGGGAACGGCTTGCCGGGTCCGTGCTTGGAGCCGCTGCCCAGCGGCACCCGCGACATGGCCTCGACTCCGCAGCCGATGCCGATGTCGATGACGCCTGCGGCGACCATGTTGGCCACCATGTGGTTGGCCTGCTGCGAGGATCCGCACTGGCAGTCGACGGTGGTCGCGGCGGTCTCGTAGGGCAGGCCGACGGCGAGCCAGGCGTTGCGCGCGGGGTTCATGGACTGTTCCCCGGCGTGGGTGACGGTGCCGCCGACGATCTGCTCGACGGCGTCGGCCTGGATGCCGGTGCGGCCGAGCAGTTCGCGGTAGGTCTCGCCGAGCAGGTAGGCGGGGTGGAGGTTGGCGAGCGCGCCGCCGCGCTTGCCGATCGGGGTGCGTACGGCTTCGACGATGACGGGTTCAGCGGCCATGAAGCTCGTCCTCTTCTCAACTAAACTAGTACGCGTTCTAGTTCTTCCCGCAGTCTTATTACCCGCGGTACGGCGCGCGCAAGAGTCGCGCACGGCCCACGTCGTTCCCGTACGCGATCCACACCCCCGCGGCCCTTGCGACTTGTGGAACTCGTTACTACCTTCGGTCGTATATCTGATGGACCGTCAGACAACTTATGACACGTCAGACCTGGAGTGCCGATGCCCTGTCCCGCGCTTCCCGAAGGCTTCGACTTCACCGATCCGGACGTCTACCAGGATCGCGTCCCCCTCCCGGAGTTGGCCGAACTCCGGCGGACCGCCCCGGTGTGGTGGAACGCCCAGCCGCACAACACCGCGGGTTTCGGAGACGACGGCTACTGGGTGGTGACCCGGCACGCGGACGTCAAGGCGGTGTCGACCAACCCGGAGGTCTTCTCCTCGTACACCAACACCGCGATCATCCGCTTCAACGACCGGATCAGCCGCGACCAGATCGACGTGCAGCGCTTCATCATGCTCAACATGGACCCGCCCGAGCACACCCGGCTGCGGCAGATCGTCCAGCGCGGCTTCACACCGCGGGCGATACGGGCCCTGGAGGACGCGCTGCGGGCCCGGGCCCAGCGGATCGTGACCGGCGCGGCGGAGGCGGGCCGGGGGAATTTCGTCACCGACGTCGCGTGCGAACTCCCGCTCCAGGCCATCGCCGAACTCATCGGCGTGCCGCAGGACGACCGGCTCAAGCTCTTCGACTGGTCGAACAAGATGGCCGCGTACGACGACCCGGAACTCGCCATCACCGAGGAGATCGGCGCCGAGTCGGCGATGGAGCTGATCTCGTACGCGATGAACATGGCCGCCGCCCGCAAGCAGTGCCCGGCCGCCGACATCGTCAGCAAACTCGTCGCCGCGTCCGACGAAGGCAGCCTGACCTCCGACGAGTTCGGCTTCTTCGTGCTCGTGCTGACCGTCGCGGGCAACGAGACGACGCGCAACGCCATCACCCACGGCATGCACGCGTTCCTGACCCACCCCGAGCAGTGGGAACTGTTCAAGGAGCGGCGCCCGGACACGACATCGGACGAGATCGTCCGCTGGGCCACCCCGATCGTGTCCTTCCAGCGCACCGCCACCCGGGACACCGAACTCGGCGGTGCGAAGATCAAGGCGGGCGACCGGGTGGGGATGTTCTACTCCTCCGCCAACAACGACCCCGAAGTCTTCGACGATCCGGGCACGTTCGACATCCTGCGCGATCCCAACCCGCACCTCGGGTACGGCGGCGGCGGCCCGCACTACTGCCTCGGCGCGAATCTCGCCAAGCTGGAGATCAACCTGATGTTCAACGCCATCGCCGACAATCTGCCGGACATCCGGCTGCTCGGCGACCCGCGGCGGCTGCGCTCGGCGTGGATCAACGGCGTCAAGGAACTGCGAGTCGACTACGGGGGCCCTCACCGTAGGTGAGAGCCCCCGTCCGCTGTCGTCAGCGATCGGCCGCGCGCCTGCGCCCGCGCGCGGTCCGGTCCGGCTCCGGCTCCGGCTCCGGCGTCAGATGCCGGTCGTCAGCAACTGCCGTGTCATGTCGCGGTACTTGGTGAGCGCGATCCGCAACTCCTCGGTCCCGGTGCCGTCGCTTCCGTCGTCGCCGTGCCACGACCCGCGCAGCGCCGTGCGCCGCTCCTCCAGCAACCGGGTCAGCCGCGCGGCGGCCTCGTCCAGTACGGCGTCCGCCTCGCGCACGGCGCGCTTCGGATCATCCACGAAGCCGCCGACCGCGCGGTCCATCCGCCGGCTCAGCCGGTCCACTTCCTCGGCCCCGCCGTTGGCCGCACCGGACGTGCTGTCCGTCGCGGTCGTGGACGTGTCCGTGTGCGTGTGCGTGGACGCAGGCGTGGACGTGTCCGTGTGCGTGGACGTGTCCGTACGCGTGGACGTGGTCTCCGTCTCGGAGGCGGTGCCGGGCTTGGTGGCGAACGCCGAGGTCCCGGTGCCGGGACCCGACGTGCGCTCGGCCTCCGGCTCGGTCGCGGTGGCCCCGGTCGTCGACTCGGCGGGGGTACGCGGCGCCGGTACGGACGTGCTCGCGCTGGTACCCGTACCCGTACCGGTCGTCGCCCGCCCGGTGTCGGACCCGGAGGTCCCGGCGGGCTCAGCGGGCTCAGCGGCCTCAGCGGTCTCGGAGGACTTGGAGGCCCCCGAGGTCCAACGGGCCGACGTGCCCGAGCCGGTGGAGGAAGCCGCTTCGGGCTCCTTCTCCCGCTGTTCGGAGAACTCGGGCCTGTCCAGTCTGCCGGGCCTGTCGGTCCCGGACGACGCCTTGGAGGCGCTCCGGCTCCCGGTGCCGGCCTCGGCCCTGTCGGACTCGGACCCGGTCCCGGTCCCGGTGCCGCTCCCGGTCCCGTACGTGGTCGTCCGGGTCTTGCCGGACCCGATCCTGTCGGTGCCGTTGCGCTCCGTGCCGGTCCGGTCCGCGCCGCTGCGGTCCGTGCCGGTCCTGTCGGTGCCGGTCGCGGCCTTCTCCGCCTCGGTCTTCTCGGCCTCGGCCCGGTCGGTACCGGTCTTCTCGGTGTCGCGGTCACTCATCGCTTCATCTCCCTGTCCGTGGTCCTGCTGAGCCGACTCGTCCGGCCGGCGCAGGGTGGTGCACCCCGCTTGGGGGGTCGAGCGGCGCCCAGCCGAACGTCACAGACGTTCGTCCGCGTCGTCGTGCTCCCGCCGCCCGCCGGCAAGGGCCGCGAACCGGCCGCCGAGCGCACCGCGCCGACCGCCCGCCTTCGCGTCCTCGTCGGCCGCGGCGTCGTGCTCCACGACGGGCTCGTAGGCCTCGTCCGCCCGCTCCGTGGTGTTCTTCGTTCCGCGCGCGCTCTCGGTCATCAGCTCGTCGAAGAGCCCTCGCGCGCCCAGCAGCGCCTTGCGCAGGTCTTCCGTGGACTGCCGCTTCTGCGGCGCCGCGGAACCGGGGGCCCCTACGGGGTCGACCAGCGTGTGGGCCTGGCGGTAACCGTGCACCGCGTGCGGGTGGTGGACGGACAGCGCGTCGAAGTGCTCCGGCTCCTGCGCGGCCGGGAAGCCCCGGTCGGCGGCGATCTCTCCGATCAGCGCGTCGGCCTGGCCGACCGCCGCGACGGGCTCGTCCACGAACCGCGCCTGGAGCGCGGTCCAATCGGCGGTGTACCGCTCCCGCTCCTGCTCGGAGACGGGTCGCAGTTCGAGGTCGCCGTGGCGCTTGACCCGCTCGGCGAGTTCCGCCCGGGTGGCCTTCACATCGCCGTCGTGCCGTTCGAGCACGCGGTCGTACTCGGGTCCGAAGCGATGCTTCAGCCGCGCTCCCGAACCCACACCTCCCGTACCGTCGCCCCTCATCACCAGGGTCGCGATCAGCGCCAGGACAATCAGCGCCACTACGACGATGGCTACAGTCGCTCCGGTGGACATGGCGTGCCTCCCGTTCCTACGGGTCGTCAGACAGTGACGTTCTCTCCCTGCTCGGCTTGCCACTGCCAGGCACCGCAAACGGACGGCTTCAGGACGACGGGCTCGAACCCTCAGGCCGGAGGCGTACCGCCGGCCGCCGGCTGGTGCCGCGTACGGCCCTCGGGGCGGTCCCCGTCGCCGCCGCACAGTTCGCCGCTCAGCTTCGTGACCAGGGCGGCCAGGTCGGCGTGGGCGGCCGGGTCCCAGTCGCCGAGCAGATCGGCGAGGACCGTGCGCCGCGCCTCGGTCAGGCGTCCGGCCAGCGCGTGTCCGGACGCGGTGAGGACCAGCGGACCGCCGTCGCGTACGGCGAAGCCGCGGGACTGCGACTCGTCGGCCGCCGCCTCGATGACCTCGGCGGGCACGGTGGTACGAGCGGCCAGCTCGACCGGGTCGCCCTCGCCGTCGTGGGCCAGCCGC
Organism: Streptomyces sp. NPDC008139; assembly: GCF_042957025.1. NCBI lineage: Bacteria > Bacillati > Actinomycetota > Actinomycetes > Kitasatosporales > Streptomycetaceae > Streptomyces > Streptomyces sp. NPDC008139. Next base: position 232,194 of record NZ_JBIBHM010000001.1, read on the forward strand.
AGCAGCAGCCAGCTCGTGGCGGGGTGGATGTCGAGCCCGGCCAGGCCGGTGATCCGGGTGTAGAGGTCGCGGCGGGCTTCCCGGCTGCCGAGCAGCGAAAGGCAGCGGGCGATCTCGTCGAGCGAGGACCGCTCCACCGGGTTGGTGCCGAGCGTCTCGCTGGCGTCCGGCACGGTCACCGTGCCCCGCAGCGGCTGCTCCTTGAGCAGCCACGCCAGCAGGAAGCCGACCAGCACGATCGGCACCGCCCACAGGAAGACGGTGGTGATCGAGTTCGAATACGCGTGCAGCACGGGCCCCTTGACGGCCGCGGGCAGCTTGCCGACCGCCGTCGGGTCGGCCTGGAACTGCGCCGGATTGACCCCGGCGGGCAGCGACTTGCCCGCGAAGGCCGATGTCAGCTCGTCGGAAAGGCGGTTGGCGAAGATCGTGCCGAACAGCGAGACGCCGAAGGACGCGCCGATGGAGCGGAAGAAGGTGGCGCCCGAGGTGGCCGAGCCCAGGTCCTCGTACCCGACGGCGTTCTGCACGGCCAGCACCAGCACCTGCATCACCAGGCCGAGACCGAGGCCGAAGACCAGGAAGTACAGGCTCATCACCCAGGTGCTGGTCGTCTCGTCCATGGTGTGCAGCAGGACGAGTCCGACGGCGATGACACCGGTGCCCGCGATCGGGAAGACCTTGTAGTGGCCGGTGCGGCTGACGATCTGCCCCGACACCGTGGACGACAGCAGCATGCCGATCACCATCGGGATCATGTGCACGCCGGAGAGCGTGGGCGAGAAGCCGTGCACGACCTGGAGGAAGGTCGGCAGGAACGTCATCGCGCCGAACATCGCGAAGCCGATGATGAAGGAGATCACCGAGCAGAGCAGGAACGTACGGTTGCGGAACAGCTTCGGCGGCAGCACCGGCTCCTGCGCGCGGCGCTCGATCGCCACGAACAGCGCGATGAGGACGACGCCGGCGACCGCGAGGCCGATGATCCCGGCCGAACTCCACGCCCATGTGGTGCCGCCGAGCGAGGTCATCAGCACCAGGCAGGTCGCCGCGGCGGCGATCACCGCCATGCCGAGGTAGTCGATCCGGTGGGCCGTACGGCGGACCGGGATGTGCAGCACCGCGGCGATCACGGCGAGCGCGATGATCCCGATGGGGAGGTTGATGTAGAACACCCAGCGCCAGGAGAGCTGTTCGGTGAACACCCCGCCCAGCAGCGGCCCGAGGACGCTCGCCGCGCCGAACACCCCGCCGAACACGCCCTGGTAGCGACCGCGGTCGCGCGGCGGCACGATGTCGCCGACGATGGCCATCGACAGCACGATCAACCCGCCGCCGCCCAGGCCCTGGAGGGCCCGGAAGGCGATCAACTCGCCCATGTTCTGGGCGATTCCGCAGAGCACAGAGCCGATCAGGAAGATCACGATGACGGTCTGGAAGAGCCGCTTCCTGCCGTACATGTCGCCGAGCTTGCCCCACAGCGGGGTGGCCGCGGTCGACGCCAGCAGATAGGCCGTCACCACCCACGACAGATGGTCGATGCCGCCCAGTTCGCTGACGATCGTGGGCAGCGCGGTGGACACGATGGTCTGGTCGAGGGCGGCCAGCAGCATGCCGAGCGCCAGGGCGCTGATCGCGATCCGTACTGCTCGCTTGTCCTGGTGCTGCCCCGGCTCTGCCGCCGCCGGGCCCGCGGCGGTCGTGGTGTCCTGGGCCATGGAACGGCTCCTCGCGTCATCCCCCGACGGTCGGAACCTTATATTCCCACCATTTGTACGACTTTGGCCTCCGATACTCGCCCACTTGTGCGGTCAGCGGGCTGCGCTCGCCGCCGGAGGTGGGCATAATCGGCACGTCTTTGCGAATATGCGAAATGCGAACGACGGCCGGGAGGGGAACCAGTGGCGCCGCAGCCGGACGCTGCCCGCGAGGTGGACGCCGAGGCGTCCTCGGCGGGGATACCGGTCGTGCCCGGGGTGCCGCACGCTTCGCCCGAGGTGACCGCCCTGCGGCCACCGGCGCCGCCGCCGAGCGAGCTGGTGCCGCCGGGAGCCCTGGTCACCTGGGACGACTCGGCCGAACCGGGCCCGCCCGGCCTCCCCGGCGAGCAGGACGAGGGCGGGGAGACGCGGGCGGCGGAGCGTTCCGCCGCGCGGGCCGCCGCGCTCGCCGCCACCGAGGGCTTCCACCCGCTGCGCATGCGCCCCTACGTCGCCGAGCCGGACGGGGAAGCGGGCGAGACGACCGTACGGCCGCTGCTGGCGCCCGGCGACGGCGGTCCCGAGACCGCCGATGTCGGGCTGTTCGCCGCGCTGTACTCCGGCGTGGAGTACGCGCCGCGGGGCGACGCCGAGGCCGGGACCCCGGCCGCGTTCGCCGGGGCGGCGGCCGGGACCGGGCTGTACCAGGACCGGGGCAGGCACCGGCGCCGCAGACGGGGCCTGGTGGTGGCCGCGGCCGCGGTCGCCGCCTCCGCGCTGGCCGCGGGCGCCGTCGCTGTCACCGGACAGGTCATGGGCGACGAGCCGCGCACCGACCGGGCGCTGCCGCCGGACCGGACGTCCTCGATGCCGGACGTCGAGCTGCCGACGGAGTCCACCGCCGTCGTGGGCACCGTGGCCGTCGGCACCCCGCGCCACACGCCCGCGCCGGCCACGACCTCCGCCGCGCCGGTGGTGCCCGAGACCGCCACGGCGTCGCCGTCCCCTTCTACGACGGCCCCCGCCGCCACCGGCTCCGCGCCGTCCGCCCCCGCCGCGCCCGCCACGACCGGCTCCACGCCGTCCGCCCCCGCCGCGCCGGCCGACCCGGCCCCCACCACGCCCCCCGTCACCCCGACCTCCCCCGCCTCCAAGATCCTCCAGCTCGGCGACACCGGCGCCGCCGTCTCCGATCTCCAGCAGCGGCTCCGCGACGTGTGGGTCTACCACGGCCACGTCAACGGCTCCTACGACCAAGGGGTGCGCGAGGCCGTCGCCATGTTCCAGGTCTGGTACGGCGTCCGCGGCGACCCCATCGGCGTCTACGGCCCCCAAACCCGCTCCACCCTCGAACACCAAACCAGCTAGCGCCGCTCTACGAAGGCCGGGTGCCCCCTCAAGACCCCGGGGCGCCGCCACGACGCTCCCGCACCTCACCACGCCCCTTACGGGGCACACCGCCTTTCGTCCGGGCGGCGAGCCGATCTTTTCAGGGGCGCGGGGAACTGCGCGCTCGGCCACGGCGGTGGCCCGCCTTGAAGAACCGGCCCCAGCGGGGCAGACGCTGTTGTTTTCGGGCTGACAGCCCGGTGGGGCTGGTCGCGCAGTTCCCCGCGCCCCCCCCAAGCAGGCCCTGCGCAAGGGCGCCGCGCGGCCAGGCGACCTTCATGGGGCGCGGCCAGTGCCGCGGGGGTGGAGGTTCTAGGGTCGGGGGATGGTCACGCAGGCGTTCGGGGTCGCGGAGTTCCAGCTGGTGCTGCTGCGAAGGATGGCGGACCACCAACCGGAATTGGTGGACGAGGCGCTCCGGTCGCTGGGAGCGACGCACGCTCAGGCGCGGGAGGCGCACAAGAGATGGCAGGCGAGAGTCCACTCCCGCACGTTCCCGACCGGTGAGCGGAGGTACAGGACGGCGCTGGGCCCTCCGGAGACGGAGGAGGAGCGGCGGATCGGCGACCTGACGTGCCGGGCCCTGCGCTGGCCGACGCCCCTGTGGCCGGACCTGAGATTCGAGGTGCTGTGCGCACCGGGCAGCGGCTCGGCGGTGTGGAACGAGTGGCTGGTACGGGCCCCGGAAGCGCCGGCGCCAAGGCTGCGGGAAGTGGCCGACCTGAGGCCGTGGTCGTGCACGGTGGACGACGCGGCCAGGGCCTTCCCGCCCGCGGAACCGCTGCCGCCGGACGCGCCGAGCCGTACCCGCGTGGCGCTGACGCCGCCCGGCGGCGGCGCGAGGGTGGTCGCGCACTTCACATGGGGCCTGTTGCAGTACGTGGACCAGGGGGACTGGCGCTGAGCGCCCCACTTTTGTACCGTGAGGGAACAAAGTGGTTCCGCCCGCTTCCCTGACCGGCGGGCGGAACCACGTTGCCGTTGATCACCGATGTGCCGAGGAGCCCCAGAACATGCCCGTCCTCTCCGCGAAAGCCCTGCTGCTGGACATGGACGGAACGCTGGTGAATTCGGACGCCGTCGTGGAGCGCTGCTGGCGTGCCTGGGCCGGCCGCCACGGCCTGGACGCCGACGCGGTGCTGAAGGTCGTGCACGGCCGCCAGGGCCACGCGACGATGGCCGTCCTGCTCCCCGACCGCCCGATGGCAGAGAACTACGCGGAGAACGCGCTGATGCTCGCCGAGGAGACCGCCGACACCGACGGTGTCGTGCAGGTGCCCGGCGCCACCGCCTTCCTGGCCTCGCTCGACGGCCGCCCGCACGCGCTGGTGACCTCGGCGAGCGAGGAGCTGGCCACGACCAGGATGGCCGCCGCGGGCCTGCCGCTGCCGCCCGTCATGGTGACCGCGGAGCGGGTGAGCGCGAGCAAGCCGGACCCCGAGGGCTTTCTGAAGGGCGCGGCGGAGCTGGGCTTCGCGCCCGAGGACTGCGTGGTGTTCGAGGACGCCGAGGTCGGCATCGCGGCGGCGCGGGCCGCCGGAATGCGCGTGATCGGCGTCGGCCCGCGCGCCGCGGTCCACGCGCCCACCGCGCACGTCGACTCGCTGGAGCGGGTACGGATCGAGGCCCTCGCGGACGGCGGCCTCCGTGTCGTCGTCGACTGAGACGTACGGACGCGACGTACGGACAGGACGTACAGCCGAGACGCACGCACGAGCCGCACGCACGAGCCGTAAGGCCGTACGGAGACGCGTAGGAACGAACGGGCCGGACCCTCTTCAGGGTCCGGCCCGCCGTGTCGCACCGCCCCGCGCAGCGTCAGCCCGCGGCGGCCTCGTACAGGCTGAATCCGGCGAGCACCAGCATCACAGCTGCCGCGATCTTCGTGATCAGCGCCAGCGGCACCCGCTTCATGAGCAGCCGCCCGCCGAAGATGCCCAGGGCCGCGACCGCCCACAGGCCGAGGACGGCGCCGATGCCGACCGAGACCGGGTCGTCGTAGCGGGCCGCGAGGTTGGCGGTCATGATCTGCGTGAGGTCACCGAATTCGGCGACCAGGATGAGCATGAAGCCGGTGCCCGAGACCTTCCAGAAGCTCTGGTTGGCGGGCTCGCGCACCTCCTCCTCGTCGTCTCCCTTGGAGAAGAGCAGCATGGCCGCGCCGCCGAGGAAGAGCAGTCCGACCACGCCCTGGACCCAGCGGTGCGGCAGCAGGGTGAGCAGGCTGCCCGCGGCGATGGCGAGGGCGACGTGGACGACGAAGGCGGCGGCGACGCCCACGAAGACGTACGAGGCGCGGTAGCGGGTGCCGAGCATGAGCCCGGCGAGCGCGGTCTTGTCGGGGAGTTCGGCAAGGAAGATCACGCCGAAGACGACGGCGATGACGGTCAGGCTGAGCACGGGGTCTGGTCCTCAATCGGTCGGGCGCCGCACCGAGAGATCCAGGGGAACGTCAAGCCGTATCTGAGATCGCTTCGGCACGGCAGCGTCGGAACACTGCGGCCGAAGGTCTCGCTGGCGGGCTGTACGCGCATCGCGCGGCACATCCGCCTCCGGGCGCCGGCTCAGAACAGCGAACTGCGGCTGAACTGAGCAGTATGTCGACGGTCCGGCGAAGAGCTACTCCCCTTCTGCTCCGAGCGAGTCTACGCGACGCCCGAACGGGGTACCGCACCGCGAGGTCGCGGGGCCCGGTCCTCCGGTCCGAAGGCCCCGTCACAGGGCCGGAACGCGGGTGATGCGGCCCCGCGCGACCAGTTCGAGGACGACGGAGACCGCGACCGCCTGTACGGCCATCAGCGCGATGAGGACGAAGAACTGCACGGCCCCGGCCGACACGGGGCTCGCGCCGCCCAGCAGCATGCCCACGAAGGCGCCGGGCAGGGTCACCAGGCCCACCGTCCTGGTCTGGTCGAGGCCGGGGACCAGCGCCCCGGAGGCGGCCGGTCTGGCGATCTCCAGACGCGCGTCGCGATCGGAGAAGCCCAGCGCCATCGCGGCCTCCACCTCGCCCGCGCGCAGCTTCAGCTCCTCCAGGGCGCGCCGCCCGCCGAGCACGGTGGCGGTGAGCGCGCCGCCGATGAGGATTCCGGCCACGGGGATGAGCGCGATCCCGTCGATCGGCACCAGGCCGGTCAGCACGAGCACGACGACCACCGGCAGCGCGCCCGCCGCGACGGGCACCGCGGCCCACCACCAGGTGCGGTTGCGGGTGATCCGGCGCCCCGCGGTCCGCGACGCGACCGCGAACATCAGCGCCACGAAGCCCAGCAGCGCCGCCTGGTGCTTGACGACCCAGCCGATGAGGGCGGCGACCACCGCGAGCTGTACGGCCGCCCTGAGGCCCGCCAGGGCGATGCCGCGCGCGTAGTTGTCGTGCTCGTCGGCGAGCCTGGCGTACGCGGCGACCCCGGCGGCCACCACGAGCAGCGCGGCGAGAACGATGCCGAGGGTCTTGTCGACCGGCAGCAGCGAGGAATTCGAGGCCAGCGACGTGGACAGCGTCTCGTGGGTGGACACTGGAGGAGCGGGTGCGGAAGCCACAGCGTCACTGTAGGCGGGCGCCCGCCCGGCGCCCCTGCCGATTCCCGCGCGGATCGTACGGATTTCCGATCAGTTCTCTGATCAGCGATGAACGGTCCCGTCGGAAAGTATTCTCGTAGTGATGTCTACTACGTCACGTGCCCTCGCCGGTTCCGGCGGTGCCCCTTGGCGTACGCTGTACGGCTGACGGTGGATGAAGATCTTCGACCGCCGGACAGCACCCCTTCAGGACCCGGTTTGACGAGGCGAAACGCCGACGGAGAGCCGGAGAGCACGGCAAGTACGAGGTGCCCGGCATCAGACGGGCGCTCCACGGGCACGAATTCGGCCAAGGACGAGGAGGCGCGGTGCTGCAAGGCCTGGGCTCCCTTTTCGACTGGCCCTGGATCTACCTGCTCGTGGCGAGTTCCGTGATTCTCGACGTCTTCGTGCCCGTGCTGCCGAGCGGTGTGCTGGTGATCAGTGCCGCCACCGCCGGGACCGCCAGCTCACGCGACGACATGCTCGACGTCTTCGCGCTGCTGGTGTGCGCCGCCGTCGCGTCCTGCCTCGGCGACCTGCTGGCGTACCGGCTGGCCTTCCGCGGCGGGGACTGGTTCGACCGGAGAGTGGCGTCCTCGCGGCGCCTGGCGGGCGCGCACGAACGGCTCGGACAGGTACTGCACCAGGGCGGCGGCGCCCTGGTGATCCTCGCCCGCTTCGCACCGGCCGGCCGCAGTGTGGTCAGCCTGGGCGCGGGCGCCGCCCGCCGCAGCCCGCGCGAGTTCCTGCCCTGGTCGGCGCTGGCCGGGATCGCCTGGGCGACGTACAGCGTCGGACTCGGCTGGATCGGCGGCAAGTGGCTGGGCGCGAGCTGGCTCGGCACCCTGATGTCGTTCGTCGCGCTGCTGGGCGCTGGCGCCTTCGCCGCGTACGTCTTCCGCCGGGAGCGCCGCAGCGCGCTGGCCGCGGCGCTGGCCGCCGTGCCGCTCACCATCCCGCCGCAGGTGACGCCCCCGGACCGCGGCTCGGTCGTCGAGGCGCTGTAGCCGCCGCGGCCTCCGCGAGCGGTGGTTCCTGACCGCCGCGTGGCCGCCGCCTCACCTCGGGTGCGGCCCGCACCCGGTCAGCGGCGACGACGCCGTCTGCTGGGGACCGCCCAGCCCGATCCGACGCCCGCCAGGTGCAGTGCGACGAAGACCAGTCCCGCGAGCAGCAGACTGATCGGCGTGAAGCCCGCGTCCGTGCTCGTGCTCGTGGCGTTGATGATGTACGCGATGGCGAAGATGGCTGCCCCGATTGCGGCGAACATCCCGGACCTCCTGTAAGCCGGCCCTCGGGGCCGGCGGTGCTCGTGCGGTGCGGCGGCGCCGGGTGGCGTCCCCACCCACCGGTTGCCCCCGAACTCCCCCCTGACGCACACGGGTTCGAGCGCGCGCGGGGTCGCGCCCCTTGTGCGCCGCACCAAAAGCCGCGATCCGGATTTTCGGAAAGTATTCTCACTCGTTTCGGCAATAGGCAGCACTCTGCGTCACGGAAAGAATGAGGCCGTATCACCCGCTTACGGGAAGGACAGCACATGTCGGTTGATGCGGGCCAGGACACCGCACTCGGCAATCCGCACGACGACCAGGCACGTACGAGTCTGGACACGTCGGCCGCCAGGAATCTGGCGACGACCACCAAGTCCGCCCCGCAGATGCAGGGCATCTCCTCCCGGTGGCTGCTGCGCGTACTGCCCTGGGTGCAGGTCAACGCGGGCACGTACCGGGTGAACCGCCGGCTGAGCTACTCGGTCGGCGACGGACGCGTGACCTTCGTGAAGACGGGGTCCGAGGTCCGGGTGATCCCGCAGGAGCTGGGCGAGCTGGCCGCGCTGCGGTCGTTCGACGACGTCGGCGCGCTGACCGCGCTGGCGGACCGTTTCGTCCAGCGTGAATTCGAGCCGGGCGAGGTCATCGCCGAAGCCGGGACGCCCGCGGACACCGTCTATCTGCTGGCGCACGGCAAGGTCGAGAAGCTCGGCGAGGGGTCGTACGGCGAGCCGACCCGGCTCGGAGTCCTCGCCGACGGCGACCACTTCGGCGACCAGGCGCTGCTCGGCGCCGACGGCGAGTGGGAGTACACGGCCCGCGCGGCCACCGTCACCACGGTGCTTGCCCTGCCCCGGCAGGAGCTCGAACCGCTGCTCGGACAGTCCGAGGCGCTGCGCGCGCACCTGGAGGCGCACCGCGCGCTCCCGCAGCAGCGGGTCAACAAGCGCGGTGAGGCCGCGATCGAGCTGGCGTCGGGCCACAAGGGCGAGGAAGCGCTGCCCGGCACCTACGTCGACTACGAGGTCAAGCCGCGCGAGTACGAGCTGAGCGTCGCCCAGACCGTGCTGCGCGTCCACAGCCGCGTCGCGGACCTCTACAACGAGCCGATGAACCAGACCGAGCAGCAACTCAAGCTCACCGTCGAGGCGTTGCGCGAGCGCCAGGAACACGAGCTGATCAACAACCCCGAGTTCGGGCTGCTGCACAACGCGGACTACGACCAGCGCATCCAGCCGCACGCGGGCCCGCCGCTCCCCGACGACCTCGACGAGCTGCTCAGCAGGCGCCGCGGCACCAAGTTCTTCCTCGCCCACCCGCGGGCCATCGCCGCCTTCGGCCGCGAGTGCACCAGGGCGGGCCTCTACCCCGACCCGGTGGAGGTGCACGGCCACACCGTTCCCGGCTGGCGCGGTGTGCCCATTCTGAGCTGCAACAAGATCCCGGTCAGCACCGCCCGTACCAGCGCGATCATCGCGGTCCGCAGCGGCGAGGACAACCAGGGCGTCATCGGTCTGAACCAGACCGGGCTGCCCGACGAGTACGAGCCGGGGCTCAACGTCCGTTTCATGGGTATCGACGACAAGGCGATCATCAGCTACCTCGTCAGCACGTACTTCTCCGCGGCCGTCCTGGTGCCCGACGCGCTCGGCATCCTGGAGAACGTGAACGTGTCCAACTGGCGCTGACCGCACGGCGGTTCTCCTGAAAGCGGCTCCCCTGCCCGGCCTGGCAGGGGAGCCGCTTCGTTGTGTCCGCCGGTCGCGTTCCCGGTCGCGTTCCCGGCCGTGTCCGCCGGGCGCGCGCCCTGGTCAGCGGCGCAGTACGAGGTCCCGGAAGACGTCGGCGGAGACGGCGAGTCCGCCGCCGAAGGGATCGTCGAGGTCCCAGATCAGGAACAGCAGGAAGGCGATGAGCGCGCTGAACAGACCTGCGAGCAGCAACTCCTTCGGTGAGCGCCGGATCTGGAGGGTGAAGATCAGTCCGACCGTCACCAGCGCGCCGGTGATCAGGCCGAACCACACCATCCCCGGCATCGTCGCGCCCACGCTCTGGCTGCGCGACGTGCGGGCCTCGTCGACGGCGGCGACCTCGTCGACCAGCGGCTGGTACGCCTGGGCGCCGAGGTCGGACGTGGGCGCGTACTGCGAGACGTCCTTGCGGAGCGTGTCGAGCAACGCGTTGCCCCGCGGCTCCAGTTCGCCGTGGTTCTTCATGTACGGCCACTCCTTGTCGGCCACGAACGCCGCGTAGGCGTTCACGTCCGCGCGGATCCGGTCGCGTACGTCAACGGGATACACCTGCGCCCGCGCGCTCACCTCGTGCAACGCCTGTGCCTCGGCGAGGACTTCGGCCTGTGCCCCGCTCCTCCCCTCCCAGACACCGGCGATGGCCAGACCGAGCACGATCGCGTAGACCACGCCGATCATCATGACCATGTACTCGATGACGTCGGGTGTCTCCGACGGATCGTCGTCCGCGTGGACCTTGCGCGTACGCAGGACGACCACGCCGAGGACCACAGCGCAGACCGCGGCCATCGCGATCACCAGCGCCAACCACTGCGACATGCGGAAATCCCCCTTGTTTCACGTTCAGTTGTTCCTGCTGCGACCGGAGTTCGAGCCGGAGGAGCCGGGCCGCAGGACGGCGACGGCCAGCACGGCGGGCACGGTGGTGAGCATCATCGTGATCATCAGCGACCGCCGGTGCTCCTTCGGCGCCGCGACCGGCGCGGGCGCCTTCTCCGGCCAGTGCACCGCCACCGGAGCGGCGGGCGGCGCGGGTTGGGGCCGCGGCATCGGCGCGGGAGCCGGTACGGGCGCGGCGGTGGGTACGGGCTGCGGTACGGGTGCGGGCGCCGGGGGCTTCGGCGCGGGTTTGGGACGTGGCGTCACCGCCGCTTTCTGACTCGGCTCAGGAGTCGGGGTCGGAGTGGGCGTCGGCGTGGGGGTCGGAGTGGGCGTCGGGGTCGGTGTGGGCGTGGGCGTAGGAGTCGGGGTGGGGGTGGGAGTCGGCGTGGGGGTCGGTGTCGGCGTCGGGGTCGGGCGCGGCTTCGGATGGTGGTGGTGGCGGTGGCAGAGCCACGTCCAGGGCCACTGGTCCGGCCAGTACCCGCACCAGGTCACATACGGGTCCGGGTGGTGGTAGCCGGGCCCGTGATGATCGGGCTGGTGCCGTCCGGGGTCGTGGTGCGCGGTGTCGTGGTGACCGGGGTCAGGGTGATCCGGGTCGTGATGACCGGGGTCGTGCCATACGGGCTCGTGGTGCGTCGGCTGGTGCCGTACGGGCTCGTGGCGGTCGGGCACACGGCTGGGCGCGGGCGAGGTCGTCGGCGCGGCCGTGGGCTCGGGATCGGCCCTGTGCGTGGGCGCGGCCGTACGCGCCGGTTCGGGCGCGGGTGTGGTCGTGGGAGCGGGTGTGGGTGCCCGGGTGGGCGGGGACGTGGGACCGGGATCGGGCCGGGAGGGCCGCGTCCGTGTCGGTGCGGGTGTGGGTGTCGACGTCCGGGTGGGCTCCGGACCGGGCGACGCGCGGTGCGACGGCGCGGGCGACGGGGCCTCGGACGGTACGGGCGACGCGTGGTGCGACGGGTGGCGGGACGGCTCGGCGGGGCATGACTCCGCTCTGCCGTGGCCCGCTCCCGCCGGGCACCGCGCGCGCGGCTCGGCCGAGGCCACCGCGCCGAGTCCCCACGATCCTGCCGCCATCGTCACGACAAGCAGCGCCGTCCAACCGCGGACGCGCCTCCCCCTAGAAGTGGTCACCCTTCATGGTCAGCATGTGCGGGGCACGTGCCGACGCTTCCCGCGGCCGTTCCCCCAAAGGAGTAACGAAGACGTCAAACCCTCGATTCTCCGCGCGAACCGGCGCCGCCCGCACCGGCCGCCGCGCGGGCGTGACCGGCCCCGACTCGCAGCAGGTGAGGACCAGTTGGGCACGGTCGCGGGCGCCGGTCCCCCGCGCGTCGGGAAGCGTCAGGCGGAGTCCTCCGGCGCGGCGGCCCCGTCCGTACACGCGTCCGCGCGGGGGGTCAGCGGGAGGTCGGCCGTGACCCGGAATCCGCCTCCGGGGAGGGGGCCCGCCGTCAGGGTGCCGCCGACGCTGCGGACGCGTTCGCGCATGCCGATCAGACCGAAGCCGGGGCCGAGGTCGGGGCCGTGGGCGGGGCCATCGTGGGGGCCGTCGTGCGGGCCGTCGTTGGGGCCGAGGTGGGGGTTGAGTCCGGGGCCGGGCCGGGGACCCGAACCGACGGCCGCCCCGCCGTCGTCGGTGACCTCGACCAGCAGCGAGCCGGGGCCGACGCGCACGGTCACCTCGGCCCGCGCCCCGGCCCCCGCGTGCCGGGTGGTGTTCGTCAGGGCCTCCTGCACGATGCGGTACGCGGCGGCCTCGACGGCGGGCGGGATGTGCGGGTCCGCGCCGCCGGAGGAACCACCGTGCGCCGTAAGCACGTTGAGCCGGGCCCCGGCCGGGCGGGCGAGGTCCGACAGCGCGGCCAGACCGGGCAACGGCCCCTCGTCGGCGGCCCGTTCGCCGTACCGCAGCACCTCCAGCGTGGTGCGCACCTCGACGCGGGCGGCGCGGCAGGTGTCCGCGATGCCGTCCAGCGCCTTGGACACCGCCGCCCGGTCGAACTCCTCGGGTGCCACCGTCATCACGTGCGCGGCCACCGCCGTCCGCACGCCGATCAGCGTGATGCTGTGCGCGAGCAGGTCGTGCAGGTCACGGGCGATCCGCAGCCGTTCCTCCACCACCCGCCGGGCCGCCACCTCCTCCCGCGTCCGTTCTGCGCGCTCGGCCCGCTGCGTGGTCGCGGCCACCAACTGGCGGTGCACGCGCGCGGTCGCGCCCGCCACCAGCACCGCCGCGATCCAGCCCGAGGTCCGCAGCGTGTCCACCGCTCCCCCGGCGTCCGAGACCCAGTCCGCCGCCACCGTGCCGCCGATCACCACCGTCCCGATGGCCGCCGCCCGCCACGCCGGGCTCGTGGCCGCCGCCGTGAACAGCAGCGTCATCGAGCCCAGCACCGGCGCCGCGTGCGGATACCCGAGCGCGTGGTAGGGCCCGAGGAACGCGACCGTCACCACCAGCGCGGCCGTCGTGTGCGTCCGCCGCCACAGCAACGGGATCTGGCAGCAGACCAGCAGCGTCCAGCCCAGCGCGTCGGGACGCGTCCCCGGCGTCAGCAGGGCCAGCGGCACCGACAGCGCCGCCAGCCCCACCGCGAGCGCCGCGTCCTGGCGCGTCACGCGGCGCCCTCGCGGGCTCACCCCCGGTCGCCCGGCGCCGGGCGGCTCAGGGCGCCGGGCCACCAGACCCGGCGGCGCAGCAGCAGCGCGGCCGAGGTCACCAGGAAGGTGCGGACGAGGAAGGTGTCGAGCAGGACGCCCACGGCGATGACGAAGCCGAGTTCCGCGAGCTGGACGAGAGGCATGTTCATCAGGACGGAGAAGGTCGCGGCCAGGACGACACCGGCCGAGGTGATGACGCCGCCCGTGGAGTGGAGCGCGCCGAGGGTGGCCCCGCGTGGCCCGGCGCCGTTGAGCGCCTCTTCGCGCATGCGGTGCATGAGGAAGATGCCGTAGTCGACGCCGAGGGCGACGAGGAAGACGAAGGAGAGCAGCGCGAGTCCGGGGTCGGTGCCGTGGAAGCCGAGAACCGGGCCGAAGACGAGGCCGCCGATGCCCAGGGCGGCGCCCCAGACGGCGACGACCGCGACGACGAGCAGCAGCGGCGCGACGAGGGACCGCAGCAGGAGGACGAGGATGAGCAGGACGGCGGCGAGGGTGATCGGGATGACGATGCCGCGGTCGCGCTGGTTGGTGTGCTGGAGGTCGAACTGCTGGGCGCTGGGGCCGCCGACGTAGGAGCCGGGGAGACCGGTGCGCAGGGCCTTGATGGTGGCGGTCTCGGCCGCGGTCTGCGGCGGCCCCGCGGTGGTGACGAAGAATTCGCTCCAGCCGTCGGCGGTGCGCCCGGCGCGTACGTCGGTGACGCCTCGGGTGGAGCGGGCGGTGGCCCGCGCGGCCTCGGCGCGGTCGGCGGGCGCGATGACGGCGACGGGACGGCTGCCCTGGTCGGGGTAGGCCGCGCCGAGGATCCGCATGGCGGTGATCGCGTCGGGCTCGCTGCTGAACATGTCCTGCTGCTTGACGTTGCCGGGCAGGTTGAGCACGCCGACGGCGAGGGCGCCGAGCAGCAGCACACCGCCGACGAGCACCGCGACCGGCCTGCGGCCGACGCCGTCGCCGATCGCGACGAAGGCGCCGCGCCGCCGCTTCGGCTCGCTGCCGTGGGCGGGGATCAGCGGCCAGAACACCCGGCGGCCGAGGACGACGAGGACGGCGGGCAGCAGCGTCACCATGGCGAGCAGCGCGCAGACGACCCCGACGGCGGCCGTCGGGCCCATGCCCCGGCTGCTGTTGAGGTCCGCGGCCAGCAGGCAGAGCATGCCCGCGGCGACGGTGCCCGCGGAGGCCAGCACCGCGGGCGCGGCTTTGCGCAGGGCGGTGCGCATGGCGTCGTACGGGCGCTCGATGCGGCGCAGTTCCTCGCGGTAGCGGGCCACGAGCAGCAGCGCGTAGTCCGTGCCGACGCCGAAGACGAGGATGGTCATCACACCGGAGCTCTGGCCGCTGACGGTGACGCCGAACGCCTGGTTGAGGCCGTAGGTGACCGCCATCGACAGTACGTCGGCGGCGCCCGCGCAGATCAGCGGGATCAGCCACAGCACGGGGCTGCGGTAGATGAGGATCAGCAGGACGGCGACGACGAGGACCGTGGTGTAGAGGAGCGGGCCGCCGAGCGCGCTGTAGACCTCGGCGCTGTCGGTGTCCAGGGCGCCCTGTCCGCCGACCTTCACCGTCAGCCCCGAGCCGCCCTTGGCGACGTCCCTGACCCCGTCCACGAAGTCGGTTCTGGCCTGGGAGTCCTGGTCCGGCGCCGTGGTCGACATCGGGTACATCAGCGTGGTGCCGTCCTTGGACGGCACGGCCCGCGGGGCGTCCCCGGTGAGCCGGTTCGTACGGGCGATCTCGGCGGTCTGCCGCGCGGCGGTGGCCCGGTCGGCCGCGGTGAGGCCACCGTCGCGGTGGTAGACCACGACGATGTCGGTCGTCTCGCCGCCGGGCAGCGACGCCTGGATCTTCGCCGCCCGCGTGGAGTCCGCGCTGTTCGGCAGGTAGTCCACGACGCTGTCGCGCTGGACGTCACCGAGCTTGGCGGACAGCGGTATCGCGACCGCCAGCACCCCGACCCACAGCGCGAGCATCAGCCACGGCAGCTTCCGCGCCCGGCCCCCGCCCTCCCGTGCCCCCGGCGGCGCGGCGCCCCCGTCACGTACCCCGCTGACCTGCTCCGCGGTCCTCATCCCGGCCTCCCCTTGCGACGAACGACTGATCGCCTCCATCGTCAAGGCGTGACAGCCACGGAACGTCGCGCCGGCGGCGGACATCGCCGTACCCCCGCGGGCGGTACGGGCCGCGCCGTTACGTCCACGGGAGTACGGACGCGGGCCGGTCGGCCGATGGCCCCGGCCCGGCGTCAGCGCAGGTGATCGGGGAGTGCCGCCTTCGCCGCCTCGAACAGCAGGGGCCAGGGGAAGTCGTCCGGGGCGTCCTGGCCGGGCGGGTGGGGGACGAAGCCGCCCTCGCCGTAGAGGACCCTCACCCCGGCCACGCGCAGCTCGTCGACCGACCGGTCGAAGGCGGGGTGCTGGGCGGTGGCGGTGTTCACGCACGGCATCGTCACCAGGGGGATGCCCCTGCCGATCGCCTCGGCCGCGACGCCGACGACGAAGTGATTGGTGAACCCGAGCGCCCACTGGTTGATCGTGTTGAAGGTGGCCGGCGCGACGGCGATCACGTCCGCGGGCGGCCAGACGTCCGGCTCACCGGGCTTCTTGTACCTGCTGCGCACCGGGTGGCCGGTCAGCTTCGTCAGCTTCTTCGTCCGGGTGAAGAGCCAGCCCGCGGCGGCGGGCGTCAGACCGAGGCAGACGTCCCACCCGGCTCGTCGCGCGCCCTCGACGACCGAGGCGATATCGAGTACCGGGGGTGCGGCCGAGCCGAACAGATAGAGCACGGGGCGCGTCATGACCCCACCCAACCCCGACCGTGACGGGCCACGCAACCGCCCCCGGCCGCCGCGCACGGGCCGGGGGACGGAACACGGGACAGGACAGGAAGAGGCCCCTGTCCAAGGACGCTGGACAGGGGCCCGGGGTCTTCCGAGGGTGGGCGTGGACGGTTTCGAACCGCCGACATCCGCCTTGTAAGGGCGGCGCTCTACCACTGAGCTACACGCCCTCGGTGAGTTCGACGTCACAGGTTACCCTGCCCTGGGGCGTGATCAGCAACCACGGGGCCGTGGGGACCGGGCGGTGTGTTCGGGGCGGCCTGGTGGGAGGATGGGTCCGACGGTGGTCGGCGGCGATCTGCGGGGAGAGAGTGTCACGGTGACGACGGCACGTTCGTGGTGGCGACGCGGCGACAATCACCGTGCGGAGGCGCAGGCGGCGAAGGACGCCGCGTCACAGGCGTTCTACGAGCTGGACACGGCGCAGCGCGATCTGGAGATCTCGATAGAGACGATCTCGGCGGTGGACGACTCCCCCGAGGCGCGCCGGGCGCTGGCCGGATTCCGGTCGCTGGGCGAGCGCATCGACCAGGTGAGCGCGGCCTACATCAACACCGTGGACGCGCACGACATCGACCGGGACGAGCTGGACGCGGGCACGGCGGCGCGGGCACGCACCGAGCTGACGAAGGCCAAGGACGAGCTGGACAGGGCCAAGACCGAGCTGGAGCGTTTCTCCGCGGGTCTCGCGCCGCTGCTCGGCAAGGCGGAGACGCAACTCGCCCGGCTGGCGCCCGCCGTGGAGCGGGCCAAGCAGTCGCTGCTGGCGGCGACGAACGCGCTGGACGGGGTCCGCGCGGTCGGGCTGAAGGCGGACGACCTCGCGGCCCGGCTGGCCGCGCTGGCACCCGAGCTGACCAGGCTGAACGAGGGCGCGAGCAAGCACGGGGTGCAGGAGACCGTCCAGCGGGCCGACGACGTGCGCCGCACGGCGGACGCGGTGCGGACCGAGGCGGAGCGGCTGCCCGAGCAGGCCAGGGAGATGGACAAGCGGCTGGTGTCGCTGCGCACGCGGGTGCAGGCGCTGGCGACGCGGGCCGAGGGCGTGGACCCGGTGCTCAGCGAATTGCGGCGGCGGTTCTCGCTGGCGTGCTGGCAGGATCTCCAGCAGGTGCCCGAGCGGGCCGCGCAGGCGGTACGGCAGGCGGAGACGGCGCTGGCCGAGGCGCGCAAGGCGCGGGACGAGCAGCGCTGGCCGGACGCCACATCACGGCTGGCGACGGTCAGGGCGCTGATGGACGACGTGGAGGGCGCGGTGTCCGCGGCCGGTGACCGGCTGCGGCAGCTCAACGAGGTGAGCAAGGACCCGAAGGGCGAGGTCGAGAAGACCCGCTTCGCGATCCGGGACGCGCAGCGGCTGGCCATGCAGGGGCGTTCGACGCCGGAGCCGCGGCACGCCCGCCCACTGGACGACGCGGTGGCACGCCTCGACCGCGCGGTGGCCGCGCTGGAGGGCAGGCACCCGGACTACTGGGCGTTCCTCACCGAGACCGCCGCGGTGCGCGAGACCGCGAACCGCGTGGTGGCCAACATCCGTGAGGACCGCGCGGCCGGGCGCTGAGCACCCCTGGCCGGTCTCCTGCTCCGGCGACCGGTCGTACGGCCGGACCGGCACACGTACGGCCGGACCGGCATACGTACGATCCGACCGCCGCCCGTACCGGCCCCCGTACCGTCCCATCCGTTCAGCTACAGCAGCCGCCACCGCAGCATCCGCCGCCGCCGCCGTTGCCGCTCGCCGGGGCGGGACCGGCCGACGAGGACGAGGACGACGAGGAGCCGACCGCGACCGTCGAGAGCAGCTTCACGGTGTCGTCGTGGCCCTTGGGACAGGCGGTCGGGGCGTCCGACTGGGACATCGGGCGGCGCAGCTCGAAGGTGGAGCCACAGGTCTTGCAGCGGTACTCGTAGCGAGGCATGGGCCCAGGGTAGCGGGGACGCGGCCCGCGGAGGGCGTTCCTCCACAGGTCACCCCGGCGCCCGGCGGCGCCGGGGTGACCTGTGGAGGATTCCGGCCATGACGAACGATCACGGCACGGCGGCCGATACGGGGGACGACCCGGCGGCCGATCCGCTCGACACCCTGGCCCTCCGGGGCGGCCCGATGTCGGACGCGGAGGTACGGGAGTACGAGGCGCGCCCGTACGCGCGTGACGGGGTCGCGGTACGGCGCTGGGACGAGCGGGCGAAGGTCCCCGACGCGCGCGTGCCGGACTTCGCGCGCTACCGCCCGCTGCTGGAAGCCCTGCGCCGCTAGGGCGTGTCCCGGGGTGACCCGCGCGGAGCGCCGGATTCCGGACCCCGGCCTATCCTGGAGGAGCAGCGGCCTCGATTCCCCTTCAGCGAAGGAGGCCGGTCATATGCGACTCGACGATCATCTGCCCGTGGACCACAAGCTGAGCCAGATGTACCGCTTCGGCGCCGGTCTGATGGGCCTGATCCTGGTCGTCTTCGGGATCCTCGGACTCCTCAACGGCGTGTCGTTCCTGTCCAAGGCGGGCGACCGGATCGCCGGGCTGAACTCCAACGGCGCGCTCAGCACGATCTCCATCGTCATCGGCGTGCTGCTCTTCGCCGGGATGGTGAAGGGCGGCAACTTCGCCTCGACCCTCAACATCGTCGTCGGCGTCGCCTTCCTGCTCAGCGGGTTCGTCAATCTCGCCCTGCTGGACACCGGCAGCAACCTTCTGGCGTTCAAGATGTCGAACGTGCTGTTCAGCTTCGCGGTCGGCGTGATGCTGATGTTCTTCGGCATGTACGGGCGGGTGACCGGCGGACTGCCGCACGACAATCCGTACTGGCGCAAGCGCCACCCCCAGCAGGCAGCCCGCGAGGAGGAGGCCCGGGCGGCGGTGGCCACCCGGCGGCCGCCTCCGCGCGGACTGCCGCAGCACTGACCCCGTGCCTGCCCTGCCGGAGTGACTACTTCTTACGGGCCAGCGTCAGGCCGTCCGCGACGGTGAGCAGGACGTCGTCCACCCGGTCGTCCGCGCGTACGTGGTCGTTGAACGCGCGGATGGCCGCGGCGCCGCCGGTCGCGTCCTCGTCCACGACCTCGCCGTGGAAGAGGGTGTTGTCGACGACGAGCAGGCCGCCGGGGCTCATGCGCGGCACCAGTTCCTCCCAGTAGTCGGTGTAGGACCCCTTGTCGGCGTCCAGGAACACCAGGTCGATCCACTGGCCGCCGGGCAGCGCCTTGAGCGTGTCGATGGCCGGGGCGATCCGCAGGTCGACGCGGTCGGCGACGCCCGCCTTGGCCCAGGCGTCCTGGCCGACGGCGGTCCACTCCTCGGAGACGTCGCAGGCGATGAGCCTGCCGTCGGCGGGCAGGGCCTGGGCCATCGACAGGGTCGAGAAGCCGGTGAAGGTGCCGACCTCCACGATCTGCTTGGCGCCGGTCAGGCGGACGAGGAAGGCCAGCAGCGGGCCCTGCTCCTCCGCGGTCTGGAGCCCGGCCACATCGGCGAGGCGGGCGTGCGTGGTCTCGACCAGTTCCCGCTGGACGGCGTCCAGCGGCGGGTTGTGCTCGAGGACGTATCCGTAGAGCTCGGGTGTGAGCTGCGGGTTCTTCGTTTCGGACAAGGGTCTTCTCCCTGGTGCGGCGCTCAGGGCCCGTACGGGCCCTAGGGTGACGGAATGCTCGTGGATGACGCGGTCGCCTTGGTGCCCAGCATTCCAGGCCGGAGGGCTCTGCTGGGGCTGGCGGGCGCCCCGGCCGCCGGGAAGTCGACTCTCGCGCGGCGGCTGGTGTCCGGGGTGAACGACCGGGTGGGCGCGGGGACGGCCGCGTATGTGCCGATGGACGGGTTCCATCTGTCCAACGCGCAGTTGGACCGGCTGGGGCTGCGGGACCGCAAGGGCGCGCCCGAGACGTTCGACGTGGACGGCTACGTCCACCTGCTGCGGCGGTTGCGCGGTGACCGTCAACACCCGGTCTACGCGCCCGACTTCGACCGGCGCCTGGACGAGCCGGTGGCCGCCGGGCTGGTCGTCGCGCCCGGTGTCCGGCTCGTCGTCACCGAGGGCAATTACCTCGCCGACGACGGCGCCGGTTGGGAGCAGGTCCGTGACCTGCTGGACGAGCTCTGGTACGTCGACGCGCCGCGTCTGCTGCGTGAGCGGCGGCTGCTGCGACGGCACGTGCGCGGGGGCCGCAGCGAGCTTGAGGCCCGGGCCTTTATCGCTGCGAGCGAGCGGCCCAACGCGCGACGCATAGAGCGCTCCCGCGCCCATTGCACCCGGGTGGTGGCCCCGGGGCACTGACCCCGGGGCCCCCGAGGCGGTTCCTCTCCGCCGGGGCGCCGGCCACGCGCTTTTTTTGGGCGCGGGGAACTGCGCGCTCAGCCACGGCGGTGGCGCGCCTTCGAAAACCGGCCCCAGCGGGGCAGACGCCGTTGTGTTCGGGCTGACAGCCCGGCGGGGGCTGGTCGCGCAGTTCCCCGCGCCCCCGAAAACACGCCCTGCGCAACGCCAGCGCACCAGCCCCGCGCCCCCGAAAACACGCCCTGCGCAACGCCAGCGCACCAGCCCCGCGCCCCCAAAAACAGGCCCTGCGCAACGCCAGCGCACCAGCCCCGCGCCCCCAAAAACAGGCCCTGCGCAACGCCAGCGCACCAGCCCCGCGCCCCCGAAAACAGGCCCTGCGCGACGGCAGCGCGCCTGCTGTGTGCCCCTGAAAACAGGGCCCTGGGCCAGGCTGGCCCTGCGCGGGGGCGGCGTTAGAGGGCGTTGCGCATCCGCAGGATGATCTCTTCGCCGGCGGCGACGCCGACCGTGGGGAGGCCGGTGACGTGGGGGGCGGTCCAGCCGGAGTCGGCCAGCTCGCCGTGGCCGGGGCGCCAGCCCTCATCGGCGGCGAGGAGCAGATCGGCGTCGAGGAGGGAGTCGCCGGCGGCGAGGACGCGGTCGGCGCCGGTGCGGCGGACGACCTCGGCGAGGGCGGCGGACTTGCTGAGCGGCAGCGGCACGGCGTAGATCTTGCGGCCCTGGAGGGAGACGGTCCAGCCTCGGGGTTCGGCCCAGGCGGCGAGTTCCTTGACCCAGCCGGCGGGGAGGCGTTCGCGGTCGACCACGAGGTAGGCGAAGAGGTCTTCGGCGATGCGCTCCTTGCGCAGCCACGCGGGGTCGGCGGTGGCGGCGAGGTGGGCGCGTACCTCGTCCAGCGGCGCGGAGCCGTCGGCGAGACGGCGGCGGATCTCGGCGTTCCAGTCGTGGTCGGTGCGGCCGTCGACCAGGAGGTGGCCGCCGTTGGCGCAGATGGCGTACCGCGGCTGGGGTCCGGGCAGGCTGATCCGGCGGTACTGCTTGCGGGTGCGGGTGGTGGAGGGCACGAACTGCCCGGCCTCCGCGGCGAGTCGGACCAGCAGTGCCGCGGCGGTCTCGGTCATGTAGGACAGCGGCTTGGCCTCGTGCACCTCGACGCAGAGCAGGCGCGGCGCGTGCTCGTCGGCCATGGTGAGGGCGAGCGCCGCGGTGGAGTAGATCAGGGTGCGGTCGAGGTCGCTGGCGACCAGCGTGCGGTTCTGACGGGTACTCACTTCGCGTCCACCGCCTTGCCGTCGGTCCCGGTGGCCCCTCGGGTGTAGCGGGGGTGGATGAGACCCACGCAGGAGTACGGCAGCCCGTCCACCTCCTCGACCGGTACGCCGCGCTGTGCGGCCAGCAGGCGGACGTGGTCGAGGTCGGCGCCCACGCCGCGCTGGGCGAGGATCTTCCAGGGCACCCGCCGCAGCAGCACGCGGGTGGTCTCGCCGACGCCGGGCTTGACGAGGTTCACGTCGCCGATGCCGTACTCCTCGCTGATCCGCTCGACCGCGGCCCAGCCCGCCCAGGTGGGTGAACGGTCGGCGGAGCGCAGCGACTTGACGTCCTCGGCGACGGCGTCGCCGACCCGGTCGAAGGCGGCGCTGACGGTGTCGAGGAAGAGCCCGGAGACATCGGCGCCCGCCAGCTCGCGGTAGAACTTCGCGCCGTGGAAGTCGTCGGGCCCGGTCAGGTCGGCGCGCAGCACGGTGCGCGAAATGAGGCCGGAGACCGTGGAGTTGAGGCACGCGGAGGGGATCAGGAAGTCGTCGCGGGTGCCGTAGGTGGACACGCAGCCGCCGGGGTCGGCGAGCACCGCGATGTCCGGGTCGAAGACGCCTTCGCCGTCGAAGTCCTTGACGGCTTCGGCCAGTTCGCGGGTGATGGCGCCCTTGCCCGTCCAGCCGTCGACGAACACGGCGTTCGCCGCGTCGTGGTGGGCGGCCAGCCAGCTCAGCGCGTTGCGGTCGATGCCTCGGCCGCGGACGATGGAGACGGCGTAGTGCGGCAGGTCCAGTCCGTGCGCGTGCCGGGCCCAGCGGCGCATCAGCACGCCGACCGGGGTGCCCGCGCGGGCCAGCGAGACCAGGACGGCGTCCGGGCCGCGCTCGGCGAGCACGAGTTCGGTGACGGCGCCGACCGCGCGCGCGATGCGTTCGGCGGAGCCGTCGAGGGCGGCCTTGAACAGGTCCTGGTATGCGGCGCTCGGCTGGTACTCGACGGGCAGCGACTCGGCGTAGTGCGCGCCGCCGCTCTGGATGGCCTCCTCGCGCTCCTCGGTCGGCGCTTCCAGCTCGACCTCCGACAGGTCCTTGAGCAGCCAGCCGACCTCGTCCGCCGCGTACGACGAGAAGGCGGGGCCGCGCAGGGGCTCGGGCAGCGGTCGGGCGGTGGCGCTCACAGGGGCGGGGCTCATCGGGGCGGCGTGTCCGTTCGGTCGGGGACGGGACTCGGCTCCAGCGGTGAGCCGGGACCGCAACCGGGCGTGCAGCCGGGGCCGCGGCCGGTAGGTGGGGACGACGGCGACCAGTACGCGGTCGGTGTGCGCGGCGAGCTGGGCGATCAGGCCGCCGGGCCCGTACAGCTCGGGGGTCTCGCCCGCGGAGTCGATGACGCAGACGACCGCGTCGAAGCCCGCGCCCGCCACGTTGTACGCGTACCGGTCGCCGGGGCCGTCGCTGGGCTCGTCGTGGGCGGGGAAGACGATCCGGCTGCGGATGGCGTAGCCGGGGTCGTCGACGGCCAGCACCGGCGAGCGGGTGGTGGTGGAGTAGCGCACGTCGAGGGCGCCGCCTGGGGCCGTCTCCGAGCCCTCAGGGCCCGTGTCCGCTCCGGCGGTGTGCCGCCGCAGGCTCTCCAGGCCCGTCCCCGCTCCGGCGGCGGTGTGCCGCCGCAGCGCCTCCGCCAGCCGCAGCGGGGCGTACATCAGCTCCTCGTTGCCGAGGACGAGGACGCGGCGGGCGCCGGGCGGTAGCGCGGCGGCCAGCCGCTGTCCCATCGCGGGCAGCGCGGCCTCCAGGGCGGCGCGGTGCTCGGGCAGGAAGCCGTGCCTGCCGCCGTCCGGCACCCCGGCCGGCCAGTCCAGCTCGACGTGCGTGAGGTCGTAGTAGTCGGCGGGCGCGGGCGGCGGCGTCTCGTGGGCGGCCACCAGGGCCTGTCCGCGCTCCAGCACGCCCTCGGGGAGCGTGACGGCGCCCGCGACCAGTGCGACGACGTCCACGCGGGCGCCGAGCTCCGCCGCGAAGTCCTCCAGCCGCGCCTGGTCGGCGGCGGACCGCATATCGGTCAGGGCGACCACCACATACCGCTCGCGCGGGTGGCGTCCATGCAGGTCACGGATGGTGTTGAGGATGGTCTGGCCGGTGGAGAACTCATCGTCGACCAGGACGAGCGGGCCGCTGCCCGCCAGCAGCGCCGGGTCCTCGGGGAGCAGCAGGTGCCCGGTGGCGTGGCTGTGCTCCTCCTGGAAGCCGCCGCCCGCCGCGACGCCCGCGACCTCGCGCCGGGTGGAGTGCAGGTACGGCACACCGCCGACGCCGTCGGCGACGCAGTGCCCGAGCCCTGTCGCGGTCTCGGCGTAGCCGAGGACCACGGCGTCGGCGACCGCGTCCGGGCCGAGCAGGTCGCGGACCCGCTCGCCGAGCGCGTACGCGGAGCCGTAGACCGCGCGCGGGTCCTGCGGGACGTGCTTGCCGAGGATGTTGGAGACCAGCAGGTGGGCGCGCTTGGGGTTGCGGCGCAGCGCGAGGCCGAGCACTCCGTGCAGGCCCTCGCCCACCAGGCCGATGCCCAGCCGGTCCGCGACCCACTGGCCCGGCCAGGGCGTGTGCGTTGCCATGCGGTGCTTCTCTTCCGTTCGGTGCGAGCGCGGCGCGGGGGCCGTGCTCAGGGCTGGGCGCGGCGCCTGGCCGTGCTCAGGACTGCGCTGGAGGCTGTTCCGGGACCGCGCTCAGGACTGCGGCAGGCTCGCCGCGAGCAGTTCCACGAAGCCGATGTCCTCCTGGGCGACGCCGAAAACCTCGGCGCGGCGCATGGTGCGCTCCGCCCAGGCGCGGTGCGGCTTCACCTCGTTCATCTTGTTGGTGTACGCGGACCGCATGACGCCGCCGCCGGAGCGGTCCTCGTCGAGTATGTCGGCCGCGTCGCAGAACTCCTCGTGCGTGACGACGCTCAGCGCGTGCACGACGGGCACGTGGGTGGGGTGGATGCAGGTCTTGCCCTGGAGGCCGTTGGCGCGGTCCAGCTCGATCTCGCGGAGCAGTCCGTCCATGTCGCGCTCGATGAGGGTGTCGCGCAGGTCCTCGGCCTCGGGGGTGAAGGGGCTGCGGCGCAGTTGCGGCTTGAACATCCGCTCGTGGTGCCTGAAGTACTCCCAGACCGGTCCCGTCACGGTGAAGCCGCTGCCGTCCGCGCGGCCGAGGACGTTGACCACGTCGGCGATCACCGAGGCGACGATCTGTACGTCGTAGGCGGTCATCGCGGGGGCGCGGCGCAGGCCGTAGGAGGAGCAGAAGTCGGTGACGCCCAGGCGCAGGGCGAGCACCCGCTCGCGGTATTTGTCGACCGTCCTGGATATCCCGTAGAGCGTCTCGACCCGGCTCTCCAGGTGCAGGAGCTGCGGGGACTCCAGTACGGGCATGGCGAAAAGCCGCCGTCCGCTGGCGGCCTCCGCGTGGGCCATGGCCTCCAGGAACGGGACGCCGGTCTCCTCGGTGAACTTGGGCAGCACGAATCCGGACAGCAGTTCCACGGTGCCGCCGAGCCGCGTCACCAGGTCGGTGATCTGCGCGGGCGTGCGGACCCGGATGAACAGCAGCGGAAGCGCCGCCTCCGGCCGGGTCGCGAGATCGGCGAACTGTCGGACGAGATTGGCCTCACCTGCGACGACGTCGCGGTCGTCGATGGAGTCCTCCAGGCACAGGACCATCGACACCACACCCCGGGCGGCCTGCTTCACCACGTCGTCCGCGAGCTGCGGGCGGGTGGCGGGGCTGTAGAGGGTGGCGCCGAGGGCGACCGCGAGCATGCGTGCGGGCGAGTCGGCAGTGAACTCCTGCGGCTCGCGGTGAAACAGTTCGCTCCTGGCTTCAGGAGCGAGGTGCCCGAAGTGTCGCATACGCCCCATTTCGAGGTAGTGAGCCCGATGATATCTGGCCGATTATCGTACGTGCGAGCATGGGGTAGAGGTTCCCTCCACACGTGAAAAACAGGTAACCGCGGCGGGTCCACCGCGTGACCGTCACGCCCGGCGTTGTGGCGCACGCCACGGGGAGGGCAGGATGACCGGTATGACGCACGTGATGGTGAAGGGCTCGAACACCCCACTGGACGCCCCCGGAATCCGGGCGGTACTGCGCTGGACCCCGGCGTCCGGCTCCCCCGATGTCGACGCCTCCGTGCTGCTGCTCGGTTCCAACGGCAAGGTCCGTTCCGACGCCGACTTCGTCTTCTACAACGAACCGCGCCACCCCTCGGGGCTCGCCCGTCACCTGCCCAAGAAACGCGTCTCCGGCAGCCTGACCGACACCGTCGAGGTCGACCTGGCCGCCCTCGGCTCCGACGTGGACCGCGTCGTGATCGTCGCCTCCTGCGACGGCGGCCCCTTCGCGCAGGTCCAGGACCTGTGCGTGCTCCTCTACGACACCACGGGGCCGCAGCACGCCCCCGTCATCACCTTCGAGGTGCGCCCCGACACCGGCTACGAGACCGCCCTGAACTGCGGCGAGATCTACCGCAAGGACGGCGGCTGGAAATTCCGCGCCCTGGGCCAGGGGTACGACACCGGTCTGGTCGGCGTGGCCACCGAATTCGGCATCGCGGTGGACGACGTCGAGGGCGGCGACTCCGACCGCACCGCCGTACCGGCCACGACCGCGCCGCCCACCGTCTCCCCGGCGGCGCCACCCACGGCCGGGCCGGTGTCCCAGCAGACCGCACCGTACGCCCAGGAGCCGGAGCCGGCGCCCACCAGTGCGTACGGATACCCGCTCCAGGCCCCCTCGCCCGGCCACGTGCCCGCACAGCCCGCCTACGGCTACCCGCAGCCCGTGGCGGCCACCACGGCCCCTCCGGTCCACCAGCAGCCGCAGCAGGGCTACCCGGCGTACGGCTACCCGCAGCCGGTGGCCGCCGCTGCCGCCGCCAACGACGGCAGCTTCCAACTGCCGCCGCAGGGACCCCAGTTCCAGTCGGGCAGCTGACCCGCGCGGACAGCCCGCCGGACGCGGTCAGACCTTGGACTTGTAGCCGCGCCCCCACTGGAGGCCCCAGCCGTAGAGCCGGTCGATCTCGGCCTGGAAGCCGTAGACGTACCTGACCTCGCGGCGCACCACCAGCTCGCCCTTGCGGTTCTCGATCAGCACGACGGCGCACGAACGGGCCTGCGGCTCCCGCTCGTTGAGCGGGATCTCGATGCGCGGGCCCGAGGTCGGGAAGATCTCGACCTTCGCGTGCGTGCGGTCGAAGGCGGGCGTGCCGTCGTAGATGTAGACGAAGACCAGCAGCCGCCGGAATTCGTCCCGCTTGTCGAAGTTGATGTACAGCGTCTCGCCCGAGGTGCCGCCGAACCGGTCGTCGCCGCTCATCTGGATGTACGGCGGCGCGTCCAGGTCGCCCAGCAGATTGCCGAGCGGCTGGACAACTCCCTTGCTGCCGTCGGCCAGTTCGTACATGCAGGCCAGGTCGAGGTCGACATTGACCATGGCGGGTCCGGCCGCCTGCACCACGCGCGGTTTGAAGACGTCGATCTGGCGGCGGAAGAACCCGCCGTTGGAGGTGGCCCAGCCACCGGTGTCGGATGTCCGCATCGACCACGAGAGGTTGACCCGGAGGTTGCCGACGGCCGCTCCCTGCTTGGTCAGCGACACCATGGGGTGCCGCTTGGTGAGTTCCACGGTGTGCGCGTTCGCGACGTCGAACTGCTGCCCGCCGCTCGGCCGCAGAAAACTCCACCAGGCCATCTGCCCTCGCCCTCCCCTGACATGAGGCTGCCCCCGCCGGACGGCGGGGGCAGCGCTGGCGCGACCGGGGTCAGACCCCGCTCGCGACTTCCGCCTTGTCGTCGTCCTTGTCACCGTCCGGTTGCTCGGAGTCTTCCCCGAGTCGGCGGTTGCGTACCACCGAGGACCAGTACGAAGCGGCGATCAGCACCACGCCGACCAGACCGGTGATGACCTCACTGACGTCGTACTTGATCGTGACGAGCAGGATGACGGCCAGCGCGCCGATCGCGTAGTGCGCGCCGTGCTCCAGGTACACGTAGTCGTCCAGGGTGCCCTTGCGGACCAGGAAGACGGTCAGCGACCTGATGTACATCGCGCCGATGCCGAGACCCAGCGCGATCTCGAAGATGTCGTTGCTGACCGCGAAGGCGCCGACGACACCGTCGAAGGAGAAGGACGCGTCGATGACTTCGAGGTAGAGGAACATGAAGAACGCGGCCTTGCCCGCCAGGCCCACGACCTGTCCGGTGCTGACGCCGTTGCCGTCCTTCGCCGCGACGGGCTCCGCTCCACCCGCTTCCGCGCCGTCCTCGTCGTCGTCCTCCAGTCGCTCCTCGAAGAAGCTGGAGACACCGCCGACGATGAGATACGTGAGCAGGCCGCCGACGCCCGCCAGCAGGACCGTCTCGCCCTTGTCGATGGTGCCGTGACCGCCGTGCAGCGGGACGCCGGTGGCGACGGTGGTGGCGGCGACGAGCAGCGCGACCAGCGCGACCACGACGGAGAGCATGTCCAGCTTGCCGATCTTGGCCAGCGGCTTCTCCAGCCAGCCCAGCCAGGTGATCTCCCGCTCCTCGAAGATGAAGTCGAGGAAGATCATCAGCAGGAACATGCCACCGAAGGCGGCGATCGCCGGGTGCGCGCCGGTGACCAGCGCCTCGTAGCGGTCGTGGTCGTTGATCGCGACCTTGACCGCTTCCCACGGACTGAGCTTGGCCGTGATGGCGACGATGATGATCGGGAAGACGAGCCTCATACCGAAGACGGCGATCAGCACGCCGATGGTGAGGAACATCTTCTGCCAGAAGGCATTCATTTTGCGGAGAATGCCCGCGTTGATCACCGCGTTGTCGAACGAGAGTGAGATCTCGAGGACCGACAGGATCGCGACAATGGCCAGGCCCTTCCAGCCCCAGAGGACGCCGGCCAGGGCGAGGCCGGCGGCAGTGATGCCGAACGACCAGCCGAATGTTCTGAGGAGCACGAGCTACCTACCCATTTCCCTGATGATCACGAGGACCCCCGCGAGGTACGCGGCTTTACGAAACGTTGACCCCGAAGTCTAGGGCGATGCCGCGCAGTCCGGAGGCGTACCCCTGACCTACTGCACGGAACTTCCACTCGCCGCTGTAGCGGTAGAGCTCGCCGAAGATCATCGCGGTCTCGGTCGAGGCGTCCTCGGTCAGGTCGTAGCGGGCCAGTTCGGCACCGTCCGCCTGGTTGAGCACCCGGATGTACGCGTTGCTGACCTGGCCGAAGGTCTGGGAACGGGCGTCGGCGTCGTAGATCGAGACCGGGAAGACGATCTTGTCGACGCGCTCGGGGACGAGGCTCAGGTCCACCAGGATCGTCTCGTCGTCACCGCCGGTGCCGCCGACCAGTTCGTCGCCGGTGTGCTCGACGGAGCCCTCCGGGCTCTTGAGGTTGTTGTAGAAGACGAAGAACTCGTCTCCCAGGACCCGGCCGTTGCCGCAGAGCAGCGCGCTGGCGTCCAGGTCGAAGTCGGCTCCGGTGGTCGAGCGGGAACTCCAGCCGAGACCGATCTGCACCTTGGTGAGATTCGGCGCGGCCTTGGAGAGGGAGACATTGCCTCCCTTGGCGAGCGTGACGCCCATCGTGTTTCGTTCCTCCCCGTCGCAGGGTGTGCTGGGTGGGTCCTGGGTGCTGGGTCCTGGGTTCGCCAGGGACGGGCGGCGCCCGGTGGCCGGGCGCCGCACCGCGATCAGACGTTGACGCCGAAGTCCTGGGCGATGCCGCGCAGTCCCGAGGCGTAGCCCTGGCCGATGGCGCGGAACTTCCACTCCGCGCCGTGCCGGTACAGCTCACCGAAGACCATGGCGGTCTCGGTCGAGGCGTCCTCGGTCAGGTCGTAGCGGGCCAGCTCGCGCTGGTCCGCCGCGTTGAGCACCCGGATGTAGGCGTTGCGCACCTGGCCGAAGCTCTGCTGGCGGCTCTCGGCCTCGTAGATGGAGACGGGGAAGACGATCTTCGCGACATCGGCCGGGACACCGGCCAGATTCACGTTGATGACCTCGTCGTCGCCCTCGCCCTCACCGGTGAGGTTGTCACCGGTGTGCACCACGGAGCCGTCGGGGCTGGTGAGGTTGTTGAAGAAGACGAAGTGCGCGTCGGAGAGCACCTTGCCCTGGTCGCTGGTGAGCAGCGCGCTCGCGTCGAGGTCGAAGTCGTTGCCGGTGGTGGTGCGGGCGTCCCAGCCCAGACCGACGACGACGGCCGTGAGATTCGGCGCCTCCTTGGTCAGCGAGACGTTGCCACCCTTGCTGAGGCTGACTCCCACGAGTCCTCCCAAATCGGTTCGTGCGTGCTGTGTGCGTGGCGTACGCGTGCACAGATCCTGCGCTGGTGCCGGATCAACGTGCCGAGCTTAGTGACGGGTTCCCGAGGTCTACAGCGATTCGAGCGCCTTCGCGTAGTCGTGAAGATCGCGGGCGTCCGGCAGTCCGTTGACGACGGTCCAGCGCACGGTGCCCTCCTTGTCGATGACGAAGGTGCCGCGCAGGGCGCAGCCCTTGTCCTCGGCGAAGACGCCGTAGGCGCGGGAGGCGGTGCCGTGCGGCCAGAAGTCGGACAGCAGCGGGTAGTCCAGGCCCTCCTGATCGGCGAAGGCCCGCAGCGAGTGCATCGAGTCGCAGGAGACGGCGAGCAGTTGCACGTCCGCGTTCTGGAACGCGGGCAGTTCGTCGCGCAGCGCGCACAGCTCGCCGGTGCACACGCCGGTGAAGGCGAAGGGGTAGAAGAGCAGCACGACGTTCTTCCGGCCGCGGAAGTCGGCCAGCCGCACGGTACGGCCGTGCTGGTCGGGCAGGGCGAAGTCGGGTGCCGGGGCGCCGACCGCGGGGATCTCGTGGGCTGCGCTGATCTCGCTCATCGCGCGGGCGTCCCTTCTCGGGGAGGCGCGGGACCCGGCGCGGCCGTCGCGACCGCCGCAGGGCCGCGACACAGGGTGGGCCAAGCGCGCGGTTCCCCGCTCCCCCGAGGGGGCGCGGGGAACCGCGCGGCCAGCGTGTGACGGGCGGCGGACGGCCGCGGGGCGCAACCCCTGCGGCGGGCCGCCGATGCCGGGAAAGCTACCGCTTCCCCGCGCGGGCCGTCTTGGGTGTCACGAGACGGCTGCCGGTCCAGTCCTTGGCGGCGTTGACGCTGCTGGTCTGGGCGAGGCCCGCGGTCTGCGCGGCCTCTCCGATCTCGCTGGGCTCGACGTGGCCGTCACGCCCGGTCTTCGGGGTCATGAGCCAGATCGGGGCGCCGGGGTCGACCGTCGACGTGGCGTCGACGAGTGCGTCGGTGAGGTCGCCGTCGTCCTCGCGGAACCACAGCAGGACGGCGTCGGGCACGTCGTCGTACTCCTCATCGGCGAGCTCCTCGCCCGTGAGCTCCTCGATACCCTCTCGAAGCTCCTGGTCGCAATCCTCGTCGTACCCGAGCTCCTGGACCACCTGTCCGGGCTCGAAACCAAGCCGGCTCGCCGGGTTGGTCCGCTCCTCCGCGTGGTCCGCGGTCGCGCTCACGCTTTGCCTCCTGTCATGGGGAAAATCTGCCCGCGCCTGTGCGGGTTATTGGCGGTAGTCCACACGGGCTGGGCGGATCGCGCAAGTACCCGGCGTACGAGACCGTCGAAACGGTGACGATTCGACCGTGTCACCGCAACCCGCACACTCAATGGTGACGCACATCACGGCGGTTTGCCGGTGTTGTGCGTGATTGGAGCCGCGAGTCGGTCGTACGAGCGACTGGGCGTAGAGTTCAGGTTTGGCCTCCCCCAACCTCAGTCCGGGAGGCTCCCGGCCGACCACCGGCCCTGGAGCCGCGCGGCTCATGAGCTGCGGTTACCGCTCGGTAGAGATGACGTATCGAACGACGCGGTACACGATGGAGGCGGCGCGACCCAGCAGAGCTCCACCTAGCAGCGAAGGAACAGCGTGGCTTCCGGATCCGATCGCAACCCGATCATCATTGGCGGCCTTCCCAGCCAGGTCCCGGATTTCGATCCCGAGGAGACGGCGGAATGGCTCGACTCGCTCGATGCGGCCATCGACGAGCGCGGCCGTGAGCGGGCCCGCTATCTGATGCTCCGCCTCATCGAGCGCGCGCGCGAGAAGCGCGTCGCGGTGCCCGAGATGCGCAGCACCGACTACGTGAACACCATCGCCACCAAGGACGAGCCGTTCTTCCCGGGCAACGAGGAGATCGAGCGCAAGATCCTCAACGCCACCCGGTGGAACGCGGCGGTCATGGTCTCCCGCGCCCAGCGTCCCGGGATCGGCGTCGGCGGCCACATCGCCACCTTCGCCTCCTCCGCCTCGCTCTACGACGTGGGCTTCAACCACTTCTTCCGCGGCAAGGACGACGGCCTCGGCGGCGACCAGATCTTCTTCCAGGGCCACGCCTCCCCCGGCATCTACGCCCGCGCCTTCCTGCTCGACCGGCTGAGCGAGGCGCAGCTCGACGCCTTCCGCCAGGAGAAGTCGAAGGCGCCGAACGGCCTTTCCAGCTACCCGCACCCGCGGCTGATGCCGGACTTCTGGGAGTTCCCGACCGTCTCGATGGGCCTCGGCCCGCTGGGCGCGATCTACCAGGCCCGGATGAACCGCTACATGGAGGCGCGCGGCATCGCCGACACCTCCAAGTCGCACGTGTGGGCGTTCCTCGGCGACGGCGAGATGGACGAGCCGGAGTCGCTCGGCCAGCTCTCGATCGCCGCCCGCGAGGGCCTGGACAACCTGACCTTCGTGGTCAACTGCAACCTCCAGCGCCTCGACGGCCCGGTCCGCGGCAACGGCAAGATCATCCAGGAGCTGGAGTCGCAGTTCCGCGGCGCCGGCTGGAACGTCATCAAGCTGATCTGGGACCGCTCCTGGGACCCGCTGCTGGCCCAGGACCGCGACGGTCTGCTGGTCAACAAGATGAACACCACCCCGGACGGCCAGTTCCAGACGTACGCGACCGAGACCGGTTCGTACATCCGTGAGCACTTCTTCGGCGACGACCAGCGGCTGCGCAAGATGGTCGAAGGCATGTCCGACGAGCAGATCCTGCACCTCGGGCGCGGCGGCCACGACCACCGCAAGGTCTTCGCGGCCTACACGGCGGCCAAGGAGCACAAGGGCCAGCCGACGGTGATCCTCGCGCAGACCATCAAGGGCTGGACGCTGGGTCCGAACTTCGAGGGCCGCAACGCGACGCACCAGATGAAGAAGCTGACGGTCGACGACCTCAAGCGCTTCCGCGACCGGCTGCACCTGCCGATCACCGACCAGCGGCTCGACGAGGGCTACCCGCCGTACTACCACCCCGGCCGGAACTCCGAAGAGATCCAGTACATGCACGACCACCGCAAGGCGTGCGGCGGCTACGTGCCCACGCGCGTGGTGCGGGCCAAGCCGCTGCCGCTGCCGCCGGAGAAGACGTACGCGACCGCGAAGAAGGGCTCGGGCCAGCAGTCGATCGCCACCACCATGGCGTTCGTCCGCGTCCTGAAGGACCTGATGCGGGACAAGGAGATCGGCAAGCGATTCGTGCTGATCGCCCCCGACGAGTACCGCACCTTCGGCATGGACGCGTTCTTCCCGAGCGCGAAGATCTACAACCCGATGGGTCAGCAGTACGAGTCGGTCGACCGCGAGCTGCTGCTGGCGTACAAGGAGTCGCCGACCGGGCAGATGCTGCACGACGGCATCTCCGAGGCGGGCTGTACGGCGTCGCTGATCGCGGCGGGCTCGGCGTACGCCACGCACGGCGAGCCGCTGATCCCGGTCTACGTCTTCTACTCGATGTTCGGTTTCCAGCGCACCGGCGACCAGTTCTGGCAGATGGCCGACCAGCTCTCGCGCGGCTTCGTGCTGGGCGCGACGGCGGGCCGCACCACGCTGACCGGTGAGGGCCTCCAGCACGCGGACGGCCACTCGCAGCTCCTGGCCTCCACCAACCCCGGCTGCGTCGCGTACGACCCCGCCTTCGGCTACGAGATCGCGCACATCGTGCAGGACGGTCTGCGCCGGATGTACGGCGAGACCGCGGACGGCAAGCCGGGCGAGGACGTCTTCTACTACCTCACCGTCTACAACGAGCCGATCCAGCACCCGGCGGAGCCCGCGGACGTCGACGTGGACGGCATCCTCAAGGGCATCTACCGCTTCAAGACCGGCGAGGCCGGTACGATCCCCGCGCAGATCATGGCGTCGGGTGTCGCGGTGCCGTGGGCGGTCGAGGCGCAGCGCATCCTCGCCGAGGACTGGAACGTACGGGCCGACGTATGGTCCGCGACGTCCTGGAACGAGCTGCGGCGCGAGGCCGTCGCGATCGAGGAGCACAATCTGCTGCACCCGGAGGAGGAGCAGCGCGTGCCGTACGTGACGCGCAAGCTGTCCGGGGCCGAGGGGCCGTTCGTGGCCGTCTCGGACTGGATGCGGGCGGTGCCCGACCAGATCTCGCGCTGGGTGCCCGGCACGTACTCCTCGCTGGGCGCGGACGGCTTCGGCTTCGCGGACACCCGTGGCGCGGCCCGTCGCTTCTTCCACATCGACGCGCAGTCGGTGGTCCTGGCGGTCCTCACCGAGCTGGCCCGCGACGGCAAGATCGACCGGTCCCTGCTGAAGCAGGCCGTCGACCGCTACCAGCTCCTGGACGTGGCCTCGGCCGACCCGGGCGCGGCGGGCGGCGACGCGTAGTTCGGCTCCGCCCGGGGTTCGCCTCGGGTTCGCCTGGGCTCCGCACGACAACGGCCTCCGGGCCGAGAGGTCTCACCCTCTCGGCCCGGAGGCCGTTCGCACGCCCGCGCGGCGGCGGGCGGCGCGGGCGGGGCTACTGGGCTACGTAGAGCACCGCGATGAGTGTGTCGAGCGCGCCGAGGAACAGCGCGATCAGGGCCAGCAGGGGTTTGCGGCCGCTCCAGCGGCGGCCCATCGCGAGCCAGCCGCAGACGACCGCCACGGGGCCGAACACGATGCCCAGGACGAAGAAGCCCACGACCGAGCTGATGACTCCGATGATGCCGAGCCTGCCGCCGGTCCGCTCCACTTCGACTCGGGTGCCGCGGGAGCGTTCGGTCGTGGCGAAACGTCGAGCCATGGTTCCCTCCTCGGGGTCCCGTCCTCGGGTCCTGCCGGTTCCATTGCCCGCTGCGGCCGCCGCTATGCCGCGCGGAGGCCGTGTACCGGCCGCGTATCGCCTTGTGAGTGCCTTCCGGCGGGAGGCGGCCACCGGGGGTGCGTCCGACTGGCGGCAGGCGCGTAACCTCCGGTCAGATCATTCCGTTTCCAAACGTGATCTGACTCACCCTTGACCCGGCCACCCGTCCGGGTCTTCTACGCTGGACCGCGGAGCCGCGCCCAGGGACGCCGTTGTCCGACACGTACTGCCCCACAGCACCTGACGCCCCACCTCCCGCCCCCATATCCCCGCCGCCCGGTTGAACCCGGGACGAATCCGCGAGGCATCTGCGAGTGAGCCTTCTCGAAGCGCGACTGAGCCCCATGTCGATCCGCGCCCTGCTGGCCCTGTCGGTCGTCTTCATCATGCTGGCGACCACCGGCTGGACGGCGCTGCGCCCCGGCGGGGCCGGTGACCCGCGGGCCGCCGCCCTGTCGTCCTGGCGGCACGGCACCATCGCCTCGCACAAGCTGCCGGACCCCGACAGCGGCGCCCGGACGATCGCGCGCTTCTTCGCGTCGCTCACCGGCGGCCAGCGGCTCGCGCTCACCGAGCGGTACCCGCTGATCGTCGGCAATCTCAACGGAGCGCCGCTCACCTTGCGCTACCGGGCCAACCACGCGGCCATCGAGCAGGCCCGCACCGCGGAGACCGCGCGCTCGCACAGCGACCAGTTCACCGTGGCGGGCCGCATCGACGCGGCGCGGCGGGCCGCGCGCTACACCTCGCTGCTCAGCGGCCACCGGCAGATCCTCTCCTTCGACCCGACGGGCTCCGGCCGGGTCGCGGAGGTCTTCGGCGACCTGAAGGCCGCCAAGCGGGTCTCCGTCGTCGTCCCCGGCGTCGACACCAACCTGCTCACGTTCGAGCGCGCCACCAAGTCGTACGCGGCCCCGGTCGGCATGGCGACGGCGCTGTACGACGCGGAGCGCGCCGCAGACCCCGGCGTGCGGACGGCCGTGATCGCGTGGGCGGACTACACCACGCCGACGGGGCTCGGCCTGGACGCCTCGACGGGCAACATGGCCGAGCGCGGCGCCACCCGGCTGAACGCGCTGCTCAGCGCGTTGCCGCAGCACGCCGAGGTGTCGCTCTTCTGCCACTCCTACGGCTCGGTGCTGTGCGGGGTGGCCGCCCCCGACCTGCCGGGCCGCTCGGTCGCCGACATCACGGTCTTCGGCAGTCCTGGCATGCGCGTGCAGCGCGCATCGCAGCTCCACACGTCGGCGCACGTGTGGGCGGCGCGGGACAGTTCCGACTGGATCAGCGATGTGCCGCACCTGGAGATCGCCGGGCTCGGCCACGGCGCCGACCCGGTCAACGACTCCTTCGGCGCCCGGGTGATCAGCGCCGCCGGAGCCAGTGGGCACCCCGGCTACTTCGCGCCCGGCACCACCAGCCTGGCCAACTTCACGCAGATCGCCCTGGGCAACTACGCGGCGGTCGCCTGCCAGGACGCCGACGAGGGCTGCACCTCGGGGCTCGCCTGAGGGCCGGGCCGAGCCGCGACCCGTCCGGGGCGGGCTGCGGGGGCGGGCTGTCACAGGGCCGCTCTACGCTGGCCGCATGGCCACCTTCGAGGAGTTCGCGGACAGCGCCCTGGCGCTGCCGCGGGCGCACCGGCAGATCACCTGGGGCAGCGAGCACACCTTCCGGGTCGGCGAGAAGATCTTCGCCATGGGCAACCCCGACGGCGCCCATGTGTCGCTGAAGGCGTCCAAGGAGGATCAGGCCGAGCTGATCGCCGCCGACCCCGGCACCTTCTCGCCCGCCCCCTACGTCGGCCGCTTCGGCTGGGTGCGCGCCGCCCTGGACTCCGTCGACCCGGACGAGCTCGCGGAACTCCTCACCGAGGCCTGGCGCCGCACGGCTCCGCGCCGCCTGGTCAAGGAGTTCGACGAGGCCGCGGGACGCGCGTAGTTCCTGACGGGGTACCGCCAAGCGGGAGGCCGCTTACGATGGCCCGTATGGGTGATGTGCTGGCCGGAAACAACGCTGAATGGGAGTTCGAACCAGAAGCGGTGGTGATCCGGTACAGCAGAGGCGTACGGGGCGTGAGGTTTCTCCAGGCCCTCGGGGAACGCCGGATTCCGCATGAGGCGCTGGACGGGATCGAACTGCTGGACGGGCGGCGCGGCACCGTCGTCCTGCGGGCGCTGCCCAGGCCCGGCGCCGATCCGGTGATCGAGGCGGCCGGCGGCCAGCTCAAGGAGAGCGCGGACCCGTACCGTCTGGTGTTGCCCGCGCAGTCGCGCACGCTCGCGGAGTACTACCGGGACGAGCTGCGCCCCCTGCTCGGCCCCCAGGTGCGGCACAGCCTCGACGACGGCCCGGCGGAACGTTTCCTCGTGGCCCCACCTGCGGCGCCGCGCTCCTTCAAGGCGTACGACGCGAAGGCGCTGTTCGACGGCCGCACCGTCAGTTTCCGCTGGTTCTGGACGGGCGCGTCGTCCGCGAAGTGGAAAGCGGGCGACCAGAGCTTCCCGGTGGAACAGCTCAGCGGCCTCGACTGGCGCTCGCCCGAACTCCTCCACGGCCATCTGCGGCTGCTGCGCCGCGACGCCGACCGGCAGGAGCAGCCCGGCGAGGCCGACCAGGACCCGGCCGCCGTCGTCTTCGGCCTCGGCTACGGGCCCGTGCACGAGTCGCTGCCCTTCGCCGCGGCGGTGCTCGCGGCGATCAAGTCCGCCCGCGTACGGCCGCAGCCGTAGGGCGCGGTCGTACGCGGGCGGGTGGCGCCGGGGCGCGTCGTGCGGTGTCGTGTGGCTGAATCCGTACGGCTACTCGCGCGCCGCCGACGTACTGCTCATGTCCGGGTAGCGGTCGCCCGCCACCCGCGCGGCGATCGGTTCGAGCAGTTCCAGCTCGGCCGGGGTGAGCGTGATCCGGGTGGCCGCGGTGTTCTCCAGCACGCGGGCGGACTTGCGGGTGCCCGGGATCGGCACCACCGGCAGGCCGTGCACGGCGGCGCGCTGCTGCACCCAGGCCAGCGCGATCTGGCCGAGGGTCGCGCCGTGCGCCTCGGCGACGGCGCGGACCGGCGCCAGCAGGTCCGCGTTGCGCCGGGCGTTCTCGCCGGTGAAGCGCGGCTGGCTCTGCCGGAAGTCGCCGCTGCCCAGCTCGGTGGCCGCGTCGGTGAACGAGCCGGTCAGGAAGCCGCGGCCGAGCGGCGAGTACGGCACGAAGGCGATGCCCAGTTCGGCCGCCGCGCCGACCGCGGACTGCTCCACGTCCCGGCTGAACAGCGACCACTCCGACTGGATCGCGCTGATCGGGTGCACCGCGTGCGCCTCGCGCAGCTCCGCGCCGGTCACCTCGGACAGCCCCAGCCAGCGGACCTTGCCCTCCGTGACCAGCTCGCCCATCGCGCCGACCGACTCGCTCAGCGGGACCGCCGGGTCGCGCCGGTGCATGTAGTACAGGTCGATGACGTCCGTGCCGAGGCGGCGCAGGCTGCCCTCGACGGCCTGCCGGATGTACGGCGGGTCGTTGCGGATCGCCCGGTACGAGGAGTCGTCGCGCTTGCGCTCGTTGGCGAACTTCGTCGCCAGGACGATCTCGTCGCGGTGCGCCTTGACGAAGGGCGCCAGGAACTCCTCGTTGTCGCCGATCCCGTACATGTCGGCGGTGTCGTAGAGGGTGACGCCGACGCCCAGCGCCGTCTCCAGCGTCTCGCGGGCCGCGGCCTCGTCGGTGTCGCCGTAGAACTCGCTCATGCCCATGCAGCCCAGACCCTGGACACCGACCGCGGGTCCTTCGGTGCCGAGGGTCGTGGTGGCGATACGTGAGGTGTCGTCGCTCATCAGGCGCCTGTCCTTTCCTGCGCTGCGGGGTGCCGCACCGCGGGGGTCCGCGGGGCGGGGTCCTGCACGGTGGAGCACGCGTACGTGCTGATCTTGAAGTCGAGGACCGTCAGGGCGTCCTGGAGCTCGGCGATCCGCTGGAGCACGTCCAGCCGGGTGGACTCCAGCAGCGCCTGCCGGTCGGGGAACGTGTGGTGGCCGCTGCGCACCAGCTCGGCGTACCGGACCATGTCGGCGACCGGCATCCCGGTCAGCCGCAGCTTGCCCACGAAGGCCAGCCAGTCCAGATCGCGGTTGGTGAACCGGCGCTGGCCGGTGTGCGAGCGGTCCACGTGCGGCATCAGGCCGATCCGCTCGTACCAGCGCAGGGTGTGCGCGCTGAGGCCGGTGAAGGCGGCCACCTCGCTGATCGTGTACTGGTCCTGCCCGTCGGGCCGCAGGTGCCCGTCGTCATCCGCGCAGCTCGTCGTATTACTCGGTTTGCTCTTCGCCACCTGCACGACCGTCATACCCTCCACGCTAAGACCTTGGAGTGCACTCCAAGCAAGTGGGCTCCGCGCGCCGGGCCCGCTCTGATCCCGCCCCGGCCTCGCTCCGGTCCCGCCCCGAAGCGCGGCACGGACACGCTTTAAGCTCGCACGCATGGAGAGCTTGCGCCTGATCGAGCAGTGGCCGGTGACGAACGCGGCGGCGGCCGTGGTGCGGCAGGACGGGACGGTGGCCGGGTCGCACGGGCCGACGGGACAGCGGTTCCGGCTCGCCTCGGTCACCAAGCCGCTGACCGCGTACGCGGCGCTGGTGGCGTACGAGGAGGGCGTCTTCGAGCTGGACGACCCGGCGGGTCCCGAGGGCTCCACCGTGCGGCACCTGCTTGCGCACGCGTCCGGGCTCGCCTTCGACGAGGACCGGGTGACGGCGCCGCCCGGCACCCGGCGGCTGTACTCCAACACGGGCTTCGACGTGCTCGGCGAGCACCTGGCCAAGGCCGCGGGCATCCCCTTCGCGGAGTATCTGCGGCAGGCCGTGCTCGAACCGCTGGGCATGACCGCCACCGGCCTGTCCGGCGCGGGCTCCCCCGCCGCCGACGGTGTCTCCACGGTCGACGACCTCGTCCGTTTCGCCGCCGAGCTCCAGGCCCCGCGGCTCCTGCACCCCTCCACCGTGGCCACCGCCACCTCGGTGGTCTTCCCCGGCCTCAAGGGCGTCCTGCCGGGCTACGGCCACCAGAATCCCAACGACTGGGGCCTGGGCTACGAGATCCGCGCCGCCAAGTCCCCGCACTGGACCGGCGCCCTCTCCTCCCCCGCGACCTTCGGCCACTTCGGCCAGTCCGGCACCTTCCTGTGGGTCGACCCGGTCGCCGGAGCCGCCTGCGTCGCGCTCACCGACCGCGACTTCGGGGAGTGGGCGGTGCCGCTGTGGCCGCGCTTCACCGACGCCGTCCTCACGGAGCTGCGCTAGCGCGTTCGGGGGGGGCGGTCAGCCGTACGAGGGCTCGGCGTGCATCTCCCACACCAGGTACTCCGCCGGGCCCTCGCACCGCGCCGTGAGCGGGTCCGCGCCGGTGATCCGGGCCGCGTCCCCCGCCGTCAGCAGCTCGTCGCCGAGCCGCACACCGCCGCGGACGACATGCACATAGCGGTACGGGGCCGACGGCAGCGGCGCGCTGTCCGCCGTCACCGGGCGGCCCACGTACAGCGCGGCGGCGCGCTGCCGCAGCCGCAGCGCCCGCGGCGGCGCGCCCGGGGCGCCCGTGGCCAGCAGCGTCAGACCGGGGCCCGGCGGGGCCGGGTCGCTCACGCTCGCGTAGCCAGGGGCTTCGCCGAACGTGTCGGGGTGCAGCCACATCTGAACGAACGTCAGCCGCGTCCCGCCCGCATTGCGCTCGACATGGCGTACGCCGCCGCCCGCGCTCAGCCGCTGGAGCCCGCCGGGGCCGAGGCGGTGCGGCGCGCCGCCCTCGTCCCGGTGCTCCAGCTCGCCTTCCACCACCCAGGTGACGATCTCCGTGTCCCGGTGCGGGTGTTCCGCGAACCCCGCGGCCGGTTCCAGGCTCTCCTCATTGCACGCCAGCAGCAGTCCGAACCGGACGTTCTCGGGGTCGTAGTGACCCCCGAACGAGAACGCGTGCCGCGTCACGATGCCCTTCTCCGGCACCGATCGCATCCTGCTCGCGGCCCGCCGCACGTCGATCACCGGCCCACGATACCCAGACCTCACCCCGCAGGGGCCGGGGTCCTGCCCGTGCGGCGGCCGCCGCGCGGGCGCGCTGTCCGCACGGCCTGTGCCCCGTCTGGGGCGCTAGGGGCACCCCCGGCCGAAGGTTGGGGAGGAACTGCGCGGCCAGCCACGACGCTCCCGCAGGTCACCACCCGCCCCAGAGGGGCAGTTCGGTTGTCTCCGGACCACCCGCCGGTGGGGGCTTGTCGCGCAGTTCCCCGCGCCCCTGACGGGGCACGTCCTGCGCAGGGCGAACCCACAGGGGCGCGCCCCTAAAAACCAGGCCCTGCGCAAGGTGAACCCACCGGGGCCGCGCCCCGGAAAGCAAGGCCCTGCGCAGGGTGGAGGTACAGGGGGCGGGCCCGCGGCGGGGCCGGGTCTCGGGTGGGGAAACCGTGGGACCGGGGCCGGGTCGAGGACGGTGGGGGTGATCGCCGTACCCCTGGAGCGCGCCCCGCAGGGGATAAGGCAGGCTTGTCCTCGTGCCCGAGCCCTCGCAAAGCCCGCAACCTCCCGCAGAGACAGGCCGCGGCAGCCATGCCGCCACGCTCCGGCGGCTGGAGAAATCCGCCGGAAGGCTCGCCGCGAACGCCATCGCGCGGATGGACGCGCAGTTGCCGTGGTACCGGGCGATGCCACCGGAGAACCGGTCGTGGATCGGCCTGGTGGCCCAGGCCGGCATCGCCGCGTTCACGGAGTGGTTCCGGCACCCGGAGGCGCCGCAGGCGATCAGCACCGACGTGTTCGGCACGGCGCCGCGCGAGCTGACCCGGGCGATCTCGCTGCGGCAGACCGTGGAGATGGTCCGGACCACCATCGAGGTGATGGAGGCGGCGATCGACGAGGT
Source organism: Streptomyces sp. NPDC008139 (assembly GCF_042957025.1). Lineage (NCBI taxonomy): Bacteria > Bacillati > Actinomycetota > Actinomycetes > Kitasatosporales > Streptomycetaceae > Streptomyces > Streptomyces sp. NPDC008139. Next base: position 273,819 of record NZ_JBIBHM010000001.1, read on the forward strand.
CGCCGCACCGGGCGACGAGGGCGTACTGCGCGAGGCGCTGCTGGTGTACGCGCGGGAGATCGCCTTCGCGACGGCGCAGGTGTACGCGCAGGCCGCGGAGGCGCGCGGCGCGTGGGACGCGCGGCTGGAGTCGCTGGTGGTCAACGCGGTGCTGTCGGGCGAGGCGGACGAGGGCGTGCTGTCCAGGGCCGCCGCGCTGGGCTGGAATTCGCCGGACAAGATCGTGGTGGTGCTCGGCACCGCGCCCACCGGGGACAGCGAGTTGACGGTCGAGGCGATCCGGCGGGCCTCCCGGCACGCGAAGCTCCAGGTGCTGACCGGCGTGCTCGGCGAGCGCCTGGTCGTGGTCGCCGGAGGCGACGACGACCCGATCCGGGTGGCGAAGGCGCTGATCGGCCCGTTCGCGGCGGGCCCGGTCGTCGCGGGCCCGGTCGTCGGCGACCTGCTGACGGCGACGCGTTCCGCGCAGGCGGCGGCGGCCGGACTCAAGGCGTGCGCGGCGTGGCCGGACGCGCCGCGCCCGGTGCTCTCGGACGACCTGCTGCCGGAGCGGGCGATGGCGGGCGACCGCTACGCTCGTGAACAGTTGGTGGAGGAGATCTACAGACCGCTGGAGGAAGCGGGCTCGGCGCTGCTGGAGACGCTGAGTGTCTATCTGGAGCAGGCGTCGTCCCTCGAAGGTGCGGCCCGCATGCTCTTCGTTCACCCCAATACCGTTCGCTACCGGCTCCGACGTGTGACCGATGTCACCGGCTGGTCACCCTCCGATGTACGCTCCGCGTTCACCCTGCGCATCGCGCTCATCCTGGGGCGACTGTCCGACGCCGACCGGACGCACTGAGCTTTTGTTGGACACATACAAATCGCCTGACAGTTCTTGGTCCCTGTCCCCACGGGCGGTCATCCCCGTCCGCGAGAGAGAGTGTGAAGGTGCTCGTACTCGTCGCTCCCGGCCAGGGCGCGCAGACGCCCGGCTTCCTGGCCCCCTGGCTCGAACTCCCCGGTGCCGCCGACCGCCTGGCCGGCTGGTCCGCCGCGGCGAACCTCGACCTCGCCCACTACGGCACGAAGGCGGACGCGGACGAGATCCGCGACACCAAGGTGGCACAGCCGCTGCTGGTCGCCGCGGGTCTGCTGTCCGCGGGTGAACTGACCGGCGGGGCCTCCCCGCTGACCCCGGACGCGGTGGCGGGCCACAGCGTCGGTGAGATCACCGCGGCCGTACTGGCCGGGGTGCTGTCCGCCGAGGACGCGATGACCTTCGTCGCGGCCCGCGGCCGGGCCATGGCGGACGCCGCCGCGGTCACCGAGACGGGCATGTCCGCGGTGCTCGGCGGCGACCCGGACACGGTCCTCGCCCACCTCGCCGGTCTCGGTCTGACCCCGGCGAACATCAATGGCGCCGGCCAGATCGTGGCGGCCGGCACCATGCCGCAACTCGCGGCGCTGGCCGCGGACAAGCCGGAGAAGGCCCGCGTCATCGCGCTGAAGGTGGCGGGCGCCTTCCACACCGAGCACATGGCCCCGGCCGTGGCGACCCTGGAGGCGCTCGCGCCTTCGCTGGCCGTCACGGACCCGGCGCTGCCCTATGTGTCGAACGCCGACGGCCGGTTCGTGGCGTCCGGCGCGGACATCGTACGGCGGCTCGTCGCGCAGGTGTCCAACCCGGTTCGGTGGGATCTGTGCATGGAGACCTTCAAGGAACGCGGCGTCACTGCGATGATCGAGGTATCGCCCGGTGGCACGCTCGTCGGCCTCGCCAAGCGGGCGCTGCCCGGGGTGCGAACCCTCGCGCTGAAGACGCCGGACGATCTGGAAGCGGCCCGCGCCCTCGTCGCCGAATACGGCACCCCCGCCGAAGCCGTAGACGCAGCCGAATAGGAGCCGTGCAGAGATGACAGCGAAGATCAGGCCGAGCAAGGGTGCGCCGTACGCGCGGATCCTCGGTGTCGGCGGCTACCGGCCGACCCGCGTGGTGCCCAACGAGGTCATTCTGGAGCACATCGACTCGACGGACGAGTGGATCAGGTCCCGGTCCGGGATCGCCACCCGGCACTGGGCGGGTCCGGACGAGACCGTCGCCGAGATGTCGCTGGCCGCGGGCGGCAAGGCCATCGCGGACGCCGGGATCAGCGCGTCCGACATCGACGGCGTGATCGTCGCCACCGTCTCGCACTTCAAGCAGACCCCCGCCATCGCGACCGAGATCGCCCACCGGATCGGCGCGGGCATGCCGCCCGCCTTCGACATCTCGGCGGGCTGCGCGGGCTTCACCTACGGCCTGACGCTGGCCAAGGGCATGGTCACCGACGGCACCGCCAAGCACGTCCTGGTGATCGGCGTGGAGCGGCTCAGCGACCTCACCGACAAGGAGGACCGTGCCACGGCCTTCCTGTTCGGCGACGGCGCGGGAGCGGTCATCGTCGGCCCTTCGGACGTACCCGCCATAGGCCCCACGGTGTGGGGTTCCGACGGCGAGAAGTCCGAGACGATCAAGCAGACCGTCTCCTGGGAGGTCTACCGGGACACGCCCGCCGGGGAAGTCCGTTTTCCGGCGATCACGCAGGAGGGCCAGTCGGTCTTCCGGTGGGCCGTGTTCGAGATGGCCAAGGTCGCCCAGGAGGCGCTGGACGCCGCCGGGATCACCGCCGACGAGCTCGACGCGTTCATCCCGCACCAGGCGAACATGCGGATCATCGACTCGATGATCAAGGCTCTGAAGCTGCCGGACCACGTCGCGGTCGCCCGTGACGTGGAGACCACGGGCAACACCTCGGCCGCCTCGATCCCGCTCGCGATGGAGCGGCTGCTCGCCACCGGCAAGTCCAAGAGCGGCGACACCGCGCTGGTCATCGGCTTCGGGGCGGGTCTGGTCTACGCGGCAACTGTGGTTACTCTCCCTTAGTCACACACCCTCGCGGCGCCGCAGTCCCGCACGCCGCTCACCCAGCAACACATCAAGGAGCGCCGTCAATGGCAGCCACCAAGGAAGAGATCGTCAGCGGTCTCGCCGACATCGTCAACGAGATCGCCGGTATCCCGCAGGAGGACGTCCAGCTCGACAAGTCCTTCACCGACGACCTGGACGTCGACTCGCTGTCCATGGTCGAGGTCGTCGTGGCGGCCGAGGAGCAGTTCGGTGTGAAGATCCCGGACGACGACGTCAAGAACCTCAAGACCGTCGGCAACGCCGTCGACTACATCCTGGCCGCCCAGGCCTGACCGGGCCCCGCCCGCCAGAAAGCCCTACCGGGACGACGCGACTGTCGCCCGCCCTTCTAGACGTGGAGAGACAATTCCTGTGAGTCCGACCAATCGCACCGTGGTCGTCACCGGTATCGGAGCAACCACACCGCTGGGTGGCGACAGCGCGTCGACCTGGGAGGCGTTGCTGGCCGGCCGGTCCGGCGTACGCACGCTCGACCAGGACTGGGCGGCGGATCTGCCGGTGCGGATCGCCGCGCAGATCGCCGTCGAACCGGGTGAGGTGCTGCCCCGCCCGCTGGCCCGCAAGCTGGACCGCAGCGCGCAGTTCGCGCTGATCGCGGCCCGTGAGGCGTGGGCGGACGCGGGCTTCACCGCGAAAGCGGGCGAGGACCCGGCGGTCGACCCCGACCGGCTCGGTACGGTCGTCGCCTCCGGCATCGGCGGCGTGACCACGCTCCTCGGCCAGTACGACGTGCTCAAGGAGCAGGGCGTCCGCAAGGTCTCCCCGCACACCGTGCCGATGCTCATGCCGAACAGCCCGTCGGCGAACGTCGGCATCGAGGTCAACGCGCGGGCCGGTGTGCACACCCCGGTCAGCGCCTGCGCCTCGGGCGCGGAGGCCATCGGTTACGCCATCGAGATGATCCGCACCGGCCGCGCCGACGTGGTCGTCGCGGGCGGTACCGAGGCGGCCATCCACCCGCTGCCCATCGTCGCCTTCGGCAACATGATGGCGATGTCCAAGAACAACGACGACCCGCAGGGCGCGTCGCGGCCGTACGACTCCGGGCGGGACGGCTTCGTCCTCGGTGAGGGCGCGGGCGTGATCATCCTGGAGTCCGAGGAGCACGCCACCGCGCGCGGCGCCCGGGTGTACTGCGAGGCGGTCGGCCAGGGCATCTCGGCCGACGCGCACCACATCACCCAGCCGGAGCCGTCGGGCCGTGGCATCGCCGCCGCGCTGACCAATCTGCTGCACAACTCCGACCTGAAGCCGGCCGAGATCGTGCACGTCAACGCGCACGCGACCTCGACCCCGCAGGGTGACGTCGCGGAAATCAAGGCGCTGCGCCAGGTCTTCGGCGACGACGTGGACCACATGGCGATCTCCGCCACCAAGTCCATGACCGGTCACCTGCTGGGCGGCGCGGGCGGTATCGAGACGGTCGCGACCGTTCTCGCGCTGTACCACCGCATCGCCCCGCCGACGATCAACCTCAACGACCCGGACCCGGAGGCCGACGCCGACATCGTCCGCGCCGAGGCCCGCCCGCTGCCCGAGGGCACCATCGCCGCCCTCAACGACTCCTTCGGCTTCGGCGGCCACAACGTGGTGCTGGCGCTCCGCTCCTGGAACCGCTGAGGCGCTGCCCGCTGAGCTGTGACACGTGTGCCCCTGCCGGTCGGTCCGGCAGGGGCACACGTGTGAGGTCGGACGGCCGGGCGCACTGGCGCGGCGGGGTTCGCCGGTAGCCGGCGAGCCAAAGGGCGGATCCAAACGCCCGGAGGCAGACGGCGGCAATAAGGTCCGCTACTTCGCTTCGGGGTCGGGGAAGCTCGCGAAGTACGAGGCGGCCATGTCCTCGTCGCCGTGGCCCTGGGCGGAGGCGCGGTGGAAGCGGTCGGCGCCGGCGGCGGTGAGGTCGAGGCGGATGCCGTGCCGGTCGGCGGCGCCGAGGATGAGTCCGGCGTCCTTGGCGGCGGCGTCCACGGTGAAGTTGGGGGCGAAGTCGCCGCTGAGGATGACGGCGGACTTCGCGCGGAGGTAGGGCAGGTCGAGGGGGCCGCCCCCGATGGCTTCGAGGATGTGGTCGCGGTCGACGCCGAGCCCCTTGGCGAGCGCCATGACCTCGGCGGCGCCGTGGGTGACGGCCAGCACCCAGGTGTTGAGGACGAGCTTGAGGCTGCTGGCGGCCCCGGCCGTACCGTCGTCGCCGAGCCAGATGGTGGTGCGGCCGACCGCGTCGAAGACCCGTTCCGCGACCGGGCGGGCGGCGGCGGGGCCCGCGGCCAGTACGGTCAGCTCCCCGGCTTCGGCGACCGGCCGGGTGCCGAGGACGGGCGCGTCGAGGAAGTGCGCCCCGGTCTCGGCCGCCAGCGCGCCCAGTTCGGCCAGCGCGTCGGGTCCCACGGTGCTGCTCTGGACCCATACGACGCCCTCGCGCAGGGCGGGCGCGGCGGCGCGCATCACCCCCAGGACGGAGGGCCCGTCGAAGAGCATGGTGATCACGGCGTCGGCGTCGCGTACGGCGTCGGCCGGGTCGTCGGTGACGCGGATGCCGTCGGCTTCGAGCGGCTGGGCGCGGGAGCGGGTGCGGTTCCAGGCACGGACCTCGTGCCCGGCGGCGGACAGATTGCGGGCCATCCCGGCGCCCATGATTCCGGTGCCGAGGACCGCGACGGTGAGAGTGTCGGACATACCGGCAGGCTATGCCGCGCGACCCCGCTCGGGGGCGACGACGTACCGCCGCCGGGATTAGACCACTTGGTGGAGCCAGCGGACAGGGGCGCCCTCGCCCGCGTAGCGGAAGGGCTCCAACTCGTCGTCCCAGGGCTTGCCGAGCAGCCCGGACAGCTCGCTCTCCAGATCGGCCTCGCCCATGCGGGCGCGCTGCATCGCGGCGCGCAGCCGGTCCTCGGGGATCAGGATGTCGCCGTGCATGCCGATGACGGCGTGGAAGATGCCCAGTTCGGGCGTGGCGCTGTAGCGCTCGCCCTCGGCGGTCGCGCAGGGCTCCGCCGTGACCTCGAAGCGCAGTTGGTGCCAGCCGCGCAGCGCGGACGCCAGTTTGGACGCGGTGCCGGGCTCTCCCTGCCAGGAGAATTCGGCGCGCCAGGTACCCGGCGAGGCGGGCTGCCGGATCCAGTCCAGTGTGACGCGCACGCCTAGGACGCCCGCGACGGCCCATTCGACGTGTGGGCAGAGCGCGCGCGGTGCGGCGTGCACGTACAGAACTCCACGTGTCGTCACCGGTACCTCCAGTGTGGGACGAGGTTCGCCTTCCCCAGCGGCCTCACACCCGAACTGGCTGCTCCCGGGGCAACATTAGACATTCTGCACTATTCACCGCAATCGGGACAACAATCTACGTTTGACGCCCGGCAGTCGCCGACCTCCCGTCTTTTCGCCCGGGTGTCAGGGAAAAAGCTACCGTGCGGCGTCCTTGAGGGAGTCACGTACCGTCGTGCTGGTACGAGATGTCACCCACTCGTCGGAGGGAAGCACCGGATGCGACCGATGCTGCGCCGTGGCCTCGCACTGGCCGTAGGGGCCGTTCTCCTGGGCGGATGCACCGTCAGCGGGTCTCCGCCCGACGGCGGTCGGGGTGAACCCTCCGCACACACCTCGCATTCCGCTTCCGGGCCGCGCGACCCGTCCCCGAAGCCCTCGCCGACCCGCCCCTGGAACGTCCGTCCGCCGTCGGTGGCCGCGCTCGGTGACTCCATCACCCGCGGTTTCGACGCCTGTTCGCCGCTGTCGGACTGCCCCGACGTGTCGTGGTCCACCGGCGGCCGCGACAAGGTCGACAGCGTGACGCACCGGCTGGCCGCGACCGTGCCCGCCACCAGGAGCTGGAATCTCGCCCAGTCCGGCGCCCTGGTCGCCGACCTGCCCGCCCAGGCCGAGGCCGCGGCGGCCCACCGGCCCGCCATGGTCACCGTGCTGATCGGCGCGAACGACGCGTGCACCGCCTCCGCCGCCGCGATGACCTCGATCGCCGACTTCCGGGCCGACTTCGCCCGCGCGCTGTCGTATCTGCACCGCGTGCTGCCCGGCACGCAGGTGCTGGTGGCCAGCATCCCCGACCTCAAACGGCTGTGGTCGGTCGGGCGGACCAACGTCCTGGGCAAGCAGGTCTGGAAGCTCGGCCTGTGTCCCTCGATGCTGCGCGACGCGGACTCGCACAGCGCGGCGGCCGAACAGCGGCGGGACACCGTACGGGACCGCGTGATCGCGTACAACAAGGTGCTCGGGCAGGTCTGCGGACAGTACGAGCGCTGCCGCTACGACGGCGGCGCCGTCTTCGCGTACCCCTTCGGCACGGACGACCTGAGCCGCTGGGACTGGTTCCACCCCAACGAGCGGGGGCAGGCCCAACTGGCCAGGATTCTGGCCCGAGTCGCCTTCGGCTCGAGTCCGACGTAGGGGCGGAAGCGGCCATTTCGCGGACGGATCCGGCCTTTTGCGGCGGCGGGACCGGGCGCGGTCCGGCGGTGGCCCTCAGTCGTCGGGCCGGCCCTCCTCGGCGGGCTCGCCCGGCGGCAGCACTTCCCTGGCCAGCAGCGTCGCGCCCGCGACGGCGCCGGGCATCAGGAAGACCGCCACCAGCGGCACGAGGAAGGCCAGGACGAGCGGCACCCCGAAGCCGAGGACCAGCGGCAGCCGGGCCCGCAGCACGCGGATGCGTTCGCGCAGCGGTACGTCGCGGCGCTGCATCGCGACCGCGGCGAGTTCCAGGGTGAGGAAGAAGCCGGAGACGCAGAAGCCGACGGCGGGCACCACGGTCTGCCCGAGGACCGGCACGAAGCCGAGCGCGAACAGCACGATCCCGAAGGCCGCGACGCGCACCAGGACCCGGACGCTGTCCACCGTCGAGACCCACAACTCCCGCCACAGCCCCGGCTCGGGCCCCTCGGGCGCCCCGCCCTCGGCCCGGTCCACGCGCGCCGCGACCGTCTCGTAGAACGGCTGCCCGACCAGCAGCGTCACCGCCGTGAACGAGATCACCGCCAGCAGCAGCCCGCCCCCGACCACGACCGCGTCCAACAGCCCCCGGAACGCCCCGGACCACGGCGACGCCCAGTGATCCGCGAAGGGCGTCGCCCACGCGACCAGGTCGTCCGTCCACACCAGCAGCGCCACGAGCGCCGCCGTGTACCCGACCAACGTGATCAGCGCGGGCACCATCCCCAGCCGCCACTCCCGCCCGTGGCCTGCGGCCCACTTCTGCCCCAAATACAGCAGCCGCACTCCACCCCAGATCTCCCGCATGCGCGGAGCTTAGAGGACAAGCATGTCGGCCGCCGCCGAGAGGCATACAAGCGCGACGCGACACCCGCCGCCAAGATCAGCCTTCGGCCCAGCCCGCCGGACGACCACCGCTCGCAGCGCACAACTCGCGGTCGCCGAACGCGAGATCCCTGCGGGGCGGCCATCCGCGCCGTCGCCCGAATCGCACGGCCCGCGGCCGCCGAACGCCGGGCCCCCCAGGGAGACCGTCAGCCGAATTCCCCACCCCCAGGGGCGGGGGTCCCCCCGCCGAAGGTAGGGGGAGGGCGGGGAAAACGGGCGCGGGGTCAGGGGGCGGTGACGGAGAGCGAGGCCGTGAGGCGGGGCGAGGCGATGGAGCGGCCGGCGACCACGGCGTAGGCACCGGGCACGAGCCGCCACGCGGCGGCGTCCTCGTCCCAGACCTCGGCGGCCCGCCGGGGCACCCGGACGGTCACCTCGACGGCCTCCCCCGCCTCGGCGGCAACGGAAGCGAATCCGGCCAGCCACCGCCCGGGCCGCGCGACGTCCGAGGTCGCCCCCTCGGAAGACGCCCCGTCGAGGTAGAGCTGAACGACCTCACGCCCGGCCCGCGCCCCGGCGTTCCGCACCCGCACCGTCGCGGTGACCAGCACGTCCGGCTCCGAACTCTCGGCGACGACCAGCGACTCGTACTCCCAGTCGGTGTACCCGAGCCCGTGCCCGAAGGGATAGGCGGGCGCCACGGCCTGCCGCTCCCACGCGCGGTACCCGATGAACACCCCTTCGTCGTAGGCGAGTACGCCGTCCTGCGGCGTGACCCGGCTGACGGGCGCGTCGGCGAGCCGTACCGGCCAGGTCGTGGGCAGCCGCCCGCCCGGCTCCTCCACGCCGAGCAGGACGTCGGCGAGGGCGGCCCCGGCCTCCTGGCCGGGGAACCAGCCGAGGAGTACGGCGGCCACGTCCTCGCGCCACGGAAGCTCCACCGGGGAGCCGGAGTTGACCACGACCACGGTCCGCGGATTGACGGCGGCGACGCGTGCGACGAGTTCGTCCTGGCGGCCGGGCAGCCGCAGATCGCGCCGGTCGAAGCCCTCGGACTCGACGCGTTCCGTGGTGGCGACCACGACGACGGCGGTGTGCGCGGCCCGCGCGGTCTCGACGGCCTCGGCCAGCAACTCCTCCGGGTCGCGGGCCGGTTCACCGTGCAGCAGGGCGAACCCGACGGCGAGGACGGGGAGTTCGACGCCTTTGGGTACGGCGTGCACGAGGCTGACCTCGACCCGCTCCCCCGCCGCCAGTTCGACGGTCCCGTGCTCGGCGGGCGTACCGAGGAACGCCTCGAACGGGTCCTCGTGCTCGCTGCCCTCGACGCCGTCGAACAGCACGTGTCCGCCGACGGTCAGGGTGAAGCCGCCGGTGCCGCGGGTGCCGAAGCGGTGCGCGCCGCTGACCCGCGGAGTGAACCAGCCGCGGGTCTCGACGGTGTGCAGCGCGTCGTACGCCACGCCTTCCGGCAGTTCGCCGAGCCACTGGAGCTGGCCGTTGGGCAGCTCCTCCGAGCCCAGCTCGGCTCCGTGTTCGTCGCGGGCCACGGCGGTGAGGGCGAATCCGGGCCCGGCGACGGGCAGTTCCTCGGTGGGGTCGGCGCCGACGCTGTGGGTGAGGGCGACGCCCGCGTGCAGCGCGGCCCGCAGGCCGTCGAGCGGCGAGACGACGTGGTCGGGGAAGACCTGCGCCGAGCCGCCGCCCAGGACGCGCGGGTCGCGGGCGGCGGCGCCGATGAGGGCGATGCCGCCGCCGAGCGGGGTCGGCGCGAGCGGCAGCACGGGCGCGTTGCCGCGTACCTCGTTGCGTACGAGCACGAAGCCGCGGCGGGCGATCTCGCGGGCCAGCGCGTCGCCGTCGGCCGGGGCGGGCCGGTCGGCCACGGCGACGGCGGGCGGCGCGCCCTCCAGCAGGCCGGTGCGGGCGGCGAGCAGCAGGACCCGGCGGGCGGCGGTGTCGACGGCTGCCTCCTCGACGGCCCCCGCGCGTACGGCGGCGGCCAGCGCCTCGCCGTAGACGGTGACCGGTCCCGGCATGGCGATGTCGAGGCCGCCCAGGAGCGCGCCGACGGTGTCGCGGGCGGCCAGCCAGTCGGAGACGACGACGCCGTCGAAGCCCCACTCGCCGCGCAGCACGCCGTTGACCAGGGGGTCGTGCTCGGTCATCGTCGTGCCGTTGACGGCGTTGTAGGCGGCCATGACGCCCCAGGGGCGGGCGCCCGCGACGATCGCCTCGAAGGGTGCGAGGTACAGCTCGCGCAGCGGCCGGGGCGCGATCCGGTTGTCGACGGTGAAGCGCTCGGTCTCCGCGTCGTTGCCGACGAAGTGCTTGACGGTGACGCCGACTCCGCCGTCCTGGACACCGCGCACATAACCGGTGCCGATGGCGCCGGTGAGATACGGGTCCTCGCTGTACGCCTCGAAGTGCCGTCCGCCCAGCGGCGACCTGTGCAGGTTGACGGTCGGCGCGAGCAGGACGTGGACGCCCTTGCGATGCGCCTCCTGGGCGAGCAACCGGCCTGCGCGGCGGGCCAGTTCGGGGTCCCAGGACGCGGCGAGCGCGGTGGGGCTGGGCAGCGCGGTCGACGGGTCGCCCGCCGTCCAGCGCTTGCCGCGTACGCCGATCGGCCCGTCGGACATCACCAGCGAGCCGAGGCCGATCTGCGGCAGCGCGGGCAGCGTCCACATGTCCTGGCCCGCCAGCAGCCGCGTCTTGGCGTCGAGGTCGAGCGTGCCGAGCGCCGCGTCGACCGCCCGCTCGCGCTCCGCGTCCCCGCGCACGTCCGCGCGTACGCCCTCGTCCCCTGCTCCGGCCGCCGCCCCGCTGATCGCCGTCATCTTCCGTCCCCTTCCGCCTGTCCCGTACCGCTCCCGTCCCACCGCGCCCACGCTACCTGTCGTACGGTAGGGATAGATGCCATTTCGTAATCTTGTAGGCTCCCGAGTGGCAGGGGAAGGGGGCGGGGTGGCGTGGCGGGAACCAGGAGTGAACGGCGGGGCGACCGGCGGGCGGAGATCATCCAGGCCGCGACGGAGGTGATCGCCGAGCGCGGCTACCGGGGCGCGACATTGGTGGCGGTGGCCGAGCGGGTGGGGCTGACGCAGCAGGGGCTGATGCACTACTTCCCCACCAAGGACGCCCTGTTGGTGTCCGTGCTGGAGGCGCGCGACCAGTGGGACATGGCGTCGGCCGCGCTGCACGGCCGGTCGTGGCCGCTGGAGGTGGTGGCCGAGCTGGTCGAGTACAACGCGACCAGGCCCGGCATCGTCCAGGCGTTCACCGTGCTGGTCGGCGACAGCGTCACCGAGGGGCACCCGGCGCAGGAGTACTTCCGCGAGCGCTACGCGCGGGTCCGCGAGGGCGGCGCGCAGGCGCTGCGCGCCGAGTACGGCGACCGGCTGCCGGGCGGGCTCACCCCCGAGCGGGCGGCCGCCTTGCTGGCGGCGGTGATGGACGGCCTCCAGGTGCAGTGGCTCCTCGACCCCGGCGCGGTCGACATGTCGGCGGCCTTCCGCGACTTCCTGGCGCTGCTGGCCCCGCCGTCCGAGCCGGGGACCGCCGGACAGTCGTAAGGACCGCACTCCTGGGAGCGCGGTCCTTACCGGGGCCGACCGGGTGAGCGGCGGAGAACTCAGACGACGCTCAGGTCCACCGTGATGTTGCCGCGCGTGGCGTTGGAGTACGGGCACACCTGGTGTGCCTTCTCCACCAGGTCCTTGGCGGTGACGTCGTCCACGTTGGGGATGGAGACGGCCAGTTCGACGGTGAGGCCGAAGCCGCCGGAGGCGATTTTGCCGATGCCGACCTTGGCGGTCACGCGGGAGCCGCTGATGTCGGCCTTGGCCTGGCGGGCGACGACGCCCAGCGCGCCCTGGAAGCAGGCGCTGTACCCGGCGGCGAAGAGCTGCTCGGGGTTGGTGCCGTTGCCCGCGCCGCCCATCTCGGTCGGCGGGTTCACGATGACGTCGAGCTTGCCGTCGTCGGTCGCGACGCGGCCGTCACGGCCGTTCTCCGCGGTGGCGACGGCGGTGTACAGGACGTCTACGGGCTGGATGCTCATGAAAGTGTCCTCCTGAGGGGCGGGCGGCCCGCACGGCACGCGAGCACGCCTGCTACATTTTGTTGAATTTTTGGCCGGGTGTCGAGCCCGGCCGGTCGGTCGGCGGCCGGACGGCGGGTCACTCCGCCGGAAGAGAGACGATCATCTTTCCGGTGTTGTCACCGCGCAGCACGCCCAAGAACGCTTCCAGATTGTTCTCGATTCCCTCCACCACCGTCTCGCGGTACCGCAGCCGACCGTCACGCAGCCAGCCGGCGGCCTCGCGGACGAACTCGGGGCGAAGGTCCTCGTGGTCGCTGACGAGGAAGCCGCGCAGGGTGAGCCGCCTGCCGACCATCAGGCCGAGATTGCGCGGCCCCGCCACCGGCTCCGTCGCGTTGTACTGCGCGATGGCCCCGCACAGGGCGGCCCTGCCGTGCACCCGCATCGCGCTGACCGCGGCCTCCAGGTGCTCCCCGCCGACGTTGTCGAAGTACACGTCGATGCCGTCGGGCGCGGCGGCCCTCAACTGCCCGGCCACCGGGCCGTCCTTGTAGTTGAAGGCGGCGTCGAAGCCGTACTCCTCCACCAGCATCCGGACCTTCTCCGCGGAGCCCGCGCTGCCGATGACCCGCGAGGCGCCCTTGAGCCGGGCGATCTGTCCGGCCTGGCCGCCGACGGCGCCCGCCGCGCCCGAGACGAAGACGACCTCGCCCGGCGCGAATTCGGCGACCCTCAGCAGGCCCGCGTATGCGGTGAGCCCAGTCATGCCGAGGACCCCGAGATACGCGGTGAGCGGCGCCTGGTCCGGGTCGACCCGGACGGCGCGCGCGGCGTCCACCAGGGCGTACTCCCGCCAGGCGAGGCCGTGCAGCACGTGGTCGCCGACCGCGAAGTCCTCGGCCCGCGAGGCCACGACCCGGCCGACGGCGCCGCCGTGCATCGGCTGGTTCAGCTCGTACGGCGGCGCGTACGACTTCGCCTCGTTCATCCGGCCGCGCATGTACGGGTCGACCGACAGGTGCAGGTTGCGGACCAGGATCTGACCGGGGCCCGGCTCGGGGACGTCGGTCTCGACCAGCGCGAAGTCTTCCGGCACCGGCCAGCCCTGGGGGCGGGCGACCAGGTGCCATTCACGGCTCTTCGGCATGGGGGAAGTCCTCCTTCGGCGACGGTTCGACCACTGGTCGGCGTCGATCACTCATCAACCGCTGATCAACCATGGAAATGATTCAGGTACTGAACTAACCATGGACCTTGATGTTTCATGATGTCAAACATTTGGGTAAACTGTTGGTCATGACACGTCGCCGAAGCGATCCCCTGACCGTCGAGGTCGTCGGCCTGATCGGCACCGTCGCCGCCCGCTACCACCAGGAGTACGAGTCGGCCGCCGCCCGCCACCGACTGACCGGCGCGCAGGCCAAGGTGCTCGCGCTGCTCAATTCGGGGCCGCTGCCCATGCGGCGGATCGCCCGCTGGCTGAAGTGCGAGCCGTCCAATGTGACCGGCATCATCGACCGGCTGGAGGTCAGGGGGCTGGCCGAGCGCCGTACCGACCCGGCCGACCGCCGGATCAAGCTGGCCGCGGCCACCGCCGAGGGCCACGCCGTCGCCGACAAACTGCGCGACTCCCTGGACTTCGCCCGCGAACCGCTCGCCGGGCTCTCCGAGCGGGAACGCACCATGCTGCGCGACCTGTTGCGGCAGATGCTGGGCGACGACCCGGCGGACGGCGCGCACCGCGACCACAGCCTCGGTGACGCCTCGGGCGCGGGCCGCGAGCCGGGCGAGGGCGACGGCTGACGCCCGCTGATCCGTCCCCCGCACGGACCCTACTGGCACCACCAGAGCACATGCGTGCACGTCGGCGACGGCGTCGCGGGCGAGGACGGCGGCGCGGTCGTGGTCGGCGGTGCGGCGGTCGTCCTCGACGGCGACGCGCTCGCGGTGTGCGAGGGCTTCCCCGCCGGGCTGGACGCGGGCGCGCTCTCGGAACGCGAGGCCGACGCCGACGGCGAGGCGGACGCCTTGTCGGACGCCGAGGGCGACGTGCTGCCACTGGTCCGGCCGCCGCCCTTCGGGACGCCGGGGGTGCCGCTCGCGCCGGTGGACGGCCGGGCCGCGTCGGGCGAGGGGGAGATCGCGGAGACGCCGGGGCCGGGATCGGTGGACGGGCTCGGCGAGCCGCCGGAGAAGGCCGCGACGCCGAACATCGTCAGCGAGCCGACGACCGCGACCGCGCCGACGCCGAGGATCGCCGCCCGCTGGTGACGCCCGCGGCGGCGCCTGGCGGTTCCGCGCAGGTCGTGGTCCTCGCGGTAGCCGCCGCCACCGGCTCCGAGCAGGCTGTCGGCCAGGGCCGTTGGGGCGTCCCCGTGCGGGGCTTCGCCGTACGCGGGGACGTACGGGTCGGCGCTGGGGGCGGTGTACGTCCCGCCGTACGCGCTGTCGTCGCCCGCCGTGCCGGGGTCCGTGTCCGGGTCCTTGCCGACGCCGTGGCCGACTCCGACAGCACTGCCGGTACCCGTGCCCGTGCCGCCGGGCTCGGGCTCGGGGGCGGTCGGGACGGGGGCGGCCGGCTCGGCGGCGGTCGGGACGGCGGCGGTCGGGACGGCGGCGGTCGGGACGGGGGCGGCCGGCTCGGCGGCGGTCGGGACGGCGGCGGTCGGGACGGGGGCGGGGCCCGCGTCCGGGCCGAGGCCCGAGTCCCTGAGGAGGTCGTCCACGAGGGAGCCCTCGGCGGGGGCCTCCGGTGTCGCCGCGGGCGCGGGCGGCGCCGGGTCGGCGCCGTCCGCTGCGGCGGCCTCCTCGGTGACCGGCGGCAGTTGCGCCGTGTCGGCCTCGTCGGGCAGCCCCGACCGGTCCGCGATCGCGCCGCATCCGGGGCAGGAGAAGGCGCCGTTGAGGTGTCGTCGGCACGTGTGGCAGTAGTTCATGGCGGATGGACTGTAAGGGACCGTCGCGGTGCGGCGGAACCCCGGAGTAACGCTTGTCCCGGCTTCGCCGGGAAACTCCCCTGCGGACAAGTCGCCGCAGCTCAGGCCAGGTCGGGGCGGTCTGTACAGCGCCGGGCCGATGCCCGGCGGCGGTTCAGCCGGGCCAGACGAGGCTCTGCGTCTCGCTGTAGGCGTGCAGCGCGTACGACCCCACGTCCCGGCCGACGCCGCTGCGCTTGAAGCCGCCGAAGGGCGCCTCCATGTTGCGGCCCACGGTGTTGATCCCGACGCCGCCCGCGCGCAGCCGCCGCGCGACCCGGAAGGCGCGAGGCACGTCGGCGGACCACACGTAGTCGATCAGGCCGTAGTCGCTGTCGTTGGCGAGCGCGACGCCCTCGTCCTCGTCGTCGAACGGCAGCACCACGACGACGGGGCCGAAGATCTCCTCGCGGACCACCCGCATGTCGGGCGCGCAGTCGGCCAGCAGTGTGGGGGCGACGTAGAACCCCCTTTCCAGCGGCGGGCGTTCACCGCCCGCCAGCAGGGTGGCGCCCTCCTTGCGGCCGAGCGCGACATACGCCTCGACGCGGTCGCGGTGGGCGGCGGAGATGACCGGGCCGACGACGGTGGCGGGTTGGGCGGGGTCGCCGACGACGAGCCGCCGCGCGTACCCGGCCAGTCGCTCCACCAGCCGTGGGTAGACCGCGCGTTGGGCCAGTACGCGGGTGGGGGCGGTGCAGATCTGGCCGCTGTAGAAGCTGAAGGTGGTGCCGATCCCGGCGACGGCCGAGTCGAGGTCGGCGTCGTCGAAGACCAGCGCGGCGCCCTTGCCGCCGAGTTCCATCAACTGCCGTTTCATACCGCGCCCGCAGGTCTCCGCGATGCGCTGCCCGACGGCCGTGGAGCCGGTGAAACTCACCATGTCGGTGTCCGGCGACCCGACGACCGCCTCGCCGACGTCGGCGCCCGAGCCGGTCACCACGTTGAGCACACCCGGCGGCAGCCCGGCCTCGGTCAGCGCCTCCGCCATCCGGTAGACCGACAGCGGGTCCTGCGGGGCGGGTTTGACCACGACGGTGTTGCCCATCGCGAGCGCGGGCGCGACCTTGCCCGCCGGATTCGCCCAGGGGTTGTTGTACGACGTGACGCAGGCGACGACGCCGACCGGCTGCCGGATCGCCAGCGCGCCGAAGACGCCGCCCGCGCCCATCGCGGACGCCTCGTTGAGCTGCGGGAGCAGCGCGGTCTCGGTGGGTTCGAGCGCGCCGCGCGCGTACCGCAGGAAGCGGGCGGCGGCCACGCCGACCTGCATGCCGCGGGCGGTCGCGGCGGTGGCGCCGCTCTCGGCGCCCGCCAGGGCCGCGTACGGCTTCAGTTCGCGCAGGATGATCCGCCCGGCGCGCTCCAGGATCCGGCCGCGCTCCTCCGGGCGGGTGCGCGACCAGCCGTCGAGCGCCCGCCGGGCGGCGGCGGTGGCCGCGAGCACCTGTTCCGGGCTCGCTTCCGGCGCCCGCCCGACCACGCGCTCGGTGGCCGGGTTCAGCACGTCGTAGTGCCCGCGCTCCGGGGCGGTCCACCGCCCGCCGATGAACAGCGCGTCCTCGATCGCCGTCCCGTCCGTACCTGTTGACGTACCTGCCGGCCCGTCCGCCGCCCTGTCCACCGCCATGCCCGCCTCCTCGGCCGCCGGTCCCACCGGAATCCGGCACGGGCACAGCATGCCTGACGGACCGTCAGATGAGGAGAGGCGGACGGCACCTGATCCGCCGGGTGCGACGGCCTGCTGATGGATTGACAGCCCGAGGCTCAGGCGGAGAGCAGGCCGCGGCCGAGCCAGTCCTCGCTGTCGCGGACGCCGGGCAGCACGAAGAAGTAGCCGCCGCCGACCGGGGAGATGTAGTCGACCAGCGGCTCGTCGATCAGCCGGGTCTGGGTGGCCTCGAACTGCCGCTGTACGTCCTGCTGGTAGCAGCAGAAGACCAGCCCCATGTCGAGGTTGCCGACCGCGTCCACGCCCCGGTCGTAGTTGTAACCGCGGCGCAGGATGCGGGAGTCGTCGGTCCTGGCGGTGCGCGGGTTGGCCATTCTGATGTGCGCGTCCAGCGGGATCGCGTTGCCCTGCGGGTCCTTGGCGTAGAGCGGGGTGTCGGTCTCCTTCGTGCCGTCCAGCGGCGCGCCGGTGTCCTTGCGGCGGCCGAACATCAGCTCCTGCTCGGTGAGCGAGACCCGGTCCCAGAACTCGACCAGCATCCGGATGATCCGGATCGTCTGGTAACTGCCGCCCGCCGCCCACGCGGGCTCGCCGAGCGCGTCCGTCACCCACACCAGCCGGTCCATCTCCCGGCCGGAGTTCACGTCCGGGTTGGCGATGCCGTCCTTGAAGCCGAGCAGATTGCGCTGCGCGCCGGTCGGCCGGGGCGCGTTCTGGAAGCCGTCCATGCGCCACTTGATCTGCATGCCGCCGCGGGTGTGCCGGGCGATGTCGCGCAGCGCGTGCAGGACGGTGTCCGTGCTGCCCGCGCAGATCTGCAACGACAGGTCGCCGTGGCACTGCGCGGCCTGGAGGTTGTCGTTGGGGAAGGTCCGCATCGGGGTGAGGCGGCGCGGCTTGGCGCCCGCGAGGCCGTAGCGGTCGTCGAAGAGCGAGGAGCCGACGCCGACGGTGACGGTGAGCGCGTCGGCGGGGACGGTCGGGCCGAGGATGCCGTTGTCGGACGGCGGCGCGCCGACGCCCAGGTCGTCGGGGGTGCCGCCCGCGGTGAGGAAGCGGGCCCGCTCGGTGATCGTCCTGAACAGGTCGGCGAGTTCGGCCCTGGTGTCCGCGATGACGTTCAGCGAGACGAAGGTCGCCGCGGCGGGCTGCGGGGTGATGACGCCCGCCTGGTGCGCGCCGTGGAAGTCCACCGCCGCGGCCTGGCCGCGCTGACCCGCGTCGGCCGCCTGGGCGCTGCTGCCGCCGGCCGCCGTGCTCAGCGCGAGGCCGCCGCCCGCCAGCGCCGCCGCGCCCGCGCCCGCGCCGAGCGCGGTCTTCACGAAGGACCTGCGGCCCGCGCCCATCGGGCAGGTGCCGCCGCCCGCCGCGTCACCGCCGTAGCCCTCGTGGCCTTCGGGTCGGGTGGAGTCGGCGGGCATCTGCTGCTTCCTTTCGGGGAGTTGGTCGGGTCCTGGCGCCGTACGGTCCTCGCGCCTCATGCGGACTTCCGGATTTCGAGCAGGTCGGGGACGGGGGCGAGGTCTTCCAGGAGCTGACCGGTCGCGCCGTCGATCTTCGCGCGGACCGCCGTGTCGAGCGAGCCGACCGGGGTCCAGGCGGCGCCCTTGTGCGTGCCGTCGAGCAGCCTCTGGAGGCGGGCGATGTCCGCGTCGATCAGGGCCAGTTGCCGCGGGTCCCGCCGGGTGATCAGCGGACGCAGCACCGTCAACAGCTCTTTCGTACCGGCCAGGTTGGCGTTCGCGGTCGCCAGATTCGTCCCGCTGCCCTCGTCGGTGTCGCCGGTCAGCTCGAACTGGAGGGTGTTCTCCAGGATCTCGTGGCTGCGCAGCGGCAGGTCGGACGGATCGAAGTCCTGTGTGGGGAACGCCTTGCGCAGGCCCGCCACGTCGGCGCCGAGCCGGACGGCGAGCGGCTTGAGCGAGGCCGCGGACTCGCCGTGCCACAGCCCGTACTCGATGCGGTGGAAGCCGGTGAAGGACGGGTCCTTCTCACCGCCGGGCAGCCCGTCCTTGCGGCCGTTGATCTTCGCGTCGAAGTCGGCGAAGGTCCCGTAGGCGGCGCCGAGCGCGGAGTACGTGTCGTGCGCGGTGAGCCAGTCGGCGCGCGCCGCGGTGAGGTCGCCCGCCGCGAGGTCGGCCGTCAGGGTGCCGATCTGGCCGACCAGCGTGCCGAGCCCGGTGTTGACATAGGCGCGGTACGACGCGAGCGGCGGCTGGAGTTCGGACGCGGCCAGCGGCAGGACGGCCTTGGTGGTGCTGCCGCCGGAGACCCGTACGGACGCGGAGGTGACCGCCTTGCCGCTGGTCGGCACGCAGCGCCAGGCGTATTCGCCGCTGCCGACGGTGGCGACCAGGTCGCGGGTGGTGCCGGGGGCCAGGCCCTCGATCTCGCCGTAGACGGCGTTGGTGGCGGGGTTGATCAGATAGACCTCGGACGCCTTGTCGCCGGTGTTGCGCATCGAGAAGGTCCGGCGGCCGGGCTTGGGGGCGACGAAGCCCTTGCCGCACTCGGTCGGCGAGACGGCGACGGTCTGCGCTCCCGCGGGCTTGCCGTCGCCGAAGGCCACGACGAGGCCGCCGATCACGGCGGGGATCGCGACGACGGCGGCCGGGAGCAGCCATACGGGACGGGAGCGGGTGCGGGCGGGCGCCGCCGTGACAGCGGGCACAGGGGCGGGGTCCGGTGCGGAAGCGGGGGCCGGTGCGGAAGCGGGCGCCGTCTCCGCCGCCGTCGGCTCGGCCGTCGGTGCCTCGGCCGCCTTCTTGGATACGGGCGCGGGCGCGGGCTTGCGCAGCCCGCGTACGAACAGCGTCATGACGATCGCGAGGTAGCCGACGTAGGCGGCGACCTGGAGCCAGGTCATGGCCGGGGTGAGGTTGAGGACGCCCTGGAGGAGGGCGGCGTACCAGGAACCGGCGTCGATGTGCGCGCTGAGGTCGAAGGCGTACGCCGTCTTCCCGGCGATCACGCCGCCCTCCTGGAGGTCGCGCAGGCCGTAGCCGAGGACGCCCGAGGCGATGACGATCAGGACGGCGCCGGTCACAGTGAAGAAGCGGCTCAAATTGATCTTGAGCACCCGCCGGTACAGACCCCAGCAGAGCCCCGCGGCCAGCACCAGGCCGATCGCGGCGCCGACCAGCGGGCCGCCGGACTCCCCCGCGGCGCGGGCGGTGGTCCACAGGAAGAGCGCGGTCTCCAGGCCCTCGCGGCCGACCGCGAGGAAGGAGGTGAGGATCAGCATGCCGCCGCCCATGGCGAGCGCGGCCGTCACCTTTTCCCGGATCTCACCGGACAGATTGCGGGCCGAGCGGCGCATCCAGAAGACCATCGCGGTGACGAAGGCGACGGCCACGACGCTGAGCGTGCCGCCGAACGCCTCCTGCGCGGTCGCCGACAGATTCGCGGCGGTGAAGGTGAGGACCGCCCCGAAGCTCATCGACAGGGCGATGGCGGCCAGGACGCCCGTCCACACCTGCGGAAGCCGGGACTTGGCGTCGCCGCGCACCAGGGTGGCCACCAGGATCGAGACGATCAGCCCGGCTTCGAGACCTTCCCTGAGTCCGATCAGGAAGCTCGGAAACGCGTCGTCCCACATCGATGTTCGTCCTCCCGGACCCGTGCTTAGGTGTGCCTGGCCTGACTTAGGCAAACCTATCCTGCGGATCGGGGCCCGCGAAATCTCTCTGCTCCGGTTCCGTATTGGGTAAAAAGGACACCGGGTGGCACCGGATGCGCGCGGGCCGCGCGGGCCCCTCCCCCGCTCAAGGTGGGATCGGCGATCCCTGGACAAGTGGGGCCTTCATCCGGCCGTCTCCGCCGCCCACGCTGGAGTCATGACCACGCACACGGACACGACCACGGACACGACCACGGGCACGGCCCCGGACAGCGCCGCACCGGCCAGGATCGCGATCGTCACCGGCGCCAACCGGGGGCTCGGCCGCGCCACCGCGCTGCGGCTCGCCGCGGACGGCGTCGATCCGATCATCACCTTCCGGTCGCACGAGGACGAGGCGGCGGCCGTGGTCGCCGAGGCGAGGGCGCTCGGCCGCACCGCGTACGCGCTCCGCCTGGACACCGCGCGGACCGCCGGATTCGCGGACTTCGCCGACGAGGTGCGGCGGCTGCTCAAGGAGGGCTGGGGGCGGACGGACTTCGACTACCTCGTCAACAACGCGGGCTCCGCCGTGACGGAACCCTTCCTCGAAGCCACCGAGGAGGGCTTCGACACGATGCTGAACGTCCACTTCAAGGGCGTCTACTTCCTCACCCAGCGGCTGGTCCCGCTGCTCGCCGACGGCGGCCGGATCGTCAACCTCTCCACCGGGCTGACCCGCTTCACCAGCGAGGGCCTGTCGGCGTACGCGTCGATGAAGGGCGCCGTGGAGGTGTTCACCCGCTATCTGGCCAGGGAGCTGGGCCCGCGCGGCATCACCGCGAACGCCGTCGCGCCCGGCCCCACCGGCACCGACTTCGGCGGGGGCTTCATGCGGGACGACGAAGGCGTCAGGGCCGCGCTCTCCGGCCAGGCCGCGCTCGGCCGGGTCGGGACCGCCGAGGACATCGGCGGGGTGATCGCCGCGGTGCTGTCCGACGGGACCGGGTGGATCACGGGACAGCGGATCGAGGCGTCGGGCGGGTTCCTGCTCTAATCCGCGGGTTCCCGCTCCAGCCGGGCGGGTTGCTCCTCCGACCGGGCGGTTCCCTCGCCCGCCGCACGGGATACGTATCCGCACGCCGTCCCTTTGTGTTCCTCTCCTCCGCTGGAAAGCGCTCGCCCGCCCCCGCGAATGCGGCATCGCCCGCCCCCACCCACCGTCAGGAGCGAACCGTCATGACACGTAAGAACGCACTGGACACCGCGGTGCCCGATCTCAGCGGAAAACTCGCCGTCGTCACGGGCGGGAGCGACGGGATCGGGCGGGGGCTGGGCGGGCGGCTGGCGCGGGCGGGCGCGGAGGTCGTGCTGCCGGTGCGGAACGCGGCGAAGGGCGCGGCGGCCGTGGAGCGGATCCGGGCCGAGGTGCCCGGCGCGCGGGTGTCGACGCGGGAGCTGGACCTGGCGTCGCTGGAGTCGGTCGCCGCGCTCGGCCGGACGCTGGTCGCCGAGGGCAGGCCGGTCGACATCCTCGTCAACAACGCGGCGGTGATGACCCCGGCGACCCGGCAGACCTCCGCGGACGGCCTGGAATTGCAGTTCGCGACAAACCACCTCGGGCATTTCGCGCTGACCGCGCATCTGCTGCCGCTGCTGCGCGCCGCGGGCGGCGCCCGGGTGGCGACCCAGTCGAGCATCGGCGCCCGCCAGGGGGCGCTGGCCTGGGACGACCTCCAGGCGGAACGCGGCTACGCGCCGATGAAGGTCTACAGCCAGTCGAAGCTGGCGGTGCTGATGTTCGGCCTGGAACTGCACCGGCGCAGCGTCGCGGGCGGCTGGGGCATCACCAGCACCCTCGCGCATCCGGGCCTGACCTCGACCAATCTCCAGACGGCCGGGCCGAATCTGGGCCGCGCGAAGCGGACGACCTGGATGGACCGCGCCTTCCGCTGGCAGTCCAGGCTCGGGCTGTTCGTGCAGACCGTGGACGACGGCTTGCGGCCGGTGCTGTACGCGGCGACCGCGCCGGGGGCGGTCGGCGGCGCCTTCTACGGTCCCGGCGGCCTCGGGCATCTGACCGGCCCCGTGGTGGAGCAGCCGCTGTACCGGTCGGCGCGGAGCGAGGAGGAGGCGCGGCGGGTCTGGCAGGTGTCGGAGGAGCTGGCGGGGGTGCGGTTCCCGGACGGCGTGGCCGCCGAGGGCTGAGCCGCGGACGTACGGGCGGGAGACGGGTGGCCGTACGGGCGGAAGACGCTGGCCGTACGGGCGGAAGACGCTGGCCGTACGGGCGGGAGGCCGCGACCGGACAGGCGGGAGACTGGGGTCATGGACCGAGAACAGCTGGCGGACTTCCTGCGCACCCGGCGTGAGGCGCTGCAACCCGAGGACGTGGGGCTGCCGCGCGGGCCGCGGCGGCGTACGCGGGGGCTGCGGCGCGAGGAGGTCGCCGCGCTGTCCGGCATGTCGACCGACTACTACAGCCGGATCGAGCAGGCCCGCGGCCCGCAGCCGTCGGCGCCGATGCTGGGCGCCATCGCGCGCGGGCTGCATCTCTCGCTCGACGAGCGCGACCACCTCTTCCGGATGGCGGGGCACAGCGCCCCGGAGCGCGGATCGGGCAGCGACCACGTCAGCCCCGGTCTGATGCGGATCCTCGGGCGCCTGGACGACACTCCCGCGCAGGTCATGACGGATCTCGGCGAGACGCTGACGCAGACCCGGATGGCGCTCGCCCTGCTGGGCGACGAGACCGGGCACACCGGGATGGCCCGCAGCTTCGGCTACCGCTGGTTCACCGACCCCGTCACCCGCCGCATCTACCCCGAGGCCGACCACCCCACCCACAGCCGGATCTTCACCGCCGGGCTGCGCGAGACGCTCTCCCGCCAGGGCCCCGGCTCGCGGGCCGCCGCCCTCGTCGACGCCCTGCTCGCCGTGAGCCCCGAATTCGCCACCCTCTGGAGCGCCCACGAGATCGGCGTCCGCCACCCCGACGACCTCAAACGGATCCGTCACCCCGAGGTCGGCATCCTCCACCTGCACTGCCAGGTCCTGCAGGACCCCGCCCAGTCCCAGACCCTCCTGGTCTTCACCGCCACCCCCGGCACCGACTCCTACGAGAAGCTCCAGCTGCTGTCGTCGCTGGGCGAGCGCGGCGCGACGGCGTAGTCAGGGAGTCACGTACGGGTACGGGTCCGGCCCCGTACCGCCGCGGTCCGGGGTCAGACCTGTTCCGACTCGCCTTCCACCGCGAGCTGCCACTCCGCCTGGAGGCGGGCCAGTTCCGTCAGCTCGTCCGGGGTCCACGAGGTGCGACCCGCGCTGAGCCGACGTATCCGGGCATTGAGCTCGGCCGCGTCGGCGAACGCGGAATCGGGAGCCGGAGGCGTGCTGGGCATGGGCGCAAACATATCCACGATCCGATAAACGCCTGGTATACGCCGAGCCCATCCCGCGGACGCCTCGGGTGTAATCCATCCCACTCCGGGGCAGACGCGCGGCCGGCCCGTCCGCGGCTCCTCCGCGCCCCTCCGCGCCCCTGGTCAGCGCGGTCAGCGCCGATCAGCGCCGATCAGCGTTCGGGGCAGAGCGTGTAGCGCAGCGTGAGATTGAGGGCGCGGCCCTGGTCGTCGGTGAGGGGGTGGGTGTCGGTGCCGAAGCGTTCCGCCGCGAGGTGGTCGACGTACCGCGCGCCGCCGTCGAGAGCGCCGCACTGGTCGCGGCCGGTGCGTACCGCCTTGTCCGGGTCGTCGACCAGCGTCGGTTCGACCGCCTTGAGCCCGGCCAGGAATCCCGAGCGTGTGGCCTCGTCGGGCTCCGGCGGCAGATCGGCCGCAGCGTCGACGTCGCCGGCGTCGGCGGAGGGCGTGGTGCCGTCTGACGGCGTGGTTCCGTCTGACGGCGTGGTTCCGTCTGACGGCGTGGTTCCGCCGGAGGGCGTGGTGCCGCCGGACGCCGTCGAGGACGGGCCCGTCCGGTCCGGCCCCGCCCCGCGATCGACCCCGTCAACAACATGCTGCTGGTCCGCTACGCCACCCAGTCCACCTCGCCCAACCCCTGGCGGCTGGTGGTCTTCCCGCTGGAGGACGCGGTGGCGGGACGGCTCTCCCAGGGCTACAGGAAGGCCGAACGCGCGCTGCCCACCAACGCCCAACTGAAGATCCCGGACGACGCCGCCTTCCAGGGCGTCACCCTCTACGGCGAGTACGCCTACCTCCTCTACGGCAAGTCGGGCGGCCCGTCCTACCTCGCCGCCGTCGGCATGAACGACGCCGGGGGCGAGCACGGCGAGGTCTTCCACACCACCGCGGGGGCGACGATCCCGGGCCGCGAGCCGCAGGGCTGCGCGATCTGGGTGGCCGACGGCCAGCCCCGCCTCACCCTCGGCTTCTCCGGCAGGACCGGCACCACGACCGACCCCGGCTTCGACGCGAGCCTCTTCTACAAGAACACCTTCGCCTGACGGTGCCCGCGCCTTCCCCGTACGTCCCCCGCCTGAGCCGAACCGATGTACCCGCCACGCGGCCGCCTGCCGAAGCGCGGTGTGCGCCCGGCCAGCCCGGGTAGCCGGGCGCATAGGAGACGGAAGGACCGGTGAGTGGTGATGGATCCCGTCGGAACTCGGGCGGCAGGGGACGGCTCCGGAGCGGCGGACGGCTCGGGTGAGCCGTCGGTCGGTGAGCTGGTGTCGCGCGCGACACAGCAGATGTCGCAGCTCGTGCGCGAGGAAATGCGGCTCGCCCAGGCCGAGATGGCCCAGAAGGGCAAACGGTTCGGCATGGGCGGCGGGCTGTTCGGCGGTGCGGGGCTGCTGGCCTTCATCGGTCTGGAGGCGCTGGCCGCCACGGCGGTCGCGGCGCTCGCCCTCACGTTCTCGGTGTGGCTGTCGGCGCTGATCGTCGCGGTGGCGCTGCTGGCGCTCGCCGCCACGCTGGCGCTGGCGGGGAAGAAGGAAGTGAGCCGCGCGACGCCGCCGGCTCCCGAGCAGGCGATCGCCGGTGTCAAGGCCGATGTCGCCACCATCAAGGAAAAGACGAAGCGATGACCATCGACCCGCATGACGAGAAGGACCCGTCCACCCCCGAGGAACTGCGCGCCCAGGTGGAGAGCACCCGTGAGCAGCTCGGCGAGACGGTGGAGGAACTGGCCGCCAAGGCCGACGTGAAGGCCCGCGCCAAGGGCAAGGCCGCCGACATCAAGGATGAGGTCGGCGACAAGGCCGCCCAGGCGAAGGACAAGGCCGCCGAGGTCAAGGACAAGGTCCAGAGCAAGGTCACCGAGCTGAAGGACCGCGCCCAGACCAAGAAGGACGAAGCCCAGGACACCGCTCAGGACACGGCGGCCGACGCGTCGGCCTCGGCCCGGGCGAAGGCCGCCGAAGTCGGCGCGCTGGTCCGTGACAAGACGCCCGAACCGGTGCGGGAGAAGGCCGCTGCCGCCTCGGCCAAGATCGCTGAGGGCACCGCGGCGGTGGCCGCCAAGGTCAGCGAGAAGACCCCCGAGCCCTTGGCCGAGAAGACCCAGCAGGCCGCCGACGCCGTCAAGCGCCGCCCCGGCGCGGCCGTCGCCGCGGCGATCGGCGCCGTCGTGGTGTTCTTCACCGTCCGCTGGAAGAGGGGCCGCAAGTGAACGCCGCGAAGATCGCCTACCGCCCGGTCGGCCTGCTGCTCAGCGTGGCCGGTGGCGCGGTGGCCGGAGCCGCCTTCAAGCAGATGTGGAAGGTGGTCGGGCACGACGACGACACCCCGGACGCGCTGGACGAGGAGCGCGCCTGGAAGGAGGTCCTGATCGCGGCCGCGCTGCACGGGCTGATCTTCGCCGTCGTGAAGGCGGCGGTCAGCCGGAGCGGCGCCACCGCCACCCGGCGGCTCACCGGCACCTGGCCGGCCTGACCCGCTCCCCGCGCACGCGGAAAGCGGGGCCGCCTCGCGCGGTCTCGCGCCGATCAGCCCTGGCCCCCGCCGAGGTGGGCCACGAGGCCGCCCCACGCGACCACACACGGCCCCGTCAAGGAGGCGCCGCGGACGCCACTCGGACGGATGCTCACGCGGGGGGGTGTCGGCGCCATGATCGCCGCCCCCGGAGACCGTCCGCGAAGTGCCGGCTTCGCGGCACAGCGCAGGGTGGGGCGGGTGGGACTCGAACCCACGACCGACGGATTATGAGTCCGCTGCTCTAACCGGCTGAGCTACCGCCCCGTACGGTGCGCCTCGCGCGCCGTCTGCCGCAGCATAGCTGCTCATACGATCTGTCGCCCTCGCGGGTCACAGACGCGTCGTTGGGTGGACTCGCGGGGGCGGGGAGTTGGTTCCCGAGGGCATGAAAAAGGACCCCAACGGGGTCCTGATCCGGCGCTCCCCCGACTGGACTCGAACCAGTAACCTGCCGGTTAACAGCCGGCTGCTCTGCCAATTGAGCTACAGGGGACCGAGCTCCCCCGACTGGACTCGAACCAGTAACCTGCCGGTTAACAGCCGGCTGCTCTGCCAATTGAGCTACAGGGGATCGCTCTGCGTGCACCGAATGCACTCGTCAGGGTGTCCCGGACGGCGCGCGTTCGCTGCGACACATACATTAGCGCAAGTGAGGGGGTGCTCCGCCAACCAGTTGCGCCAGGGTTGTCACCCGGGTGCACAGGGTAGGCGCGCAGCACACGGCACCTTGGCCCGACTTGTCCTATGCCTGACGTGTCCGACGGAGAGAGGGTGGAGCCCATGCGCTACCGGCTGACGTTCATCAGTGGAGCCGTCGTCGGCTATGTGCTCGGCGCGCGTGCCGGGCGCGAGCGGTACGAGCAGTTGCGCAAGAGCGCGCAGCGCGTCGCGCAGAACCCGGCGGTGCGCAACGCGGCGGAGAGCGCCGCGCAGACCGGCAGGAGCGCCGCGGTGAAGGCCGCGGACACGGTGACGGCGAAGGTCGGTGACCGGCTGCCGGAGTCGGTGACCGAGCGGGTGAAGGCGCTGCGCGACCGCAGCGCGCCGCCCGAGGACGACTGGGGCACCTCCAACACCTGAGGGAGGGCGTCACCGCCCGTACCCCGCTCGCTTCTCGAACACCTGACGCAACCTGATGCACAGCTGTCACCCCGCGCCCGCCCCTCGTGGGGCATCATCTCGTCCATGGGGAAAGTCGCGGGCATAGACAGCTCCACCACCGGTACGACCGTCGTCGTGTGCGACAGCGAGACCGGGGCGGTACTCAGGCAGGGCCATGCGCCGCACCCTCTGGACGACGGCGAGAAGCCGACCGAGATCGACCCGCAGGCGTGGCTGCTGTCGCTGGGCGAGGCGGCCAAGGACGGCGTCCTCGAAGGGGTGCAGGCGATAGGCATCTCCGGGCAGCAGCACGGGCTGCTGGCCCTGGACGCGGGCGGGGTGGCCGTACGCCCGGCGCTGCTGCGCGGCGACAAGCGGGCGCAGGCGCAGGCCGTGGACCTCACCGACGAGCTGGGCGGGGCGGCCGGGTGGGCCGAGGCGGTCGGCTCGGTGCCCCAGGCCGCGTATCCGGTGGCGAAGCTGCGCTGGATCGCGCAGCACGAACCGCAGACGGCCACGCGCATCGCCCAGGTGATGCTCCCGCACGACTGGCTGGTGTGGCAGTTGCTGGGGCGGCCCGCGCGCCGGACGACCGACCGCGGCGACGCCTCGGGCACCGGCTACTGGTCGGCGGCCACCGGCGAGTACCGCACGGATCTGGTCGAGCGGGCGCTCGGCCACCAGGTGGCGCTCCCCGACGTACTGGCCCCCGCCGAACCCGCGGGCCAGACCCCCGAGGGCCTGCTGATCTCCGCGGGCACCGGTGACAACATGGCCGCCGCCCTGGGCCTGGGCCTCGGCCCCGGCGACGCGGTGGTCTCCCTGGGCGCGGCGGGCACCGTCTTCGCCGTGCACCACGAGGCGCTGAAGGACCCGACGGGTACGGTCACCGCCTTCGCCGACGCGACCGGCCGCCATCTGCCGGTGGTGCAGGTGCGCAACGCCGTCCGTACGCTGCGCGGCACCGCCGATCTGCTGGGCACCGACCTGGCCGGGCTGTCCGAACTGGCGCTCCAGTCGACGCCCGGCGCGTACGGACTGGTGCTGCTGCCGTATCTGGAGGGCGAGCGGACGCCCGATCTGCCGCACACCGCGGGGACGCTGGCCGGGCTGCGGCGCGACTCGATGAAGCCGGAGCACCTGGCGCGGGCCGCCTTCGAGGGCATGCTGTGCGGGCTGACGGACGCGCTGGACGTGCTGCGCAACAAGGGCGTCGAGGTGCGCCGGGTGTTCCTGCTGGGCGCGGCGGGCGAGCTGCCCGCGGTGCGCGCCATCGCGCCCGCGCTGTTCGGCACGCAGGTCGTCGTACCGCCGGCCGCCGAGTACGCGGCGCTGGGCGCGGCGCGGCAGGCCGCCTGGTCGCTGGGCGCGGTGCTCGGCTCGCAGTCGCAGACCGAACCGCCGCCGTGGGCCGAGGCGGCCACGCAACTGCTGGAGCCGGGCGACGACTCGGCCGTGGGGTCAGCGGTGCGTCAGCAGTACGTCGCGGTGCGCGAGCAGACGCACCCGGGGGCCTTTGCCTCGCTTTAATCCCATGCGGCCCGGCGGTGTCGGAAGATAAGATCCTCCGCCGATCAACACGGGCAAAGGGCGGGCAAAGCTCGGCGGGCCGGGGCAACGTCCCCTCCCCCGCGCTGCGTCTCCGTACGCGCCTTCCGCCGCCTGCGTACGTCCCGCCGGGTACGCGGCGCCCGTACCGCCGACACCGAGGTTTCAGTGTGCTGATCAGACTCCTGCGGGCCCACCTGGGCCCGTACAAGCGACCCATCGGTCTCTTGGTACTGCTCCAACTCGTCCAGACCATAGCCACGCTCTACCTGCCCACGCTCAACGCCGACATCATCGACAACGGAGTGGTGAAGGGCGACACCGG
This sequence comes from Streptomyces sp. NPDC008139, assembly GCF_042957025.1. Classification (NCBI taxonomy): domain Bacteria; kingdom Bacillati; phylum Actinomycetota; class Actinomycetes; order Kitasatosporales; family Streptomycetaceae; genus Streptomyces; species Streptomyces sp. NPDC008139. The sequence continues at coordinate 303,240 of NZ_JBIBHM010000001.1, forward strand.
CTACATCGTGGAGTTGGGCGGCGTCATGATCGGGGTGACCGTCGTCCAGGTCTGCTGCGCGATCGGCGCGGTCTTCTTCGGCGCCCGGACCTCGATGGCGGTCGGCCGTGACATCCGCGCGTCGGTCTTCGACCGGGTGCAGAGCTTCTCGGCCCGCGAGGTCGGGCAGTTCGGGGCGCCGTCGCTGATCACCCGCACCACCAATGACGTGCAGCAGGTGCAGATGCTGGTGCTGCTGACGTTCACGCTGATGGTGTCCGCGCCGATCATGTGCGTCGGCGGCATCATCATGGCGCTCGGCCAGGACGTGCCGCTGTCGTCGCTGCTGCTGGCCGTGGTGCCGCTGCTCGGCATCGTGATCAGCCTGATCATCCGCAGGATGCGCCCGCTGTTCCGCACGATGCAGACCCGCGTCGACACCGTGAACCGGGTGCTGCGCGAGCAGATCACCGGCATCCGCGTGATCCGCGCCTTCGTCAAGGACGACTACGAGCAGCGCCGCTTCGCCGAGGCCAACGACAGTCTGACCGATGTGTCGCTGGCCACCGGAAAGCTGATGGCGCTGATGTTCCCGCTGGTGATGGGCGTGGTGAACATCTCCAGCGTCGCCGTGCTGTGGTTCGGCGCGCACCGCATCGACAGCGGCGGGATGCAGATCGGCGCCCTGACGGCGTTTTTGAGCTATCTGATGCAGATCCTGATGTCGGTCATGATGGCCACCTTCATGTTCATGATGGTGCCGCGCGCCGAGGTCTGCGCCGAGCGCATCGAGGAGGTGCTGGGCACCGAGTCCAGCGTCGTCCCGCCCACCGCGCCCGTGCTGACCCTGCGCCGCCACGGCGACCTGGAGCTGACCGGCGTGGAGTTCGCCTACCCCGGCGCGGAGGCGGCCGTCCTGCGCGGTGTCGACCTGGTCGCCAGGCCCGGTGAGGTGACCGCGATCATCGGCTCCACCGGCAGCGGCAAGTCGACGCTGCTCGGCCTGATCCCGCGGCTGTACGACGCGACGGGCGGCCGGGTGCTGGTCGACGGCGAGGACGTCGCGGAGCTGGCCCCCGCGCTGCTGGCCGAGACAGTCGGCCTCGTACCGCAGAAGCCGTATCTGTTCTCCGGCACCGTCGCGACCAACCTGCGGTACGGCAAACCGGACGCCACCGACGAGGAGCTGTGGCACGCGCTGGAGGTGGCGCAGGCCAAGGACTTCGTGGAGCGGCTCGACGGCGGGCTCGACGCGCCCATCGCACAGGGCGGCAGCAATGTCTCCGGCGGGCAGCGGCAGCGCCTGGCCATCGCGCGGGTCCTGGTCCGCAAGCCGGAAATCTACCTCTTCGACGACTCCTTCTCGGCGCTGGACTACGCGACGGACGCGGCGCTGCGCCGCGCGCTGCTGCACGAGACCGCCGCCGCGACCGTGCTGATCGTCGCCCAGCGGGTGTCCACCATCCGTGACGCGGACCGGATCGTCGTCCTGGACGAGGGCCGGGTCGTCGGCACCGGTACGCACACCGAGCTGATGACCGACAACGAGACCTACCGGGAGATCGTCCTGTCCCAGCTCACGGAAGCCGAGGCCGCCTGATGAGCGACGACGAGCACAAGCCCGCCGCCGCGCAGCGCCCGCCGCGGCCGATGGGCGGGCCCGCGCGTTTCATGAGCGGCGGCCCGGTCGAGAAGCCGATGGACTTCGGCGGGTCGCTGAAGCGGCTGCTGGGTCTGATGCGTCCCGACCGTTTCCTGCTCTGCCTGGTGCTGGTCCTCGGCACGGCGAGCGTCGCGCTCGCGGTGACCGGACCGCGCATCCTCGGTCACGCCACCGACCTGATCTTCGCCGGGGTGATCGGACGGCGGTTCCACGGCGGCACCAAGCAGCAGGCGCTCGACGCGCTGCGCGCGCACGGTGACGGCCGGGTCGCCGACATGCTCAAGGGCATCAGCTTCACGCCGGGCCAGGGTATGGACTTCGACGCCATCGGCAAGGTGCTGCTGGTGGTCCTCGCGGTGTACGTGGCCGCGGCCGTCTTCAGCGTCTTCCAGATGCGCACCGCGACCAAGGTGATCAACCGGGCGATGTTCCGGATGCGCTCCGACGTCGAGGACAAGCTGGCGAAGCTGCCCCTGTCGTACTTCGACCGGCAGCCGCGCGGCGAGGTGCTGAGCCGGGCCACCAACGACATCGACAACATCGGCCAGACGATGCAGCAGACCATGGGCCAACTGGTGAACTCGCTGCTGACCATCGTGGGCGTGCTGGCCATGATGTTCTGGATCTCCTGGCTGCTGGCGCTGATCGCGCTGGTCACCGTGCCGGTGACGCTGCTGGTGGCCACGCGGGTCGGCAAGCGCGCGCAGCCGCAGTTCATCCAGCAGTGGAAGACCACCGGCAAGCTCAACGCGCACATCGAGGAGATGTACACCGGCCACTCGCTGGTGAAGGTCTTCGGGCGCGCGGAGGAGTCGGCGGCGGCCTTCGAGGAGCAGAACGAGGCGCTGTACCGCTCGGGCTTCAAGGCGCAGTTCATCTCCGGCACGATCCAGCCGATGATGATGTTCATCGGCAATCTGAACTACGTGCTGGTGGCCGTCGTCGGTGGCCTGCGGGTCGCGTCGGGCGCGCTGTCCATCGGTGACGTCCAGGCGTTCGTGCAGTACTCGCGGCAGTTCAGCCAGCCGCTGACGCAGGTGGCGAGCATGGCGAACCTGGTCCAGTCCGGCATCGCGTCGGCCGAGCGGGTCTTCGAACTCCTCGACGCCGAGGAGCAGTCGGCGGAGCCGGCGAAGCGGGACGTCCCCCGGGTGCCGGTGCGGGGCCGGGTCGCGCTGGAGGACGTGAACTTCCGCTACGACCCGGACAAGCCGCTGATCGACCACCTGTCGCTGAAGGTGGAACCGGGCCACACGGTCGCGATCGTCGGCCCGACCGGCGCGGGCAAGACCACGCTGGTCAATCTGCTGATGCGGTTCTACGAGGTGTCCGGCGGCCGGATCACCCTGGACGGCACCGATGTGGCCACGCTCTCCCGCGAGGAGCTGCGCTCCTCGATCGGCATGGTCCTCCAGGACACCTGGCTGTTCGGCGGCACGATCGCGGAGAACATCGGCTACGGCAGCGAGGGGGCGACCGCCGAGCAGATCGAGGAGGCGGCGCGCGCCGCGCACGCGGACCGCTTCATCCGTACGCTGCCCGAGGGCTACGACACGGTGATCGACGACGAGGGCGCGGGGGTCAGCGCGGGTGAGAAACAACTCATCACCATCGCGCGGGCGTTCCTGTCCGATCCGACGATCCTGGTACTGGACGAGGCGACCAGCTCCGTCGACACCCGTACCGAGGTGCTGATCCAGCGGGCGATGGCCAAGCTCAGCCACGGCCGTACCAGCTTCGTCATCGCGCACCGGCTGTCCACGATCCGCGACGCCGACGTCATCTTGGTGATGGAGTCCGGCGCGATCGTCGAACAGGGCACGCACGAGGAGCTGTTGGCGGCCGAGGGTGCGTACGCGCGGCTGTACGCGGCGCAGTTCGCGCAGGCCGTGGCGGAGGTCGACTGAGGTACGAGGGTCGGCCGGGGCGGGTGTTCCGTCCCGGCCGACCGGCCGGAGCGGGGGGCCGGGAAACCCGAGGAGCCAGCGGGTACGGCGGCGCGCGGCGTTGGTAGCCTGTGCCGCCGTACCTCCGGAAGGGCAGAAGTGATGAGCAGCGCCACCACCGCGGCGTCGGGCGCGGGTACCGGCACGCGGGCGGGTACGAGTACCCGTATGGGTACGAGCACGGATTCGGGTACAGGTACCGGTACGAGTACGGGCGAGGGGCCGCGGCAGGGGCGACCGGGCGGTTCCGACCCGGTGCGCTGCCCCGCGCGGCGCGAGACCTCGACGCTGGCGCGGCGCAGCGCGCGGGTGCCGATCTGGTACCTGCGGGTGATCGGCGTCGTCGATCTGCTGTCCGCCGTCTCCCTGACGATCCGTCAGGAGATGTCGAACCACAACACCGGTGAGCTGTTCACGCCGTTCATGCTCTTCGCGGGCTTCGGCTCGGCCGCCGCGACGCTCTTCATGGCCATGATGCTGGCCCGCCACAAGCGCGTGGCCTGGATCGCCTTCATGGCGCTGTGCGGCGGCTACGCGGCCCTGTCGGTGTGGGCGCTGTGCTACGACGACCTGCGGCGGCACCCGTTCAACTGGGTCTCCACCGCGCTCACTTTGACCGTGCTGTGCTTCGGCGCGCTCGGCCGCCGCGAATTCCACGGCAAGGGCGACCGCACCAACCCGCAGCTCGCGCTCGCCGTCCTCGGCGTCGGCGCGCTGCTGTCGGTCCTGGTCGGCACCACCCTGGTCACGGCCGTCGGCCCGGAGCGCGCCAGCGTCGGCGACCGCGTCTGGTACGTGGCGCTGCGGCTCACGACGCTGAGCCGCGACTCCGACATCGAGCCGAATCTGCACATCAGCCCATGGGTCAGCAGCGGCCTCAACCTGGCGGGCCTCGGCCTGCTGCTCGCCGTGCTCTACGCGCTCTTCCGCTCCCCGCGCGGCCGGGACCTCCAGAGCCGCGACGACGAGGACCGGCTGCGCGAACTGCTCGCCCGGCACGGCGCCCGCGACTCGCTCGGCTACTTCGCGCTGCGCCGCGACAAGTCGGTCATCTTCTCGCCCAGCGGCAAGGCCGCCGTCGCCTACCGCGTGGTCGGCGGTGTGGCCCTGGCCTCCGGCGACCCGATCGGCGACGTCGAGGCATGGCCGGGCGCCATCGACGCCTGGCTGGTGGAGACCCGCGACCACGCCTGGATCCCCGCCGTGATGGGCGCCAGCGAGGAGGGCGGCACCGTCTACGCCCGGCACGGCCTGGACGCGCTGGAGCTGGGCGACGAAGCCATCGTCGAGACCGACGAGTTCACCCTCGACGGCCGGGCGATGCGCGGCGTGCGGCAGGCGTACAACCGGGTGCGACGCGCCGGTTACACCACCCGTATCCGGCGGCACCGCGACATCCCGGCCGACGAGACGGCCGCGCTGATCGAGGCGGCGGACCGCTGGCGGGACGGCGCCACCGAGCGCGGCTTCTCGATGGCGCTCGGCAGGCTCGGCGACCCGGCCGACGGCGACTGCGTGATGATCGAATGCCTCGACGGCGAGGGCGAGTTGAAGGCGCTGCTCAGCTTCGTGCCGTGGGGCCCGAAGGGGCTGTCGCTGGACTTGATGCGGCGCGACCGGGACAGCGAGAACGGCCTGGTCGAGTTCATGGTCCTCGACCTGATCGAACGCGCCGCCGACGTCGGCGTGGAGCGGGTGTCGCTCAACTTCGCGATGTTCCGGTCGGTGTTCGAGGACGGCGCCCGGCTGGGCGCGGGCCCGGTGCTGCGGCTGTGGCGCTCGGCCCTGATGTTCTTCTCCCGCTGGTGGCAACTGGAGTCGCTGTACCGCGCGAACGCCAAGTACCGGCCCATCTGGGAGCCGCGCTTCCTGCTCTTCGCCAAGAGCGCGCATCTGCCGCGGATCGGGCTGGCGAGCGCGCGCGCCGAGGGGTTCGTGGTGGCGCCGAGGCCGCTGGCGCGGCTGCGCAGGGACGGCTAGGACCCACGGCGGGGACGGCTGGCGTCGGGCTCCGCCGCGGTGGGTCTCAGTCGAGGTAGCCGCGGAGCTGGTCGGCGAAGGCGTGGTCGCGGAGCTTGTTGAGGGTCTTGGACTCGATCTGGCGGATGCGTTCGCGGGTCACGCCGAAGATGCGGCCGATCTCCTCCAGGGTGCGGGGGCGGCCGTCGGCGAGGCCGTAGCGGAGCTGGACGACCTTGCGCTCGCGCTCGCCGAGCGTGGACAGCACCGCTTCCAGGTGCTCGCGCAGCAGCAGGAAGGCCGCGGATTCCACGGGCGAGGCGGCGTCGCCGTCCTCGATGAGGTCGCCGAGTGCGACGTCCTCCTCCTCGCCGACCGGCGCGTGCAGCGACACCGGCTCCTGAGCCAGCCGCAGCACCTCGCTGACCCGCTCCTCCGGCAGGTCGAGCTGGGCGGCGACCTCCTCGGTGCTCGGCTCGTAGCCGCGCTCCTGGAGCAGCCGCCGCTGCACCCGCACCACCCGGTTGATCAGCTCCACCACGTGCACGGGGACCCGTATCGTCCTGGCCTGGTCGGCCAGCGCCCGCGACATCGCCTGGCGGATCCACCAGGTCGCGTACGTCGAGAACTTGTAGCCGCGCGCGTAGTCGAACTTCTCCACCGCCCGGATCAGCCCGAGATTGCCCTCCTGGACCAGGTCGAGCATGGTCAGGCCGCGGCCGATGTACCGCTTGGCGACCGAGACGACCAGCCGCAGATTGGCCTCGATGAGGCGGCGCTTGGCCATCCGGCCGAGCACCACCAGGCGGTCGAGGTCGACGGCGAGCTGCGAGTCCAGGTCGGGGAAGGCGCCGAGCTTCTCCTCGGCGAAGAGTCCGGCCTCCACCCGGCGGGCGAGGTCCACCTCTTCGGCCGCCGTGAGCAGCGGGATACGGCCGATCTCGCGCAGATACTGCCGGAAGAGGTCGGCGGACGGGCCCGCGGACTCCTCCCGCAGCGGCCGGACCGGCACCGCGTCCTCGTCGTCCCGCTCGTCGGTGACCACGCGTTGCTCCGGCACCCGCGACCCCGTGAGGTTCCCTGGCGGTTCCGCCTGGGGCTCCATCGCCACCACCTCGGCCGCGGTCGTGAGGGTCTGGATCTGGGTGTGGATCTGGGTCTGGGTCTGCACGGAAGCGACCTCCAGAAGTGAGCGCGTCCTCGGGCTCGCAGCGCGTCTTGCCGGACAGGCCCTGGGCGCCGTCACCCAGTGTGGCCCACGACGCGGCTCCGCTACGAGGGGCGTGCGCTCCCTTTTTCACACAAGGTCACCGCTCAGGTCCGTGCGGTGACGCAAGGCATATGCCCGGCTGCCCGCCCGCGGCGGCTACAGCCCCGCCGCGCCCTGTTCGCGCAGCCGCTGGCCGTACTGCTGGAGGGCCCACAACTCGCGCAGTGACGCGGTGACCTCGGGCGAGTCCTGCGGGACGCCCTGGGCGGCGAACCGCGCCTGCGTGGCGTGCACCTGGGCCACGCGCCGCTCCACCGCGTTGATCCGCACCCGGACCAGCACCTCGCCCGCGTAGAACTCGGGCGACTTGTGCATCACCGGCTCGACGGCAAGTTCGGTGACCATCATCCGTACGGTGTCGTCGGGCGCGGCCTCGCGGACCCGTACGAGATAGTCGGCGTCGGCCGCCTCGACGCCGCCCGCCTCGGCGATCACCCGGCGCACGGCGGCGTAGGGCGGTCCGGTGAACTCGTCCTCGCCGTACGCGTCGAAGGCCGGGGAGACCAGCTTCGGGTACTGGAGGGCGAGCTTCAGCAGCTCGCGCTCGACGCGGTGGGCGGGGCTGCGCAGGTCCAGCCGGGGGCCGCGCGGCGCGTTCTGCGCGGGGACGCCGGAGGACTGCCGGTCGCCGCCCGCGTACGGGCCGCCCTGGCCCTGGCGGCCGTACTGCGGGCGGTTGTCGGTGCTGCCGCCGCCCGCCGCGCGGGCCCTGGCCATCGCGCGGACCCGGCGGATGATCGACTGCTCCTCGGACTGCGTGCCGATCCCGGCCATGCCGACCAGCCGGATCGCGTAACGGTCCCGCAGCGCCTGGTTCTTGATCGCGGCGACCACGGCGACCGCCGCGTCCACGGCCGCGACCCGGCCCTCGTCGGTGTCCAGGTTGTAGCGGGCCACGATGGAGCGCAGCGCGAAGGCGAACAGCGGGGTGCGGCCGTCGATCAGCCGCTGGATGGCCGCGTCGCCCTCGGCGAGCCGCAGTTCGCACGGGTCCATCCCGCCGGGCGTGATCGCGATGGACGTCTCGGCGGCGAATTTCTGGTCGTCCTCGAACGCCCGCAGCGCGGCCTTCTGTCCCGCCTCGTCGCCGTCGAAGGTGAAGACCACCTCGGCGGTCGAATTGTCCATCAGCAGCCGGCGCAGGATCTTGATGTGGTCGCCGCCGAAGGAGGTGCCGCAGGTGGCGATGGCCGTGGTGACCCCGGCGAGATGGCAGGCCATCACGTCGGTGTACCCCTCGACGACCACCGCCCGCCCGGTCTTGGCGATCTCCTTCTTGGCCAGGTCGATGCCGTACAGCACCTGGGACTTCTTGTAGAGCGGCGTCTCGGAGGTGTTCAGGTACTTCGGGCCCTGGTCGTCCTCGCGCAGCTTGCGCGCGCCGAAGCCGATCACCTCGCCGGTGATGTCCCGGATCGGCCAGATCAGCCGCCCCCTGAAGCGGTCGATCGCCCCGCCCCTGCGGCTCTCGGAGGCCAGCCCCGCGGTGATCAGCTCCTTGTCGGTGAAGCCCTTCCCCCGCAGATACCGCACCAGGTGATCCCACCCGGCGGGCGCGTACCCCACCCCGAAGTGCTCCGCCGCCGCCTGGTCGAAACCGCGCTCGGCCAGGAACCTCCGGCCGATCTCCGCCTCCGCCCCGCCCAGTTGCTCCACATAGAACTGCGCGGCGGCCTTGTGCGCCTCGACCAGCCGGATCCGCTCGCCCTGCTGGCGCCCGGGGACATGGCTGCCCTCCTCGTACCGCAGCGTGATCCCGGCCTGCCCGGCCAGCCGCTCGACGGCCTCGGTGAACGACAGATGATCGAGCTTCATGACGAACGCGAGGGTGTCCCCGCCTTCCCCGCAGCCGAAGCAGTGGTAAAGGCCCTTGGAGGGGCTGACCTGGAAGGAGGGGGATTTTTCGTCGTGGAAGGGGCACAGGCCCTTGAGATTGCCGCCGCCGGCGTTTTTGAGCTGGAGGTATTCGGAGACGACGGCGTCGATCGGGACCGCGTCCCGTACCGCCTTCACGTCTTCGTCTCTGATCCTGCCCGCCACTCGCGCAAGTCTACGGCGCTGGTGGGACAGCGAAGCGCGGGGCGGTGGGTGGCGACGAAGGTCTTGACCCGGGCGGAGGTGAGGACTAGCTTCGCCGATCGTTAGGAACCTTTCCTATTGGGGTTCCGAAGTCGTGGGGAGACACAGCCGCATGCCCGAGCTTCGCAGAAGGCCGCTCCGCAGATGGACCACCGCCGCGGCGACGGCTGTCACCGCGACCACCGTGCTGGCGGCGCTGTCGCTGGCGGGCGGCGCGGACACCGCGCAGGCCGTGACCACCGGCGAGGTCCGGGTGAACCAGGTCGGCTACGCGGGAAGCGGCGCCAAAGAAGCGTTCCTGCTGGCCAAGAGCGCGGTCGGCACGGCGTCGTGGAAGCTGGTCGGCCGCGGCGGCCGGGTCGTCGCGCACGGCAGCACGGGGGCGAGCCTCGGCCGCTGGAACAGCGCGTATCCGGCCGTCTACCTGATCGACTTCAGCGCGGTGCGCACGCCCGGCACCTACCGCCTGGTGGTCGGCGGCACCGCCACCGCCTCCTCCCCCGCCTTCACCATCGGCTCGGCGAAGGCCGTCTTCGGCCGCCCCGCCGCCGACGCCACCGCGTTCTTCCAGGCCCAGCGCGACGGCGCGAGGACGATTCCCGGGCAGCTGCGGCGCAAGCCGTCGCATCTCAACGACGCGCACGCCGCCGTCTACGCGTGGCCGTCGTTCACCGACCCCGACGGCGACACGATCAAGGCCGCCCCGAAGAAGATCGCGGACGCGGCCCCGGTGGACGTCTCCGGCGGCTGGTTCGACGCGGGCGACTACCTGAAGTTCACCGAGACCACCTCGTACGCCGTCGCCGCGCTCCAGATCGCCGCCCGGCAGACCGGCGCGGGCCCCGCCTCGGCCCTCGGCGGCGAGGCGCAGCACGGCCTGGACTGGCTCGACAAGATGTGGGACGGCACAACGAAGACGCTGTACATCCAGGTCGGCCTCGGTTCCGGTACGGACAGCGGCAGCGTCGTCGGCGACCACGACGTGTGGCGGCTGCCGGAGAAGGACGACAAGGACTCCGCGCACCCCTTCCTGAAGAACCGCCCGGTGTTCAGGGCGGGCGCCCCCGGCGCGAAGCTCAGCCCCAACCAGGCGGGCCGGCTCGCCGCCGACTTCGCGCTCGCCGCCCAGCGGTACGCGGCCACCGCGCCCGCCAAGGCCCGCGCGTATCTGAACACCGCCGCGCAGATCTACGGCCTGGCCGACACCCGCCCTGGCACGCTCGTCACCACCGTGCCGTACGGCTACTACCCCGAGACGAGCTGGAAGGACGATCTGGCCTTCGGCGGGGCCGAGTTGGCGCTGGCGGCGCAGCGGCTGCACGACCGGCGCGGCGCGGACTGGCTGAAGCAGGCGGCGAGTTGGGCGAAGGCGCACCAGAGCGAGGCGGGCGCGGACACGCTGAACATGTACGACACCAGCGCGCTCGCCGACCTCGACCTGGCGCGGGCGATCAGGGCGGCCGGGCACCCGCGCGGCCTCGCGGTGACGTACGCCGACCTGGTCGGTTACGTGAAGGGCCAGATCGCCGCCGGGCAACGGCGGGCGGCGGCCGATCCGTTCCACGCGGGCGCGGTCTACGACGACTTCGACGCGGACTCGCACACGCTGGGTCTCGCGGCCACCACGCGGCTCTACCGCTCGGTGACCGGCGACACCTCGTTCGACCGCTTCGCGGTGCAGCAACTCGACTGGCTGCTGGGGGCGAACGCCTGGGGCACGTCCTTCATGGTCGGCCAGGGGCAGACCTTCCCGCGCTGCACGGCGGGCCAGTTGGGCAACCTCGCGGGGAGCCTGACCGGTTCGCGACCGCTGGAGGTGGGCGCGATCGTCAACGGGCCCAACGGCGCGGAGCAGTTCAGCGACGGCCTCGGCGACTACCTGGACGGCATGCGGCCGTGCCCGCCCGGCGGCGCGGACCCGTACAGCGCCTTCAACGGGCGCGGCAGCCGGTACGTGGACGACGTCCGGTCGTGGCAGAGCTCGGAGCCGGCGCTGGACATGGACGCGTCGGGGCTGCTGGCCTTCTACCTGTCGAAGTAGCGTTCGGGGACAGGCGGCAAGGCGCTGAGCAACGGCCTACGCGGGACCCCGCGCGAGGTCCTTGGTGACGAACACGTAGTGCGGGCCGATCGGTTCCACGACGAATTCCTCGCCGATCGCCGTGAAGCCGAAGTGCTCGTAGAAACCGGCGGCGGACGTACGGCCGTTGCACCAGGCCAGTCCGGCGCCGCGGGCCGCGGCCTCGCGCAGCCCCGCGATCAGGGCCGCGCCGCCGAACCCCTGGCCGCGGACCTCGGGCGCGCTGCCCATGCCGCGGAAGCGGTACGCGGACGCCCCGGCCGGATCCGCGTCCGCGAGGGCGTCATCCCCCGACAGCGGCTCGGGGAAGAAGGTGGCGCAGCCCCGTACCGCGCCTTCCTCGTCGTAGGCGGCGATGTGGAAGGTGCCGTCGCGAGAGTCCTCCGGATAGACGGCGGTCTCGCGCGGCAGGCCGGTCCGCAGCACCGCCCAGCGCAGGGCGAAGATCTCCTCGACGGGCACGACGGCGGTACGGGTGACGGGCACGGCGGGGTGTCCCTTCCTGGTCGGTCCGGCCGGTCCAGGAAGAAAGCTCCTGGTCAGTCCAGGAACGAGGTTAGTGGCACCGTCGGATCGGACAGCCGCTCGGGGTCGACCGCGCGGCCGGAGCGGATGAGCTGCTGGATCGGCTCGGTGACGTCCCACACATTGACGTTCATCCCCGCCAGCACCCGCCCCTCGTTCAGCCAGAAGGCGATGAACTGCCGCTTGCCCACATCGCCGCGGCACACCACCTGGTCGTACGAGCCGGGCGCCGCGTTCCCCGAGAACTCCATGCCCAGGTCGTACTGGTCGGAGAAGAAGTACGGAACCCGGTCGTACGACACCGGGCGGCCGAGCATGGCGCGGGCCGCGGCGGGGCCGCCGTTCAGCGCGTTCGCCCAGTGCTCGACGCGCAACCGGCCGCCGAGCAGCGGGTGTTCGGCGTTGGCGACGTCGCCCGCGGCGAAGATGTCGGGGTTCGAGGTGCGCAGGGAGGCGTCCACGGCGATGCCGCCGCCCTCGGCCGGGTCGACCAGGTCGAGTCCCGCGCTCTCGGCCAGCGCGGTGCGCGGCGCGGCGCCGATCGCGGCGAGCACGTCGTGTGCCGGGTGCTCCTCGCCGTCGTCGGTGAGGGCGGCGAGCACCATGCCGTCCTGGCCGGTGATCTCGGTGAGCCGGGCGCCGAAGTGGAAGCGGACGCCGTGCTCGGCGTGCAGGTCGGTGAAGACCGCGCCCAGTTCGGGGCCGAGCACCGAGTGCAGCGGGGTCGGCGCGGACTCCACGACGGTGACCTCGGCGCCGTAGCCGCGGGCCGCGGCGGCGACCTCCAGGCCGATCCAGCCCGCGCCCGCCACCACCAGGTGGCCGTTCTCCCGGCCGAGGCTGGTCAGCACGTGCTTGAGCCGGTCGGCGTGCGCGAGCCTGCGCAGGTGGTGCACCCCGGCCAGGTCGGTGCCCGGGATGTCCAGGCGGCGCGGCTCGGAGCCGGTGGCGAGCAGCAACTTGTCGTACATCAGGGTCGTGCCGTCGCCGAGGCGAACGAATTTGGCGGCCGGGTCCAGGTGCACGACCGGCTGGCCCAGGTGCAGCTCGATGTCGTGCTCGGCGTACCAGGCGGTGTTCTGCACGAAGACCGAGTCGCGCTCGTCGGCGCCGGTCAGGTAGCCCTTGGACAGAGGCGGGCGTTCATAGGGGTGGTCGCGCTCGTCGCCGATCAGTATCACCCGGCCGGTGAAACCCTCGGCCCGGAGCGTCTCGGCCGCCTTCGCCCCGGCGAGCCCTGCTCCGACGATCACGAAGGTTTCGTGTGCGTCCACCACGGTGGCCCTCCAGGCGGGTCGGCGATCGGTACGTGTGCGAGCGTACGTGTACGCGTCGTGCGGTGCTGCGTGCGTGGTGCTTGTGCGTGGTGCTTGTGCGTTCTGTTCGTGCGTCGTGCGTCGTGCGGTGCGTCTGAAGGCGCGTCGTGCTCGTGGGTCCTGCTTGTACGTCCTGCCTGTGCGTCCTGCCTGTGCGTACATACGAGCGTCCCGCACGTCAGGGCCGTCCGGAAGAGCGCCGCGCCGTCCTTCCCCTCGTGTTTCTTCTGCCCAGTGGGCATCCGGCCATATGCCGGGCGGGTATCCCGGCGTACCGGACGCCCCGTTTCCGGCGGTTACGCGTGCAGCCGGGCGTGCAGGGCGGTGGCCGCCGCGTCCGTGAGGGAGGCGATCTGGTCGACGACGGCGCGGCGGCGGGCGCGGTCGTCGGGGGCGGCGTCGAAGATCCCGCGGAACTGCGGGTCAAGGCCCTCAGGGGCCCGCTCCAGCAGCCGCTGCGCCAGCTCGCCGATCACCACGCGCTGCTCGGCCCGGCGCTTGGCCTGCGCGGCGCGCTGCATGACGTACCGGTCGGCGACCGCCTTGAGAACGGCGCATTCGAGCCGCTGCTCGCGTGGCACGACGAGCTCCGCGCGGTAGCGGGTGAGGCGGCCGGTGCCGTAGCGCTCGCGGGTGGCGCTCTCGGCCGCCAGGCAGAAGCGGCCGATGAGCTGGGAGGCGGCGTCCTTGAGCCGCGCCTGGGCGAGCGCGGTGCCGTCGTAGCCGTGCGGCCACCAGGGTTGGTCGAGCAGCCGGTCGAGTGCCGCGGCCAGCTCGGCCGGATCGGTGCCGGGCGGCACATAGCGGGCGGCGGCGCAGCCGAACACCTCGGCGCGCTCGGCGGCGGAGGTCAGCGCGCCGGGGTCGATGTGCCCGGCCTGGAGGCCGTCCTCCACGTCGTGCACCGAGTACGCGACGTCGTCGGCCCAGTCCATGACCTGCGCCTCGAAGCACTGACGGCCGTCGGGCGCGTCCTTCCGCAGCCAGCCGAAGACCGGGAGGTCGTCCTCGTACGCACCGAATTTGGGGCTGCCGGGCGTGGTGGGGTGGCCGCCGCGCGCCCACGGGTACTTGGTCGCCGCGTCCAGCGCGGCGCGGGTGAGATTGAGGCCGACGCTGACCAGCGTGTCGCCCGCCGGGTCCGGCACGAATTTCTTCGGCTCGATCCGGGTCAGCAGCCGCAGGCTCTGCGCGTTGCCCTCGAACCCCCCGCAGTCCTCGGCGAATTCGGCCAGCACCAGCTCGCCGTTGTGCCCGAACGGCGGGTGCCCGAGGTCGTGCGCCAGGCACGCCGTCTCCACCAGGTCGGGGTCGCAGCCGAGCGCCGCGCCCAGTTCCCTGCCGACCTGCGCGCACTCCAGCGAGTGCGTCAGCCGGGTGCGCGGGCTGGTGTCGATCACCGCCGCGCTGTTGACGCCCGGGTCCACGACCTGCGTCTTCCCGGCCAGCCTGCGCAGCGCCGCCGAGTGCAGCACCCGCGCCCGGTCGCGCTGGAACGCCGTACGGCCCGGCCTCTTGTCCGGTTCCGTGACATACCGCTCCATATCGGCCTCGCCGTAGGGCCCGTACCGCTCGTACGGGCCCAGGTGCGCGGATGCCGCCCGCTGTGACCGGTCCTTCTCTTCCATACCCGTGACGGTAACCGGCCCCGGTGACCGGCGGCGTACGCGCGGGTGTCAGACCGGGCGCGCGACCGGCGGCCGGGCCGCCGGGGCCCGCGGTGACCTGCCCCGACGGCGGGCGTCGGCGCGCAGGAGCGTTTCGTCGTACCGAAGGGCTTCGTCGTACCGGTGCAGTACGAGTTCGGCCATCGCGTCGTGCGCGCCGAGCGGGGCCGCGGCGATCCAGGGCGCGGCGGCCGAGGTCTGCGCGGCGAAGCGGCCGGGTGCGGTGAAGTACGAGGCGACCGCGATCCGGCGGTGGCCGCGGGCGGTGAGCGCGGCCACGGCCTCGGCGACGGTCGGCGCGGCGGCGGAGGCGTACGCGGGCAGCACGGGCACCCCGCCGAGGCGCACGCCGAGCAGCGCTGCGGTGCGGGCGGTGTCGGCCGCCGAGTCGGGGTCGCGGGAACCGGCGGCGGCGAGGACGACGGCGGGGCCGCCGGGGCCGGTGTCCGGCGCGGCGGGCCAGCCCGCCTCCGTCAGGCGCGCGTGCAGGGCCGTCGCGAGCAGGCGGTGCGGGCCGAGGGGCGCGGCGATCAGGCCGCGCAGATGGGTCGCTCCCGCCAGGGCGCGCGGGAGGTCGTGCTTGACGTGGTAGCCGCGGCCGAGGAGCAGCGGGACGAGGACGGCGTCGCCGCGCAGTGCGGCGAGGGCGTCGGGGAGCAGCGGCTCGTTCAGCTCGATGTGGCCGAGCCGCACGTCGAGGCCCGGCCGCCGGGCCCGTACCCGCTCCAGCAGTTCCCGTACGGCGCGCGGCGCGCGCGGGTCCCGGCTGCCGTGGGCGACGGCCAGCAGCGCCGGTCGGCGCACCGGCGGCGGCTTCCAGGGAACGAACCGTGCGGGGGAGCCTTCGTACGTCAGCTCACCGCGATCCCCCTCTTTTTGCCGCCCTTCCGCCTCCGGGCGCTTGGACCCGGTGTGGGGGCACCCCCGGACGGAGTCTGGGGGAAGTCGATCGTGCTCGCTCCCTCGTTCCTCGGTCACTGTGCGCGTTCTCCTTTTCAACACCGGCGCGCCCTTCGGCTCCACGGCTACCGGCGAACCCGCCTGCGCATGCATGGGGCAGGGCTCCGGTGTGCGGCCGGCTCATGGCGTGATCCTGACGTGCCTGGGTTGCCTCGTCGTTCGCGCGGGCGCAACAGCCGGTTTCGGTGCTCTCACCCGGCCGCGGGTCCGCTGTGAGGCCACCGGCCGCCGGAGACCCGCTCGCCGGAGAGCAGCAGCTCACGGGCGGTGCGGTCGGCCGCGAAGTACACCCAGGCGGGGGTCGGTCCGCCCGCCGTGCGCACGTGCGTCCGGCGGCGCTCGTAGAGGTTGGCGGGGGCGCCCGGCGCGTACTCCTCCAGCCGGTCGAGGTCGGCGAGGACGTCCGCGTACGCCTCGGGGCCGACCGCCGTCAGCGCCCCGTGGACGACGCCCTCGCCCGCCGGGTCGGGGACGGCGTACGGGTAGCCGGGGCCGTGGAAGAGCAGCGCGCCGGGCAGTTCGGCCGGTGTCCAGGTCAGGGCCCGGCCGCGCAGCACGCCGTGGTTGCGCCCGCCGGGCAGCAGCGTGCCGTAGAGGAAGAAGGGGAGGCGGGGGTCGGTCACGCGGGCGCTCCGGGGGCGTTGTCAGTGGTGGGTTCTACTGTGATCCATAACGCAACCGGGCGGGGGTGTCCGGCGTCGGTCACGGAGGGGGCACGGGTCGGCGAGGGGCGGGTGCGATGGCGGGTCAGGGGGTGGACGGTATGACGTGGGCGCGGACGTGGGGGGCGCGGGTCCGGGGGTGGAAGCCGTCATGGGTGCGGTTGCCGCGCACGCGGCGGGGGTGGCGGCGGCTGCTGCGGTGGAGCGTGGCCGTGTGCGTGCTGGCGCTGCTGCCCGCGACGTGGCTGCGGCTGGCCGACGGCGGGCGCGTCCGCACGCTGGCCGACGTGCCGAAGGAGCCGGTGGCCGTGGTCTTCGGCGCCGGGCTCTGGGACGGGAAGCCGTCGCCGTATCTGGCGCACCGGCTGGACGCGGCGGCGACGCTGTACCGGACGGGCCGGATACGCGTGGTGCTGGTCACCGGCGACAACAGCCGTACGTCGTACAACGAGCCGGGTGCCATGCGCACCTACCTGGCCGCGCACGGCGTGCCCGCAGACAAGGTCGTCCTGGACTACGCGGGCTTCGACACCTGGGACTCGTGCAGCCGCGCCAAGCGCGTCTTCGGGATCGACCGGGCCGTCCTGGTCAGCCAGGACTTCCACATACGCAGGGCCCTGGCGCTCTGCGAGGCCGCCGGGATCGACGCCTACGGAATAGGGGTCGACGAGCCGCACGACGCCACCTGGTACGCGGGCGGCGTACGGGAGTTGCTGGCCGCGGGCAAGGCGGCGGCGGACGTGGTGGTACGCCCGAACCCGCACTTCCTGGGGCCGCGCGAGCCGGGGGTCGCACGGGCCCTCACAGCGGGTGGGGCCGTGCGCTGAGGTGAGTGTGGCCGGGGCGTAACGGCCGCGGGCGGCGGGAGGAAACACGGGCCGCGCAGGGTGGCCGGATGAGCATTCCAGTACGTGGCGCGGGGGATTCGGCCGGGGCTGTCTCCGTGCACGGGGCCGGTGGCGAGGCCGGGGCCGGGGCCGTTTCCGGTGGGGTCGACACGCACTGTCCGTACTGCGCGTTGCAGTGCGGGATGACGTTGCGGGCGGGGGCGGACGGGCCGGAGGTGGTGGAGCGGACGGCGTTCCCGGTGAACCGGGGGGCGTTGTGCGGCAAGGGCCGCACCTCGACCGAGGTGCTGTCCACGGCGGTGCGGCTGACCGGGCCGCTGGTACGGGGCGCGGACGGCGAGTTGGCGCCCGCGAGCTGGGAGGAGGCGCTGGACCGGGTCGCGGCCGGGCTGCTGCGGGTCCGGGCGGAGCACGGGCGGGACGCCGTGGGGGTGTTCGGCGGGGGCGGGCTGACCAACGAGAAGGCGTACGCGCTCGGGAAGTTCGCCCGGGTGGTGCTGCGCACCTCGCAGATCGACTACAACGGCCGGTTCTGCATGTCGTCGGCGGCGGTCGCGCACCAGCGGGCGTTCGGCCTGGACCGGGGGCTGCCGTTCCCGCTGGCGGACGTGTCCGCGACCGGGTGCGTGATCCTCGTCGGCTCCAACCTGGCCGACACGATGCCGCCCGCGCTGCGCTACCTGACCGAGCTGAGGCGGAACGGCGGGACGCTGATCGTCGTGGACCCGCGCCGCACCAGGACCGCGGAACAGGCCGATCTGCACCTCCAGCCGCGGCCCGGCACGGATCTGGCGCTGGCGCTCGGCCTGCTGCACCTGGTGGTCGCCGAGGGACGGCTGGACACCGGCTTCATCGCCGGGCGGACCGCGGGCTGGGAGCGGACGCTGCCCGGGGTGATGGCGCACTGGCCCGAGCTGGTGGAGCGGATCACCGGAGTGCCGGTGCCTCAACTGCGGCGCGCGGTCGCGCTGTTCTGCGACGCGCCGGAGTCGATGGTGCTGACCGCGCGCGGCCCCGAGCAGCAGGCCAAGGGCACCGACACCGTCAGCGCCTGGATCAATCTGTGCCTGGCGACCGGCCGGGCGGGCCGCCCGCTGTCCGGTTACGGCTGTCTGACCGGGCAGGGCAACGGCCAGGGCGGGCGCGAGCACGGCCAGAAGGCCGACCAGCTCCCCGGTTACCGCAAGCTGGACGACCCGGCCGCGCGCGCCCACGTCGCCGCCGTCTGGGGCGTCGACCCCGACGACCTGCCGGGACCCGGCCGCAGCGCGTACGAACTGCTCGACGCCCTCGGCCGTGACGTGCACGCGCTGCTACTCATGGGCTCCAACCCGGTGGTGTCCGCGCCGCGCGCCCGGCACGTCGAGGAGCGGATCGCCGCGCTGGACTTCCTCGCGGTCTGCGACGTGGTGCTCTCCGAGACGGCCGCGCTGGCGGACGTGGTGCTGCCGGTCACGCAGTGGGCGGAGGAGACCGGGACCACCACCAATCTGGAGGGCAGGGTGCTCCTGCGCCGCAAAGCGGTCGACCCGCCACCGGGGGTACGGAGCGACCTGGAGGTGCTGGGCGCGCTCGCCGGCCGGCTGGGCCGCGAGGAGGGTTTCCCCGCCGACCCGGAGGAGGTATTCGAGGAGTTGCGGCGGGCCTCCGCGGGCGGCCCGGCCGACTATTCGGGCATCAGCTACCGGCGCATCGTCGCGGAGGACGGCGTCTTCTGGCCGTGCCCGCGGAACGGCGCGGAGCGTACGGAGACGGGTGAACCGGCGGGCACGCCACGGCTGTTCCTCGACCGGTTCGCGACGCCGGACGGGCGGGCCCGGTTCACGCCCGTGGAGCACCGGCCCTCGGCGGAGGAGCCGACGCCGGACTATCCGTACTACCTGACCACCGGACGGGTGCTCGCGCAGTACCAGTCGGGTGCGCAGACCCGGCGGGTGCGGGAGCTGAACGCGGCGGCGCCGGGACCCTTCGTGCAGCTCCATCCGCGGCTCGCGGCCCGGCTCGGCGTCGGCGAGGGCGAGCCGCTCGCGGTCACCAGCCGCCGCGGCCGGGCCGTCGCGCCCGCCCGCCTCTCCCCCGCGATCCGGCCCGACACCGTCTTCATGCCCTTCCACTGGCCGGGCGAGGGCCGGGCCAACACGCTGACCAATCCGGCACTGGACCCGGCGTCGCGGATGCCGGAGTTCAAGGTGTGCGCGGTGCGGGTGGAGCGGGCCTGAGCCGTACGCCCCGGCCTTCTGCATCCATTGCATGCAATGCATGCGGAAGCTAGCCTCGGCCGTGTGCAGCAGACCGATTCCGCCCGCGCGCGGCTGCGTGACCTGATCCTGGACGGCGCCTACGCGCCGGGCCAGCGGCTCACCGAGACCGAGGTCGCGCTGTCGCTGGAGATGAGCAGGACGCCGGTGCGCGAGGCGTTCCGCGCGCTGGTCGCCGAGGGGCTGGTCCACTCGGCTGGGCGCGGTGTGCGGGTGGTCGCGCTCGACACGGAGGCGCTGCGCCACGCCTACCAGGTGCGGGCCGCTCTGGAGGCGCTCACCGCCGAGCTGGCCGCCCGGCGCCAGGCCGAGGGCCGGATCGCCCCCGCCGACCTGGCCGAGCTGGTCCGCGAGGCGGACCGTACGGAAGAGGCCACGCTGGCCGGGCGGCTCGCCGAGGCCGTCACCCACAACCGCCGCTTCCACGGCCGGATCGCCGTACTCGCCGCCAACCCCGTGGCGCTCGCCTCGCTCGACCGGCTGTGGGACCAGATCCTCGTCTCCACCCGTGCCTCCCTCGACCCGCCCCACCGGCCCGCCCAGGTCAACGCCCAGCACCGGGAGTTGCTGGCCGCGATCACCGGGGGCCGGGCGCGCGAGGCGGCCGAGGCGGCCCGCCGCCACGTCCTGGACACCTGCGGCGCCCGATTCACCGACTGAGCGACCCGAAGGGACATCGAGCCATGCCGTCAGCCCGTCAGCACTCCTACGAGACCGAGGTCGTCTGGACCGGCAACCGCGGCACGGGCACCAGCTCCTACCGCGACTACGACCGTACGCACGAGGTCACCGCGGCCGGACTCCCCGCCATCTGCGGCTCCGCCGACCGCGCCTTCCGCGGTGACGCCGACCGCTGGAACCCCGAGCAGCTGCTCCTCGCCGCGCTCTCCCAGTGCCACCTGCTGTCGTACCTCCACGTCTGCGCCGTCAACGGCGTGGTCGTCACCGGCTACATCGACCACGCGACCGGCACGATGCGGGAGACCGGCGACGGCGGCGGCCACTTCACCGAAGCCGTGCTCCGGCCCGCCGTCGAGGTCGCCTCCCCCGCGATGGCCGCCGCCGCCCAGGCCCTCCACGAGGAGGCCCAACGGCTGTGCTTCATCGCCAACTCGGTGAACTTTCCGGTGCGGCACGAGACGTCGGTGACGGTCTCGGCCCCGTGAGCGTCCGGTTACGCGCCCGGTGCGGTGCCGGGTGCGGTCTCGGGTACGGTCTCGGGGTCGTCCCCGTCCGCTTCGGCGTCGCCGACCGTCAGCCTCGTCGTGGCGTAGCTGTAGCCGTCCTCGTCCTCGGGGTCCTCGTCCTGCGGCCACAGGCGGACCGCCCGGCCGCCCGCCGCCCGGATCGCCGCGCCGTCCAGCTCCACCGACGCTTCACGCACCCCGGCGTCGAGCCACGAGGCGAAGACGGTCACCGGGCCGTCCGGCGGCAGCGGATACGTCCAGAAGCTCGCCTCCCATGTCAGACCGCTGCCGCCGCCGCCCTGGCTGATCAGGCGGATCGCCTCCGTGTCGTCGTCGCCCGGCCAGGGCACCGGCATGCCGCCCTGCGTCGCGACGCGTCGGCCGTCCGCGTACCGCAGGCCGAGCCGCAGATTGCTCTGCGGCTCGTGCGGACGCAGGGGGTTGGACCGGCCGTCGAGGGGATTGCCCAGCCAGGCACCGTTGGCCGGGGCCCTTCGCAGGACCGCGCGCAGATGGAACACGAAGCCGTTGGGGTACGCCCGCAGCCCGCCGATCCAGACCGCCGCCCGGTCCGAGCGCAGCAGCACCACGTCACCCGGCACCGACGCGGGAAGCACGTAGACGGGCTGTTCCCACGAGGGACGCGGCCGGGGCTCCGGCTCCTGCGGTGTCGGCGGTTCTGGCACGTCCTGGAAGAAGCTCATCCCGTCACCGTCGCACCCTCCCTCCCCCGGCCGCCCGCCCGGAATCGGCCATGCCACGCCCGTTTCCGGCCGCCCGGGCGTCACGGCTGACCGTACGGTCCCCCGCGCCCCGAGGGGCACAGGTAACCGGTGACGGACGACACCGGAGAATGATTCGAGTTAGTTGCCGATTGTTGCCGGGAAAACAGGGGGCACCCCGGGGTCGGACGGATGGGGCGGCGGCGGGCTACGATCGCAGGCATGAGCGCCGCAGACGTACCGTCCAGGACAGCCGACCAGCCCGACACGCCGTCGAACGGCGCGGCGGGAGCGGCGGGCCGCGCGAGCGCGGGCGGAACCGCGGGCGGCAGCGCCGGCGCGGCCACCCTCGCCGAGATCGCCCGAGCCGCGGGCGTCTCGGCTCCGACTGTTTCGAAGGTGCTCAACGGCCGCGGCGATGTCGCGCCCGCCACGCGGAGCAGGGTGGAGGAGCTGCTGCGCCTCCACGGCTACCAGCGGCGGCGCGGCAACGCGCAGCCCGCGCCGCTGCTCGACCTGGTCTTCCACGAGCTGGAGAGCGCGTGGGCGATGGAGGTCATCCGGGGCGTGGAGAACGTGGCGCGGGTCGAGGGCCTGAGCGTGGTGCTCTCGGAGTCGGCGGGTCGCCTGAGCCCCGGCCAGACGTGGGTGGACGGGGTGCTGGCCCGGCGTCCGACCGGCGTCATCCTCGTGCTGTCCGGGCTCGACCCGGCCCAGCGGGCGCAGCTCACCAGCCGGGACATCCCGTTCGTGGTGATGGACCCGGCGGGCGACCCCGGCGAGGACGTGCCCGCGATCGGGGCGACCAACTGGCAGGGCGGGGTGGCCGCCACCCGGCACCTGCTGGAGCTGGGGCACCGGCGGATCGGTGTGATCGGCGGCCCGGCGGGGATGATGTGCAGCCGGGCCAGGATCGACGGGTACCGCGCCGCACTGGAGACCGCGGGGGTCGCCTTCGACCCTGCGCTGGTCAGGGCGGGCGACTTCCACCACGAGGCCGGTTACACCGCGGGGCTCGAACTGCTGCGGCTGCCGGAGCGGCCCACCGCCGTCTTCACCGGCAACGACCTCCAGGCGCTCGGCCTGTACGAGGCGGCGCGCGAGCTGGGGCTGAGCATTCCGGGCGACGTGAGCGTGATCGGCTTCGACGACCTGCCGCTGTCGCGCTGGATCAGCCCGCCGCTGACCACGGTCAGGCAGCCGCTGACCGAGATGGCGGAGGCCGCCGCCCGGCTGGTGCTCGACCTGAGTCGCGGCAAGCAGCCGAGCACTCTGCGGGTGGACCTGGCGACCCGGCTGGTCGAGCGCAGCAGCACCCGGCCCCCCGCCTAGGCGTCCTCGCGCGCCCGCACACTCACACACCCGCGCGCCGCGCACCCGCACGCCGCGCACCCGCACGTCCGCACGTCCGCACGTCCGCACGTCCGCACGTCCGCACGCCGAGGCGTACGCGCACCGCCCCCGTCCGAAGTGCGGTGATTGCCGGGGGTGTTGACGGCCGGGTGGGGTGCCCGTAGGGTCTGCGCCGCAGTCGGAATTCGTATCGAAACATTCGATGCGTTCCTCCCTCGTCCCACGCGCATCGCTCGCAACCACGCGTACCGAACTGCCTGCTCCAATCCCCCACTTGGAAGAGGTATTCACACATGTTCTCCAAGCGAGCCCTCAGATCCGCCATCGGCGGATCCGGCGCGGCGCTGCTGGCGGCGACAGCGGCGCTGATCGCCGTCACCGTGCCGTCGGCGCACGCCGCGGACCCGCCGCTGCGCGATCTGGCCGCGGCCAAGGGCATCTACATGGGCACCGCCCTGACCGCGAGCGAGGCCACGGGGGCCAGCGGGCCCATCGCGGGCGCCCAGTTCGGCATGGTCACTCCCGGCAACGAGATGAAGTGGGACACCGTCGAGCCGAGCCGCGGCACGTACAACTGGGCGCCGGGCGACTCGATCGTCAACTTCGCGCAGGCGCACAACATGCAGGTCCGCGGCCACAATCTGGTGTGGCACAGCCAGCTCCCCAACTGGCTGACCTCCGGCAGCTTCAGCAACACCGAGCTGCACAACATCCTGATCAAGCACGTCACCGACGAGGCCACGCACTACAAGGGCAAGGTCGTCCACTGGGACGTGGTCAACGAGCCGTTCAACGAGGACGGCACCTTCCGCCAGGACCTCTGGTACAACCAGCTCGGCTCGTCGTACATCGCGGACGCGTTCACGGCCGCCCGCGCCGCCGACCCGGGCGCCAAGCTCTACCTCAACGACTACAACGTCGAGGGCACGGGCCCCAAGAGCGACGGCATGTACAACCTGGTCAAGTCGCTGAAGCAGCAGGGCGTTCCGATCGACGGCGTCGGCTTCCAGGCACACCTGATCCTCGGTCAGGTCCCGTCGACCTTCAAGGCCAACCTCCAGCGCTTCGCCGACCTCGGCGTGGACGTGGCCATCACCGAGCTGGACATCCGGATGCAGACCCCGTCGGACGCCGCCAGGCTCCAGCAGCAGGCCAATGACTACACCTCGGTGGTCAACGCCTGCCTGGGCGTGTCGCGTTGTGTGGGCATCACGGTGTGGGGCGTCTCCGACGCGACCTCGTGGATCCCGGGTGTCTTCCCCGGCCAGGGCGCGGCTCTGCTGTACGACGACAACTACCAGCCCAAGCCCGCCTACACCGCGGTCCGTACGGCGCTCGGCGGCAGCACGACCACCACACCGCCGACGACACCGCCCACCACGCCCCCGACCACTCCGCCCACCACACCGCCCGGCGGTGGCGGCTGCGCGGTGACGTACGGGGTCAACCAGTGGAACACCGGCTTCACCGCCAATCTGACGGTGAAGAACAACGGCTCCGCGCCGGTCAACGGCTGGACGCTGAAGTGGACCTTCGCGCCGGGCCAGACGGTCACGCAGGCGTGGAACGCGACGGTCACCCAGAGCGGCACCGCGGCGACGGCCACGAATCTGTCCTACAACGGGACGATCGCGGCGGGTGGGACGGTGGACTTCGGCTTCAACGCCAACTGGTCCGGCAGTAACCCGAAGCCGACCGGCTTCACTCTCAACGGCGCTGCCTGCACGGTGAGTTGATTGCCGGGCGAGCGGGCGGCTACTCCTCGACGACCGGATACACCGGCACCGCCACCGCGTCGTCGTCGAGACACCGCCCGCTCGCCAGGTCGAACCGCTGCTTGAGCAGCGGCGACGCCACGTAGGGGCGGCCGTCGAGCGAACCGGTCAGGCCGTGCGCGAGCACGCCGGCGCCGGTGAACGGGTCGACGTTGCCAATGGCGTGGAGCGCGCCGCCCCTGATCCGGAAGACCGCGGCCTGCGAGCCGTCGGGCAGCAGCACCGCCACCGCCCGCCCCGGCCCGACGAGTCCGGGCGCGCACACCGGCACCCAACCCCCGCCGAATCCGATCCGGACCATGGCCCGCGTCACGTGCGTGGTCATACGGTCACCGTCGCGGAGAGGGTCACCGGTACGGCGGCCGGGGCGGTCGCGGGCTCGGGCCTGATCTGGCCGCGCTCGGGGACGAAGCGGACCGTCGGGTCCGGGGTGTCCGGCGCGTTGACGAAGGACACGAACCGCCGCAGCCGTTCGGGGTCGTTGACGGTGTCGGCCCACTCGTCGCGGTAGTGCGCGACATGCGCGGCCATCAGCGCCTCCAGCGAGTCGCAGATGCCCAGCGAGTCATGGACGACCACCTCGCGTACGTGGTCCAGGCCGCCCTCGATCCGCCCCAACCACACGCTGGTGCGCTCCAGCCGGTCGGCGGTGCGCACGTAGAACATCAGGAACCGGTCGATGAGCCGCACGAGTTCGGCGTCCGAGAGGTCCTGCGCGAGCAGGTCCGCGTGGCGCGGGGTGGCGCCGCCGTTGCCGCCGACGTAGAGATTCCAGCCGCTCGCCGTGGCGATCACCCCGAAGTCCTTGCTCCGCGCCTCCGCGCACTCGCGCGCGCAGCCGGACACCGCCGACTTGAGCTTGTGCGGCGCGCGCAGCCCGCGGTAGCGCAGCTCCAGGCCGATGGCCATCCGGACGCTGTCCCGCACGCCGAACCGGCACCAGGTCTCGCCGACGCAGGACTTCACCGTCCGCAGCGCCTTGCCGTAGGCGTGCCCCGACTCGAAGCCCGCGTCGACCAACCGGGTCCAGATCAAGGGCAGTTGCTCGATGCGCGCGCCGAAGAGGTCGATCCGCTGGCCGCCGGTGATCTTGGTGTAGAGGCCGAAGTCGCGGGCGACCTCACCGATCACGATCAGCTTCTCCGGGGTGATCTCGCCGCCGGGGATGCGCGGCACGATCGAATAGGAGCCGTTCTTCTGCATGTTGGCGAGGAAGCGGTCGTTGGTGTCCTGGATCGCGGCCTGTTCGCCGTCCAGGACGTGCACGGACGCGCCGATCGCCGGGGCGAGCGAGGCCAGCACCGAGGCGACGGCCGGCTTGCAGATTTCGCAGCCCTCGCCGCCTCTGGCCGTCTCGCGGCCGTGCCCGTCGAGCAGTTCACGGTAGGAGCCGATCCGCAGCGCGAGCACGATCTCGTACAGTTCGGCGCGGGTGTGCGCGAAGCAGCGGCACAGGCCCTTGTCGACGGCGACGCCGCCGGCCTCCAGCTCCGCGGTGACGAGCTGGCCGAGCACCTTCTCGCAACTGCCGCAGCCCGTACCGGCCTTGCTGCACTTCTTGACCTCGGCCACGGTCCCGCAGGCGTGTTCGGTGACCGCGCCCCTGATCACGCCCTTCGTGACGTTGTGGCAGCTACAGATCACCGCCTCGTCGGGCAACGCGCCGGGCCCGAGCCGGACAGGTGCTCCCGCGCCCGCGGGCAGCACCAGGTGCTCCGCCGCGACCGGCGGCACCGAGCCGGTCAGCGGGCGCAGGACGCCGTACGACTCCGCGTCGCCGACCAGGATTCCGCCGAGCAGCGTGCCGTCTGCGCCCATCACCAGCTTGCGGTAGACGCCGGAACGCGAGTCGGAGTAGAGGACGTCGAGGCAGCCGTCGGCGGTGCCGTGCGCGTCGCCGAAGCTCGCCACGTCCACGCCGAGCAGCTTCAGCTTGGTCGACAGGTCGGCGCCGGTGAAGGAGCCCGCGTCGCCCGCGATGGTCCGCGCGGCGGTCTCGGCCATCTCGTAGCCGGGCGCGACCAGTCCGTACACCCGGCCGTCCGCGGCCTGCGCGCACTCGCCGATCGCGTAGACCGCCGCGTCGGCGGTACGGCAGCGCTCGTCCACGACGACGCCGCCGCGTTCGCCGACCGGCAGCCCGCAGGAGCGGGCGAGGTCGTCGCGCGGTCTGACCCCGGCGGAGAACACCACCAGGTCGGCGACGAGCGCCGAACCGTCCGACAGCGCCATGGAGTTGACGCGCCCGTCGGGCCCGGTGCCGATCCGCTGAGTGCCGACGGCGGTGTGCACGGTCACGCCGAGCCCTTCGACGGTACGGCGCAGCGCCTCGCCGCCGCCGTCGTCCACCTGCACGGGCATCAGGCGGGGTGCGAACTCCACGACGTGCGTGGCGAGTCCGAGGCCCCTGAGCGCGCCCGCCGCCTCAAGGCCCAGCAGCCCGCCGCCGACGACCGCGCCGGTCACCGTCGTCGGGCGCTTCGCGTACGCCTCGATGGCCAACAGGTCCTCGATCGTGCGGTAGACGAAGCAGCCCTCGGCGTCCTTGCCGGGCACCGGTGGCACGAAGGGGTACGAGCCGGTGGCCAGGACGAGCGTGTCGTAGCGCACGGTCAGACCGGAACGGGCCGTCACCGTACGGGCGTTACGGTCCACGGCCACCGCCGGGTCGCCGACGCGCAGCTCGATGCCGTGCCGTTCCATGAAGCCGTCCTCGACCACGGACAGCTTCTCGGGGGTGGTGCCTTCGGAGAAGTACGAGGTCAGGTGGACGCGGTCGTACGCGGGGCGCGGTTCCTCGCAGAGGACGACGACGCGGTCGCGCGCGGTCACGCCCCGATCGGCCAGCGCCTCCAGGAACCGCTGGCCGACCATGCCGTGGCCGACGAGCACGATCGTCCGCTGCGTCGTAGGGTGTGCGGCCATGCTCAGTAACCTCCGTCGTCGGTGAGCAGATGGAGCAGTGGGGCGGAGGGCAGCGGCTCGTCGCCCTCCCAGACCCCGGCGACCGTGCCGACGGCGGCCAGGTCGCCCAGCAGAATTCCCCCGACCAGCCGGTCACCGCGCACAACGACCTTGCGGTAGGCGCCTGTTGTGGCGTCGGTCAGGCGCAGGACGTCGTCCCCCGGACCGGGCTCGGGGTCGCCGAACGCGGCGATGTCGAGGGGCGGGGCGGCGTCGAGGGGAGCCGCGCCGGAGTCGGGCGGACCGGGGGCGAGGGTGAGCCGGGTCAGGGCGCGGGTGCCGCCGTAACGGGGTGCGCCGCCGGCCGTATCGGTACGTATGTCGTCGGCGCGCGTCCCGGCCGTGGGCGCCAGCCGGTCCGTCCGCGGCCGCAGGTCAGTCCGCGCCTCGTACGCCAGCACCCGCGCCAGGACGTCCGCCTGGTCGCGGGCGGCGCCCGCGACGCCGTAGAGGACGCCGTCGTGCTGGGCGCAGTCGCCGATCGCGTGGACGGCGGGGTCCGAGGTGCGGAGCCGGTCGTCGACCACGACGCCCTGCTCGACGGTGATCCCGGCCGCGCGGGCGAGCCCGACGCGGGGGCGTACCCCGCAGGCCAGCACGACGAGTTCGGCGCCGAGGCAGTAGCCGTCGGAGAGTTCGACCGACCGCACGGCGCGGCGGCCGTCGGGCGTCCGCTGCGTGAGCAGACCGCGGACGCGGCACTCGGTGTGCACCTCGACGCCCTGGGCCTCCAGGTGGCGGCGGAGCAACGCGGATGCCGCGTCGTCCAAATGACGTTCCATCAGATATTCGCCCTGCTGGGCGACCACGACACGGGCGCCGCGCGCGGCGAGCGCCTGCGCGGCGGACACGCCCAGCAGCCCGCCGCCGACCACGACCACGCGGGTGCCGTGCCCGGCGGCCGACGCGAGCGCGAGGCAGTCGTCCATCGTGCGGAAGCAGCGCACACCGAGCGGGAGTTCGTCCGCGCCGTCCTCGAACAGGCCGCGCAGCGGCGGCAGTACGGAGTTGGAGCCGGTGGCGAGCACCAGCCGGTCGTACGGGAGCGACGTACCGTCGTCGCAGAGGACCCGCCGGGCGTCGCGGTCCAGCCGTACCGCCCGCCGGGGCGGCGTACGTATGCCCGCGGCCGGGAGCGTGATCCTCGCGGGCTCGTAGCGGCCCGCGAGCACCTCGGCGAGCAACACCCTGTTGTACGGCGGGTGCGGCTCCTCGCCGACGAGCGTGACCGTGACCGTACGGTCCGGCGTGTCCGTGTCCGCGTCCGTGTCCGCGTCCGTGTCCGCGCGCGCCTCCGCGTACGGTGCGAGCTGCTGTGCGAGGCGCGCCCCCGCCATTCCGCCGCCGACCACCACGATGTCCATGCCCCGAGGATGGGCGAGCGCTGTTTCCCGCCCGCATCCCCGCCATTACCCGTGGGGAACGCCCCCCTCATCCGGTGGCGGGCGGCACTGTGAGTCCGTACCGGCCGGCGCCCCACCGTGTGACCGGATCGTTCCGCAGCGGGGCATGATCGGGTCTACCCGCGGGCCCGCGCCGGAGGCACGATCGAGACATGGCTGACAACACGAACCCCGCGAGCGCGACCGCGCTCATCGTCATCGACGTCCAGGAGTCCTTCCGGCAGCGGGAGAGCTGGCAGGCCGCGTCCGACCCCGAGGTGGCCACGCAGGTCGCACGGCTGGTCGACTACGCCCGCGAGCAGGGGCACCCGGTGATCTGGGTGCTGCACTCCGAGCCCGGCTCGAACACGGTCTTCGACCCGGAGAGCGGCCATGTGCGGCTGATCGACGGGCTGACCCGCGCCGAGGGCGAGCCGCTGCTCACCAAGACCGCGCACAACGCCTTCACGACCACGAATCTCCAGCAGATCCTCACCGCGCGCGGCATCCGCTCGCTGATCACCTGCGGCATCCGCACCGAGCAGTGCGTGGAGACCACGACGCGGCTGGCCTCCGACCTCGGCTACGACGTCACCTTCGTGGTCGACGCGACCGCCACCGAGCCGATCGAGCACCGCGACGCGCCGGCGGGCCGCCCGCTCGCCGAGGTGCTGGCCGACCCGCGCACGCTGCTCCCGGCGGACATCATCGCGCGCACCGAGTACGCTCTCGCGGGCCGCTTCGCCACCGTCTCGACCGTCAAGGAGCTGACCGGATCGTGACCCGGGTCGTCTTCCTGCTCGTGCCCCACCTGCATCTGCTCGACCTCGCGGGTCCCGCCCAGGTGTTCTCGACGGCCGCCGACTACGGCCTCGGGTACCGGCTGGACTACGTCGCCGAGCGGGAAGACGTCCCGACCGCCCAGGGGGTCGCGCTGCGCGCTGCCACCGAGCCGCCCGCCCTGACGGCCGACGACCTGATCCTCGTACCGGGCTGGCGGTCCCGCACCCTGCACGAGAACGGCGCGCTCACGCCCGCGACCCTGGAGTGGCTGCGCGCGCACCACGCGGGCGGCGGCACCGTCGCCAGCGTGTGCGCGGGGGCGGACGCGCTCGGCCGGGCCGGGCTGCTCGACGGCCGCCGCTGCACCACCCACCACGACGTGCAGGACGAACTCGCCCGCGACTATCCGCGGGCCACCGTCGTACGCGACGTTCTCTACGTCGTGGACGACCGCGTCGTCAGCTCCGCCGGGATCGCCAGCGGCATCGACCTCGCGCTGCACCTGGTCGCCGTGCGGCACGGGCCGGGCGCCGCTGCCCGCGTCGCCCGGCAGATGGTCGTCTACGCCCGGCGCAACGGCGACGAACTCCAGACCAGCGCCATGCTCCGGCACCGCGGGCACCTCAGCGACGCCGTCCACCGCGCCCAGGATCTGATCGACGCCCGCTTCGCCCATCACCTCGCCCTCGCCGACCTCGCCGCCTCCACCGGCCTCAGCGAGCGCACCCTCACGCGGCGCTTCACCGCCTCCACCGGGCTCACGCCGCTCCGCTACCAACAAGAGCTGCGCATCGAGCGCGCCGAGCATCTCATCGGGCAGGGGGCCACGCTCGAAGCCGCCGCTCGCGCCGTCGGTTTCCAGGACGCCCGCATGCTCCGCCGCCTCCGCGCCCGCCGACGCCCGGACCTCGCCTCCGCGTGAGGCGATCCTCTACGGGCGCGGCCCCTGTCGCGTTCACCTCGCGCAAGGCTGGTACCCCGAAGGGGCGCGGAGAAGTGCTCGGCCAGCCCCCACGGGCCGGCGGTCCGGGAACAACCGAACTGCCCCGCTGGGGCGGGTGGTGACCTGCGGGAGCGCGGTGGCTCGTCGCGCAGTTCCCCGCACCCCCGAAAAGAACAGCCACCACCCTGGGCCAGGTCGGCCCACCGCCCGCCGCGAAAGAACCGTCCAGGACGGGACCCTACGGGGGCACCGTACGCCGGGAGGGCCCTACTCTGACGGGTGGTCAGGTATGAGGGAGGGGGGACGTCATGAGCTGGACGGCGGAAAGCGTTCCGGACCAGTCCGGAAGGACGGCCGTGGTGACGGGCGCGAACACCGGCATCGGTTACTGCACGGCCAGGGAACTGGCCCGCCGCGGCGCCCGCGTCACCCTGGCGTGCCGGGACGCGGAGCGCGCGGCGGCGGCGCTGAAGCGCCTCCAGGCCGAAGTGCCGCACGCCCAGGCGGTGTTCAGGCCGTTGGACCTGGCCGACCTGGGAAGCGTGCGGGCGTTCGCGGAGGCGTACGAGGAGCCGTCGCTGGACCTGCTGGTCAACAACGCCGGGGTGATGGCACTGCCGTACGGCCTGACGTACGACGGCTTCGAGAAGCAGTTCGGGGTGAACCACCTGGGGCACTTCGCGCTGACGGGCCTGCTGCTGCCACGGCTGCGGGCGGCGGACCGCGGAGCCCGGATCGTCGTGGTGTCGAGCGTGGCGCACGTGTTGGCCGGGGTGCATCTCGGCGACCTCAACGCGACCCGCGGGTACCGCCGTTGGACGGCGTACGGCCAGTCGAAGAGCGCGAATCTGCTCTTCGTGCACGAGCTGTCGCGGCGGCTCGGCGCGGCCGGTTCGGGGATCGTGGCCGCGGCGGCGCACCCCGGTTACGCGGCGACGGACCTGCACACGCGCGGGGCGCTGATGGAGGGCCGCAGGGGCGTGGAGCGCGTCTACGTCTTCGGCAACCGGCTGCTGGCGCAGTCGGCCGAGCGCGGGGCGCTGCCCACGCTCTACGCGGCGACGGCGCCCGGTGTCGCCCCCGACTCCTTCACCGGCCCGCGCGCGCCGGGTCTGCGCGGCGCGCCCGCCCGCGCCTGGCGGCTGCCCAGGACCCGAGACGACGTGACCGGTGAGCTGCTGTGGGAGGCGTCGGAGCGGCTGACGGGGGTCACGTACGCCCTGTGAGCCGTCGGGCGTGACCCGCACCGGCCGTACCAACTCACCTATGTCGACCGCATGTTCGGCTCATGGAATCGCGGAGCGCGGGTACCCGGCACTTCAGGAGGTGACGCGGTCATGGCGATCAGTGGTGCTGCGGGACGTATGCCCTGGTGGGCGCGGACAGCTATCGGAGTGGTCGTGCTCGCGCTGCTGTTCCTGTTGCTCGGCAAGGCCAATCTGCTGCCCGGTATACCGAATCCGTTCGCGGAGAAGGACAAGGACCGCAGCGGTCCCGTCCTGTTGAAGTCCATCCAGGACATGAGCCGCTTCGAGGGCGCGAGCGGCAACTTCGAGGTCGTCGTCGACCTGGAGAAGGACGCCAAATTCCTGCCGTCCGCGGTGCGCGGCAAGCGCACGCTGTACGTCGGCGCGGGCAGCGTCGACGCGTATGTCGATCTGGGTTCCGTCGGCAACGACGCGGTGAAGGTCTCCGCCGACCGCAAGTCCGCGACGATCCGCCTGCCGCACGCGGCACTTGAGCGGACCTCGCTGGACACCAAGCATTCCTACGTCGTCTCACAGCAGCGCGGCTTCTTCGACCGGATCGGCGACTTCTTCGGCGACAACCCGGGCAACGCCCAGCAGCTCAACGAGCTGGCCGCGCAGAAGATCCAGGACGCCGCCAAGCAGACCGAGTTGGGCGCGCGGGCCGAGACCAACACCAAATTCATGCTGGAGCACCTGCTGACCTCGCTCGGCTTCGAGCACGTGAACGTCGTCTTCGGGCCGCCCCCGAAGACCGCCCCAGCCCCCAGCGGCAGCGCGACCCCCACCACGGCCAGCCCCACGTCCTCCTGACCCCGCCTAGAACAGTCGCCATGGCCGCACCGCTACGGTGCGGCCATGGCGACCTTTTTGTGCTCATCACGGGTGCGCGCCTCGGATCGTGGGCGTGGGACGCCGTGGTGCCGGCCCGGCCGGGCCGTGACCCGGCAGGCGTGAAGGTGCCGGGGGCGGCGCCTCCGCACGAAGCGTCGCCCCCGGCGGGGTGGGGTCGGGATCGGGTCGCCGGTCGGTGAGGGTGCCCCCAGGGCAAGGGGCGTCCGGCGGCGGTCCGGGCCCGGCCCGGTCAGGTGGTCGGCGTGGGGGGACGGGCGGCGGCGCGGCCGGCCTCCAGGCGGGCGACGGGGATGCGGAAGGGCGAGCAGGAGACGTAGTCGAGCCCGACGTCGTGGAAGAAGTGGACGGACTCGGGGTCGCCGCCGTGCTCGCCGCAGATGCCGAGCTTGAGGCCGGGGCGGGTGGCGCGGCCGGCCTCGCAGGCGGAGCGGACCAGCGCGCCGACGCCGTCGCGGTCGATGGTCTCGAACGGGGAGACGCCGAAGATGCCCTTCTCCAGGTAGGCGGTGAAGAAGGACGCCTCGACGTCGTCGCGGGAGAAGCCCCACACGGTCTGGGTGAGGTCGTTGGTGCCGAAGGAGAAGAACTCGGCGGCCTCCGCGATCTGACCGGCCGTCAGCGCGGCGCGCGGCAGCTCGATCATCGTGCCGATGGCCATGCCGAGCGAGGTGCCGGTGGCCGCCTCGACCTCGGCGATGACGCGGTCGGCCTCCTCGCGGACGATCTCCAGTTCCTGCACGGTGCCGACCAGCGGGATCATCACCTCGGGGCGCGGGTCGCCCTTGACGGACTTGCGGTGCGCCGCCGCCTCCGCGATGGCCCGTACCTGCATGGCGAACAGGCCGGGGATGACCAGGCCGAGGCGTACGCCGCGCAGGCCCAGCATCGGGTTCTGCTCATGGAGCTTGTGGACGGCCTGGAGCAGCCGAAGGTCGTTCTCGTTGGCGTCCCTGCGGGACTCGGCGAGCGCGACCCGTACCGACAACTCCGTGATGTCGGGCAGGAATTCGTGCAATGGCGGGTCCAACAGCCGTACGGTCACCGGCAGTCCGTCCATCGACTCGAACAGCTCGATGAAGTCGGCCTTTTGCAGCGGCAGCAGCGCGCCGAGCGCCTCTTCCCGCTCGGTGTCGGTGTCGGCGAGGACCAGTCGCTCGACAAGCTCGCGGCGCTCGCCGAGGAACATGTGCTCGGTACGGCACAGGCCGATGCCCTGCGCGCCGAAGCGGCGGGCGCGGTTGGCGTCCTCGGCGTTGTCGGCGTTGGCGCGCACTTGCAGCCGGCGGACCCGGTCGGCGTACGCCATGATCCGGTGCACCGCCTGGACGAGTCCGTCGGCCTCGTCGGCCCCCGCGTGCATGCGGCCCTCGAAGTACTCGACCACCGGGGACGGTACGACGGGCACCTCGCCGACGTACACCTTGCCCGAGGAGCCGTCGATCGAGATGAGGTCGCCCTCCTCTATCACCACGCCCCCCGGCGCGGTCAGCCGTCGCCGCTTGGTGTCGACCTCCAGCTCCTCGGCGCCGCACACACACGTCTTGCCCATCCCGCGGGCGACGACGGCGGCGTGCGAGGTCTTGCCTCCGCGGCTGGTGAGGATGCCCTCGGCGGCGATCATGCCGTTGAGGTCGTCGGGGTTGGTCTCGCGGCGGATCAGGATGACCTTCTCGCCGGACCGCGACCACTTGACGGCGGTGTACGAGTCGAAGACCGCCTTGCCGACGGCGGCGCCCGGCGAGGCCGCGATGCCCCAGCCGATCCGCCGTACGTTCCCGCTGTCGGCGACCGTGTCGTCGAAGCGCGGGAACATGAGCTGCGCCAACTGCGCGCCGTTGACCCGTTGCAGCGCCTCCGCCTCGCTGATCAGGCCCTGGTCGACGAGCTGGGTGGCGATCCTGAAGGCCGCCGCCGCGGTCCGCTTGCCGACCCGGGTCTGGAGCATCCACAGCTTGCCGCGCTCGATGGTGAACTCGATGTCGCACAGGTCGCGGTAGTGCGTCTCCAGCGTCTCCATGATCGCGATGAGCTGGTCGTACGACGCCTTGTCGATGCCTTCGAGGTCGGCGAGCGGCACGGTGTTGCGGATACCGGCGACGACGTCCTCGCCCTGGGCGTTCTGCAGATAGTCGCCGTACGTGCCCTGGTGGCCGCTGGCCGGGTCGCGGGTGAAGGCGACGCCGGTGCCGGAGTCAGGGCCGAGGTTGCCGAAGACCATCGAGCAGACGGTGACGGCGGTGCCCAGATCGCCGGGGATACGTTCCTGACGGCGGTAGAGCTTGGCGCGCTCGGTGTTCCAGGAGTCGAAGACCGCGCGCACGGCGAGGTCCATCTGCTCGCGCGGCTCCTGCGGGAAGTCCCGGCCGGCCTCCTTGGCGACGATCGCCTTGAAGTCGTCCACGAGCTGTCGGAGATCGGCCGCGTCCAGACCGAGGTCGCTGTCCGCGCCCTTGTGCCGCTTGGCCTCGTCCAGCGCGTCCTCGAAGAGGTCGCCGTCCACGCCGAGCACGGTCTTGCCGAACATCTGCACAAGACGCCGGTAGGAGTCCCACGCGAAGCGCTCGTTGCCCGCCTGCTGGGCGAGCCCGGCGACCGACGCGTCGGACAGGCCGATGTTGAGGACGGTGTCCATCATGCCGGGCATGGAGAACTTCGCGCCCGAGCGGACCGAGACCAGCAGCGGGTCGTCCGGCTGGCCGAGCTTCTTGCCCATCCGCTGCTCCAGCGCGTCGAGGTGCGCACTCACCTCGTCGCGCAGCGCGGAGGGTTCCGCGCCGGTTTCCAGATAGACCCTGCACGCCTCGGTGGTGATGGTGAAACCCGGAGGGACGGGCAGGCCGAGGTTGGTCATCTCGGCGAGGTTCGCTCCCTTGCCGCCGAGTAGGTCCTTGAGGTCTTTGTTGCCCTCAGTGAAGTCGTAAACGAACTTCTGCTTCTTCTGTCGTGCCGACACGGGACTCGACTCCTCGCGACCGGGATGCCCTGACGGCGGGGAGCGTACCCAGGTCGAAGGCGCCGCAGTGCGTCCATGACCTCGACACACGGCGGTAACCGCCCGTCTGCCGGTGTCTCCCGGGCGGGGGGCTCGCCGACCGGTGTTCGCGCTCCGTTCACGAGTCGAACGGACGGTTTCACTCCGGTGGTCGCTTCGGCGACTCGGTCTACGGAGCGTCACGTCGCGCCGCGCCGCGTGGACACAGCGGGGGTGGCACTGCGTGCCATGCTTTCGGAAGGTGCGGCACCCCTCCTCGCGCTCGTTTGAGCGCAAGCCCTATCAACCGTGGCGCGAATCACGCCTTGCGTCTCACATAGTGGACGGCGGTCAGGGCCCGCTCCGGCCGTGGGCGGCCGGCGTTCCCGGGTGGCTAGCCGCCCGAGGTGTCGGATTCGGCGTCCTCCGTGAGCACGGCGCAGTCGTACGGGTCGTTGAGCCAGCCGTCCGGGAGGACGACCCGCTTGCCGGGGGCGGTACGGCCGCGCGGGCCGTCGGCGTGCGCGGGCCACGGCTGGGTGAGGTCGAGGCCGCCGAGGTGCTCGTCCATCTCGGCCAGCGACGAGGCCGTGGCCAGCGCGCGGCGCGCGTCCGAGCCGACCGAGAAGCCCTTGGTGTACCACGGCACGTGCTTGCGGAAGTCGACGACACCGCGTGCCTCGTCCCCGATCCACTCCCCCAGCAGCTCCGCGTGCCGCCGCATCACCCGCGCGACCTGCCCGAAGTCGGGGGTGGCGGGCGCGGCGCCGCCCTCGAAGGCGGCGACCAGGTCGCCGAAGAGCCAGGGCCGCCCGAGGCACCCCCGGCCGACCACGACGCCGTCGCAGCCGGTCTCCCGCATCATCCGTACCGCGTCGTCCGCGCACCAGATGTCGCCGTT
The DNA here is from genome assembly GCF_042957025.1 of Streptomyces sp. NPDC008139. NCBI lineage: Bacteria > Bacillati > Actinomycetota > Actinomycetes > Kitasatosporales > Streptomycetaceae > Streptomyces > Streptomyces sp. NPDC008139. The sequence goes on from NZ_JBIBHM010000001.1 coordinate 339,535, forward strand.
GCCGAGCACCGGGATCTCGGGCACGTGCTCCTTGAGCCGCGCGATGGCGTCCCAGTCGGCGGTGCCGCCGTAGTGCTGGGCGGCGGTGCGGCCGTGCAGCGCGACCGCCGTCACGCCCTCCTCGACCGCGATCCGGCCCGCGTCGAGATACGTGAGGTGGTCGTCGTCGATGCCCTTGCGCATCTTGATGGTGACCGGCAGGTCGCCCGCGTTGCCGACCGCCTCGCGCAGGATCGCCCGCAGCAGATTGCGCTTGAACGGCAGCGCGGACCCGCCGCCCTTGCGGGTCACCTTCGGCACCGGGCAGCCGAAGTTGAGGTCGATGTGGTCGGCCAGGTCCTCGTCCACGATCATCCGCACGGCCTTGCCGACGGTCGCCGGGTCGACACCGTAGAGCTGGATGGAGCGCGGCGTCTCCGAGGCGTCGAAGTGGATGAGGTGCATGGTCTTCTCATTGCGCTCGACCAGCGCCCGCGTCGTGATCATCTCGCTGACGAACAGCCCCTTGCCGCCGCTGCTGCGATCCGTCGGGGGGCGGCCCCCGAACCCCCGCCCGCCTTCGGCGAATTCACGGCAGAGCGTGCGGAAGGGCGCGTTGGTGATGCCCGCCATCGGGGCGAGCACGACCGGCGGCCACACGGCGTGCGGGCCGATCCGGAGGGTTTCCGGGCGGGTGAGCGTGGCGGCGTCAGCGGTCATGCCGTCCATTGTCGCGTACTCGCGCACGACCCTCGGCCGAGATTGATTGTACGATCAAAATGATTCTGGTCGTACAATCGTTGGCGCCAGCACCTATGACGCCGCCCCGTACCGGCGACGAGCGCCGAGAACCGACAAGAACCGACAAGAGGAGCCCGGACGCATGCCTGAGCTGACGCACCGGCGTCGGATGCTCATCCTGGGGATCTGCTGCATGAGCCTGCTGATCGTCAGCCTGGACAACACGATCCTGAACGTGGCGCTGCCGTCGATGAGGCGGGACTTCCAGGCCTCCGTCTCCGGCCTCCAGTGGACGATCGACGCGTATCTGGTGGTGATCGCCTCACTGCTGCTGCTCTCCGGCTCCACGGCCGACCGGCTCGGCCGGAAGAAGATCTTCCGGATCGGACTGGTCTTCTTCACGCTCGGTTCGCTGCTGTGCAGCCTCGCGCCCGGTCTCGGCTGGCTGATCGCCTTCCGGATGATCCAGGCGGTCGGCGGCTCGATGCTCAACCCGGTGGCGATGTCGATCATCACCAACACCTTCACCGACGCCCGCGAACGGGCCCGCGCCATCGGCGTGTGGGGCGGCGTCGTCGGGATCAGCATGGCGGCCGGACCGATCGTCGGCGGCGCGCTGGTGGAGACCGTCGGCTGGCGGTCGATCTTCTGGATCAACCTGCCGGTGGGCGTGCTCGCCCTGATCCTCACCTCGCGCTACATCCCCGAGTCCCGCGCGCCCCGGCCGCGCCGCGTCGACCCGGTCGGCCAGGTGCTGGTCATCGCGCTGCTGGGCTCGCTCACCTACGGCATCATCGAGGGCTCGGGCGCGGGCTGGACCTCCCCGCTGATCGTCGGCTGCTTCGTCGTCACGGTGCTCGCGCTGCTCGGCCTGACGCGGTACGAGAAGCGGCGCACCGACCCGCTGATCGACGTGCGCTTCTTCCGCAGCGCGCCCTTCAGCGGCGCGACCCTCATCGCGGTCAGCGGCTTCGCCGCGCTCGGCGGCTTCCTCTTCCTCAACACCCTCTACCTCCAGGACGACCGGGGCCTGTCCGCCCTCGACGCCGGGCTCTACATGCTGCCGATGGCCGTGATGTGCCTGATCTTCGCGCCGCTGTCCGGGCGGCTGGTCGCCTCGCGCGGCCCGCGCCTGCCGCTGGTGCTCGCCGGTCTCACCATGACGGCCAGCGGCGTGATCTTCGCGGTGCTGGACGCCGAGTCGTCCAACGCCCTGCTCTTCACCTCCTACGTCCTGTTCGGCATCGGCTTCGGCCTGGTCAACGCCCCCATCACCAACACCGCCGTGTCCGGCATGCCCCGCGCCCAGGCCGGGGTCGCGGCGGCCGTGGCGTCCACCAGCCGCCAGATCGGCCAGTCGCTGGGCGTCGCCGTGATCGGCGCCGCGCTGGCCGCCGGAATGCAGACCACCGCCTGGTGGATCATCTCGGGCTGCGGCGCCTCCGTCCTGCTCATCGGTACGCTCACCACCGGACGCTGGGCCCGCGGTACGGCCGAACGCGCGGCCGATCTGCTCGTGCCCGAAGAAGACGACACCCCCCGAATCCCGGTGAGCACCTCATGACGACGACGCCAGAAGCAACGAGTTCCGTCGGTACGGTCTCCGGTCCCACGGCCTCCGGTCGTACGGCCTCCGCCGACGCTGTCTCCGTTGACGCTGTCTCCGGCGGCGGGGAAACCGGCCGTACGGACGCCTTCGACGCGGCCGACGCGATCGGCCCGGCGGACACGGCCGATGCCACCGCGGAGCGGATCTGGCGCAATCTGCGCACCTACGTACTGGAGCGCAACGAGCGCCGCAAGGAGACCTCGGAAGCGCTGGGCATGAGCTTCTTCCGGGTCAAGGTGCTGCGCCGGGTCGCCGCTTCTCCCGCCCGGCTCAGCGAGTTGGCGGCCGAGCTCTCCTCCGACCGCCCGTACACGACGCTGGTGGTGGACGACCTCGCCAAGCGCGGTCTGGTCGAGCGGCACGAACACCCCACGGACCGGCGCTCCAAGATCGTGACGGCCACCGCCGAGGGCCACGCCGCCGCGGGCCGCGCCAACGCCATCATGGGCGCCCCGCCGGAGTCGCTGAGCGCCCTGTCGGCCGCCGATCTGACGGCGCTCGACCGCATCGTGGCGGCCCTGGCGGCCCAGGACTGAGCCCGCCTCGACCACCGCTTCGACCACCGCCCCAGCCGCCGCCTCGACCACCGCATCCGCCACCGCCTCGACCGGCCGACTGTCCCCGTCCCCGAGGGGGTGATGGTCTAAGGTCTGGACGGTGACGCCAGAAGCCGATGACCGCGCTGCCGAGGAGGCCAGGCCCGCGTTCCCCACCGAGCGCCGACGGGCCCTGGTGGAGCTGCTCAGGGAGCGGCGCAGGCTGACCGTCGTCGAGATCTCGGAGCGGTTCCAGGTCACCGCGGAGACGGTGCGCAGGGACCTGGTGGAGCTGGAGCAGACCGGCGCGCTGCGCCGGGTGCACGGCGGCGCGATCCTGCTGGACAACGAGCACGGCATCCCCGGTCTCGCCCAGCGCACCCGGATCATGGCCGAGGAGAAGACGGCGATCGGCGCGGCGGCGCTCGCGCACATGCCGACCGGCGGCGCGGTCCTCATCGACGCGGGCAGCACCACCGGACGGCTCGCCGATCTCTACCCCGGCGGGCCGCAGTTGGTGGTGATGACCAACTCCCTGCCCATCGCCGTCACGATGACCGGCAAGCCGGGCGCGGCCGTCTACACGACCGGCGGGCGCGTCCGCAACGACACGCTCGCCGAGGTCGAGATGCTGACGCTGCGGGCGCTGGACGAGGTCAAGGTCGACGTCGCGTTCCTGGGCACCTCGGGGATAACGGTGGACCACGGCTTCTCCACCTCGGACGTCTCGGAGAGCGCCGTCAAGCGGACGATGATGGCCTCCGCCCGTCGGGTCGTGGTGCTGTGCGACCACTCGAAGATCGGCACCGCGCTGTTCTCCCGTTTCGCGCCCGTGGACGGCCCTGACCTGCTGATCACCGACTCGGGGATCAGCGCCACGCAGCTCGCGGAACTGCGCGGCGCCGGCCTTGAGGTGCAGGTGGCCGAGCCGGTCTGACGTCGTCACGGCGTCGCCCGCTCAACCGTCGCCTCCTCAACCGTGGCCCCCTTGACCGTCCCCCTTAACCGTCGTCGCCGTCCTTCACCGCCCGGCCGTCGGACTCGTCGAGCGCGGACGCGAGCAGTTGGGCCAGGTGGACCGCTCCGGCCCCGGCCGCGAGGTCGTCGATCTGGGTGCGGCAGGAGAATCCGTCGGCCAGCACCGGGCCGGTGCGCTCCGCCGTCTCCAGCGCGGGCAGCAGGGCGGTCCGCGCGACGGCCACCGAGACGTCGTAATGGCCGCGCTCCACACCGAAGTTGCCCGCGAGTCCGCAGCAGCCGCCGACCGCGGCGACGTCGGCGCCCGCCATGCGCAGCAGTTCCTCGTCCGCCCGCCAGCCCATCACGGCCCGCTGGTGGCAGTGCGGTTGGGCGACGGTCCGGACGCCCGACAGGTCAGGCGGGCTCCAGCCGGGCGTACGGCTCAGCAACTCGGCCAGGGTGACGGTGAGATCGGCCACCCGCCGCGCCCTGGGGTCGTCGGGCAGCAGCTCGACGCCGTCCCTGCGCAGCACGGACGTGCACGACGGTTCGAGGCCGACGATGGGCACACCGTCGGCGACGGCCGGTTCAAGTGCCGTGTACGTACGGCGCAGTTGTCGGCGTGCGCCGTCGAGCTGGCCGGTGGAGATCCAGGTCAGCCCGCAGCAGACCTGACGGCCGGTCAACTCGACGGTGTATCCGGCATGTTCCAGTACCCGTACGGCGGCCGTGCCGACCTCGGGCGAGAACGACTGGGTGAAGCTGTCCACCCACAGCAGCACGCGGGGGCGGGACGGGCGCGGGTCGCGGGCGGCGCGGTCCGCGCGGAAGGACGCCCGGAAGGTGGGGCGGGCGAAGCGGGGCAGCCCGCGCCGTCCGTCGATCCCGCCGAGCCGCTTGACCAGCGCGCCGACCCAACGGTTGCCGAGCAGCGCGTTGCTGGCACCGGCCAGCCGGGTGGCGAGCCCGGCGGTGCGCGGCAGCCAGCCCAGCGAGTAGTGCGTCACCGGGCGGAGCCTGCGCCGGTAGCGCTGGTGCAGCACCTCCGCCTTGTACGTGGCCATGTCGACGCCCGCCGGGCAGTCGCTCGAACACGCCTTGCACGACAGGCACAGGTCCAGTGCCTCGTGCACCGCCGGGTCGGCCCAGCCGCCGTCCACCAGGTCGCCCCTGATCATCTCCTGGAGCAGCCGGGCCCGGCCGCGGGTGGAGTGCCGCTCCTCCCCCGTCGCGAGATACGACGGGCACATCGCATCGCCCGAGGTCGTGAGGTCGGCGCGGCACTTGCCGACCCCGACGCAGCGGTGGACGGCGCGGGTGAGGTCGCCGGAGTCGTGCGGGTAGGCGAACGCGCCGGTCACGACGGGCAGTTGCGGCCGGACCCGCAGGTCGGCGTCGAGCGGCGCCGGGTCGACCAGCACACCGGGGTTGAGCAGGGCGCCGGGGTCCCAGACCGCCTTGACCGCGGCGGCGGCGCCCAGCGCGGCGGGCGAGTACATCCGGGCGAGCAATTCGCCGCGGGCGCGGCCGTCGCCGTGCTCGCCCGACATCGAGCCGCCGTGCGCGGCCACCAGGTCGGCGGCGTCCTCAAGGAACGCCCGCATCCGGGCCGCGCCGCCCTCGTCCCGCAGACCGAAGTCGAAGCGGCCGTGCACACAGCCGTCGCCGAAGTGCCCGTACAGCAGGCCGTCGTAGTGGTGCTGCCCGAGCAGCGCGTCCAGGTCCCGCAGGTAGGCCCCGAGCCGTTCCGGCGGTACGGCGGCGTCCTCCCAGCCGGGCCAGGCGTCGGCCCCGCCGGGTGTGCGGCCCGCCAGGCCCACCCCGTCGGTACGGATCCGCCACAGCGCGGCGATCCGGCCGGGGTCGGTCACCACCTGGCCGTCCACCGCGCCGGACGCGGCCAGTACGGCGCGGGCCGCGTGCTCCGCCTCCGCGAGGTCGGCGCCGCCGGTCTCCACGAGCAGCCAGCCCGCGCCGCGCGGCAGCGCGGGCACGGCGGCGGCTCCCTTACGGCGGACCACGACCTCGACCAGCCGCCGGTCCATGCCCTCGACGGCCAGCGGGCCCAGGGCCACCAGCGCCGGGGTCGCGTCGGCGGCGGCGGGCATGTCGGGGAAGCCGAGCACCGCGAGCGCGCGGGCGGCGGGCCTGGGCACCAGCCGTACGGTGGCGTCGAGCACCAGCGCCAGGGTGCCTTCCGAGCCGACCAGCGAACTCATCACGTCGAAGCCGCGCTCGGGCAGCAGCGCGTCCAGCGCGTAGCCGGACGCCTGGCGCGGGAAGCGGCCGTACTCGGTCCGCAGGACGGCCAGGTGCGCGTCGGCCGCCTGCCGCAGCCGGGTGTTCAACTCCGCGTCCGACGTGCCGTGCTGATCGGCCGTCACCTGGCGGCCGTCGGCCAGCAGCAGCCGGGCGGACACCACATTGTCACGGGTGTTGCCCCAGGCCACGGCGTGCGCGCCGCAGGCGTTGTTGCCGATCATCCCGCCGATGGTGCAGCGGTCCGCGGTCGACGGGTCGGGCCCGAGCAGCAGGCCGTGCGGCGCGGCCTCGCGCTGGAGGCGGGCCTGGACGGTACCGGCGCCCACGGTCGCGGTACGGCGCTCGGGGTCGATCTCGGCGACCGCGTCGAGCGCGGTGAGGTCGAGGACGACGCCGGGGCCGATCGCGTTGCCCGCGACCGAGGTTCCGGCGCCGCGCGCCACCACGGACAGCCCGAGCCGGTGGCAGTGGGCGACGGTGTCGACGGCGTGCGCCGCCGACTCCGCGCGCACCACGGCGACCGGGGGCACCCGGTAGTTGGACGCGTCGGAGGAGTACAGCGCACGGGTGCCCGCGTCCAACCGCACGCTGGGGCCGAGCAGTTCGCGCAGGCGGCGGGCGCCGCCCGCCGCGTCGCCCGGCCCGTGGGGTGCGTTCGGCTTGTCCATCGCGTTCGTTCCGTTCCTGTCGTCGCTTCCCCGCCGCGTCCGGACGGCGGGGCCACGAGGTCGTCGCCGCGAGATCGTGTCCCGCCGCCGTCACCACGACGGCCGCACCCCGCGGCCGGTGGGGCGTCGGTACCGGTCCCGCCCACCTCTCCGGCGCCGCCCGCTGTCCCGGCACGCGGCGGAGTCCCGGTCGGCGGCGAGGTGCCCGCGCCGGTCGTCGGGCGGGCCGTCCTCGTAGTAGACCGCCTCGGCCGGGCAGACCGGCTCCCACGCGCCGCGGTCCACCCGCTCGTCCGGGTGGATGTACAGCGTCCGCGCACCGTCGCCGGCGTGGTCGGCCGGGCGTTTTCGCCGGTGCGCGCCGTGTCGGGCGCGGCGGCGCACGCGCGTCCGGTCACTCGTTGGCCAGGACATTCGGCCGACCGGCCGCTCCCCCCTTGGTGCGGCCGGTCGGCCTCCCCCCGGGCCCGCGGGCGTGGCGGCTTCCCCTCCGCGTCCGCCCGCGGGCCGGTCATGACACGCTGCCGGGCGCTGACGCCTGGTACACGCTCTTGGTCCAGGTGAAGAAGTCCACAGCGGTCTGTCCCTGCTCGCGGTAGGTGTTGGTGGAGGAGTCGCCGACCCCGCCGAAGGGGACGTTCAGCTCGACCCCGCTGGTCGGCCGGTTCACCTTGATCACTCCGGCCCGCACCTCGGAGCTGAACCGGTGCACGGTGTCCAGGTCGTTGGTGACCACACCGGCCGTCAGGCCGAAGCGGGAGTCGTTGACCAGGTCGATGGCCTGGTCGAGGTTGGTGGCGTCGAGCACCGCGACCACCGGGCCGAAGACCTCCTCCTGGGCGACGGTGTCGGCGGGCCGCACGCCGGTCAGCACCGTGGGGCCGAACAGCAGGCCGTCAGGGTCCGCGCCGCCGACCACGGTCCTGGCGCCCTCGGCCAGGGCCTTGTCCACGTAGCCCAGATCGGTGGCGAGTTGGGCGCCGCTGACCACAGGACCCATCCGTACGCCGTCGGTCAGTCCGTCGCCGGGCCGGTAGGCCGCGGCCTCCTCCCGCAGGGCGTCGAGGAAGGCGTCCTTGACGCCCGGCAGGCAGATCACCCGGCTGGTCGCGGTGCACGCCTGGCCGGTGAGGCCGAAGCCGCCCGCCGCGACGATGCGCGCGGCCACCGCGGCGTCGGCGTCGTCGCAGACCACGACGGCGTTCTTGCCGCCGAGTTCGAGCTGCACCCGGATGCGGCGCGGCGCGGCGGCGGTGTAGATGCCCGCGCCGACGCCCACCGAGCCGGTGAAGGTGACCGCGTCGATCCGCGGCGACGCGACGAGTTGGGCGCCGATCCGGGCGCCGGAGCCGGTCAGCAGGGTGAACACCCCGTCGGGCAGGCCGGCTTCCTGGAGCACCCTGGCCAGGTGCCAGGCGCCCGCGGGGGCGATCTGGGCGGGCTTGAGCACCACCGCGTTGCCGCTGACCAGGGCGGGCGCGGACTTCCAGGCGGGGATGGCGATCGGGAAGTTCCAGGGGGTGATGACCGCGACCGCGCCCAGCGGTTCGCGGCGGCTGTAGACCAGATCGGTGCCCGCCGCCGAGGGGTATGTCGTGCCGCCGAGCCGCCAGCCCTCGCTGCCGTAGAAGCGCAGGATGTCGGCGGCCCGCGCGACCTCGCCGCGCGCCTCCGCGAGGGTCTTGCCCTCCTCGCGGGTGATGTCCCGGGCGGCCTCGTCCGCGCGGTCGTCGAGGAGCGCGGCGGCTCGCTCCAGGATCCGGCCGCGGGCGGGAGCCGGGGTGCGTCCCCAATCGCGGGCGGCGGCGTGGGCGGCGTCCAGCGCGCGCTCCACGGTGGCGGCGTCGAGGTCCGCGCTGAGGCTGACCCGCTGACCGGGGACGGCCGGATTTTCCCGTACCGCCGTCGGGGCGCCGGTCCATCGCCCGCCCACCAGGGACTGAATCTCCAGGACGTCCATGCTGTCGGTCATCTCCTGTGGTTCTCAAGGCCGTTGGGGCCGTCGGAAGTCGTCGGTTCCGTCGGAGTCGTCGGTGGCGTCGGAGGCCCCGGTGGCGAGGGGCCGTCGGAAGTCGTCGGTTCCGTCGGAGTCGTCGGTGGCGTCGGGTCCTCGGTGGCGTCGGAGGCCCCGGCGCCGTCAGCTCCTTCGGGTCGTACGGGTCCCCGCGTCACTTCAGCGCGAGGGCGTTGGCGGTGGAGCCCGCCGCGCCGGTGAGGTGGAGCGGGGCCGCGGTGAACAGCCCCTCGTGGACGCCGTCCTGTGCGCAGTCCTCGGCCAGGGCCGCGAGGTCGAACAATTCGCCCACCGCGAGGCCCAGTTCGGCGATCAGCGTGTGATGCAGGAAAGTCTCGGGCCCGCTCATGTCGAACGGCATGGCCTCCACCGCGGGGCAGTCGGCCGCGACCGCGGACAGCTCCAGGCCGCGCAGCCACCGCCTGGTCTCCTGATCGACGGCCAGGCCCGGCGAGGCGAAGAAGCCCTCCGCCGCCAGCGCCTCGCGCGCCGCCCGGTCCAGCCCCTCGTACCAGCGCGTCCAGCCGAAGTGCAGCAACAGGACGTCGCCGGGCCGCAGTTGTGTGCCCTGCGCGGTGAGCGCGGCCGTCACGTCGGCCGCGGTGTAGGCGACCCGGCGGGAGCAGTCGCCGCCGTGCCGCCCATGTCCGACCAGGTCGGCCAGGACGAAGCGGCCCGCGATGCCGCGCCGCGCCCAGTGCTCGATGCCCAGCGGCCCCGCCGCCGCCGCGATGGCGGCGGTCCGGTGGCCGCCGTAATAGGTGTCGTCGGGGCCGCGCACGTGCGCCAGCCCGTCCCACTGCGAGGACCCCTGCGGGTAGAAGGAGTCGAGGCGGTCGTCGAAGCCGTTGCCGAGGTCGATACGGGTGTGCGTGTGGCTGCCCCTGCCGAGGATCGGCGGGTCGGGCAGGGCCAGGTCCCAGTTGAGCGAGAAGACCCGGCCACGGGTCACCAGCGCGGCGGCGTCCCTGACCCGCTCGGGCGTCTGCCGCGCCACGGCGCCCAGTTCGCCGACGACGGCCCCGGTGGTGGCGGTGGTGCCGGCGGTGCCGGTGAGGGCCGACGTACCGGAAACCGGGTCGTACGCGGCCGACGTACCGGAAGCCGAGTCGTACGCGGCCGACGTACCGGAAACCCCGGCCGTCGAAGACGAGGCCGCACCGTACGTCCCGTCCTCGCGGCCCCCGTCGGGCTCCTCGCCCCGCGTGCCGGTCATGACGCGTCCACCGAGATCATGGCCTTCATGGCCACCTTGCCCGCCGCCGCGTCGGCCAGGGCCTTCGGCCCCTCCTCCAGCGCGTAGTGGTCGGAGACCAGGTCGTCGACCTCGACCGCGCCGCTGGAGACCAGCTCGATGGCGCGCGGCCAGGTGTGGGCGTAGCGGTGGACGGTGGTGAGGGTGAGTTCGCGGTAGCGGATCAGGGTGGACGACAGCGTGATCGTCGGCGCGGCGGGCACTCCGACCAGTACGGCACGGCCGCGCGGCCGCAGCCGCGTCATCCCGTCGTCCAGCGCGGTGGGCGCGCCCGAGCACTCCAGGTAGCAGTCGAGGTCGGCCGCCACGTCCTGGAAGCCGGTGCCGGGTTCGGCGCCGACGCGAGCGGTCTCCACGCCGGGCGTGGAGTGCGCGAGCCGGGCCAGTCGGCGCTCGTCGACGTCCGCGACGATCACCCGGCCCGCCTTCTCGGCCAGGGCCACCCGCGCCACCAGGGTGCCGATCGGGCCCGCGCCCGCGATGAGCACCTGCTCGCCGGGGAGCACGGCGGCCCGGCCGACGGCCCATACGGCCACCGACAGCGGTTCGAGCAGGGCCGCCCGGGTCGCGGTCATCACGGCGGGGACGGCGTGCACCGCGCGGCGCGGCAGCACCACGCGCTCGCGCGCCAGCCCGGCGTGCGGCGGCATCCCGAGGAAGCGCATCCGCGCGCAGAGGTTGTACGTACCGGCCAGGCACTCGCGGCACCGGCCGCACCACAGGCCGGGTTCGACGGCGACCAGGTCGCCGGGGGCGAGGTCGGTCACCCGGTCACCGGTCTCCAGGACGGTGCCGGACGCCTCGTGGCCGAGCACGTGGGGCCCGGTGAGCCGGAAGGCGCCGATCCGTCCGTGCGCGTAGAAGTGGGTGTCCGAGCCGCAGAGGCCGACCCGCGCGACCGCGACGCGTACGTCGTCGGCGCCGAGCGCTTCCTCGTCGGTCTCGCCGATCGCCGCGTCATGGGCGCCTCGCAGGGTGAGAGCACGCATCACGCCACCTCTGCGGCGTCGCTCGCGTGCGCGAGCGGATCGGTGAGGTCCGGCGGATCGGGTTCGCCGGAGGGTTCGAGTGTCGGTTCGAGGCCGAGGAAGTCCGCGGTCGGCCCGAGTTGGTGGAGGAGCATGTGGACGCCGGGCACGACCGTGCATCCCGCGCGCCGCGCGTGGTCGAGCAGCCGGGTCCTGGCGGGCTTCATGATGATGTCGCTGACGGCCGTGGCCGGGCTGAGTGCGGCGAGGTCGACGGGCAGCGGATCGGCGGCGCGCATGCCGACCGAGGTGGTGTTGACCAGGACGTCGACGTCGGCGACGGAGTCCCGCTCGCGCACCTCGCAGCGCACGGCCGGGTAGTGGCGGCCGACCTGCTCGGCCAGGGCGACGGCGCGGTCGGTGGTCCGGTTGCGGACGGCCAGGTGCGAGACGCCCGCGGCGGCGAGCGCCATGGCGACGGCGCGCGCGCTGCCGCCCGCGCCGAGCAGCAGGACCCGCGCGCCCTCCAGCCGCACCCCGTGCGCGCGCAGCCCCGCGACCAGGCCGGGGCCGTCGTACTGCCCGCCGAGCAGCCGCCCGTCGGGCAGCCTGCGGATGACGTTGCTCGCACCGGCCCTGACGGCGTCCTCGGTGAGGTCGTCGAGCAGCCCGGCGATGTGCTCCTTGTGCGGCATGGTGACCCCGATGCCCGCCAGGTTCTTCCAGGAGCGCGCCGCGGCGACCGCCTGCGCCAGATCCTCGACGCCGACCTGGTACGGCACCACGGCCGCGTCGATGCCGCGCTGGCGGAAGAAGCGGTTCATCACCTCGGGTGTGCGCACATGGGCCACCGGGTCGGCGAAGTGCGCGTAGATCCGGGTGTGCCCGGTGATGGGGTGGGACGTCATGATGCGGTGAACTCCGTCCAGTCGTCGATCCAGGTGCCGAGGTCGGGGATGAGTCCGCAGGCCAGCGCCGCCATCCGGGCGGCGCCGCAGGCGCCGGCCTCGGCGCCGACGGGCAGCCGGACCGAGCCGAGCACCCGGGCGCGGACGGCCCTGATGTAGCCGGACGTGTACCAGCCGCCCGCGGCGATCAGCGCGTTGCCGGGACCGCCGAGCGCGTCGAGCAGGCCGATCGCGTCGCGGCAGCGCCAGGAGGTCAGTTCGACCAGTACGGCCCACGCCTCGGCGTCCGGCAGTCCGTGGAGGGCGGCCACCACGGCGGCCGGGTCGAGCGGGGCCATCGGCCGGGCCGCGCTGCCGAGGGTGACGGCGCATTCGGCCGCGCGGCCGGTCGCGGACAGCAGGGCCGCGGCCCTGCCGAGCGCGTCGACGTCGGCGAGGGTCCGTTCGGCGCCGAGCCGGTCGTCGAGCAGGGCGCGCAGCAGGCGTCCGGTGCCGAGGACGCCGAAGAGGTAGTCGCGGCCGGGGACGATGTGCGGGCCGCGCTCGAATCCGGCGGCCACCGCTTGGGTCAGCAGGCCGGGGTTCTTGGTGGCGGGCCGGGAGCGGATCAGCGCCTCCCCGGTGCCGAGGCTGTCGAAGCAGTCGTCGGGGTGTACGGCCCCGGCGCCGATCGCGCCCGCCAGGTGGTCGTGGCCCGCGACGGTGACGACCGCGCCGCCGACCAGCGGCAGACCGGCCCGCGCGGTGCCGGTGGGCGATCCGGCGGGCAGCAGTTCCGGCATCGCGGCGGGGTCGAGCCCCACCCGGTCCACGCCGTGCTTCCACCACTCGCGGGCGGTCACGTCCATGAAGCCGCTGCGCGCGGCGAGCGACCACTCGGCGGTGGCCCGGCCGCCCGCCCAATGGGCGGCCCACTCCGGTACGTTCAGCCAGCTCACGGCCTTCCCGGTCGGGCCGGACCTCGTACCGGAAGCGGCCGTACGCGTCCGGGGCCCGGCGGACGACGCCGACCGTCCGTCCAGTCGGGGCAGCAGCCACGCCACCTTGACGGCCGAGGCGCGGGTGGTGGGCCGCAGGCCGGTGGTGGCGGTGAAGCCGTCGCCCTGTTCGGCGAGGAGAGCGGCCAGTTCGTCCGCCCCGCTGGTGTCGAACCAGGCCACGGCCGGTGCGACGGGTGTGCCGTCGGCGGCGAGCGCGTACCCCGCCTCGGCCATGCCCGCGAAGCCGACGGCGAGGGCGTGGCGGCCGGGGAGCCGGTCGGCGAGCTGCCGGAAGAGGCCGTCGAGCGTGCCGGACAGGTCCTCGTGCCCGAGCACCGTCGTCCCGGCGGCGAGCCGCCAGGGGGTGTCGGCCCTGACCACCGCCAGCTCGTGGCCGCGCTCGTCGGTGGCGCACACCTTCACCGTGGTGGTGCCGATGTCCACGCCGACGACGCATGCCGTCCTTGCCATCACAGCCTCCTCAGCCGAAGATCCGGAATCCGCCGCTTTGTCCTGTCTACCGGTCGCGCGCCCGTCCGTACGGCCACGGCACGGTCCGGTCAGCGCGCCGCGCTCGGCACGTCCTCGCCGAGGGAGTAAGCGGTGACCAGCCGTCGCAGCCGGCCGGCGATCGAGGCGACCACCTGCTCCTCGTCGAGGTCCCCGCGGAGATAGCCGTCGAAGGCGTCGATCCACAGGCTGCGGCCGATGGCGAAGCCGATGTAGCCGTCCACCCCGCGGATCTGCCGCACCCACTCCTCGACCGCGTCCATGTCCGCGCCGCCGCCGAGCAGCACCAGGGAGGTCGGGTACGGCGCCCCGGCCCGGCAGTGGTCGGCGACCACCGCGTAGTCGGCCTCGGCTGCCAGCGGCTCCAGCTTCCACACGTGCGGCCACACGCCGGCGTCCTGGTACTCCGAGACCGTCCGCAGCAGCAGGTTTGTGTGGTGCGCGCGCTGCCAGCGCTCCTTGTCGCCGCCTTCCGCGGCGAGCTGCGCGTCGGTCGGCGGGACCAGCATCTCCAGCATGAAGGGCCGCCGGTTGGCCAGGCACCAGTCGAGCACCTGGCGGGCGCGGGCGGTCTGCCGGGCCCTGCGCCCGGCGGGCAGTTCGGGGTTGTGCACGATGAGCGCCTTGACCATGTCCGGGCCGAGCGCGTCCAGGCGGGCGGCGAAGTCGTCGCCGCCGGTGAGGACGAACTCGCCGGTGTTGATGTCGAAGACCGAGGACCGGCTCTCCTCGACGGGCAGCACCAGGCAGCAACCGGCCTCCCGTACGCGGGGAATGGTCCGTTCGCCGTACTCCTCGTCTATCAGCACCCCGAGGTTGGCCGGGGCGGTGCCGCCTTCGGCGATCGTGCGGACCAGCGCGTCGAAGGCCAGGTCCTTCACCCGGCCGAACGCCTCCTGACGTTCGGCGGCCGGCACCGCGTCACCGAACAGCCCGCGCATCACCGCCCGATGGTCCATGGCCAGGACCAGGAGCGGATGGGGGACGTCAGTCATCGTGTGTCCTTTCGAGAGTGGGTGGGGCAGCGGCCGACCGGACGGGCGGGTCATGCCGGACCCCGGCGTTCACCGGTCCTGCGGCGGGCGACGAAGCGCGCGGCGAGGACGGCGACCAGCAGGGCGAGGCCGTTGAAGAGCGGCTGCACCCAGAACGGGACGCCGAGCAGGCTCAAGCCGTTGAAACCGACGGCGAGCAGCAGGATCGCGACGATCACACCGGGCACGTTGTAGAAGCCCGGACGGTAGGTGGTGACGCCCAGGAACGCGGCGGCGTAGGCGGGCAGCAGCAGGTCGGGGCCGAGACTGGGGGTCACGGAACCGGCCTGGCCGAGCTGGAGCACGGCGGCCAGCGAGACCAGCCCGCCGGCGCAGCCGAAGGCGAGGATCTTGTACCGGCCGGTGCGCACACCGGCCAGGAACGCCACGCGCTCGGAGCCGCCGATCGCGTACAGCCGGGCGCCGACCGGGGTGTGCTGGAGCAGGTAGAAGCAGATGACGGCCACGATCGCGACGATCCACACCGCCCAGGCGACCTGCACCGCGTAGCCGCGACCGAGGGTCTTGGCCAGGCCGGGAACGGTGGTGAGGATGGCGCCGTTGCTGAGCATCAGGGTCATCGCGGAGAGCACGATTCCCATGCCCAGGGTCGCGATGAACGAGTTGATGCCGAACACCACGTTGAGCACACCGTTCCAGGCACCGGCCACCACCCCGCAGCCGGCCATCGCGAGGAACACCGCGGTCACCGGCCAGCCCTGGCCGGTCAGATAGGCGCCGAGCATCGCGCAGAAGCCGAGCAGATAGCCGACCGACAGGTCGAACTCGCCGACGATCAGCGGGAAGAGCACCGCCAGCGTCATCAGCGCGATCACGGACTGGCTGACCAGCAGCGAGGTCCAGTTCTGCCGGGTGGCGAAGTTGGGGGTGGCCATGCTGAACACCACGATCAGCACCACCAGCAGCACGATCTGGGCGTAGCGCTGGATGAGGGCTTCGCCGATCGTACGCAGGAGGCCGGCGCCGTGGGACCGCCCGGCGGTCGGTTGCCGGTCGGCGGTCGGTTGCCGGTCGGCGGTCGGTTGCCGGTCGGCGGTCACGGCGCCCCCGGCCAGCGCGTCGGGCTTCACTGTGTCGAGATCTTCTCTGCTCATCTCGGACCGTCCTCCTGTGGACTCGCCACGATCCTGGCCAGCTTGACGGGGTTGTCGGGGACGGGGATCTCCTGCGCCCCGGCTCCGGGGCGCAGCACCACCATCCGGTCGCAGTACGCGGTGAGCTGCTCGAACTCCGAGGAGAACAGGACCGCCCCCATGCCCTGGTCCACGCGTTTCCTGACCGCTTCGAACATCAGGAGCCGCGCGCCCGGGTCGACGCCGTTGGTCGGTTCGTCGAGCACCAGGACCTTCGGGTCGGTCGACAGCCACTTGCCGAGCAGCACCTTCTGCTGGTTGCCGCCGCTGAGGCTGCCGAGGGAGGCGGAGGGATCGCGCGGCCGTACGTCGAGTTCGCGGATCACCCGGCCGATCGCCTCGCGCAGCGCTGACCTGCGGTGCCAGAAGCGGCGCAGCGAAGGGAGCGCGATGTTGTCGGCGACGCTCAGGACGGCGACGCCGCCGTGCGAGAGCCGGTCCCTGGGCAGCAGCGCCACGCCCTGCCTGCGGGCGGTGGAAGCGGTCCAGGCGCGGGTGGGTTCGAACCCCCGCAAGCGGACGGTGCCCGAGCGGGGCGGCACGCCGCCCGCGAGGAGATACGGCAGTTCGTCCACGCCGGAGTCGGGCAAGCCGGTGACTCCGACGATCTCGCCCGCGCGGATGTCGAGGTCCAGCGGGTCGAGCCGGTGACCGGTCAGCCCGCGGATCTCCATCAGAGTCCGGTCCGCGCCGTCCACGAGCGGCGTCCCTTCGCCGTACGCCTCGAAGGAGTCGGGGTCGGCGGGCTCCTTGCGGGGCCCGGTCCCGGCCGCCTGCTCGGCGGCCAGCCGCTGCTCCGGGAGCATGTACTCGATGATCCGGGCCGCGCTGACCTCGGCGGACGGCCCCTCGTACTGCGTACGACCGGCCGCCAGCACGGTGAGGCGGTCGGCGTACTGGGTGATCTCGCCGATCCGGTGGGTGACCATGAGGACCGCCGTGCCCCGGTCGGCGAGCCTGCGGACCAGGCCGAGGACCTGTTCCGCGTCGTCCTGCCGCAGCGAGGCGGTGACCTCGTCGAGGATGAGGATGCGGCTGCCCTGTCCGGTGGCGACGGCGAGGGACACCATCGCCCGGTCGGCGGGGCCGAGTTCGGCGCACGTGGTACGGGCGTCGACCGGCACCTCGTGCTCGTCGAGCAGCCGCTGCGCACGCCGTACCAGCGCCCGGTGGCTGAGCCCGAGGGCGGGGACGCCCTCGAAGCCGCCGAGCAGCGCGACGCAGTCCGCGACCCTGAGCGTGTCGACCAGCGGCGCCTCCTGGTGGACGACGCCGACGCCCGCCGCGCGGGAGTCCATCGGCGACGACCACTCCTGCGGGGCGCCGTCCACCAGCAGGTGGCCGCTGTCCGGGCCGAACACACCGCTCATGATCTTGATCAGGGTGGACTTGCCCGAGCCGTTCGCCCCGGCCAGCGCGTGCACCGCGCCGGGGACCAGGCCGAGTGAGACGTCCCACAGGGCCTGGGTGGCACCGAAGGTCTTGCACAGCGAGCGCGCCGCCATGACCTCATCGGTTGCCTGGGTGGTCACTTCGTGCCCCAGAGCTTGTGGTACTCGGCGGCGACGTCGAACGGCAGCTTCCACTGGTCGTTGTTGCCGATCATGTTGTCCTTGGTGAGCAGGACCGTGATCGCGCCCTCGTTGGCCGGTTCGATGGCGGGTTGCTTCTGCACCGTGCGGATCATCTGGTCGACGGTCGCGTAGCCGTACAGCGAGGGGATCTCGATGACGGTCGCGCCCTGGATGTCGCCCTCGCGGATGAACTGCCGGTTGATCGGGTCGCCGACCGCGCTGACCAGCTTGACCCTGTTGCCGAGACCGGCCTGCCTGATCGCGTTGACCTCCGCCGCGGCGGCGGCGTCGAAGCCGGTGTAGACGTAGGTGGCGTTCGCGTGCTGCTGGAGGGTCGAGACGGTACGGGTGCCCAGGGCGCCCGAGGCGATCTCGTCGGTGGTGAAGTTGACCGGCTTGAGCACCTTGCACGCCGCGCACTTCTTCATCTCGGCGACGAAGGCGTTGTACGTGACCGTGTTGGACAGGTACTCGCTGGTGATGACCGGCTGGACCACGGCCGTGCCCTTGGAGTCGGCGATCACCCAGTCCGCCTGCATCCGGCCGTTGGCGCCGTAGTCGGGCGCCACGTCGAGGTCGAAGTCGATCTGGCCGGGCTCCAGTTCGGGCTTGGGGTTGGGGGAGCCGGTGCCGTTGTTCATCGAGATCACCGGAATCCCGGCCTTCTTGGCTGCCTCCAGGCCCTGCTGGACGAGCTTGGAGTCGATGGAGACCGTGGCGATCACATCGGCCCGGTTGGAGACGGCGTTGAGGATCATGTTGTTCTGGGTACGGGCGTTGGACTGGCCGTCGTAGATGGTGGGCTTCCAGCCGAGGGTCTTCACGATGCCCTTGACCGATTCGGCGGGGGTGTTGCAGCCGCCGATGGCGACACCGCACGGGATGATCGCGACCTTGATGTTCTTGGGCACGGTGACCGGCTTGTCGGTCGGTCCCGCGAAGGACTCGGGACCCTTCTGCGCGGCCTGCACCGCGGTGACGAACTGGCTGACGTCCTGGCTCTGCCCGGAGTCGGCCGCGCCGCTGTCACCGCCGGAGCCGTCGTTGGAGGGCGCGCACGCGGTGGCGAACCCGAGCCCGATGCACGCGGCAGCGATGACCGCTGCCCGCGCCCCTGACGTAAGGACTGTGGAAGGCATACCTCGCTCCTTTGCGGTGGTACACGTCGCCGTGGTGGCGGTGTCTGCGGGATCGCTTGTCATGGGATCGGAACCACTTCGATCGCCAGCCCGGAGGTCTCCAGGGCCCGCAGCAGTTCCGGTGGGGCGTCGGCGTCGGTGATCAGGAGATCGGGCTGGGAGGTGTCGGCGAACCGGGCGAAGTGGTCCTTGCCGATCTTGCTGCTGTCGCAGAGGACGACGGTCCGCTTGGCGGCGCGGATCATCGCCTCCTTGACCGCGGCCTCGGCCGGGTCGGGGGTGGAGAAGCCGTGCCGGGGCGAGACCCCGTAGGTGCCGATGAAGGCGACGTCGACGTGGACGCGCGCGATGGCGCCGAGCGCGGGGGCGTCGACCTCGGCCAGGGTGTTGGCCCGGACCCGGCCACCGAGGGTGTGGACGCTGAGTCCTTGTTTGCCCGCGAGCGCGATCGCCGCCTGGAGGCTGTTGGTCATGACGACCAGCGAGGGACCGCCGGGGAATATCTCGGCCATCCGGCCGGTGGTGGTCCCGGCGTCGATGATCACCGCGCCCTCGTCGGGCATGTGCTTGACCGCGGCGTGGGCGATCAGGTCCTTCGCCACCGCCATCAGCCGCCTGCGCGACTGGAGGTCGGGGACGAGGTGTTCACGGTCGAGGAGGATCGCTCCGCCGTGCACCCGCTGGACGAGACCGCGGCGCTCCAGCAGCACCAGATCGCGGCGGATCGTCTCCGACGTCACCTCCAGCCGGTCGGCCGCGGCGACGACTTCGAGCCGCCCGTTGGCCTTGAGCTGGTCGAGCAGCGCTCGCCGACGTTCCTCCGCGAAGTGCGCGGATGTGCCGTTAACGCTCATCGCGGGCCCTTCCGTATCAACCTCACTTTTGCTTCGTGTGGAATTCATACCTGTATCCACGCAATGCCACAAGAGATTGCGCGAGGAAGAGTGTCCGAATGAGACATTCCATGGCTGATGAGCGACCATATATGACCGCAGGGTGACGAGTTGATCACCCAGAGGCGCAAGAAGCGGGCATTCTCTCCCATGGACTCCCTATGGAAAAGCCACATCCACCATGGGTCTGTGTGGATATTCCAAATCCGCAGACGCGTCCGGCCCCCCGCGCCGAGGAGGCACGGGGGGCCGGAAGGTGAGCCGGAGGGCGGGCCGGAAGGTGGGTCCGCCGACGGCCGGAAGCCGGGGTTCGCTCGCGGATCAGCCCGCGATCGGCTGCCGCTCCTGCGCGGAGACCAGCGCGTGCAGCCGGTTGAGGCGCTCACGGGTGAGGTCGTCGGCCGGGGTGTACGTGGTCAGGCGCGGGCCCTGCTGCGGGCCGAGCCACAGGTGGGTGAAGTCGAAGGAGAGCAGGCCGACTTCGGGGTTCAGATAGCGCTTGATGTGGCCGTCGGGCTGGAGCACCTCGTGCCGTTCCCACATCTCGCGGAAGTCGGGCGAGCTCTGCTGGAGCCGCTTGAGCAGTTCCCGCCATGCGGGCTCCGCCAGGTGCTGGGCCATCGAGACCCGGAATTTGGCGGCCATCAGCCGGATGCTCTCCTCGCGGTCGACCATCCGCTCGCGCCACAGCGGGTCGGTGAACGACAGCCACATGACGTTGCGGTCCTCGACGGGCAGCGCGTCCAGGTCGCTGACCAGCCGGCCGTAGGTGCGGTTGTACGCGATCACGTCGTACCGGCTGTTGACGACCGCGGCGGGCAGCGGCGCGAGCTGGTCGACCATGGCGAGCAGCGCGGGTGACATGCCGGGGCATTCCAGGTGCGGGTGCGGGTCGGCGGTCCCGGCGAGGGTGAACAGGTGCTTGCGCTCGTTGTGGTCGAGCATCAGGGCGCGCGCGATGGCGTCGGCGACCTGCCCGGAGACCTGGATCTCCCGCGCCTGCTCCAGCCACGTGTACCAGGTGACCCCGACCGCGGCGAGCTGTGCGACCTCCTCGCGGCGCAGTCCGGGCGTCCGGCGCCGACGGCCGGGCGGCAGCCCGACCTGGTCCGGCGAGATCCGCTCCCGGCGGCTGCGCAGAAAGGACGCCAGCTCCTGGCGGCGGCTCTCCGCGGCGGCGGCCTCGGGCACATCGGCCCCGGAGACGTCCAGTGAGACGTTCCCCTGGCCCAGCGGGGCCGCGGCCGAGCCCGGCGACACGGTCCCCGTCCCTGCGGGGACGGCGCCCGAATCCGGGGAAACGGCGCCCGAATCCGGGGAAACGGCGCCCGGCCCCGGGGTCACGGTGCTCGGCGGGAAAGCGCTGGCGTCTGCGGTCATATTCCCAGAGTGCCCGATCCGGCAGCCGGTTGCCAGGTGGTGCGTATACCTGGATAAACGCTCTCTGGTACCACCCTGAGAAGAGGTCCAGTGTGAACCATGTGACCGACCGAATGGAACCCGCCATGACCTCCCGGGCTCAGGTGCTCCCCCGCGTGACCCGCATCGGGGCGCCCGCCCGGAACTCTTCCGTCCCCACCCGCTCGCACTCCCCCGCCCCGGCCCCCGGCCTGAGCTCCCTCGGCCTGCTGACCGTGCTGCTCGGCGCGGCGCTGCCGATGGTGGACTTCTTCATCGTCAACGTGGCCCTGCCCACCATCGACCGCGACCTGCACGCCGGACCCGCGGTCCTGGAGATGGTCGTCGCGGGCTACGGCGTCGCCTACGCGGTGCTGCTCGTGCTCGGCGGGCGGCTCGGCGACATGTTCGGCCGCCGCAATCTCTTCCTGTGGGGCCTCGGCCTGTTCGCCGTGACCTCGCTGGCCTGCGGTGTCGCCCCCTCCGCCTGGACCCTGGTGGCGGCCCGCGTCGCCCAGGGCGCCGCCTCGGCACTGCTGCTCCCGCAGGCGCTGGCCACCATCCAGTCCGCGACCTCGGGCGGCGCCCGCGGCAAGGCACTGAGCTACTACGGCGCGACCGCGGGCATCGCCAGCGTCGTCGGCCAGGTGCTCGGCGGTGTGCTGGTCTCCGCGGACATCGCGGGCAGCGGCTGGCGGGCGATCTTCCTGGTCAACGTGCCGGTGGCGGCCGTCGCGCTGGCGCTGGCGCTGAAGTCGGTGCCGGAGACGCGGTCCGCGCACCCGGCCCGTATCGACAAGCCCGGCACCGTCCTGCTCGCGGTCACGCTGATCACCCTGCTGCTGCCGCTCACCGAGGGCCGGGCGGCCGGCTGGCCGCTGTGGTCGTGGGTGCTGCTCGCGGTCTTCCCGCTCGCGGCGGCGGCCTTCGTGGCGGTCGAGCGGCGCGGTGAGCGCGACGGCGGCAACCCGCTGATCCCGCCGTCGCTGCTGCGCATCCACAGCGTGCGCAGCGGTCTGCTGCTCATCGTGCCCTTCTGCCTCGGCTTCGGGGGCTTCATGTTCGTCGTGGCGGTGGCCATGCAGGACGGGCTGCGCTTCGGGGCGCTGGAGGCGGGGGCCGCGCTGGCCCCGCTGTGCGCCGCCTTCTTCGCCGCCTCGCTGCTCGGTCCGCGGATGGTGGCCCGCTTCGGCCGCAATGTGGTGACCGCGGGCTCGCTGGTCCAGGGCGTCGGACTGGTCGCGCTCGCCGCGACCTTCCACTACGGCGGTACGGGTCTGAGCATCGCGGAGCTGGCGCCGAGCATGGCCGTGATCGGCTTCGGCCAGGGCTTCGTCCTGCCGGTGGTGCTCCGGATCGTGCTCAGCGAGGTGCCGGCCGCGCAGGCCGGGGTCGGCAGCGGCGCGATGGCGACCACCCAGCAGTCCAGCCTCGCGCTGGGCGTGGCCACTCTCGGCACCCTGTTCCTGACCCTGTCCGGTTCGATCGGTGTACGGGACGCCCTGGTCTGGGCGCTGGTCGCGCAGCTCGCGGCGGTGGTCGCGACGGTCGCGCTGAGCACCCGGCTGCCGCGCAGAATCGTCTAGCGGCGGGCACCCCGGCCCGAGGTCCCCGCCCCGACCCGGGCGCCGGGCCCGCGCCCCCGAGGAGACCGGCCCACCGCCCCGGGCCGAGGACCGCCCCGCCAGGGGCACGGTCGCACGACATGTGGACTGACAGATGTTGATATCTGTCAGTCCACATGTGACGGTGGGAACGCACACCTGTCCCGCCGACGACCCCGAAGGGGACCCCCACCGATGCGCACCCGCACCCTCGGCACCACAGGACCCGCCGTCTCCGCCCTCGGCCTCGGCTGCATGGGCATGTCCGGCGCGTACGGCGCCTCCGACGACGCCGAGTCCGTCGCCACCATCCACGCCGCGCTGGACGCGGGCGTGACCCTGCTCGACACCGGCGACTTCTACGGCATGGGCCTGAACGAACTGCTGATCCGCGACGCCCTGCGGGCCCGCCCCGGCAGCCGCGACCAGGCCGTCATCAGCGTCAAATTCGGCGCGCTGCGCGATGTCGAGGGCGGCTTCGGCGGCTACGACGGCCGCCCGGTCGCGATCCGCAACTTCCTCGCGTACTCCCTGAACCGGCTCGGCACCGACCACATCGACATCTACCGGATCGCCCGCGTCGACCCGGACGTGCCGATCGAGGAGACCGTCGGCGCCATCGCCGAGCTGGTCCAGGCCGGGCACGTCCGGCACATCGGGCTGTCCGAGGTCGGCGCGGAGACGCTGCGCAGGGCCGCCTCCGTCGCCCCGATCGCCGACCTCCAGATCGAGTACAGCCTCTTCTCGCGCGGCATCGAGGACCGGATCCTGCCCACGGCCCGCAATCTCGGCATCGGCGTGACGGCGTACGGCGTGCTCTCCCGCGGGCTGCTCAGCGGGCACTGGACCCGGGGCAGCGGCACGGAGGCGGGCGACTTCCGCAGCTACAACCCGCGCTTCTCCGGGGAGAATCTGGAGCGCAACCTCGGCCTGGTCGAGGCGCTGCGCGAGGTCGCGGACGGCAAGGGCGTCACAGTCGCGCAGGCCGCCATCGCCTGGGTGCTGTCCCGCGGCGACGACATCGTGCCGCTGATCGGCGCCCGCCGCAGGGACCGGCTCACGGAGGCGCTCTCCGCGCTCGACCTGACGCTGGGCGCCGCCGACATCGCCGACATCGAGCGGGCCGTCCCGGCCGCGGAGGTCGCGGGCGCCCGCTACGACCCCCGGCAGATGACGCATCTGGACAGCGAGCGCTGAGCCGGCGGCGCCCTGCCGCACACTGGACGGCGACGGCCCCGGCGATCACGGCGGCCGTCGCCGTCGCAGAAGCCGTGTCCCGACCCGCCGAAAGGCCGCCTCTCCCATGCCGCCGGAGCCCCTGACCCGTGACCGCGTCCTCGAAGCCACCGAGGACGTGCTGCGCCGCTACGGCCCCGCGAAGGCCACGGTGGTCGATGTGGCGCGGGCGCTCGGGGTCAGCCACGGCAGCGTCTACCGGCACTTCCGCAGCAAGGCGGAGCTGCGCGAGGCGGTCACCCAGAAGTGGCTGGCCGAGGCGCACGCGGCGCTCGCGGACATCGCCGCGGAGGACGGGCCGGCGCCCGAGCGGCTGCCGCGCTGGCTCACCGAACTCTTCGCGGCCAAGCGGCGCAAGGCCGGGCTCGACCCGGAACTCTTCGCCACGTTCCAGATGTTGGCGCGCGACAACAGCGGCGCCGTCAGCCGCCACGTGCAGGAGACGATCGACCAGCTCGCCGGGATCGTCGCGGACGGCGTCAGGCGCGGTGAGTTCGCCCCCTGCGACCGGGCGGCCACCGCCCGCGCCGTCTGGGACGCCACCTGCCGCTTCCACGACCCGGCACACGCGGCCGAGTGGACCCTGCCGGGCGTCGACGCCGAGTTCACGGCGGTGTGCGAGCTGGTGCTGCGCGGCCTGCGCGCGGACTGACGCACGGGACGACGAGGGCGGGGCCGCGCGCGCCGGTCCGTCCGGCTCGCGCGGCCCCGCCCGTGTGTAACCGGCGTCAGCAGCCCAGCAGTCGGCTGCCCAGGTAGGTCTCCACCTGGTCGAGCGACACGCGCTCCTGCTTCATCGTGTCGCGCTCGCGGACCGTCACCGCGTTGTCCTCAAGCGTGTCGAAGTCGACGGTCACGCAGAACGGCGTGCCGATCTCGTCCTGGCGGCGGTAGCGGCGGCCGATGGCGCCCGCGTCGTCGAACTCGATGTTCCAGTTGGCGCGCAGGGCGGTGGCCAGGCCCTTGGCCTTCGGGGACAGCTCGGGGTTGCGGGAGAGCGGCAGGACGGCGACCTTGACCGGCGCGAGGCGCGGGTCGAGCCGCATCACGGTGCGCTTCTCCATGACGCCCTTGGCGTTGGGCGCCTCGTCCTCGTTGTACGCGTCGAGCATGAAGGCCAGCATCGCGCGGTTGACACCGGCCGCGGGCTCGATGACGTACGGGAACCAGCGCTCGCCCGCCTCCTGGTCGAAGTAGGAGAGGTCCTGGCCGGACGCCTTGGAGTGCGAGGAGAGGTCGTAGTCGGTGCGGTTGGCGACGCCCTCCAGCTCACTGAACTCCTGGCCGCCGAAGTTGAAGCGGTACTCGATGTCGGCGGTGCGCTTGGAGTAGTGGGAGAGCTTCTCCTTGGGGTGGTCGAACCACCGGATGTTCTCCTCCCGGATGCCCAGGCCCGTGTACCAGTTCCAGCGCTCCTGCATCCAGTACTCGTGCCACTTCTCGTCCTCGCCGGGCTTGACGAAGAACTCCATCTCCATCTGCTCGAACTCGCGGGTGCGGAAGATGAAGTTGCCCGGCGTGATCTCGTTGCGGAACGACTTGCCCATCTGGGCGATGCCGAACGGCGGCTTCTTGCGCGAAGTGGTCTGCACCTGGGCGAAGTTGGTGAAGATGCCCTGCGCGGTCTCGGGCCGCAGGTACGCCACCGAGCCCGCGTCCTGGGTCGGGCCGAGGTGGGTCTGGAGCATGCCGGAGAACTGCTTGGGCTCGGTGAAGGCGCCCTTGGTGCCGCAGTGCGGGCAGTTGATGTCGGCGAGGCCGTTGGCCGGCGGCTTGCCGTGCTTGGCCTCGTACGCCTCCTCCAGGTGGTCCGCGCGGTAGCGCTTGTGACAGGAGGTGCACTCGGTGAGCGGGTCGGAGAACGTGGCGACGTGGCCGGAGGCCACCCAGACCTCGGGGGCGAGGATCACCGACGAGTCGATTCCCACCACGTCCTCACGGGAGGTCACCATGGCGCGCCACCACTGGCGCTTGATGTTCTCCTTCAGCTCGACGCCCAGCGGCCCGTAGTCCCAGGCGGCCTTGGAGCCGCCGTAGATCTCACTGCTCGGGAAAACGAAGCCACGGCGCTTGCTCAGGCTGACGATGGTGTCGATCTTGTCGGCGGCCACGGTGCTCTCTTCAGTACGACGAAGCGGTCAGTTGCCTCAGATTACCGGCGGGTGCGGTCCCCTTATCAAATCCGTTCCGGAACCCGGCTCCAGGAACCCGGCCGGGAGCGGATCGCGGACCCCGCCCTATGGCAATTGACAATCGTTTCCACATCAGATGAAAATGACAGTCATGAACATCCATCGCCGCCCGATATCCGCCGTCTCCGTCGCCGCCGCCGCCGTGCTCGGCCTGCTGGCACTGTCCGCCTGCTCCGGCGCCGACGCCTCGGAGAACACCTCTGGTGACTCCAAGAGCGGCGGAAAACTCAAGGTCACGGCCGCTTTCTACCCGCTGGAGTACCTGGCGGCGCAGATCGGCGCCGACCATGTCGCGGTGACCGACCTCACCAAGCCGGGCGTGGAGCCGCACGACCTGGAGCTGACGCCGAAGGAGACCGGCAGGCTCGGCCAGTCCGATGTGATCGTCTACCTCAGGGGCCTCCAGCCCGCCGTGGACGACGCCGTGAAGCTCTCCGGCGTCAAGCACAAGGTCGACGCCGCGTCGCTGACCCCGCTGGAGTCCCACGGCACCGAGGTGGACGGCACGCACCACACGACCGGCGACAACGGCACCGGCGGCGGCAGCGAGGCGGGCGCCGACCCGCACATCTGGCTGGACCCGGTGAAGTACGCCGAGGTCGCCAAGGGCGTCGGCAAGGCGCTGGAGCAGGCCGACCCGGCGAACGCGGCGGCGTACGGCAAGAACACCGACGCGCTGGTCGCCCGGCTCACCGCCCTGGACACCGAATTCCGCGACGGCCTGAAGAACCGCGCCTCCGACACCTTCGTCACCACGCACGCCGCCTTCGGCTACCTCGCCGAGCGGTACGGGCTGGTCGAGGAGGCCATCAACGGCATCGACCCGGAGAGCGAGCCCAGCGCGGCGCGGGTCAAGGCGCTGCACGACCTGGTGAAGAGCAAGCACGTGTCGACCGTCTTCTTCGAGACGCTGGTCAGCGACGCCACCGCGAAGACCCTCGCGGGCGACCTGAGGCTGCGCACCGACGTCCTCGACCCGATCGAGGGCATCACCGACAAGTCCAAGGGCACCGACTACTTCCAGGTGCAGCGGAGCAATCTGACGGCCCTGCGCGCGGCGCTCGGCGCGAAGTGATGGAGGTCACCGCCATGGACCAGCAAGCCGTCGAAGCGGCCGGGGACGCCGGCGCGGTCACGGACCCGGTCATCGCGCTCAGCGGCGCCACCGCCACCCTCGGCGCTCGCCCCGTACTGCGCGGCATCGACCTGACCGTCGGGCGCGGCGAGGTCGTGGCGCTCCTCGGCGCCAACGGCTCGGGCAAGTCCACGGCGGTGCGCGCGGTCATCGGCCAGGTGCCGCTGACCGGCGGCTCGCTGGAGCTGTTCGGTACGCCGCTGCGCCGCTTTCGGCAGTGGGCGCGGATCGGGTACGTGCCGCAGCGCACCACGGCGGCCGGCGGCGTGCCCGCGACCGTACGCGAGGTGGTCTCGGCCGGGCGGCTGGCCCGTACCCGGCTGCGGCCGATGCGCCGCGCCGACCGGGCGGCCGTGGACCGGGCCATCGCCGTCGTGGACCTCACCGACCGCGCGGGCGACTCCGTGGACGCGCTCTCCGGCGGCCAGCACCAGCGGGTGCTGATCGCCCGCGCGCTGGCCGGGGAGCCGGACCTGCTCATCATGGACGAGCCGATGGCGGGCGTGGACCTCGACAGCCAGCGCATCCTCGCGGCGACCCTTCGCGACCAGGTCGCGGCGGGCACCACCGTCCTGCTGGTCCTGCACGAACTGGGGCCGCTGGAACCGCTGATCGACCGCGCGGTCGTGCTGCGCGACGGCTGCGTGACGTACGAGGGCGCGCCGCCGCAGGCGCTGGGACAGCACGCCCTGCCGGGCCACGACCACGTACACCCGCACGCGGACACCTCGGCCGCGCCGGTCAGGACGGGACTGCTGAGCTGATGGAATTCCTCGACTACGCCTTCATGCAGCGGGCCCTGATCGCCGCCGCGCTGGTCGGCCTCACCGCGCCGGCCATCGGGATCTACCTCGTGCAGCGACGGCAGGCCCTGATGGGCGACGGTATCGGCCATGTCGCGCTGACCGGCGTCGGCCTCGGCTTCCTCCTCCAGTCCAACCCGGTCTGGATGGCCACCGCCGTCTCGGTGGCGGGCGCCGTCGCGATGGAGCTGATCCGCTGGTACGGCAAGACGCGCGGCGACATCGCGCTGGCCATGCTCTTCTACGGCGGCATGGCGGGCGGTGTGCTGCTGACCAGCCTCGCGCCGAACGGCTCCAACGCCAACCTGGAGACGTACCTGTTCGGCTCGATCACCACCGTCTCGCCGTCCGACATCACCACGATGTGCCTGCTGGCGGGCTTCGTCATGCTGGTGACCGTGGGTCTGCGGCGGCAGCTCTTCGCGGTGTCGCAGGACGAGGAGTTCGCGCGGGTCACCGGGCTGCCGGTGCGGCTGCTGAATCTGCTGGTCGCGGTCACGGCCGCGCTCACCGTCACGGTCGCGATGCGCGTGGTCGGGCTGCTGCTGGTCAGCGCGCTGATGGTGATCCCGGTCGCGGCGGCGCAGCAGGTCACCCGCAGCTTCCTGGTCACCTTCGTCAGCGCGGTGGCCATCGGCGTCACCGTGACGCTGTCCGGCACCGTCACCTCGTACTACGTGGACGTGCCGTCCGGTGCGACGATCGTCCTGATCACCATCGGGCTCTTCATCGTGCTCACCGCGCTCGCCACTCCGCTGGCCAGGAAACGCGCCAGGAGGGCGGCGGCGGAGCGGGAACAGTGCACCCTGGAGGTGGAGGTGCCCGCCGCCCGCGGCGCCGCCGACGAGGTACCCGCCTGAACGGCACGGCCTGGCACAATGGGCCGTCCGGACAGGTGCACGAAGCGACCCAGAAGGAGGCACCGGTGACCACCCATCCCGTACGTGGCCGCTCCACCCGGCAACGGGCCGCCGTGTCGGCCGCTCTCTCGGAGGTCGACGAATTCCGCAGCGCGCAGGATCTGCACGACATCCTGAAGCACCGCGGCGACTCCGTCGGGCTCACCACGGTCTACCGGACCCTTCAGTCGCTGGCCGACGCGGGCGAGATCGATGTCCTCCGGACCGGTGAGGGCGAGTCCGTCTACCGCCGCTGTTCCGGCGGCGGCCACCACCACCACCTCGTCTGCCGCGTCTGCGGCAAGGCCGTCGAGGTCGAGGGGCCCGCCGTCGAGAAGTGGGCCGACGCCGTCGCCGCCGAGCACGGCTTCGCCGATGTCGCCCACACCATGGAGATCTTCGGCACCTGCTCCGACTGCGTCGAGCACCCCCAGCCCTAGCCCTCCGCCAAGGGCCTCACCCGGTCTTTCCCGGCCCCGCCCGGAAGGGCTCTTGTACCGGTGCGGTAAGCGGTCTTCCCCGGGGCGCGACCCCCGGGCGGCTCTTCTGCCGGGGCGCCGGCCACGTGTTTTTAGGGGCACGGCCCTTAGGCGGTTCTTCTACCGGGGCGGTAGGCCGATCTTTTGAGGGGCGCGGGGAACTGCGCGCTCAGCCACGGTCGTGGCGCGCCTTGAAGAACCGGCCCCAGCGGGGCAGTTGCTGTGTGTTGTCGGGCTGAAAGCCCGGTGGGGGCTGGTCGCGCAGTTCCCCGCGCCCCTCACAGCAGGCCCTGCGCAAGGGCACCCGGCGGCCGGGAAGGTCGGGCCGCCGTCCGGGGCGGAGGAACCGTCCGGGGGCGGGCCCGGGAAGGATCGGGTCACCCCGCCCGGGAGGGGCTAGGCGCGTTGGTCGCCGGCGAGCTGGGCCTCGTTGGGGATGGCCCCGCCGAAGCGACGGTCGCGGGAGGCGTATTCGACGCAGGCCCGCCACAGATCGCGCCGGTCGAAATCGGGCCACAGCACGTCCTGGAAAACCATCTCGGCGTAACTGCTCTGCCAGAGCAGGTAGTTGGAGGTGCGCTGCTCACCACTGGGACGCAGGAAGAGATCCACGTCGGGCATGTCGGCGTAGTAGAGATACTTGGCGAAGGTCTTCTCGTTGACCTTGGACGGGTCGAGCCGCCCGTCGGCGACATCACGGGCGATGGCCTGCGCCGCATCGGCGATCTCGGCACGCCCCCCGTAGTTGACGCAGAAATACAGCGTCATCGCGTCATTGTCGACGGTCTGCTCCTGGGCGACCTGGAGCTCCTGGACGACGGACTTCCACATCTTGGGCATGCGCCCGACCCACCGGATGCGGATGCCGAGTTCGTCCATCTCGTCGCGGCGCCGCCGGATCACGTCCCGGTTGAAGTTCATCAGGAAGCGCACCTCCTCGGGCGAGCGCTTCCAGTTCTCGGTCGAGAAGGCGTACAGCGAGAGGTTCTTGACGCCGATCTCCAGGCAGCCCTTCAGCACGTCCAGGACGACGCCCTCGCCGACCCGGTGGCCCTCGGTGCGCGGCAGGCCGCGCTCCTTGGCCCAGCGGCCGTTGCCGTCCATGACGACGGCCACGTGCTTGGGCACCAGCTCGCTCTGGAGCTTCGGCGGACGCGCCCCCGACGGGTGCGGGTCGGGTGTCCGGTACGAGCTTCGGGAACGGGCCAGAATCCCGTGACGTGCCATGGTGGTACTTCTCCTCATGCCTTCTCGGCTCAGGCCTTCTCGACGAACCGCAGGGAGCGCAGTCCGCGCTCCAGGTGCCACTGGAGGTAGGCCGCCACCAGCCCGCTGCCCTCACGGCAGTGGCGCGGCTCGCAGGCGTCCGCGGTCTCCCAGTCGCCGCCCAGCAGCGCGCCGAGCAGTTCCAGTGACTCCCGTGAGGGTACGACGCTTCCCGGCACCCGGCAGTCGCCGCAGACGACTCCTCCCGCACCGACCGAAAAGAACCGGTTGGGACCGGTCATACCACATTTGGCACAGTCGTCGAAGCTGGGCGCGTATCCGTTGACGGCCAGCGACCGCAGCAGGAAGGCGTCCAGCACCAGCCGCGGCTCGTGGTCGCCCGCCGCCAGCGTCCGCAGCGCGCCCACCAGCAGCAGATACTGCTGCACGGCGGGCTCGCCCTCGTGGTCGGTGAAGCGCTCCGCGGTCTCCAGCATCGCGGTGCCCGCGGTGTAGCGGTCGTAGTCGGTGACGATCGAGCCGCCGTACGGCGCGATCGTCTCGCCCTGTGTGCACAGCGGCAGACCGCGGCCGACCAGTTCCCCGCCGCGGACGAAGAACTGCACGTCGACGTGGCTGAACGGCTCCAGGCGCGCGCCGAACTTCGACTTCGTCCTGCGCACACCGCGGGCCACCGCCCGTACCCGTCCGTGCCGCCGGGTGAGCAGCGTGATGATCCGGTCCGCCTCACCCAGCTTCTGGGTGCGCAGCACGATGCCGTCGTCGCGGAACAGACTCATGGGCCCATTCTCGCGTACGGCGGGAGCGGTACGGCGACGGACGGCCGATCGGCCGCCGCCGGGCCCCGGCTCAGCGGTCGGCGCCGGGCGCGACCAGGCCGGACTCGTAGGCGGTGATGACGAGTTGGGCGCGGTCGCGGGCGCCGAGCTTGCCCATGATCCGGCTCACGTGCGTCTTGGCGGTGAGCGGGCTCAGGCCCAGCGCCTCACCGGTCTCCGCGTTGTTCAGGCCGCGCGCGACCAGCGTGAGGACTTCGCGCTCGCGCTCGGACAGCCCGCCGAGCCCGGCCGGGGCCGGGGCGCTGACCAGCGGCCGGTCCGGCAGCCGCAGCACCCGGGCGATCAGCCGCGCGGTGGGGCCGGGCGACAGCAGTGAGTCCCCGGCGGCCACGGTACGGATCGCGTCCAGCAGCTCCGCGGGCCTGGTGTCCTTGACCAGGAAGCCGGACGCGCCCGCGCGCAGCGCCGACACCACGTGCTGGTCGTCGTCGTAGGTGGTCAGTACGAGGATGCGTACGCCCGCCAGGTCGTCGTCCGCGGCGATCCGCCGGGTGGCCTCGATGCCGTCGAGCTCCGGCATGCGGATGTCCATCACGATGACGTCGGCGCGGGCGCTGCGGGCCTGCTCGACCGCCTCCAGGCCGTTCGCCGCCTGCCCGACCACCTCCATGTCGCGGGCGGACTCCACCAGCATCGCGAACGCGGCCCGCACCAGCGTCTGGTCGTCGGCGAGCAGCACGCGGATCGGCGGCGGCGAGGTCATCTGTGGTCTCCCTGGTGATCGACGGTGAGCGGCAGCACGGCGCTGACCGCGAAGCCCGTACGGTCCTGGCGCGGCCCCGCGGTGAGGGTGCCGCCGACGCTGCGGGCGCGCTCGCGCATCCCGGCGATGCCGAAGCCGTCGGTACGCCCCTCGGCGCGGTTCGCGGGCGCGGGGCCGCCGCAGGAGCCGTCGTCCTCGATCAGCAGGTGCAGGGCGGTCTCCCGGCGGTCCACCCGTACGGTGATCAGCGGGCTCGGCACCCCCGCGTGCCGTACCGCGTTGGTGAGCGACTCCTGGACGATCCGGAAGGCCGCGGCGCCCACCGCGGGCGGCACCGGCGCGACGCCCACGGCGTCGCCCAGGTCCACCCTGGCCCCCGCCGCCTCGGCGGCCTTGGCGAGCGCCGGTATCCCCGCGAGGTCGGGCAGCGGGCCGTCGCCGTCCGCGCGCAGCACCCGCAGCGTCGTCCGCAGCTCGGCGCGGGCCTCCCGGCAGGTGTCGGCGATCGTGTCGAGCGCGGCGGCCACCGCCGTACGGTCGAGCCGGTCGGGGTCCGCGACCAGGATGTGCGCGGCCACCGACGTCTGCACGCCGATCAGGGTGATGCTGTGCGCGAGCAGGTCGTGCAGGTCGCGGGCGATCCGCAGCCGCTCCTCCGCGACCCGGCGGGCCGCCTCCTCCTCGCGGGTGCGCTCGGCGCGCTCGGCCCGCCCGACGATCGCGGCCACGTAGTTGCGGTGCATCCGCACCACCTCGCCCGCCACCGCGACCGCCACGATCCAGCCGGCGCTCTTGAGCATGTCGGTGCCCGCGTGCGGCGCGCTGATCGTCGACATGATGGCCGCCATCAGCGCGATCACCGTCGGCAGCAGCAGGAACGTACGCAGCGGCGGCCCCGCGACCGCCAGCGCGTACAGCGCCACCATGCTCGACGGGATCGGCGCCACCTGGATGTTCTCCAGGTAGTGGTACGGCGCCACGAACGCCAGCATCCCGAGCATGCACACCAGCGGCGAACGCCGCCGCCACACCAGCACCAGCGCGCTGCCCACCAGCAGCGCCCAGCCCGCCAGGTCCGGCCGCCCGCTGGCAGGCTCCTCCGGCAGACAGCACGCCAGGAGCGCCTCCACGGCGAACACGAGCGCGGCGAACGCCACGTCGGCGGGGGCGACCCGCGGTCCCGGCGCCGCCGGGACGCGCGGGGCGCGCAGAAGGTCCATGGTGAGCGCCACGGACCCATCCTCCCGGACGCGGGGTGCGCCGAGACAGGTCACGGGGTCGCGGCGGGGCGCAGGCGGGCCAGCGGTACGGCCCTGAGCCGTGGTACCGCCCACGGACGTGTGGTGACGTTCATGGGCTCCTCCGAAAGCCGGGGTCTTCTCCTACCGTCAGCTTCCTCCGCTGGGCTCGCTTTCCTCGTCCCGCCCAGGACCGATCCGGGGGCTACTCCCCCAGGAGTACGCCCCCTCCGGGGCCCCCGGCCCCCGTGCGGCTCTCTTGCCGGGGCGGCAGGCCCGCGTTTTCGGGGCGCTGGGGGTACCTCCCGGCGGTAGCTGGGGGAGGAACTGCGCGCTCGGCCGAAACGCTCCCGCAGGTCACCACCCGCCCCGGCGGGGCAATTCGGTTGTCTCCGGACCACCCGCCGGCGGGGGCTTGTCGCGCAGTGCCCCGCACCCCTGAAGAACACGTCCTGCGCAAGGCGAACGCACCGGGCCCCAAAAGAGCAGGCCCTGCACCAGGGCGCCCGCTTGCGGGCGGACCGCAGGTCAGAGGGCCGCGGCGGCTCCGGCGAGGAGGCGGTCGATGTCGGTGAGGGGCAGGGAGAGACAGCGGCCGACGGCTTCGAGGACTTCGCGCTCCGCGGGAAGGTAGGGCCCGTCGGCGAGGGCGATGTGCGCGCCCTGGAGGAGAACCCGCTCGCGCCCGAGCGGGTCGAGGTGGTCGGCCAGCGGCTCGAGCGCCTCGTGGAGCTCGATGGACAGCCAGCTCCCGCACCCGTCGACCTCGTCGGCGAAGGAGTCGGGCCCGAGTGGGGCGCCCCCCGAGCCGGAGGCGCCGTACCGGCCCTCGTCGGCGACGATGGCGGCGAGCAGCCCGAGCAACTGGTCCTCGGTGCAGTCGGAGAACCCGGCGGAGCGCACGGCGCCGACGGCGGCCTCGCGGGCGGGACGGCCGGTGGCGCCGCCCGCGGTGAGGACGGCGAGCGCGATGGTGTGCACGGCGTCCCGCAGCATCGCGGAGAAGCGGGTGGTGGTGGGCCGCAGCAGGACGTCGGAGGCGTACTGCCGGTGGCAGGCGGTGCACTCGATGACGGTGCCGGCGGGGCCCCGGCGCAGGACCGGCACATTGAGCACGGTCAGTCTGCGGGTGCCGGTTCTGCGGTGGTAGGCGCGGTCGCCGCCGCAATCAGGGCAGAAGAACTCACCGTCGTCCTCGGTGTGCCACGCCGTTCGCACACCCCAGATACACAGCCTCAGCTTCATCACGCTGCACCCTCCGGCCGTTCGGCAACGCTGCCGCACTGCCGTGATGTTAGCCACAGTCGGCGGTCGCAGTCAGTACCGCGTAAGGGGCAATTGCCTTCCGAGGGTGCTCGAACCGGTCCGCCCGGGGGTTTTCGCCCCACGGACGGACCGGGTGAACCGGGTCAATCCCGTCAGCGCGCGGCCCGGTTGACGGCCGAGACCAGCGCCTGCAACGACGCGCGGGTGGTGTTGGGGTCGACGCCGATCCCCCACAGCACCTTTCCGTCGATCGCGCACTCGATGTACGAGGCGGCCCGCGCGGAGGCGCCCTCGCTCATGGTGTGCTCGGAGTAGTCCAGGACGCGGGCGTCGATGCCCACCCCGGCCAGCGCGTCGACGAAGGCCGAGATCGGGCCGTTGCCCGTACCGCTCAGGGTGGTCTCGACGCCGTCGACCACGGCCTCGACGGTGAGGGCGTCGGTGCCGTCGCTGGAGGTGGACGCCTGGGCGGAGCGCAGGGCGACCCGGCCCCACGGGTTGTCGCTGGTGGGCAGGTACTCGTCCTGGAAGACCGACCAGATCTGCGCGGGGGTGACCTCGCCGCCCTCGGTGTCGGTCTTGGCCTGGATGATCCGGGAGAACTCGATCTGCATCCGCCGCGGCAGATCCAGCTTGTGGCCGTTCTTCAGCACGTACGCGACGCCGCCCTTGCCGGACTGCGAGTTGACGCGGATGACGGCCTCGTACGAGCGGCCGACGTCCTTGGGGTCGATCGGCAGGTACGGCACCGCCCACTCGATGTCGTCGACGGTCTTGCCCTCGGCGGCGGCGGTGGCCTCCATCGCCTCGAAGCCCTTCTTGATGGCGTCCTGGTGGGAGCCGGAGAAGGAGGTGTAGACCAGGTCGCCCGCGTAGGGGTGGCGCGGGTGGACCTCCATCTGATTGCAGTACTCGGCGGTGCGACGGATCTCGTCGATCTGCGAGAAGTCGATCTGCGGGTCGACGCCCTGGCTGAACAGGTTCATGCCCAGCGTCACCAGGTCGACGTTGCCGGTGCGCTCGCCCTGCCCGAACAGGCAGCCCTCGACCCGGTCCGCGCCGGCCATGAGCGCCAGTTCGGCGGCGGCCACGGCCGTACCGCGGTCGTTGTGCGGGTGCACGGACAGGCACACGTACTCGCGGCGGGACAGGTTCCGCGACATCCACTCGAAGCGGTCGGCGTGCGTGGAGGGGGTGGAACGCTCCACGGTGGCGGGCAGGTTGAGGATGATCTCGCGACCCGGCTCGGGCTGCCAGACGTCCATCACGCCCTCGCAGACCTCCAGGGCGAAGTCCAGCTCGGTGTCGGTGAAGATCTCCGGGCTGTACTGGTAGCCGAAGACCGTGTCGTCGCCCAGGATCTTCTCGGCGTACTCCATCACCAGCCGGGTGCCGTCCACCGCGATCGCCTTGACCTGGTCACGGCTGCCGCGGAAGACGACGCGGCGGAAGACCGGCGCGGTCGCGTTGTACAGGTGGACGGTGGCGCGGGGGGCGCCGCGCAGGGCCTCGACGGTGCGCTCGATCAGTTCCTCGCGCGCCTGGGTCAGGACGGAGACCGTCACGTCCTCGGGGATCGCGTCGCCCTCGATCAGGGAGCGTACGAAGTCGAAGTCGGTCTGGCCCGAGGACGGGAAGCCGATCTCGATCTCCTTGTAGCCCATGCGGACCAGCAGGTCGAACATCTCGCGCTTGCGGGTGGGCGACATGGGGTCGATCAGCGCCTGGTTGCCGTCGCGCAGGTCCGTGGAGAGCCAGCGGGGCGCCTGGGTGATGCGGGCGTCCGGCCAGGTGCGGTCGGCGATGTCCACGGCCTCGTAGTGGCCGTACTTGTGGACCGGCATCACGCTGGGGCGCTGGCGCGCGGTGGCCGTGGTGATGGGCGTGGGACGGCCGACGCGATTGGGGGTTGTCATGGGGCTCTGGCTCCTCGGGGGGTCCGGCTGAGTGTCGGCCGACGGCGATGGCACGCCTGAACTCCGCGGGGAGGGGGTCGGCCTACGACTACAGGCCCTCGCCGCGGCAGCTAAGGAGAAGCAGCCCGAAACGCATGATGGGACGACCATAACCGAGGCGGACGGAATCACGTAGCCGGTACGAAGATCCTCTCAGCATGCAAGATGCACGATTCTGTCCACTCAAACCATGATCCTTCGCTCCTTTTCGTCAATCATCGTCGCAACCCGTGACAGCGACTGTGACGCGTGCCACATTGCCGCCATGACTGCCACGCATGCGCCCAACGCCGTCTTCTGCACGATCGTGCCGCCGCACGTGCTCGACAAGCTGTCCCGTTCCGAGGACTCCGGGGTCTCGGGACCCGCCCGCCGCACCCTGGAGCAGGACGCGCTGCAACGCACCAGGCGCCGCCTGACCACGGTGATCGGCGCCACCGCCGTCACCGGGGCCGCCGCCTCCGACCAGCCGCGACGGACCGTTCACGACGCCAAGCACCAGGACACGCTGCCGGGCCGCAAGGTGCGCGCCGAGGGCGCCAAGCCGTCCAAGGACGCGAGCGTCAACCGGGCGTACGACGCGCTCGGCGCGACCTTCGAGACGTATCTGAAGGCGTACGGACGTCACTCGATCGACGACGCGGGCCTGCCGCTGGTGGCCAGCGTCCACTACCTCCAGGGCTACAACAACGCCTTCTGGAACGGCCAGCAGATGGTCTTCGGGGACGGCGACGGCGAGATCTTCCTGGACTTCACCCTTCCGCTGGACGTGATCGGCCACGAGTTGACGCACGGCGTCACCCAGTACAGCGCCAATCTGGACTACTTCGGGCAGTCCGGCGCGCTCAACGAGTCCGTCTCCGATGTCTTCGGCAGCCTCATCAAGCAGTTCACGCTCGGGCAGAGCACGGAGCAGGCCGACTGGCTGATCGGCGCCGGGCTGCTCGCACCGGGCGTCGACGGCCACGCGCTGCGCTCCATGAAGGAGCCCGGCACCGCCTACGACGACCCGCGGCTCGGCAAGGACCCGCAGCCCGGCACGATGGACGGCTACGTCACCACCTCGCGCGACAACGGCGGCGTGCACATCAACTCGGGCATCCCCAACCACGCCTTCTACCTGTTGGCGGCCGAACTGGGCGGCAACGCCTGGGAGCAGGCCGGGCAGATCTGGTACGACACCCTCACCGGCGGCTCGCTGTCGCCGCACGCCCAGTTCGCGGACTTCGCCGCGGCCACCGCCGCGGCGGCCAAGGCCCGCTACGGTGAGGGCGAGCAGCACCAGGCGGTGCTCTCGTCCTGGTCCCAGGTGGGCGTCGCTCCGGCCGCCGTCCCCGCGGCCGAGGTCCCCCGCCAGCAGCCCGGCCAGCCGCAGGAGGCGTGACACAGCCCATGCGTATCGAGGTGGTCCGCTCCGGCGGCTTCGCGGGCATCCCCCGCCACGCCGTCCTCGACACGGCGGGCCGCCCCGACGCGGCCCGCCTCACCTCCCTGGCCGAGGCCGTCCTGGCCGCTCCCCCGCCCTCCGGCCCCCCGGTCCCCGACGGCTTCACCTACGCCATCACCGCCGACGGCCGCACCACCCACTGCGCCGACCCCCACCTGACCCCCGCCCAGCGCGAACTCATCCAGACGGTCCTGGGCGAGGGCGCGTAGGGTACCGGCGGAGCCGACCCGCGAATCGATCGGAGGCGATCACCCTGCTCACGCTGGACCTGCACCCGATCTTCCGCAACAACCGCGACATCGACCTCGCCCTGCGCGAGACCCTCTTCAGGGCCGCGCGCACCGGCGTCGACGTCGTCCAGATCATCCCCGGCAAGGGGTCGGGCCAGTTGAAGAAGCGCGTCCTGGCCTTCCTCGCCCAGAAGCACATCAAGAAGCTGTACGTCCGCGTCGAGACCGACGCCACCAACACCGGCCGCGTCCTGGTGCACTTGCGCTAGGTCTGGATCCGTCGGGTCGACCGCCGGTGCCACCCCGGCAGTAAATACGGTGCGGGCGGTATCACGGGCCGCGACGCCTGATCCGCCTTGCCTCGGAATTCCCCGTCGCCCACCGATCTCGCGCGTAAACTGAGTCCTTCCGCTCAGGCAATGGGCGCGGGTAGGGGGAAGACCGAGCGTGGATCAGCAATTTCGCGACTTCGCCAAGGCGTCGCCGAACTTCGGGCTGCTGTATCAGCACCAGCCGCTGCTCTCCCTCTACGGCGCCCTGGCCGAGGCGACCGTCTTCAGCAACCCCAACGCCTCTCTCGTCCAGGCGGGTCAGTTCGGCGAGATCCTCAGCGAGGAGCTGATCAGCAAGATCGGCATGCGGGTCGAGGGCGACCGGCAGATCGACCGGCTCACCGCGCTGACCCGCGCAGGCGTCCTGGTCGCGGAGATCCGCGACGACTTCGACCAGCTCCGCCGCGACCGGAACAAAGCCGCGCACAGCCACCTCTTCGACCGAGCACGAGCGCTCGCAGCCGTCCGCACCTGCTACAAGCTCGGGCTGTGGTTCCACGACGCCATCGAGGGTCGCAGGACGGTCGCCGAGTTCGTACCGCCGACCGAACCCGGCGACAGTGTCCAGGTCACCGACCCA
This sequence comes from Streptomyces sp. NPDC008139, assembly GCF_042957025.1. Taxonomy (NCBI): domain Bacteria; kingdom Bacillati; phylum Actinomycetota; class Actinomycetes; order Kitasatosporales; family Streptomycetaceae; genus Streptomyces; species Streptomyces sp. NPDC008139. Next base: position 378,282 of record NZ_JBIBHM010000001.1, read on the forward strand.
GCCGAACTGACCGTGCTGCGAGAGGCGTTGAACGGTCACCGGCAGGCCCTCACTCAGGCCCGTACCCGGCTCGTCGCATCCACGGACGCACTCGAAGCGGAGCGCAAGGCCCGCGCCGAGGCAGAGAATCTGATCGCCAGCGCCGAGTCCAACCGGGCCGAGCTCGAGGCCCAGGTCGAGCAGCTCACCACCCAGGTCGCCGCGCTGCGAACAGACCAGCAGATCACGTACAAGACCCTCCGCCGCGAGCCGCGCAAGGTCGATCCCCAGCGTCGCGACGCGATCATCCAACGCGCACAGCGCCCGGCCCCGCTCAACGAGGTGCAGGCACGCGACACCATCGACGCGATGCTGTCCGCCGCCGGCTGGCTCGTCCAGGACCGCCAGGAAGTCAATCCGCTCGCCGACGAGGGCGTCGCCGTCCGGGAGTTCACCCTGGCCACCGGCCGCGCCGACTACGTCCTGTATGTGGGCGGGAAGATCGTCGGAGTGATCGAGGCCAAACGCGAGGGCGACCACCTCTCCAGCGCCGTCGAGCAGAACGACCGGTACGCGGCCGGTGTCCGCAAGGAACACCGCCTCGCCGTGTGGCACGACGCCGAACCGTTCGCGTTCCGCTATGCCACCACCGGCACCGAGACGTACTTCGTCAACCGCCTCGACCCCGACGCCCGCTCCCGTGAGGTCTTCTCCTTCCACCGGCCGGAGACCGTGGCGGCCTGGATGCGCCGCGCCGACGAGTCGCGCATCGCCCCGACCTTCCGCGCCGCGCTGCGCCAACTGCCGACGCTGGAGCCCAACGGTCTCCGGCTGGCGCAGATCGAGGCGATCTCGGGCCTTGAGGAGTCGCTGGCGCACGACCGCCCCCGCGCCCTCATCCAGATGGCGACCGGCGCGGGCAAGACGTTCGTCGCCGTTGCCCAGACCTACCGCCTGCTGAAGTACGCCAAGGCCCGCCGCGTACTCTTCCTCGTCGACCGCAACAACCTCGGCAGGCAGGCGTTCGACGAGTTCAGGAAGTTCACCACCCCGGACGACGGCCGCAAGCTCTCCGACATCTACAACGTGGACCGGCTAGGCGCCGCCGGCCTGAAGGACACCTCCTCCGTCGTCATCTGCACCATTCAGAAGATGTACTCGCTACTCCGGGGTGAACCCCTCGTCGATGACGACGAGGCGGACGACATCGCCGACAGCCTCGACACCGAAGCCTCCTACGCCACCGAGAAGCCGATCGAGGTCGCCTACAACCCGGACGTGCCGATCGAGTCCTTCGATCTGATCATCGTCGACGAGTGCCACCGCTCGATCTACGGACTGTGGCGTGGCGTGCTCGAATACTTCGATGCGCACCTGGTCGGGCTCACCGCCACCCCGACGCTCCAGACCCTGGGCTTCTTCGGCCGGAATCTGGTCTCCGAGTACACCTACCCGCAGGCCGTCGCGGACGGCGTGAACGTCGACTTCGACATCGTCCGCATGCACACCGACATCCGCGACGCAGGGTCCGTGACCATCGAGTCGGGGACCACCGTCAAGATCAAGGACCGCAAGACCCGCCGCCAGCGCTACGAAGCCCTGGACGACGACTTCTCCTACTCCACGCGGCAGATCGGCCGGTCCGTGGTGACCGTGGACGAGATCCGAGCGGTGCTCACCGCATACCGCGACAACTGGCAGCGCTGGTTCCCGGGCCGCGCCGAGCTGCCGAAGACGCTGATCTTCGCGGTCGGCGAGGACCACGCCGAGGACGTGCTCGCCCAGGTCAAGGAGGTCTTCTCCAAGAGCGACGATTTCGCGAAGAAGATCACGTACAAGTCTCGGCAGGCGGGTGACGACCCGGACGATCTGATCCGCGCGCTGCGCAACTCCCCGAGCCTGCGGGTCGCCGTCACCGTCGACATGATCGCCACAGGGACGGACGTGAAGGCCCTGGAGTGCGTGATCTTCCTGCGCGAGGTGCGCAGCGCCGTGCTCTTCGAGCAGATGAAGGGGCGCGGAGCTCGGACGATCGATCCGACGGAGTTGCAGGAGGTCACGCCGCAGGATCCAAAGGCCGGCGCGTCGGTGCCCGTACGGAAGGACCGTTTCGTCCTGGTGGACGCGGTGGGGGTGACGGACTCCCCGCTCGTCGACGCGAAACCGCTCGTCCCCGCAGGTGAGCGGCAGGTCTCGCTGGCCAAGCTGCTGGACAAGTCCGGTACCAGGTCCATCAGCGCCAGCGAGGCGGAGATCCTGGCGGGACGGCTGGCCCGCCTCAACCAGCAGCTCACCGCCGAGGAACGGGACGTCCTCACCCGGGCTGCGGACGGACGCACGCTCTCCGAGATCGCGGGCGCCATCGTCAAGGCGGTCGACCCCGACCGGCAGGAGGCCGCCCTTGCCGACGGGGGCCGCTTGGCAGCTCGGCAGTTGGTCGAGGACGCCATCGCCCCGCTCACGGCCAGCCCTGACCTGCGCCGCCACATCATCGAGATCCGCCGGGACAAGGACTACCTCATAGACGAGGTCACCGCCGTCAAGCTGACGGACGTGGTGGAAGTCCCCCGTGAGGAGCGCGCCCAGGAAGAGGTCGGCAAGTGGCGCAAGCTGCTGCACGACGAGCGGGACCGGATCGCGGCGGTCAACATCGCCCTGACCAGCCCCCGTTCCGTCTCCCCCGCCGAGGCCTACACCGCCCTGTCCGAGCTGGCCCTGGAGATCCACCGGCCCCAGTACGCCTGGACCCCGCAGTCCCTCTGGACGTACTACGAGGACCTCGGCGTGGCAGCCCACCGCGCGGACGGCGAAGCCGGACCACCCGATCTGATCGCCATGATCCGCTTCGAGCTGGGCGTCGACGCCGAGCTCCGTCCATACCGAGATACGGTGGAGGCCCGCTTCGAAGGGTGGCTCCTCCGGCAGGAACAGGCGGGTGCGCGATTCTCCGAAGAGCAACTGTGGTGGCTGCGGTCCATCCGCGATGTCGTCGCGAGCGACGCGGGTATCAGTACCCGCGAGTTCAACGCGGAGCCTTTCCGCGCACGCGGCGGCGGCCGAGGCTTCGCGGCGGCTTTTGCGGAGCGGGACCCTCGGTCGTTGGTCAATGAGCTGAACAGGGAACTGGCTTGAGTGATATGGAACTTCCGGCGGGGTGGGAGTGGGCAACGCTTGGAGAGGTGGCCCAATCCGTCAAGAACGGAATGTACGTATCTCGCCCGGGCACCGTTCCCGACGGGGTGCCGATCCTACGCATCAGCGCGGTGCGCCCCATGCATCTGCGAACTGACGATCTTCGCTACACCGGACTGTCCTTGGATGAGGTCGAGGCGAAGGATGGAATCGCCAGACCAGGGGATCTTCTGTTCACCCGGTACAACGGAAACATCAACCTCGTCGGCGCCTGCGCCCGCGTTCCAGACCATGCACCCGTCGTGGCCTACCCGGATAAATTGATCCGGGTTTCAGTACGCGACGGAATCGACAGCCATTTCCTCTGCTATGTCTGGTCATGGGCGGATACGCAAGCCCAGCTGCGACAGCACGTGAAAACCACCGCAGGCCAGGCCGGGATCTCGGGCAGCTCCCTGAAAAACATCCGCCTCCCCATCGCACCCCTCGCCGAACAGCACCGCATCGTCGAGGCCCTGGAGGACCACCTCTCCCGCCTGGATCAGGCCAGCGCGAACCTTGAGCATGCAAACGGATGGTCTCTTCCGCTCCGCCGGTCCCTGCTCTGGAACTTGCGCCAGCACGCGCTGCGCTCAGGTGCAACATGCCTATCCCTCGATTCCGTAGCTGACACGTCGCTAGGAAAGATGCTCGACTCCAAGAGAAACACCGGGCCCGAGACACCTTACCTTCGCAATATCAACGTCCGATGGGGCGGCTTCGAGTTGGCAGATATCTCAACAGTTCCCATGCCAGCGGAGCAGTCAGAAAAATTCTCACTACGTCCCGGAGATTTGCTCGTATGCGAAGGCGGGGAACCCGGACGGTGCGCTATCTGGCCCGGATCGAAAACTCCGATGACATACCAAAAGGCCCTCCATCGCGTGCGTCCCACGGGCACGGTCAGTTCTAGATGGCTAGCCCTCATGATCGAGGAAGCCGTTCGCAACGGCCGTACAGCCCGCATGCTCACTGGCACGACAATTAAGCATCTACCTCAGGAGAAATTGCGCCGCCTTGAGATTCCGATCCCAACACGGGCCGTGCAGGATTATCTGACCGATAGCTACTCGAATTCCGAGCTACATATGGCTCGCCTTCAAACTGCGGCAGTAACAGCCACCCATCGCTCAAAGCACTTGCGAACTGCCCTCCTCAACCGCGCGTTCGCTGGGCGCCTCGTCCCCCAAGACCCCGCCGACGAACCCGCGTCCGTGCTTCTCGACCGGATTCGGGCCGAGCGTGAGACCCAAGGCGGCAAGCCGAAGCGCACCCGCCGGGCCGTACCGAAGCAGGCCGCCGTCGGCCCGGCGCCCGCCGCGAAGGCGAACCCCATTCCCACCGACGCCGTACAGCTGGAGTTCTAGGTGACCGCCGAAGCCCCCGAACAGGCCGCCACGCAGGCAAACGATCAGGCAACTGCTCACACGAACAGCCTGGTCGCCAAGCTCTGGAACTACTGCAACGTCCTGCGGGACAACGGCCTGTCGACGATCGAGTACGTCGAGCAGCTTTCGTATCTCCTCTTCCTGAAGATGGCAGACGAGATCGCCAGCGACCCCTTCACGGAGGAGGAGGCGAAGGCCGTCGTACCGGCCGCGTACGACTGGCAGTCGCTTGTCACGAAGAAGGGCATCGAGCTTGAGGTCCACTACCGCAACACGCTGAGCGCACTCGCGCAGAACCCCGGCACCACGCTCGGCACGATCTTCGCGAAGTCGCAGAACCGCATCACCGAGCCCGCGCTGCTGGAAAAGCTGGTCGTGGATCTGATCGGTAAAGAGGACTGGACGATCCAGGGAACGGACCTCAAGGGCGACGCGTACGAGGGCCTGTTGGCGAAGGGTGCCGAGGACACCAAGACGGGCGCCGGTCAGTACTTCACCCCACGTGCGCTGATCGACGCGATGGTGGACGTGATGCAGCCGGGCCCCGACGACACCATCACCGACCCTGCCTGCGGGACGGGCGGGTTCCTGATCGCCGCGCAAAGCTACATCCGTGAGAACCACAAGCGGATGTCCCGCGAGCAGCGGCTCGGCCTCGGCGCGGGCAGCATCTGGGGCAACGAACTGGTCACCGGCACCGCCCGGCTCGCCGCGATGAACATGCTGCTGCACGGCATCGGCGACGCCGACGGGGACTCCCTGATCACGGTCGGCGACGCCCTCGCCGACAAGCCCGCCCGGCATGCCTCCCTCGTTCTGGCAAACCCGCCGTTCGGCAAGAAGTCCGCGATCACGGTCGTCGGCACCGACGGGAAGGCCGAGCGCGAGGACATCTCTTACGAGCGGGACGACTTCCGCGCGACGACGACCAACAAGCAGCTCAACTTCCTTCAGCACATCATGTCGACGCTGGAGATGAACGGCCGCGCTGCCGTCGTACTGCCCGACAACGTCCTGTTCGAGGGCGGCGCCGGCGAGAAGATCCGCCGCCGCCTGCTGGACGAGTTCGACCTGCACACGATCCTGCGCCTGCCGACCGGCATCTTCTACGCGGGCGGGGTCAAGGCCAATGTCCTGTTCTTCGAGAAGAAGCCCCCGAAGGTCGACGGCGGCCACAACACCACCAAGACCTGGGTCTACGACTTCCGCACCGGCAAGCACTTCACGCTCAAGCAGAATCCGCTCCGCCGTGCGGACTTGGAGGAGTTCGTCCAGGCGTACGCACCTGGCCGACCACGCGTCGAGCGCGAGGAGTCCGAGCCGGACGGCCCGTTCAGATCCTTCACCTACGACGAGCTGATCGCCCGCGACAAGGTGAACCTCGACATCACGTGGATGAAGGACCCGTCCCTCGACGACACCGACAGCCTGCTGCCGCCCGAGGTGATCGCCAAGGAGATCGTCGAGGATCTTCAGGCGGCGCTGAGCGAGTTCGCCGCCATCGCGGAGGCTCTCGGCGGTGAGGTCCTGGCCGATGCCGATGTGATCGAGCCCGGCGTCCCGGACTGATCCATTCAGCGAGTCGACTCGTCAATCGCCGTAGATCGGGAGACCCGCGACGACGGACTTGCCCTGGGCGGAGCGCGGGACCACCGCCCACGCGGCGGTCAGGGCATCGACAAGCACCAGGCCCCTTCCCCCGCAGGAGTCGGGCCCTGGCGGCGAGAGCGCGGGCGTTCCAGCGCCTGGGTCCGATACCGCAATCCAGTAGTGGTTGTCGGCTGTCCAGAGGACGAGTTCGACAAGTTCCTCGTCCTCGGACCGAGCCCCGTAGCGCAGGGCGTTGGTGACGAGTTCGCTGGTCACCAGCCCCAAGTCGTGGCCGAGTTGGGACCGCAGGCCACCGGGCAGAGCTTCGGCCACGGCATGTCGGGCGCGACGTACGGAGCCGGCTTCCGCAGGAAACCGCCACAGGGCCGGTACGGGGGGAATGGACGGTAAGGCGGAGGCCGGCAGCGGCTGATACGGGAATCCGGGCATGGCTGACTCCTCTGTGAGCGTTTGGGTGTTGGTGGCGAGCCGCTGAGGCCGCGCCGGTGGCCTACCGCCCTGGTCGCGGGCACACCCGTCCCAGGGCAGGCGGGCATGCTCGCGCGGTGCGCTTCCGACATTGACGCATGCGAACTACGCGCTACTTCAAGCTAGCGGCATATGCGGCGCGTCGCCACCACTTCATTGGCAAGTTGCCTCAATAGGGTTGGACCGCGATCACGGGGACACGGCAGACTGGGTTCGATCAGCCAGAAAGGACGGCACACCGATGCGCGAACCCACCGCGCGACAGCAACGGCTCGGCGCCGAGTTGCGCAAGCTCCGTATCGCGGCCGGGCAGACCACGGAATACGCGGCCCGACTGCTGGGGCTGGACCGCGCGAAGATCTCCAACATGGAGGCGGGCACGCGCGTCGCCAGCCCGGAGCGGGTACGGACACTGGCTAGCAACTACGACTGCACCGACCCCGCCTACATCGAAGCCCTCTCAGCCATGGCCGCCGAGCGTGAAACCGGCTGGTGGGAGGAGTACCGAGGCACCCTCCCACCAGGCCTCCTCGACATCGCGGAACTCGAATGGCACGCCGTACGCCTGCTCACCGGTCAAATCGTGCACCTGCCGGGGCTGCTCCACACTGAGGACTATGCCCGTGCGGTGTTCAGCGCCGGGCTTCCACCCATGTCCCGGCTGGAGATCGAACTCCGCGTGAAGCACCGACTGGAGCGGCAGCGCGTCCTCGATGCGCCGACCCCCCTCCCCTACACGGGATACGTCCACGAGGCCGCCCTTCGCATGCAGTTCGGGGGTCCCAAGGTCACGCAGACCCAACTCGACCACCTCTGCGCCGTGTCCGAGTCCGAGCACATCACGGTGCGAGTCATCCCGGTGAGCTATGGCGGCTTCCCCGGCGCGGGCCACGCCCTGCTCTACGCCGAAGGACCAGTACCGCAGCTCGACACCGTGCAACTCGACTCCGCACACGGACCCGAGTTCACTTACGCCGAAACCCAACTCGCCAAGTACCGCGCCCACCTCGACTGGATGGATGGGGCCTCGCTGAGCCCCGAGAAGTCGCGTGACTTCATCCACGCCATCGCGCGTCAACTCTAAGGAACCCCATGTCCGACATCACCTGGGAAGACCCCTTCTGTGCGGAGGGCAACAACTGCTTCCGCCTCGGCACCGACTCCGACGGGAACGCGTACATCGCCGTCGCCGGCGACGAGGACCGTTACCTCACGGACTCCATAGAGGCCCTGCGCACCCTCATCCGCGACGTCAAAGCGGGCAAGGCCGACCACTTGCTGTAATGGCCCAACGTCCTGATGACCTGGATTGCCTCGCCCTGCGGAGCAAGAGTCAGCTTGATCGGGACGGCCCATTCCCCAATCAGGTTGACTTGGCCTGGCTCCCACCAGGAACCTTGATGCGCAGATCTTGGTGAGGCAGGGGGAGCGAAGGCCCGTGGCAGTTCCGTATCCACAGACGCGCGAGTTCCAGGCGTTCAGGACCAACATCGAGTACGCCCGGAAGATGGTGGTGGCCGGGAAGAGCCTGGCCGCCTTCCAGTCGCCGCTGTTCGACATCGGGGACTTCTACCGCGCCGCGTGGGTGCAGGCAGTCAGCGCCATCGACCACTGGTTCCACGAGGAGTTGTACCGGCGGGTAGCGGAGCTGTCCGGACAGGACAGTCCTGGGATGCCGTATCAGCTCACGAAGTTCGAACTGCCTCTGGAGAAGGTCGAGGAGGTGCGGCGGGGTACGACGACCCTCGCCGACGCGGTCTCGGAACATGTGAGGGCGAAGTGGGCCAACGCCTCACTCCAGAACCCCCGCAAGATCAGTGAAGCGCTGAAGCTGGTGACCGAGGAGGACGTCTGGGCCAAGGCGGCCGTCCAGATCAACGCCTGGAACCACGGCCGTACCGCGATGACCGCCCAGAGCGTGAAGAAGCAGCACCTGACGATCACCGACCGCCGCAACAAGATCGCCCACGAGGCGGACCTCGTGGATGGCAGCCTCAAGCAGCGCCGCCCAATCACCGACGCGGACGTCACCGACGCCATTGACTGGACCGAGCGGATCGCGCTGGCCATCGCAACCGTTCTCGCCTAGGTCGGCATCCCCCTTCCGTGCTGGTGCACCCGGCGGCAACGCGCGTGCCCCACACCGGGGTTGGGTATGACTGGCCGGACGCGGCAAGAGCGGCCACCGGAACAGGGGCGGCTCCGCCCTGGCCTGAAGCGCCCTGTTCCGGGATAAACCGCGATCACGCTACGGTCTATACGGCCGGGTCCGGGCGGGTGCCGGAGGACCCTCGGACGTCGCCTGAGGAGACTGATGGCCCGCATCAACTTACGCGCCGCGTTCATGAGCGGCGTGGCCTCAACCGTGGCCGCACAGCAGGTGTTCACCAATCGGTCGGACGAGATGGCCGCGTTCACCCGATCGTTAGAGGGCTTACACGCGTCGCTCGACGCGGCGGAGATCTCACCGGTAGCGGATCGGGCGCAGGGTCGGCGGAACGTTCTGACGTTCTACGGTGTCGGCGGCATAGGGAAGACCACGCTCTCGCATGAGTTGGAGCGACGCTTTCTAGCCGACAGCGATGCCCTGTCCGTACGAGTCGACCTGTCGGAGGACGGCGCCTGCGACATCGAGAGCCTGCTGCTGAGACTGCGCGCTGGGCTCGGTCGGCTCGGAAGCCGCTGGCCAGCGTTCGATCTGGCGCTGGCATCGTACTGGGCGCGTGCTCATCCCGGTGAGTCGCTGCAGGAGTTCCTCGACTCGTCACCCGCAATCCGCCGGGCATCGCGGAGCATCGGTCTCGGCGACCAGATCACCGAGAACGTCGGTGCGGTCGTCCCGGACCTCGGCGGCTTGACCGGGCTGGCGCAGCGTGCCGCGCTGCTGACCTACCGGGCGATCCGCGACCGCGTGCGTGAGGGCCGGCTCCTGGCCGAGTGCGAGTTGTTCGCCGAACTGATCGAGGCGGACCCCGACTACGAGACACTGTCGTTCTTCCCGTACCTCCTGGCCTGGGACTTGGAACGACAACGGCGACACGCGGAGCGACCACGGATCTGCGTGTTCCTCGATACCTTCGAGGTGATCGACAGTCGTGCTGATCGCTCCGCCGCACGGTTCCTGCAGCGCTGCGTATACCTGATGCCTAACGTTCTGTTCGTTCTCACCGGCCGTAACCGAGTTGACTGGGCGGACACCGCTACGGGCGACGAACTCGACTTCACCGGAGCCGAGTGCTGGCCCAACCTGCACTTCAGCAACAACACGTTCGAGCCGCGCCAGCACCTCGTGGGCTACCTGTCGGACTCCGACGCCGACAGCTATCTGCGAGAAGCCCTCACCCGAGACGGTGACCCGGCGATGTCGATGGCGGTACGCGAGCGCATCGTCTCCGGCGGCCAAGGACTCCCGTTGTACCTGGACCTGTCTGTTTCGCACTTCGCCGAACTGCTGGCGCGGGGGCGGCAACCCGTCGTCGAAGACTTCGGCGGATCATTCACCGCGGTCGCCACACGGTCGATCAGGGATCTCCCACGCGAGGAGCGCGATCTGGTCCGTACGGCCGCGCTCATCGACCGTGTCGACGCGGAGTTGCTCCGGGCGGGACAGCCCTCGCTCCCGGACGGCCTTGTGGCGCGATTCCTGCGGCGTCCCTTCCTGACACACGACGACGCGTACGACCGTCCTTATTCGCTGCATCTCGCACTCCGCCGCGCCATCCGAGAGGCGGACCGGGCCCTGCCGGACGGCTGGTCGGACCGGGACCGTGCGGAGGTCGCCGCCCGGCTCCTGCACCGATTGGGTGAAAGGCTCGGGGAGTCCGCCGGGCGGACGGCAACCGCGCGGGCCCTCGAATCCGGCCTCAAACTCTCCGGCGAATACGGCGTCTTCGGCGACTGGATGACACGGGCCGCACAGCGACTGACAGAAGCCGGGCAGTGGATGGAACTCGGAGCCGGTCCTGCTCTGGACGAGTCCGGTACCGCCGAATTCCGTGCGATCCGTGCCGCCATACAGGGAGTACGACTCCGCAGGACCGGCCACGCCCGCCAGGCCATCACCGTCCTGGACAGCGCGGCCGCCCTTGTCGCACCGGGCAGCCTCACGGCTCAGATGGTACGGCTGCATCTCGCGCACGCGCTCCGGAACCACGGCGACTACACCAGGGCAGCGGAGATCTACCGCGACCTGCTCGGCGGGGAATTCGACAGCGCCGCACGATACTGGCTGGCGGACTACGACTACCTCAACGGCCGGTTCGCCACGGCCCTGACCACGTTGGAGACGCATCCCGGCCGAGACGCCGCCGAAGAGGGTGAGCGGCTACGGCTGATCGGGCACATCTGGCGAGTGAGCGCCCGCTTCGACAAGGCCACAGAGGCATACGCGGAGGCCGTTGCCCTGGCCAGAGCTGAGGGGCTCGCCGCCGCTGAGGCGAAGGCCCTGGCCAATCTGGCACAGACGGCCTGCTGGTCGGGGAATCTGGAAACCGTGGCCGAAGCTGCTGCCCAAGGACGGGAGTTGCTCGATGTCGTGCCCAATCCGGTGGAGTTGGTCAAAATCCGGTCCGCCGAGGCCGTCTGCCACGCGATGGCGGGGGACTCCGCTGCCGCGCGAGCGGCGGTAACGCACACACGGGAACTGGCGGACGGCATCGGCTACAAAGGCGGCCACAATCTGGCTGACGTGGCACAGATCCTGATCAGCACACTGACGGGCGACGCGGTCGGCGCACGCCGTACGCGCACCGATCTTGACGAGCGCACACGCACTTCAGGCGGCAACACATACTGGGTACCCATTGTCACCACGTGGATCGAAGGGACCGAGTCGGCCGTCGCCCGACGCCCGGCGGTCGACTGGGTCGACGGCTCCGCGGCTTCCTTGGGGCGTTGGGAGCAACTCGTGAGGAGTGCACTGTGAGCGAACGCGTACGGGTCGGGCTCGTCGGTGTGGGGGTCATCGCGCAGACGCATCTCCAGGTCCTCGCCGACGACGACCGGTTCACCCTGGAGTTCACCGTCGACCCGAACCCAGGCAAGCCTGTCGACTTCCGGGGTGCGCAGCCGCCGCACTACGAGACGCTCAGTGCGGCAATGGAGAGGCATGATCCGGACCTCGCAGTGATCGCGACGCCCACCCATACCCATGGTGCGCTGGCCATCGAGGCTCTCTCCCGGTCTTCGGCCCGCGTGCTGGTCGAGAAGCCGCTCGTACACGATCTCGACTCGCTGGCCCGGCTGCGGGCTCTCGACGGCACGGTGGATGTGCGGGGCCGGGTGTTCACCGCGCACCACTTCGCCTTCTCCCCCGAGGTGCGTTGGGCGGCCGGTCAGATCACGGCACATCCCGAATGGGGTCCGGCCACCGGCGTCACGATGGCCTTCTACGACCCGTACATCCTGCTCGGGCAGCACGCCTTCGACTCGTACGGGACCAGTTGGATGGACTCAGGGGTCAACCAACTGAGCGTGCTCGCACGTCTCGTCGATCTCGGATCGCTGACGTCCGCCCAGGAGTCGGAGGGCGGTGTCAGCGCCTGGCACACCGTCTCGTACAACTCCCGAGGGACGACAGGGATGGCCCGGCTGCGCAGCGACTGGCGTACGGGGTCAAGCAGCAAGGAGACGGTCCTGACGTTCGCCGAGTCCGGTGTGGAACTGTGGATCGACCACACCGCGATGACCGGCTTCGCAGCCCTGGGCGGCGAGTTGATCGCCTCGCACGGCAACGACGGCCGGACGCCAAGGAAGATCGCGCACTACCGTCCGCTCTACGAGAGTCTCATCTCCCCGTCCCCTGACCCGGTTCTCGGATTCGCCACGAGCGTGACGATCAAAGAACTCCACCACGCGACGCCGAAGTGACCGAGTCGAGTGTCACGGATGTCATCGGCTGGACCGAGCGGATCGCGCTCGCCACGGTGCTCGGCTGAGGACGCCGGAAGGGCGGCGGGGCCGTGGGGCCTCGCCGCCCTTCCGGGGTGCGGTGGGGGTGAAGTGCGCGATCAGTACGCGGAATTCACGTTGTCCATCGAGCCGTAGCGGTCGGCCGCGTAGTTGCAGGCGGCGGTGATGTTGGCTACCGGGTCGTAGATGTCCCACGAAGTACCGGACACGTGGTAGGTCTTGAAGGTCGGGTCGATCACCTGGAGCAGACCCTTGGAGGGAATGCCGTTCCGGGCATTGATGTCCCAGTTGTTGATGGCCTTCGGGTTACCGCTGGACTCGCGGATGATGTTCTTGTGAATCCCGTTGTAGCTGGCGGGAATTCCCTTGGAGTGCAGGATGTCCAGCGACTGCTTGATCCAGCCGTCGAGGTTGTTCGAGTAGGACTTGGCGGCGGCCTTCACGGGCGTGGCGGCGGCGGCCTTCTTCGGCGCGGCGACGGGGGCGCGCTTGGTCGAGCGGTTCGCGGCGGACTTCTGCTTCGCGCGGTCGGCGGCGTCGGCCGCGGCCTTCTTCTTGGCCGCCTCGGCGTCCGCCTTCTTCTTCGCGGCGTCGGCCTGCTTGGCGGCCTCGGCCTTCTTCGCCGCGTTGGCCTGGTCGGTCTTCTTCTGCGCGGCGTCCCTGATGGACTTCTGCGACGCGAGGCCGGTCTGCGCGTTCAGGTCCTTGACCTGCGTACCGGTGGAGACCGAGAACCCGGCCGGGTTGCTCGCCGCGGTCGCCGAACCGGCACCTGCGGTCGCTTCCAGACCGGTCACGGTCAGCACGACCGCAGCAGCCGCGACAGCGCCGGCGGCCGTGATCTTGTGCTTCTTCGGCAGCCGGTTGAACGCGGTGAACGTAGGGAGCTTCTTCGGGATCGTGGGGAGCTGCATTCGGGAATTACCTCTTCCTCCGTAGCGGACCAGTGAATTGTTAGAGGCGGGCAATTCAGAGGTCAAAGACCCCGTCTACGGATTGCATTCGTAGACGGGGTCGGGAGGAGGCGTTTTCCCGTCAATACGGGAGGCGCGGCGTACTAAGCGGCTTCGTATGTGACCTGCGCCCTATCGAGGGGATCACAAAGGGGTGCCCCCTCTGTCGCGGTGCGTGAAAGAGGGGGCACTTTGTGTGTCTGCCATATGTGGCGCCGGTCACTCAAAAGCGGGTGAATCGGATGAAGCGGTCGGTGGCCGTCATTTCAGGCCGGTTGTGGCCTCCTCCACCGTGCTGACCTGCGACTTCCCCTCAGCCTCGACCGAGGCGTCACCGACAGCGGCCGGAGCGGGAGCAGAGACGGCAGCGGCGGGGCGGAGCGTGGCCAGGACGACCACGGCTCCGGCCAGAGCGGCGACCGCCGCGTAAAGGGAAATGCGGTCCAGGCCCGAGGCGTATCCGGCCCGCAGCGAGCCGCCGCCCGCGGTCGTATCGCGCAGCCGCGAGGTGAAGACGGCGCCGAAGACCGCGATGCCGAGCGTCATTCCGAGCTGGCGGAAGGTGTTGACGGCGGCGCCCGCCATGCCCGCGCGCTGCGGGGGCACGGCCTCCACGGCGGCCGAGACCAGGACCGGGGTGGCCAGCCCCGCGCCCACGCCGACGATCGCCAGGCCCGCGAAGAGGGCGGACTGCCCGGACGAGGCGTGCACGGACAGGCACAGCACCGCGCAGCCCGCCGCGATCAGGACGAGACCGCCGGCGATCGGCAGCCGGGGCGCGACGCGGTGCATGTGCCGGCCCGCGACGGCGGCGGCCAGGAAGGACGCCCCGGCCAGCGGCATCAGGGCCAGACCGCCGCGGATCGGGCTGAGGCCGAGGACGTTCTGGAGCCACAGCGAGAGGTAGACCAGGCCGCTGAAGGCCGCCGCCTGGTAGAGCAGGGCGCCGCCGAGCAGGCCGGAGAAGCTGGCGCGGCGCAGCAGCGCCAGGTCGAGCATGGGATGCGCGGACCTGGCCTCGGCGACGACGAAGCCGACGACGGCCAGGGCGGCGACCGCGAAGGCGGTCAGGGTCAGCGCCTCGGTCCAGCCGTGCTCGCCGCCGCGGATCAGCGCGTACGTGAGCGAGGCCGCGGCGAGGGTGAAGGCGGCGGCGCCCGGCAGGTCCAGGCGTCCGGCGCCGCGCCGCCCGGCGGGCAGCACCTTCAGGGTGAGGGCGACGGCGACGACCGCGATCGGCAGGTTGACCAGGAAGATCGCCTGCCAGCCGAAGCCCTGGGTGAGCAGGCCGCCGAGGATGGGCCCGGCAGCGGCAGCGGCGCCGTTGACCGCGCCCCAGACGCCGAAGGCGGTGCCGCGGTCGCGGCCGTGGTAGGTCGCGGACACCAGCGCGGCCGAGGTGGCGAACATCGCGGCGCCGCCCACGCCCTGCACGGCCCGCGCGGTGATCAGCGCGGCGGTGTTCGGCGACAGGGCCGCCGCCAGCGAGGCGAGGGCGAAGACGACGAGCCCGGCCGCGTAGATCCGCCGGTGTCCGAAGAGGTCGGCGAGCGAGCCCGCCACCATCAGCAGGGCGGCGAGGGCGAGCGCGTAGATGTCCATCACCCACTGCAAGGAGGTGAAGGACGCGTCGAGGTCGGACGCCATGCTCGGCAGGGCGACGTTCACGATGGTGACGTCGACCAGCAGGATGAAGGCGCCCAGGCAGATCGCCACGAGGGGCAGCCATTTGCGCATGGGTGGAACTCCGTTCGGGAGCGGACCTCGCGGGCCTGGCGGACCTCATGGGGTCCGCGAGTCCGGCGGATCGTGCGGATCGTGGGGTGCAGCGGTTCCCACGATCCGTGACGGCCGGTCCGCGCCACAGTCAGCGACGCCTTGGCGGTGGAATCCGACATCCTCTAGCCTTGGCCGATGGAATCCGACACGACATGGGACATGCTGGAGGGACTCGACGAGCTGGACCACCGGGTCGTGCACGCCCTCCAGATCGACGGCCGGGCGCCGTTCCGCCGGATCGGCGAGGTGCTCGGCGTCTCCGACCAGACCGTGGCCCGCCGCTACGGCCGGCTCCGCACCAGCGGACTGCTGCGGGTGGTGGGCCTGACCGACCCGCACCGGATCGGTGTGACGCCGTGGTTCGTACGGGTGCGCTGCACGCCGGACGCGGCGGCCTCGGTCAGCGAGGCGCTGGCCCGGCGTACGGACACCCGCTGGGTCAGCCTCATCTCGGGCGGCACCGAGATCTTCTGCCTGGTGCAGGCCGCGCTCCCCCAGGGGGACGACTCGCTGCTGCTCCAGAAGCTGCCGCGCACACCGCGCGTGGTGCAGGTGACCGCGCAGGCGATGCTGCACGTCTTCTTCGGGCAGGATCTGAGCCCGGTGACCAAGGCGGGCTGGCTGAGCGCGGACGAGGCGCGGGCGCTGGTCGTGGCGGACGCGCAGGCCCCGGCCCCGGAGAGCACGGCGCCGTATCCGCTGGCCCCCGACGACCAGCCGCTGCTCGACGCGCTCGCGGTGGACGGCCGGACGCCCGCCGCCGAACTGGCCGAGGTCACCGGCTGGTCGCAGACGACGGTACGGCGGCGCATGTCGGAGCTGCGGGCGGCCGGGGTCCTCTACTACGACCTGGACTTCGACCGGCGCGCGCTCCAGCCCGCACTGCGGACGGGGCTGTGGCTGGAGGTCGAGCCCGCCCGTCTGGCCGAGGTGGGGGCGGCGCTCGCCGGCCACCACGAGATCGCCTTCGCGGCGGCGACCACCGGCACGGCCAACGTCTACGCCTCCGTGAACTGCCAGGACGCCAGCGCGCTCTACCGCTATCTGACCGGGCCCGTCGCCGAGCTGCCCGGCATCCGGCGCACCGAGACCTCGCCCCTGCACCGCACGATCAAGGGCGCGAGCCCCCTGCCCGCCCCCAGCGCCCGGACCCGCCTGGCAGACGCCGACCGCACCTGACCGCCGCGGGCGGCGTACCGTCGGCGAACCGCGATCCGGCCGCGGGTCAGAAGCCGAGCTTGCGGAGCTGCTTCGGGTCGCGCTGCCAGTCCTTGGCGACCTTCACGTGGAGGTCGAGGAAGACCGGGGTGCCCAGCAGGGCCTCGATCTGGGTGCGGGACTTCATGCCGACCTCCTTCAGGCGGGCGCCCTTGGGGCCGATGATGATGCCCTTCTGGCTGGGCCGCTCGATGTAGAGGTTGGCGTGGATGTCGAGCAGCGGCCGGTTCTCGGGGCGGCCCTCGCGCGGCAGCATCTCCTCGACGACGACCGCGATGGAGTGCGGCAGTTCGTCGCGTACCCCTTCGAGCGCGGCCTCGCGGATCAGCTCGGCGACCATGACCTGCTCGGGCTCGTCGGTGAGGTCGCCCTCGGGGTAGAGCAGCGGGCCCTCGGGCAGCAGCGGCACCAGCAGGTCGGCCAGCAGCTCGACCTGGTCGCCGCCGGTCGCGGAGACCGGCACGATCTCGGCCCACTCGATGCCGATGTCGCGGCCGAGCTTGTCCACGGCGAGCAGCTGCTCGCGCAGCGTCTGTCCGTCGACCAGGTCGGTCTTGGTGACGATGGCGACCTTCGGCGTCTTCTTGATCCCGGCCAGCTCGCGCGCGATGAAGGTGTCGCCGGGGCCGAGCTTCTGGTCGGCGGGCAGGCAGAAGCCGATCACGTCGACCTCCGACCAGGTGGTGCGCACCACGTCGTTGAGCCGCTCGCCGAGCAGCGTGCGCGGCTTGTGCAGCCCCGGGGTGTCGACCAGCACGAGCTGGGCGTCCGGCCGGTGCACGATGCCGCGCACGGTGTGCCGGGTGGTCTGCGGCCGGTTGGAGGTGATCGCCACCTTCTGGCCGACCAGAGCGTTCGTGAGGGTGGACTTCCCGGCGTTGGGGCGGCCGACGAAACAGGCGAAACCGGACCGGTGCGGGGTGTCTGCGGGCTGGGTACGAGCGCTCATGCGCCCATTCTCCCCGAAGACGGGGGTGCCTGAGCCCGCCGCCGCCCGTACGGCACCCGCCGGGGCCCTTCTCCGGCGGCCCGCGGGTGACGGCACGGTGATCTGCCGGAAACCCTCGCGCAACACGAAACACGGCGGAAACACGTATGCCCACGACCGGAAATACGCGCCCGTGACGCTCTTCCCCAGCCGTCCATGGAAGGGACTCCCCCGTGCTGCTCCTGTCCGCCGGTCAACCCGCGGTCGACGCGGGCGACACCGCCTGGCTGCTGGCCGCCACCGCGCTGGTCCTGCTGATGACCCCCGGCCTCGCGCTCTTCTACGGCGGCATGGTCCGCAGCAAGAGCGTCCTCAACATGTTCATGATGAGCTTCGTGTCGATCGCGCTGGTCACCGTGGTCTGGCTGACCGCCGGTTACACCCTCGCCTTCGGCCCCGACGCGGGCGGCCTCGGCCTGATCGGCGGCCTGGACCACCTCGGGATGCACGGCATCACCCCGACGACCGTCACCGGCCATGTGCCGACCCTGCTCTTCGCCGCCTTCGAGCTCACCTTCGCGATCGTCACCGCCGCGCTGATCAGCGGCGCGGTCGCGGACCGCGCGCGGTTCGGCGCGTGGGTGGTGTTCGTCGTGGTGTGGACGCTGGCCGTATACGTACCCGTCGCGCACTGGGTGTTCGGCACCGGCGGGTGGATCGTCGGCGAACTGGGCGCGCTCGACTTCGCGGGCGGCACCGTCGTGGAAGTGTGCTCGGGCTCCTCCGGGCTCGCGCTGGCGATCGTGCTCGGGCCCCGGCTCGGCTTCCGCAAGGACTCGATGCGCCCGCACAATCTGCCGTTGGTGCTGCTCGGCGCGGGTCTGCTCTGGTTCGGCTGGTTCGGCTTCAACGCCGGGTCCGCGCTCGGCGCCAACGGCCTGGCCGCCGCCGCCTTCGTCAACACCCAGGCGGCGGGCTGCGCCGGGCTGCTCGGCTGGCTGCTGGTCGAGAAGCGCAGGGACGGGCACGCCACCACCCTGGGCGCCGCGTCCGGCGCGGTCGCCGGTCTCGTCGCCATCACCCCGTCCTGCGGCAGTGTCGACATGGTGGGCGCGCTGGTCGTCGGACTCTGCGCCGGGGTGCTCTGCTCGTACGCCGTGAGCTGGAAGTTCCGCTGGGGCGTGGACGATTCGCTCGACGTGGTCGGCGTCCACCTCGTCGGCGGCGTGGTCGGCACCCTGCTCATCGGCCTGCTCGCCACCGCCACCATGACCGGCGGCCCCGAGGGCCTGCTGTACGGCGGCGGCCTCGGCCAGCTCGGCAAACAGGCCGTCGCGGTCGCGGCGGTCGGGGCGTACGCCTTCGCCGTGACGTACGGCATCGGGCGGGCGATCGACCGGCTGATGGGCTTCCGGGCGAGCGAGGAGGAAGAACGGACCGGCCTCGACCTGACCGTGCACGCCGAGACCGCCTACGATCACGGCGTACTGACGCACGGCACGTCGCTCCCCGCGCACAAGGCCGCTGCTCACGTCCCGGACAGGAGCACCCTCGGATGAAGCTGGTCACCGCGGTCATCAAGCCGTTCAAACTGGACGACGTGAAGACCGCACTCCAGGAGATGGGCGTGCACGGCCTCACCGTCACCGAGGCCAGCGGCTACGGGCGCCAGCGCGGCCACACCGAGGTCTACCGCGGCGCCGAGTACCGGGTCGACCTCGTCCCCAAGGCCCGCGTGGAGGTGCTGGTCGAGGACGCCGACGTCGAGGCCGTCATCGAGACGCTCGTGGCCGCCGCCCGCACCGGCAAGATCGGTGACGGCAAGGTGTGGGCGGTGCCGGTCGAGACGGCCGTACGCGTCAGGACCGGGGAGCGCGGACCCGACGCGCTCTAGGGTGCGTCCCGCCGGACGGGCCTAGCCCGCGGTGACCGTGCTCCGGACCGTACCGTCCGGGGCCGCGAGGATCACCGGCGTGGCCGGGCCGCCCAGGTCCCCGACGACGGCGCGGTCCCGGTCCGCGGCGGCGGTCTCCGCCGTGACCACGACGGCCGCCTCCAGCGAGGTCGCCCCGCTCGCCACCGCCATCGCCACCGCCGTCTGGAGCGCGCTGAGATTCAGCGACGCCAGCGCCACGGGGCCCGCCACATAGGTCCGGCCCATCTCGTCCCGTACCGCCGCGCCTTCCGACGCGCCGTTACGGGCACGGACCGACCGGGCCAACGTGATGAGTTTCTGGTCTTCCGGGTCCACGGTCGCATCGCTCATGCGCCGACCTTATCCGCCGCCCCGGACGCGCCTTCGCGGAGGTGGACCCCGGTGTCGTCACCCTGGGTGGCCGAAGATGCGCGGACAGCGAACCACGCTTAGCGTGGGTCGTGCAGTCCTCCTCGTCTGAGGTGATTCGATGCTTCTGCACCTGCCCTTCGTCATCGTCCTCGCCGTCGCGGCCTTCTTCCTGAAGCGGAAGGGCTCGATGAAGGCGACCCACGCTCTTGTCTGCGGTGCCTTCGGGTTCTATCTGGCGGACACGAGCCTGGCCACGTCGATCCAGGCGGCCAGCGCCAACCTGGTCTCGATGATCGGCACCTTCGGCACCTGAGGGCCCGAGGCCCTGATGCCCCGATGCCCCGATGCCCCGGACCCGTCCGAGGGAGCCGCGGGCCCGAGAATCCGCAGGCCCCCGCGGTCAGCTCGCCCGTTCGTCCACCGAGCGGACGACCCGCGCCGCTGCTCCGGTGACGCCAGCCACTGGAGCTTGGCGGCGGTGTCGGTGCCCGGCAGCGGATTGTGCATCACGAGGGTGAGGCGGGGCGGGCCGGGATGCGCAGTTGGGTGCTCTCGAAATGGAGGGCGCCCACGAGCGGGTGGCTCAGCTCCTTGATGAGCTGACCGCTGGGCTGGACGTCGCCGACCGCCCACAGCTCGGCGAATTCCGGGCTGACCGCCGCCAGTTCGGAGACGATCCGGTGGAAGCCCTCGTCGTCCGGGTACTCCGAGGCGGCGGCGCGGTACTGGGCGACGATGGTCGCCGCCAGCGTCGCGTGCCGGTCGGCGCGGTCCCGGTGGACGGGGTCGGTGAAGAAGCTGACCAGGCAGTTGGTGTCCCGCGCGGTGAAGGCGAAGGTCTGCCGAGCCGCTCGTTGAACGCCAGGATGTTCCAGTAGGCGTCCATGAGGGGCGACGCGCGGCCGGTCGTACGGTCCGGGGGCCGGGTTCCGGGGGGGGCGGGAGCCCCGGAACCGCTTGCCCGGGCCCCGGGCTCAGCTCTCCGGGCGGTCCAGGACGCGCAGCCAGCGGCCGTCCGGCTGGCGGCGGGCGACCTGGACCCGGCCGCCGGTGCCGTCCTTCGGGCGGGTGGAGGTCAGCGCGAGGTCACCGCTGATCAGGGTGGGCAGCGGCTCCTCGACCTCGAAGACCGGCTTGGCGGCCAGCAGCCCCGTGTACAGCTCGCGCAGCGCCGCCGTGCCCCGCGACGGGCGGTCGATCGGGAAGGCGACCACCGCGTCCGGTTCGAAGAGCTCCAGAATCCCTTCCAGGTCACCGGAGTTGACCCGCTCCACGAACAGCCGGGCGATGTCCTCCGGGTGGGTGGCGTAAGCGCGGTTCTCGGTCATGGTGTGGCGCTCCCTCGTGTGTACCTCGGTTCCCCCGCTGTCCATTCTCGACGGCCCCCGTCCATAAGTCCAAGATCTGGATCTTCTGCGAGCTAGCATGTCCGGTTATGGAACTGCGGCAGCTCGAATACTTCGTGACGGTGGCCGACGAGGCGGGATTCACCCGGGCGGCGACCGCCTTGCACGTGGCGCAGCCGGGGATCAGCGCGCAGGTCAGACAGCTCGAACGGGAGCTGGGGCAAACGCTGTTCGACCGCTCGGGCCGTACCGTGCGGCTCACCGAGGCCGGGCGCGCGGTGCTGCCGTACGCGCGGGCCGCGCTCGCCGCCGTCGCCGGGGCGCGGCTGGCGGCGCAGGAGCTGACCGGGTTGGTACGCGGCCGGGTCGCGATCGGCACCGTCACCTCGCTGGGCGCCGACATGGACGTGCCGGGGATGCTCGCCGGTTTCCACGACGCGTATCCGGGGGTGGAGATCACGCTCGGCGAGGACACCTCGGACCGGCTGCTGGCCGGGCTGCGCGACGGGCGCTACGACCTGGCCTTCGCCGGGCTCGCCGGTGAACCGCCCGAGGGTATCGGGACGCAGACGGTCATCGACGACGCGCTGGTGGCGGCCGTCGCGCCCGGCGACCCGCTGGCCGGGCGCCGGACCATGCCCGTCAAGGCGCTCGACGGGCGGCCTCTGATCGTCCTGCCCACCGGCACCGGGCTGCGGACCGCCGTCGACACCGCGTGCGCGGCGGCGGGCTTCACGCCCCGGATCGCCTTCGAGGCGGGCGACCCGGAAGTCCTCGCCGCCCTCGCGGAGCGCGGCCTCGGCGTCGCGCTCCTCCCGGCCGGTCTCGCCGCCTCACGCCCCGGCCTGCGCGTCCTGCCGCTGACCCGGCCCGAGGTCCGCTCCAAGCTGGCGCTGGCCTGGCGGGAGCACGCGGGCGCGTCCCCGGCCGCCAAGGCGTTCCTCGCCCACGCCCGCCGCTTCCTCGCCGAGCGCACCCACCCCTGACGGGCCGACCCGTTCTCAGGAGGCCGGGGTTCTCAGGAGGCCGGGGTTCTCAGGAGGCCGGGGTTCTCAGGAGGCCGGGACCTCCGCGACCGGGTCGACCCGGACGGTGTGGATACGGTTGCGGCGGCCCGCGGGCGTCTCGGCCGTCAGCCGCAGCGCGGCCGTTCCGCGGTCGCCCGACCCGTCCTCCGGCAGCGGCACCACCGTGGTGGCACCGGGGATCGGGACCCGGCCGAGGGACTTGGCGAGCAGCCCGCCCACGGTCTCGACGTCGTCGTCGTCGAGTTCCACCCCGTACAGGTCACCGAGGTCGCCGATGTCCAGGCGAGCCGTGACGCGGTACGAGCCCTCGCCCAACTCCTCGACCGGGGGCGTCTCGCGGTCGTACTCGTCGGTGATCTCGCCGACGATCTCCTCCAGGATGTCCTCGATGGTGACGATCCCGGCGGTCCCGCCGTACTCGTCGATCACCACGGCCACGTGGTTGCGCTCCTGCTGCATCTCGCGCAGCAGGTCCCCGGCGTTCTTGGTGTCGGGCACGAAGGACGCGGGCCTGATCAGCGTCGAGACCGGCTCGGACTCCGACTCCCGGTTGATGTGCACCCGGCGCGCCAGGTCCTTGAGGTAGACGAAGCCGACGACGTCGTCCTCGCTCTCCCCGGTCACCGGGATACGGGAGAAGCCGCTGCGCAGCGCCAGCGTCATGGCCTGACGGATCGTCTTGAACCGTTCGATCATGACCAGTTCGGGCCGCGGCACCATCACCTCGCGGACGATGGTGTCGCCCAGTTCGAAGACCGAGTGCACCATCCGGCGCTCCTCGTCCTCGATCAGCGACTCGGACTCCGCGAGGTCCACCATCGCGCGCAGCTCGGCCTCGCTCGCGAACGGGCCGCGCTTGAAGCCCTTGCCGGGCGTCAGCGCGTTGCCCAGCAGGATCAGCAGCCCCGGCACCGGGCCCATGACGCGGGCCAGCGGCAGCAGGACGTACGAGGCGGCGGTCGCGGTGTTCATCGGGTGCTGGCGGCCGATGGTGCGCGGCGAGACGCCGACGGCCACGTACGACACGAGCACCATGACGCCGATCGCGACGGCGAGGACTTCCCAGGTGCTGTCGAAGTGCCGGTCGCACACGACGGTGATCAGGACGGCCGCGGCCGTCTCGCAGCCGACCCGCAGCAGCAGGGCGACATTGAGGTAGCGGGTCGGGTCGGAGGCCACGGCCAGCAGATTGGCGGCGCCCTTGCGGCCGGAACGCAGCGCGTCCTCGGCGCGGAACCGGGACACGCGGGCGATGGCGGTCTCGGCGCAGGCGGCGAGCCAGGCGACGACGACCAGGACAACAGCGGAGACGATCATGCGGAAGTCACCGTCGGCGTCAGTGGGTGGTGGGCGCGGGCGACGGACCCTCGGCCCCTTGCTCGTCGCGCCAGCCGTCCAGAATGGCCTTCTGCAGACCGAACATCTCGGCCTTCTCGTCGGCTTCCTCGTGGTCGTAGCCCAGCAGGTGGAGGACGCCGTGGACGGTGAGCAGTTGCAGCTCCTCGTCCATGGAGTGCTTCGTCGGCGCCTCCTCCGCCTGCTTCTTGGCGACCTCGGGGCAGAGCACGATGTCGCCGAGCAGCCCCTGCGACGGCTCCTCGTCCTCTTTCCCCGGACGCAGCTCGTCCATCGGGAAGGACATGACATCCGTCGGCCCCGGCAGGTCCATCCACTGCATGTGGAGTTGCTCCATGGCGTCGGCGTCCACCACGATCACCGACAGTTCGGAGAGCGGGTGGATTCGCATGCGCTGAAGGGCGTAGCGGGCGGCGTCCAGGACCGCCCGCTCGTCGATCTCCCAGCCGGACTCGTTGTTGACGTCGATCGCCATGATGGTGAAGTGGTTACTTTCCGTTGGCACCGGTCGCGCCGGCGATGCTGTCGTCGTAGCGCTCGTAAGCGTCCACGATGCGTCCGACCAGCTTATGGCGCACCACGTCCGTGCTCGTCAGCCGGGAGAAGTGGATGTCCTCGATATCGGTGAGGATGTCCTGGATCTGCCGCAGCCCGCTCTTCGTCCCGTTCGGCAGGTCGACCTGCGTCACGTCACCGGTGATGACGATCTTCGAGTCGAAGCCGAGCCGGGTGAGGAACATCTTCATCTGCTCGGCGCTGGTGTTCTGCGCCTCGTCGAGGATGATGAACGCGTCGTTGAGCGTGTTGTGCGTCAGCAGGTAGTCCTCGGTGACGTAGAGCGAGTCGGCCGCCGCCACCTGGATGCACACCGCTTCCTCACGGCCCGCGGGCTCGATGCTGTCGATGAACCGCAGGGGGCGGCCGCCCCCGCCAGCCGCGTCATACGTGTCGCGCTTGCGGGCCAGCCGAAAGGGCTCGACGCCCTCGGGGAGCCGGATGTCGATGATGTGGGCGTCCCGGCGGTGCTGGACGTCCCGTCCCCCGGCCCTTCCGGGCTCCCGGCCCTCGGCCGCACGTCGACGGGTGTACGCGACTCCGCCGAGCGACCGGACCAGCGCGATGACATCGTCCCTGAGCGGGATCGATGTCGTCGCGTACTGGATACGGCAGGTGCGATCCGACTGAGTGACCGGCCCTCCGTCGGAGTCCAGCAGCCCCTGGAGCAGGGCCAGCCGGATCTCGGCGGAGTTGTTGAGATAACTGTCCGGCACGAACTTCGAGCCCGACGTGTCGCCGAGGAGGTCAAGGGTGCGCAGCGCCGCGGTCACCGGGTTCACGGTGGTGATGACATCGCCGGGTGTCCTGACACGGTTGAGCGTGTAGTCGGGCCCGCCCTTGTGCCGGACGGCCACGCCGGGCAGCGCGGCTTCCAGAGCGGTGACGAGTTCCGGGTCGGCGGCGGCGAACGACGGTGTGGTGGAGCCGGTGAGGCACCCGTCTCCGAGCAGGAGACCGAGGGCGTACGGGTCCATCGGGACGTCGCGCTCCGGGAAGCACACCGGCGCCGTGAGCAACGGAAGCTCATACCGGCGGGCGTGGGCCGCGCGGAGGCTGCCGATCATCTCCTTGGTCTCCAGGACTCGCCACGGCTTGTCGCGGCGCTTGTCCGAAGCCGTCCTGACCGTCCACAAGTGGTCCCCGCAGGCCAGTGTCGAAGCCCCGTCCTGGGCCGTGACACGGTAGATGTCCTTCTCGCCCTGCGGGTAGACACCGAGAACCGGGGTCGGTTCGCCGTCGGATCCGACGACGAGGTCACCGACCTGGAGGTCGCCGATCGGACGCCAACCGTCCGGTGTCAGCACCTTCGTGAAGACCGGCTGCGCCCTTCCGCGCATGTACGCCAGCGGGGCGACCTCGATCGTGCCCGCCGCCATCAGGCGGGGGATCGAGTCGGCGTCGAGCATGTCGTGCAGGGCGTCGTAGAGCGGGCGCAGGTACGGGTCGATCTTCTCGTAGAGGGTGCCGGGCAGGAAGCCGAGGCGTTCGCCCGCCTCGACCGCGGGGCGGGTGAGGATGATCCGGCTGACCTGCTTGGACTGGAGGGCCTGGACGGCCTTGGCCATGGCCAGGTAGGTCTTGCCGGTGCCCGCGGGGCCGATGCCGAAGACGATGGTGTGGGTGTCGATCGCGTCCACGTACCGCTTCTGGTTGAGCGTCTTGGGGCGGATCGTGCGGCCGCGGCTGGACAGGATGTTCTGCGTGAGGACCTGGGCGGGCGTCTCCGCGTCCGGGTCGACCGCCGTGCCGTTGGCCCTGAGCATGGCGATGGAGCGTTCCACCCCGTCCTCGGTCATCGGCTGGCCGGTGCGCAGCACCAGCATCATCTCGTCGAAGAGCCGCTGGACCAGGGCCACCTCGGGGGCTTCGCCGACGGCGCTGATCTCGTTGCCTCGGACGTGGATGTCGACGGCCGGGAACGCCTGCTCGATCACGCGGAGGAGAGCGTCTCCCGATCCCAGGACGGTCACCATGGGGTGCTTGGCCGGTACGACGAAGTGGGCGCGCGCCTGCTGCGGCGGCTGCGGCTGCTGCTTGGTCGGTGTCTGAGTCATGGGCCGGCGCTAGGGCCTGCTCATCCCGCTTTCTGCTGATCGGCAGGCCCGGAGGGGCCTGGGGGTTCCAAGCGTACGACGCCGCGCCGCGCCCGCCGAGGGGATTTGGCGGTGTGCCCGCGGCGGAAGGGGTGCGGGGAGCCGCGCGGGCGGGGGCGCGGGCAGGGGTGCGGGGAGCGGCCCGCGGGCCGGGGCTCAGGCGGGGCGGAAGCCGACGGTGGGGACCGCGCGGCGCAGCGGCCAGGGCCGGGGGTCGGTGGGCAACAGGGCGTCGAGGAAGGCGTAGCGGCCGAGCGGGGAGGCGGGGTCGCAGGGGCCCGGGTCCGCGGCGGCCCGCGCCCGCGCCTTCGTCTGCTGCCACCAGGCGGCGATCTCGGCCCAGCCGGGCGCGGACAGCGAGCCGCCGAACTCCTGCACGGACAGCGCCGCGCACAGCGACGCGAAGGCCAGCCGGTCGGCCAGCGGCCAGGCGGCGAGCGTGCCGGTCACGAATCCGGCGACGAAGACGTCGCCCGCGCCCGTGGGGTCCAGGGCCTCCACGATCAGGGCGGGCACCTCGGCCGTCTCGCCGCTGCCGGAGTCCACGGCGAAGGCGCCCTCGGAGCCGAGGGTCACCACCGCGAGCGGCACCCGCTCGGCCAGGGCCCTGGCGGCCTCGCGCGGGCAGGCCGTCCGGGTGTACCGCATGGCCTCCTCGGCGTTCGGCAGAAACGCGGCGCAGTGCCGTAGCCCATCCAGGTCTGCCGGGTCCCAGCGGCCGGTCTCGTCCCAGCCGACGTCCGCGAAGACCTTCGTCCCCGAGGCGGCGGCGGCCCCGATCCACTCCTGGTCCCGCTCCTGGTCGCCCGCCCTGCCGTGGTGCCCGAGCGACGCCACCGCCGCCCGCGCGGGCGGCGGGCAGGCGGGCACCGACTCCTGCGCGGGCGGCGCCTCGTGCCCGTGGCTGACCATCGTCCGCTCGCCCTCGTAGGCCATCGACACCGTCACCGGCGAGTGCCAGCCGGGGATGCGCCGCGACGGCTCCAGGTCGATGCCCTCGCCCGACGACAGGCTGTCCCAGCAGTAGTCGCCGTACACGTCGTCCCCGAACGCCGCCGCCAGCGTCGTCCGCAGCCCCAGCCTCGCCAGCGCCGTCGCCATGTTCGCGATCCCGCCGGGGCTCGAACCCATCCCCCGCGCCCACGACTCGGTGCCGCGTACGGGCGCGCTGTCCAGTCCCGTGAAGATGATGTCCAGGAACACGGTGCCGGTCAGGTAGACGTCGGTCCCCGGGTCGCCCGCCGCGCGGAGGGTGCCGAGGGGGTCGAGAACGGGCATGTCGTCCATCCCGTCACTGTGCCACGGCGTCCGCGCCCGGGGCTGCACGTACCGCCACCTGATGTCGGTTGACGCACCGCGCGGCCGGTGAGCGCGGCCGGTGAGCGCGGCGAGCCCCCGCCGGGGGAAGATCCGGGGGACGACATCAGCCAGGCAGGACGGGAGGTCACCGCGCATGCGCCTGACGATTCTGGGAGGCGGCGGCTTCCGCGTCCCCCTCGTGTACCGAGCCCTGCTCGACGACCCCACGGTCAGTGACGTCGTGCTGTACGACACGGACCCGCGGCGGCTGCGGGTGATCACGGCGGTACTGGCGACGATGCCGGGCGGCCCGCCGGTGCGGGCGACGACGGACCTGGACGACGCTCTGCGCGGAGCGCGCTTCGTCTTCTCGGCGATCCGCGTCGGCGGCACCGCGGGCCGCGTCTCGGACGAGCGGGTGCCGCTGACCGAGGGCGTGCTGGGTCAGGAGACGGTCGGCGCGGGCGGGGTGCTGTACGGGCTGCGGACGCTGCCGGTCGCGACGGCGATGGCGGAACGGGTCAAGGCGGTGGCGCCGGACGCGTGGGTCATCAACTTCACGAATCCGGCCGGGATGGTGACCGAGGCGATGAGCCGGGTCCTGGGCCCGCGGGTGATCGGGATCTGCGACTCGCCGGTGGGGCTGGTGCGGCGGGCGGCGCGGGCGGCGGGCGCGGACCCGGACGGACCGGGCTTCGGCTACGACTATGTGGGCCTCAACCACCTCGGCTGGCTGCGGAAGTTGACGGTCGACGGTACGGATCTGCTGCCGGGCCTGCTGGCCGACCCGGCGGCGCTCGGCACCTTCGAGGAGGGCCGGCTCTTCGGCCCCGAGTGGCTGGGCGCGCTGGGCTCGCTGCCCAACGAGTACCTGCACTACTACTACTTCCGGCGCGAGTCGCTGGCCGCGGTGCGCGCCGCGGACGCCACGCGCGGCGAGTTCCTGGACCGGCAGCAGGGCGCGTTCTTCGTCACGGCCGATGAACAGCCGGGCCGGGCACACGAGTTGTGGGAGCGGACCCGGCTGGAGCGTGAGGAGACGTACATGGCGGACAGCCGGACCGCGTCCGGCGGTTGGGAGCGTGACCCGCACGATCTGGACGGCGGCGGTTACGACCGGGTGGCGCTCGCGCTGATGCGGGCCATCGCGCGGGACGAGCGGACGACGCTGATCCTCAATGTTCCGGGCGGCGGGGCGGTGCCGTTCCTCGACCCGGAGGCCGTGGTCGAAGTGCCGTGCGAGGTCGGTGCGTTCGGGGCGAGGCCGCTGCCGGTGGCGGCGCCGGACGAGCACCAGGCGGGGCTGATGCTGGAACTGAAGGCCGTGGAGCGGGCGGCGATCGAGGCGGCGGCCACCGGTTCGCGCCGGGCCGCGCTGCGGGCGCTCGCGCTGCACCCGCTGGTGGACTCCCCGGCGGTCGCGGCGCGGATCCTGGCGGCGGCGCTCCCCGACGACGGCCGACGCTGACGGGCGGGCGCCCGCCCGGCCCGCCCGGCGCAACGGCCTCTGAACTGCGGGTTAACTCAAGGGAAACGAGTTGACGGAACCCGCGCTCGGCGCCACGCGCGTAGACCACCCTTGACCAGCCAGGATCGACAGGTCTAGGTTCACCGGCACCAACCGAGCGTTGAAGGAGCACCGTCATGCCCCGAGCCCGACTCTCCGCCCGCACCCGCACCTTGGCCGTCGCCGTGGTCGCGGCGTCGCTGGGCGCCACGGTCTACGGAGTCGGCGTCGCCGGCGCCCACGATTCCGTGCCGCGCAGCGACAAGCAGATCCCCAATCTCACCGACGTGGTCAGTGAGATCAAGGCGTACTACGGCGACACCGTGGACGCCTCGGGCGAGCACTTCGCGTCGCCGAGCAGCAACTACGCCAGGCAGGTCGCGGGCATCGAGGCCAAGGCCAAGCAGTACCTGGCCCACGAGGTCGGCCACGCAGGCCACGGCGGCCACGCGGCCAAGCCCGCCATCGTGCTGGACGTCGACGACACCAGCCTGAACACGTACAACTACGAGCTGGAGGTGGGCTTCGCCTACACGCCCGCCAGCAACTCGGCGTACATCGCGAACAAGAACATGGACGCCGTCTTCGGCATGGAGAAGCTGACCAACTGGGCGGCGGACCAGGGCATCACGGTCTTCTGGGTCACCGGCCGCCCGGAGGCCCAGCGCGCCGACACCGTACGGAATCTGGCCGCCGTCGGCTACAAGCCGGCCGCCGACGCCGCGCACCTCTACCTGAAGAACGCGGCCAGCCCGCCGTCGTACCTGCCGTGCGGCTCGACGTGCACGACCATCGAGTACAAGTCCGGTACCCGCAAGCACATCGAGTCGCTCGGCTACAACATCGTCGGCAACTTCGGCGACCAGTACAGCGACCTGACCGGCGGCTACGCGGACAAGTCCTTCAAGCTGCCGAACCCGATGTACTTCCTGCCGTAGGACGCGAAAAGGCGTCAGCCGAACGCGTACGCCTCCACCTCGGCCAGGCACGCCGCCCTGCGCGGCTCGTCGTGGTCGAGGAAGGCGGCGAGGAACGAATTGCGGGCCAGGGTGCGCTCGTCCTCCTCGGTGAGAGCGAGGGCGGCGCGCACCGCCGCGAAGTTGTCGTCCGCGTAGCCGCCGAAGTAGGCGGGGTCGTCGGAGTTGACGGTGACGCGCAGACCCTCCGCGAGCATGCGCGGCAGCGGGTGGGCGGCCAGTGAACCGACGCAGCGCAGGCGGACGTTGGACAGCGGGCAGACCGTCAGCGGCACCTGCTCGCGGACCAGCCTGGCCACCAGCGCCGGGTCCTCGAGGCAGCGGATGCCGTGGTCGATCCGCTCCACGCCCAGCACGTCGAGGGCCTCGCCGATGTACGCGGGCGGCCCCTCCTCCCCCGCGTGCGCGACCCGCCGCAGCCCGGCCGCCGCCGCCCGCCCGTACACCTCGCGGAACTTCGCGGGCGGGTGCCCGACCTCCGCCGAGTCCAGGCCCACGCCGGTGATGAGGCCGGGGCCGGCGCCCGAGCCGAAGTACGGGCGCGCCGCCTCGAAGGTGTCCAGCGCCGACCGCTCGGACTCGTCCCGCAGGAAGCACATGATCAGGCCGCCGCTGATCCCGTGCCGCCGCCCCTCGCGCTCCAGCGCCCCGGCCAGGCCCTCCACGACCGTCCCGATCGGCACCCCGCGCGCGATGTGCGCCTGCGGGTCGAAGAACACCTCCGCGTGCCGTACGCCCTGCTCCGCCGCCCGCGCCAGATACGCGCCCATCAGCTCGGCGAAGTCCTCCTCGGTGCGCAGGACGGCCATCAGCGCGTAGTACAGGTCGAGGAAGGACTGGAGGTCGGTGAAGGAGTACGCCTGCCGCAGCGCCTGGGCCGTCGGGTACGGCAGCGCGACCCGGTTGCGCGCGGCGAGCTCGAAGGCCAACTCGGGCTCCAGGGTGCCCTCGATGTGCAGGTGCAGTTCTGCCTTGGGGATGGGGGGCATGGCGGGATTCGCTTTCAGGGGGTTCGGGCTCAGCGGCGGCGCGGGACCGGGACGCGGATCAGGTCGTGGGCGACGGTCAGCTCGCCCTGGTAACCGGCCGTCCTCGCCTGCCGCTCGAAGACGGCGGGGTCGCCGTAGCGCTGCGAGAAGTGGGTGAGGACGAGGTGCCGTACGCCCGCCTCCCGTGCGACGGCGGCGGCCTGACCGGCCGTCAGATGACCGTGGTCGGCGGCCAGTCCCGCGTCCTCGTCCAGAAAGGTCGACTCGATGACCAGCAGGTCGCAGCCCTCGGCGAGGGCGTGGACCCCGTCGCACAGCCGGGTGTCCATGACGAAGGCGAAGCGCTGGCCGCGCCGCACCTCGCTGACCTGGTCGAGCGTGACGCCGTTGAGACCGCCGTCGCGTTGCAGCCGGGCGATGTCGGGACCCACGACACCGTGCTCGGCCAGCCGTTCGGGGAGCATCCGGCGGCCGTCTGGTTCGACGAGCCGGTAGCCGTACGACTCGACCGGGTGGGAGAGCCTGCGCGCCTCCAGCGTGAAGGCGGGGGTCGTGGCGAGCACCCCGTCGGCCGCGACCGGCGCCTCGCGCAGGTCGGCGGCCTCGTGGTAGGCGGTGGCGTACCGCAGCCGCTCGAAGAAGCGCTGCCCACTGGCCGGGTAGTGCGCGGTGACCGGGTGCGGGACGCGGTCGAGGCTGATCCGCTGGAGCACACCCGCCAGGCCCAGCGAGTGGTCGCCGTGGAAGTGCGTGACGCAGATCCGGGTGAGGTCGTGCGCCGCGACGCCCGCGTGCAGCATCTGCCGCTGGGTGCCCTCGCCGGGATCGAAGAGGATCGCCTCGCCGTCCCAGCGCAGGACGTACCCGTTGTGATTGCGGTGCCGGGTCGGCACCTGGCTGGCGGTGCCGAGGACGACCAGTTCGCGTACCGACAAAGGCCGGACCTCAGACCAGCCGCTGGAGGTCGCGCCCGCCGAGCACGTGGGCGTGCGCGTGGAAGACGGTCTGTCCGGCGCCGGGGCCGGTGTTGAAGACGATCCGGTAGCCCGTCGTGTCGACCTTCTCCTGCGCCGCGACCTCGCCCGCCTCGCGCAGCACGTCGGCGGCCACCAGGGGCTCGGCCGCCGCCAGGGTGGCGCCGTCCGGGTAGTGCACGCGGGGGATCACCAGGACGTGGGTCGGGGCCTGGGGGCTGATGTCGCGGAAGGCGACGGTGGTCTCGGTCTCACGCACGATCGTCGCGGGGATTTCGCCGGCCACGATCTTGCAGAACAGGCAGTCCGCCTGCGGCTCTCCCGCCATGGTGGCGGCCCCCTTTTCGTACGGATACGGGTCGTGTGCATGCTATCCGCCGCTTGCGGGTCGCCGCTGTGCGGCTTGTCTTTCCCGCCCGCCCGCCCACCCGTGCGGGTGCTTTCTTCGTCTGCGGGTGCCGCTTGTGCCTGGTCGGTCCCGGCCCGGGGCACCTCCTCGGGCGACGAACGTGCGCCCACTTCGACTTGCTTCTGGTCCTGTCTGTTCGTCCCCCTGCGGGGGCACCCCGCGCCGTCCCCTCGGGTACGTCGGCGTCCGACGGTCCGCTGTGGTGGCGGAGGGGGGCGGGTGGGGGGCCGGGCCCTGCGCCACCGAACCTCCGGCGGGGCGGGCGGCGGGGGGCGGGTGGGTCGGGTACGTCGGCGTCCGGCGGTCCGCTGTGGTGACGGAGGGGGGCGGGTGGGGACCGGCCCCTGCGCCACCGAACCTCCGGCGGGGCGGGCGGAGGGGGGTGGGTGGGCTCGGGTACGTCGGCGTCCGACGGTCCGCTGTGGTGACGGAGGGGGGCGGGTGGGGGGCCGGGCCCTGCGCCACCGAACCTCCGGCGGGGCGGGCGGAGGGGGGTGGGTGGGGGTGCGGGCCTGTCGGGGAGTGGCCGTCTGCTGGTGGGGGTGGGGTGGAGGGTCATGAGGGAGGCTGGGGCTCGGGTGGGGGCGCCGGGGTCCAGCCGTGGAGGGAGATTGTCAGGCCGCCGTCGAGGTAGGAGCGGAGGGCGAGCTCGGTGGACGGGACCATGGGAGTGGGGAGGGCGGTGACGGGCGTCCAGCGGACCTGGCTGTGCTTGCCGGGCTCGCGGTTCTCCGGCTGGCCGTGCCAGGTGCGGGTGGCGAAGACCACGGTGAGGAATCCGGCCGGGGACTCCACGCCCCACGCGCCGTGCACGACGTGGGCGAGGGTCAGATCGCCGGGGTCGACGGTGAGGCCGGTCTCCTCGTACAGCTCGCGGACGGCCGTGGCGGTGACCGGCTCCCCCGGGTCGCTCTTGCCGACCGGGAGGTCCCACATGCCCTGGCCGAATTTGGAGCGCTCACCGCGCTGGAGCAACAGGACCCGGTCGGTGACGGTGTCGTGGACGATGACGGCCGCGGCGAGCAGCGTCATGGAGTCGACAGCGGGCGGCAGCGCCGGGGGTCGGTCGCCAGGCTGAGACATCGAGGTTCCCTTCATACGGACCGGCACGGACAAATGAGGCATGCGGGGACCTCGGGTCCTCCACTCCTGGGCCGCGCCGCCCCCACGGCCACCCCCTTCCCCGGCCACCCCGACCTGCAGGCACCCGCCGACGTACCCGAGCCCACCCCCCGGGGAGGTCGGGGGGCGCAGGGCCCGGTCCCCACCCACCCCTCCCGGAAACCCCCACCGGACAGGCGGACGCCGACGTACCTACGCCCACCCACCCCCTTCCCCGGCAACCCCCACCGGACCGTCGGACGCCGACGTACCGGGAGGGGACGGGCCGGGGTGCCCCCGCAGAAATGCGGTGACAAGAAGGGTGCCGGATGCACGGGACCAGGTAGCCGCATTTCGAGGAGGTACCCCGGACCGGCACCGACCCAGGCACAAGCGGCACCCGCAGACGAAGAAAACACCCGCACGGGTGGGCGGGCGGGCAAAACCAGGCCCGAAGGGCCAACCGCCGCCGACCCGATCAACCGCCAATGCCCGGCAGCGGCGGCGGCCTCTTGGCAGGAGACTCCTCCAGCGCGGCAAGCGCCATGCCCACGGCAGTGTCAAGCTGCGGATCACGCCCGGCAACCGAATCCTGCGGAGCGTGAACAACCTCGACGTCCGGATCAACCCCGTGGTTCTCGACGCCCCAGCCGTACCCCTCCAACCAGAAGGCGTACTTCGGCTGCGTGACAGCCGTCCCGTCAACCAGGTGGTAACGGTTGTCGATGCCGATGACACCGCCCCAGGTGCGGGTACCGACCACAGGACCGATGCCGAGAGCCCGAATCGCGGCGTTGACGATATCCCCGTCGGACCCGGAGAACTCATTGGCGACGGCCACGATCGGCCCCCGCGGGGCATCCTGCGGATAGCTGACCGGGTGCGCGTCGCGCGGCAGGTCCCAGCCGACGACCCGGCGGGCCAGCTTCTCCACGACGAGCTGCGACGTATGGCCGCCGCGGTTCTCGCGGACGTCCACGACCAGGCCCTCGCGGGCGACCTCGACGCGCAGGTCGCGGTGGAGCTGCGCCCAGCCGCTGCCGACCATGTCGGGCACGTGCAGATAGCCCAGCCGCCCGCCGGACGCGCGGTGGACGTGGGCGCGGCGGTCGGCGACCCAGTCGTGGTAGCGCAGCGGATCCTCGTCGGCGAGCGGTACGGCCACGACGTGGCGTACGGGGCCGCCCGCGGCGGGGGCGACGGTCAGTTCCACCGGCTTGCCCGCGGTGCCGACCAGCAGCGGCCCCGGTCCCGTCACCGGGTCGACGCGGTGGCCGTCCACCGCCAGCAGGAGGTCGCCCGCGCGGACGGCGACGCCCGGCGCGGCCAGCGGGGAGCGGGCGTACGGGTCGGAGGACTCGCCGGGCAGCACCCGGTCGATCCGCCAACCGCCGTCCTCCGTGCGGGAGATGTCCGCGCCGAGCAGGCCCTGCCGGTGCAGCGGGTCGCAGTGGCCGCCGGACGGGATGACGTAGGCGTGCGAGGTGCCCAGCTCGCCGTGCAGTTCCCACAGCAGGTCGATCAGGTCGTCGTGGGTGGCGATCCGGTCGAGCAGCGGCCGGTAGCGCTCGCCCGCCGCCGCCCAGTCGACGCCGCCCATGTCGGCGCGCCAGAAGTTGTCGCGCATGAGCCGGTGCGTCTCGTCGTACATCTGCCGCCACTCGTCCTGCGGGCGGACGGTGACCCGGACCCGGGTCAGGTCGACGGAGACGGAGCCGCCGGACTCGTCGTCCGCGTCGGACTTGCTGTCGGCGGGCGTGATCCGCAGCCGCGAGCCGTTGGTGAGCAGCACCTTGGCGCCGTCGCCGGTGACCGCGAAGGCGTCGGCGTCGTCGGCGATCTCCTCGATACGGAGCTGCGCCAGGTCGTACCGCTCCAGCACGGTGTTGGGCGGCTGGGCGTCCGGGGTGGCCAGGGCCGCGCCGAGCGCGCCGACCAGCGGGTGGCGCAGCCACAGCACACCGCCTTTGGCGGCGCGCAGCCCCGAGTAGTGCCCGGCCTCGACGGGGAAGGGCACGATCCGGTCGGCCAGGCCCTCCAGGTCGACGCGGGTGACGGGCGTACGCGGCCGGTCGTCCTTCTTGCCCTCGCCGCCGCTCTCCTTCCCCCCGCCGTCCTGTTCCTCCTTGGCCGGGCCGTCCTGGTCGTCCTCGTCGGCGTCGTACGGGCGGCCGTGGCGCTGCGGGCCGAACGGCGAGGGCGTCGTCGCGCACAGCGTGATCAGGTGCGGGCGGCAGGCGTTGGGGAAGGACAGGTCGAAGACGTGCGCGTCGTAGACCGGGTCGAAGGCGCGCTCGGACAGGAACGCCAGGTGGCGGCCGTCGGCGGTGAAGGCGGGCGCGAAGTCGTTGAACCGCAGCGGGGTCGCGTCGGCCACCGACAGGTCGGCGGTGGCGGCGATCTTCAACTGCCGCAGTTCGCCGGGGCCCGGCTGCGACCAGGCGAGCCACGCCGAGTCGGGCGAGAAGGCGAGCCCGGACGCGTCGCCCGAGTCGCCCGCGATCACCTCGCGTACCTCGCCGGTCTGCGTCTCGACCAGCAG
Organism: Streptomyces sp. NPDC008139; assembly: GCF_042957025.1. NCBI lineage: Bacteria > Bacillati > Actinomycetota > Actinomycetes > Kitasatosporales > Streptomycetaceae > Streptomyces > Streptomyces sp. NPDC008139. Next base: position 414,153 of record NZ_JBIBHM010000001.1, read on the forward strand.
CACCCGGCCGTCGTGCGAGGCGACGGCGATGCGGTGGCCGTCCGGCGAGACCTCCATGCGCAGCACCCGGCCCAGGCGGCCCGCGGCGAGCCGGCGCGGCGCGGTGCCGGTCGGCAGGCCGACGGCGGGGGCGACCTCCAGCGCGTCCTCGCCGTCCGCGTCGGTGACCCACACCACCTGCTGCTCGCCGTCTGCGCCGCCCTGTCCGAACACCCGCGGCAGCCGGGTACGGACACCGGGGTCGGCCGCCAACGCCCGTGCAGGGCCGCCGCGGTGGGTCAGCCAGTGCGTGGTGCCGCGGATCTCCAGGGCGCTGCCCCGGCCGGTGTGGTCGGGGCGCGCGTCCCCGAGGTACCGGGCGGCGCGTACGGGGTACGGCCGCAGGTCGGCGCGCTGGCCGCCGAGGCGTACCTCGATCTCGCGCGGTGCCGCGTCGTCGGCCAGGTCGTCCAGCAGGTGGACGCGGCCCCCGGCCATGTACGCCACGCGGGCGCCGTCGGTGGCGGCCTGCCGGGCGTAGAAGCCGTCGATGCCGTCCGCGGGGGTGTGCCGGCGCAGGTCGGTGCCGTCGGGCAGGCTCGAATAGAGGGCTCCGGCGCCCTCGTGGTCGGACAGGAACGCGATGCGGTCGCCGACCCACATCGGGCACTCGATGTTGCCGTCGAGGTCCTGGTGGACCCGCTCGAAGGCGCCGTCGCCCGCGCGGTCGATCCACAACTTGCCCGCCGTGCCGCCGCGGTAGCGCTTCCAGTGCGCGGCTTCCCTGCTCATCGTCGGCGACTGGATCAGCACCGCGCCGTCCGGGCCGTACGCGAGATCGCCGACCGGACCGTACGGCAGGGTCCGCGCGGGGCCGCCGTCCAGCGGCACCGCCCGCGCCCATGTCCGCCGCGAGGACGCCTCGCCGTACGGCGTGACCGCGACCAGCTCGCCGTCCGGCGTCCACGTCCGCACGGCCGTCCGTACGTTGCCCCAGTACGTCAACCGGCTTGCCTGGCCGCCCTCCAGGGGCGCGGCGTGCACCTCGGGCGCCCCGTCCCTGGTCGACGTCCACGCCACCCACTCGCCGTCGGGCGAGACCCTGGGCCGTCCGACCGGCATGTTGTCCGCGCTCACCCGCCACGCCCGGCCGCCGTCCAGCGGCGCGACCCACACGTCGTCCTCGGCGGCGAACGCGAGGAAGTCGCCGTGCGGGTGCGGGTGTCGGAGGTACGAGGGCTGCGGCGCGCTCGGGCGCGGCTGCCGCGTCACGTGCTGGTCGTGGTCGGTCACCACGCCAGCCTAGCGACGGCGATCATGTCTTCGCCGAGCAGTTTCCGAGACCTCGTACGTCGAAGACGGTCTTCTTTCCGACCACCGCGGTCAGGTGGCCCTGGACGCACTTGTCGTCCAACTGCTTGGTCACCGTGCCCTTTACGGTGATCTTCTCGTCGTGGTCGGTCCGGCCGAGGCAGTCGACCTCGTCCTCGGTCTTGCCCGTCGTCGCGCTGCACGACAGCCAACTCACGTCGATGTTGTCCTTCTTGAGCGCCCGCGTCGCCAACTGGTCGGTCGTCGCCGACACCGCGCTCGCCCCCAGCCCGTCCGCCGGGTCGCATCCGCTGATCGTCATCGCCACGAGGGCGGCCGTCACGGCCATCCCCCCGGCTCCCCATGTCCCCATCCGTCCCATCCCCCCAACCTCCGCCCGCGACCGCCCTCCCGTAAATCCCCCGAAGGCAGGACCTTCCCCTTACGGGGTGCCTTCCCCACCCGCCCGGGGGAAAATCAGCCCCGCCGGCGTTTGAGGCGGCGTCAGCCGGAGGACCCGCGCACACGCAGCCGGTCCGGTGCCCGAACTCGCCGCACCGTCACAACTCACCCGGCCCGTCCGGCGATTGAGGACACGGAGCAGGTGGGTCGGAAGGTCAGGACCAGCGGCCGGTGCGGGCGAGGAGGACGGAGGCGGCGGCCACACCGGCGGTGGAGGTGCGCAGGACGGTGGGGCCGAGGCGGTAGGCAGTGGCGGCGAGCGTGGCGATCTCCTCGGCGGAGACCCCGCCTTCCGGCCCGACGACGAGCACGACGGACCCGGACTCGGGCAGCGCGGCGGAGGCCAGCGCGGCCGAGCCCTCCTCATGGAGGACCCCGGCGAATTCGGCGCCGGCCAACAGCCCGGCGACCTGACGGGTCGTCATCAGGTCCGCCACGGAAGGAAACCGCAGGCGCCGCGCCTGCTTGGCGGCCTCCCGCGCGGTGGACCGCCACTTCGCCAGGGCCTTGGCGCCCCGGTCCCCGCGCCACTGGGTGACACAGCGGGCCGCCGCCCAGGGAACGACGGCGTCGACCCCGGCCTCCGTCATGGTCTCGACGGCCAGCTCCCCGCGGTCCCCCTTGGGCAGCGCCTGGACGACGGTGATCCGCACGGCGGGCTCGGGTTCGACCCGCGTCTCGCGTACCTCGACGTCGAGCACGTCCTTGCCGGAGACGGCGGCGACCACCCCGTACGCACCGCGCCCGCCCCCGTCCGTGAGGACGATCGCCTCGCCGGGCGTGAGGCGGCGCACGGAGACCGCGTGCCGCCCCTCGGGCCCGGTGAGGGTGACGGTGGACGGGGAGCCGTCCAGCGCGGCGGGTTCGACCAGGAAGACGGGGGCCGTCATGCGAGCGCCTCCCGGGCGGCGTGGAGTTCTTCGACGAGGAGTTCGACCAGGCGCCCGGCGGAGACGTCACGGGCCAGCCGGTGGCCCTGACCGGCCCACAGGGCCATGCCCTGCGGATCGCCCGCCGCGGCGGCGGCCTTGCGCAGCCCGGACGTGAGGTGGTGGATCTGCGGGTATCCGGGCGGCGCGTACGGCCCGTGCTCGCGGATGAAGCGGTTGAGCAGCCCGCGCGCGGGCCGCCCGGAGAAGGCGCGGGTCAGTTCGGTGCGGGCGAAGACCGGATCGGTGACGGCCCGCTTGTGCAGCGGACTCGCCCCTGACTCCGGGCAGACCAGGAACGCCGTGCCGAGCTGCGCCGCGTCCGCGCCCGCCGCGAGCACCGCCGCGACCTGCCCGCCGCGCATCAGCCCGCCCGCCGCGATCAGCGGCAGCTGCACGGCCTCGCGTACCTGCGGCACCAGCGACAGCAGCCCGAAACCCGCGCCGTCGAGCTGCGGGTCGTCGCGGTGGGTGCCCTGGTGGCCGCCCGCCTCCACGCCCTGGACGCACACCGCGTCCGCCCCCGACCACTGCGCGGCCAGCGCCTCGGACGGCGAGGTCACCGTCACGACCGTGTACGTACCGGCCTTCGCGAAGGCGTCGAGCACCGAGCGCTCCGGGCACCCGAAGGTGAAGCTCACCATCGGCACCGGGTCCTCCAGCAGGATCGCGACCTTCGCGTCGTACGCGTCGTCGGTCCCGCTGTCCGGGTCGCCCAGCGGCGTCCCGTACCAGGCGGACTCCCCCGCCAGCTGCTCGGCGTACACCGCGACCGCGGACGGATCCGCCGTCGCGGGCTGCGGCATGAACAGATTCACCCCGAACGGGTGCGAGCTGAGATGCCGGACCTGCCGGATCTCCTCGTACATCGCCTCGGACGTCTTGTACCCGGCGGCCAGAAAGCCCAGGCCGCCCGCCGCCCCCACGGCCGCGGCGAGCTGCGGATTCGACGCGCCTCCGGCCATCGGCGCCTGAATGATCGGATACGCCGAGAACGACGAGAGATCGGTCAACGCGGACATGCCGTTCATCGTGCCATGCCGCCTCCCGGCGAGGTGCGGTACCCCGTGCGGGGCGCGGCCCCCCGCGTCTGCCTCACGTGAGGCAGTGCCTCGTTTTACAGGGGCGCGAGGAACCGCGCGACACGTCCCCGCCGGGCCGGTGCTCCGAGGACATACCGATCTGCCCCTCTGGGGCCGGTGGTGACCTGCGGGAGCGATTCGGCCGGTCCGCAGTTCCCCGCGCCCCTGAAAAGACCGGCTCACCCCCCGAAGGGGGAAACCTCGCGAGGAGCGCGGGCGCGCTAACGCCCGTTGAAGGCGTCCTTCAGACGGGAGAAGAGGCCCTGCTGGCCCGGCGCGAACTGCCCCAGGGGCCGCTCCTCGCCGCGCAGCACGGCGAGCTGCCGCAGCAGATTCTCCTGCTCGGCGTCGAGCTTGCTGGGGGTGAGGACTTCGACGTGCACGACGAGGTCGCCGCGCCCGCCGCCGCGCAGGTGCGTGACACCGCGCTGGTGGAGCGGGATGGACTGGCCGGACTGCGTGCCGGGCCTGATGTCGATCTCCTCCAGGCCGTCCAGCGTCTCCAGCGGGCACTTGGTGCCGAGGGACGCGGCCGTCATCGGGATGGTGACCGTGCAGTGCAGGTCGTCGCCGCGCCGCTGGAAGACCGGGTGCGGGACCTCGCGGATCTCGACGTAGAGGTCACCGGCCGGGCCGCCGCCGGGGCCGACCTCGCCCTCGCCCGCGAGCTGGATACGTGTGCCGTTGTCGACACCCGCGGGGATCTTGACGGTGAGCGTACGGCGGGAGCGGACGCGGCCGTCGCCCGCGCACTCGGGGCACGGGGTGGGCACGACGGTGCCGAAGCCCTGGCACTGCGGGCAGGGCCTGGACGTCATGACCTGGCCGAGGAAGGACCGGGTGACCTGGGAGACCTCGCCGCGACCGCGGCACATGTCGCAGGTCTGCGCGGCAGTGCCGGGCGCGGCCCCCTCGCCGTTGCAGGTGCCGCAGGTCACGGCGGTGTCGACCTGGATGTCCTTGGTGGTGCCGAACGCGGCCTCGTCCAGCTCGATCTCCAGCCGGATCATCGCGTCCTGGCCGCGCCGGGTGCGCGAGCGCGGCCCGCGCTGCTGCGACTGCCCGAAGAAGGCGTCCATGATGTCGCTGAAGTTGCCGAAGCCCGCACCGAAGCCGCCCGCGCCGCCTCCGCCACCGGCGGCCAGCGGATCGCCGCCGAGGTCGTAGACCTGCTTCTTCTGCGGGTCGGAGAGCACCTCGTAGGCGGCGTTGATCTCCTTGAACCGCTCCTGTGTCTTGGGGTCCGGATTGACGTCCGGGTGCAGCTCACGGGCGAGCCGGCGGAACGCCTTCTTGATCTCGTCCGGGCCTGCGTCGCGGCGCACGCCGAGAACGGCGTAGTAGTCCGTGGCCACTTACGACTCCGCCAGGATCTGTCCGACGTAACGTGCCACTGCGCGTACCGCTCCCATCGTTCCGGGGTAGTCCATGCGGGTCGGTCCGACCACGCCGAGTTTGGCGACTGCCTCGTCGCCCGAACCGTAGCCGACCGCCACCACCGAAGTGGAATTGAGCCCCTCGTGAAAATTCTCATGACCGATCCGTACGGTCATGCCCGAATCCTTGGCCTCGCCGAGGAGTTTGAGGAGCACCATCTGCTCTTCGAGGGCTTCGAGCACCGGCCGGATCGTCAGCGGGAAGTCGTGGTTGAACCGGGTGAGATTCGCCGCGCCGCCGAGCATGATCCGCTCCTCGGTCTCCTCGACGAGCGTTTCGAGGAGCGTGGCGAGCACCGCGGTGACCGCGGGGCGGTCGTCCGGGTCGAAGCCGTCCGGCAGGTCCTGGACCAGCGGGGGCACGTCCGCGAAGCGGCGGCCGACGACCCGGCTGTTGAGCCGGGCGCGCAGGTCGCCGAGCACGGTCTCGCCGATCGGCGCGGAGCAGTCGATGAGCCGCTGTTCGACGCGGCCGGTGTCGGTGATCAGCACGAGCATCACGCGGGCGGGCGCCAGCGGCAGCAGTTCCACGTGCCGGACCGACGAGCGGGTCAGCGACGGGTACTGCACGACGGCGACCTGCCGGGTGAGCTGTGCGAGCAGCCGTACCGTACGGCCGACCACGTCGTCGAGGTCGACCGCGCCGTCCAGGAAGTTCTGGATCGCGCGGCGCTCGGCCGACGACAGCGGTTTGACGCCCGCGAGCTTGTCGACGAAGAGCCGGTAGCCCTTGTCGGTGGGGATGCGGCCGGCGCTGGTGTGCGGCTGGGCGATGTATCCCTCGTCCTCCAGGACCGCCATGTCGTTGCGCACGGTGGCGGGCGAGACGCCCAGCCGGTGCCGTTCGGTGAGCGCCTTGGAGCCGACCGGCTCCTCGGTCCCGACATAGTCCTGGACGATGGCACGCAGCACTTCGAGCCTGCGTTCGCTCAGCATCGCGCACCTCCAGCCGTATGGCCTCGTCCGTCTACCGGTCCTTAAAACCGCCCTGGCCTGGCACTCCTGCGTTTCGAGTGCCAGCCGCCCCGCAGCAAGTGTACGGCGAGGTAGCGAGGGCGAGGCAAGGGCACCGTACGGGTGGGCGAAGTGTGGCGGGATGGGCGGCGGTACGAGGCGCCGGAGCGACGGTCGGCGACGGGCGGCGGGGACGACGGGCGGCGCGGGCGCGGCGGCGATAGCGTCGGTGACGTGAGATCTGCGGAACCGGCGGAGCCGGTGGAGGGCACGGGGTGGGAGCAGTTGGCTCCCGGTGTCGCGCGGCGGCGGCTGCCGCATCTGGATGTGACCATCGGACTGGTGGTCGGCGACGACGGTGTGCTGCTGGTCGACACCGGCTCCACGCTGCGGGAGGGCGCCGAGGTGCGGGCCCAGGTCGAGGCGCTGACCGGCCGCACCGTCACCCATGTCGCGCTCACCCACGGCCATTTCGACCACGTCTTCGGCACGGCGGCCTTCCCCGGCGCCGAGGTGTACGGGCAGACGTCGCTGGCCGCGCTGCTGCGGCGCGAGCGGGAGGCGCTGCGCGAGTCGGCGGTCGCCTTCGGCACCGACCCGGCGGAGGCGGCGCGGGCCGCCGAGGCCCTGGTGCTGCCCGGCCACCCGGTCAGCGGTGAGTACGCCCTTGACCTGGGCCGCGACCGTCCGGTGCTGCTGGTCCACCCCGGCCCCGGCCACACCCGCAACGACCTGGTGGTGGTCGTGCCGGGCGCCACCCCGAGCGATCCCGCCGTGGTCTTCTGCGGCGACCTGGTCGAGGAGTCGGGCGAGCCGCAGGCCGACGACGACGCGGCGCCCGACCGCTGGCCCGGCACCCTGGACGCGCTGCTCGCCCTCGGCGGCGAGACGGCCCGTTACGTGCCCGGCCACGGCGCGGTGGTCGACGCCCGCTTCGTACGGGCCCAGCGCGACGCGCTGGCGGCCCGCTTCGGGTCCGTCGCGTAGCCGCTCTGGCTACGATCTCCCTCATGCGCAGCAGGAGTTACGACGACCCCGACCTCACTCCCCCGTGGAAGCGGAGTACGCCCGCGCCCGAGGTGGCCGCGGAGCGGGATCTGGTGGTCGAGGAGGTCGGCACCGGTTTCTGCGGGGCCGTGGTGCGGGTGGAGAAGACCGCCGAGGGGCTGACGGTCACGCTGGAGGACCGCTTCGGCAAGCACCGCGTCTTCCCGATGGAGCCGCGCGGCTTCCTCATCGACGGCAAGCAGGTCACCCTCGTCCGCCCGCAGGCGCCGGGCCCGCGCGGGCCCCTGCTGTCCGCCTCCGGCTCGATCGCGGTCACCGGCGCGAAGGCGCGGGTGGCGCGCGCCGGACGGATCTACGTCGAGGGCCGGCACGACGCCGAGCTGGTCGAACGCGTCTGGGGGCACGATCTGCGCGTCGAGGGCGTCGTGGTCGAGTACCTGGAGGGGGTGGACGACCTCCCGGCCATCGTCGACTCCTTCTCGCCGGGTCCCGACGCCCGCCTGGGCGTCCTGGTCGACCACCTGGTGCCGGGCTCCAAGGAGTCCCGTATCGCGGCGGCGGTCACCGGGGCGGACGTCCTGATCGTCGGCCACCCCTATATCGACGTGTGGGAGGCCGTGAAGCCGTCCTCCGTCGGCATCCGGGAGTGGCCGCGCGTCCCGCGCGGCGAGGACTGGAAGACCGGGATCTGCCGCAGCCTCGGCTGGAACATGACGACGGGTGAGGCGTGGCAGCGGATCCTGGCCTCGGTCCACACCTACAAGGACCTCCAGCCGGAGCTGCTGGGCAGGGTCGAGGAGCTGATCGATTTCGTGACGGCGCCGTAGGGCGGCCGTCCCCGGGGCGGTCCTAGTCGACCAGGTCCCTGACGACGGCGTCGGCCAGCAGTCGGCCGCGCAGGGTGAGGACGGCGCGGCCGTCCGCGTAAGGACCGGCCTCCAGGAGGCCGTCCGTTACCGCGCGGGCGGCGGCGCGGGCGCCCTCCTCGGCGAGGAGGTCGAGGGGGCAGCCGTCGGCGAGGCGCAGCTCCAGCAGGACGCGCTCGACTCGGCGGTCCTCCGCGGTGAGGATCTCCCGCCCGGCGCCGGGTGAGCGTCCCTCGCCGAGGGCCTGCGCGTAGGCGCCGGGGTGTTTGACGTTCCACCAGCGCACCCCGCCGACGTGGCTGTGGGCGCCGGGCCCCGCGCCCCACCAGTCGGCGCCGGTCCAGTACAGCTCGTTGTGGGTGCAGCGCCCGGCGGGGGTGGTGGCCCAGTTGGAGACCTCGTACCAGGTGAAGCCCGCGGCGGCGAGCCGCTCGTCCGCGATGAGGTAGCGGTCGGCGTGCACGTCGTCGTCGGTCATGGGCACCTCGCCGCGCCGGATCCGCCGGGCGAGCTGCGTGCCCTCCTCGACGATCAGCGCGTACGCGGACACGTGGTCGGGACCCGCGGCGACGGCCGCGTCCAGGGAGGCGCGCCAGTCGTCGTCGGACTCCCCCGGCGTGCCGTAGATCAGGTCGAGGTTGACGTGCTCGAATCCGGCGGCGCGCGCCTCGGCGACGCATGCCTCGGGGCGCCCTGGGGTATGGGTGCGGTCCAGCACCTTCAGTACGTGCTGCCGCGCGCTCTGCATCCCGAACGACACCCGGTTGAAGCCGCCCGCGCGCAGTTCCGCGAGGTAGCCGGGGTCGACGGACTCCGGGTTGGCCTCCGTGGTGATCTCGGCGCCGTCGGCGAGGCCGAATTCGTCGCGGATCGCGGCCAGGGCGCGGACGAGGTCGGCGGCGGGCAGCAGCGTCGGGGTGCCGCCGCCGACGAAGACCGTCTCGACCGGGCGCGGGTCGTCGCCCAGGACCTTCCTGGCCAGTCTGATCTCGTCGGTGAGCACGTCCGCGTAGTTCTCGCGGGAGGCGAGGGCGCCGCCCGAGCCGCGCAATTCGGTGGCGGTGTAGGTGTTGAAGTCGCAGTAGCCGCAGCGGGTCGCGCAGTACGGCACGTGCAGGTAGAAGCCGAGCGGCCGGTCCGCCGCCCCGTCGAGCGCGTGCGCGGGCAGCGTCCCGTCCGCGGGCACGGGCTCACCATCAGGCAGTACGGAAGGCATCTGTCCAGTATCCGGTACGCGCGAGGTGCCCGAATCCGTGCGGTCGCCCGCCTCGCGCGGGTCGCGGTCGCCGGCCCCGCTCGGGTCCCGGTCCCGGTCCCGCTCGGGTCCCGGTCCCGGCGCGCTCACATCGCCTGGAGGACCAGCAGCGCCAGGTCGTCGGCGGGCGGCGCGTCGTCGTACTCGTGGACCGCGCGCCGGATGCGTTCCGCGACGGCGACGGCGGTGAGCCCCACGCAGCCGCCGAGCGCCGCCGCCAGGCCGTCGTCGTCGTCGAACTGCCGGTGCCCGCGGCGGCGTTCGGTGACGCCGTCGGTGACGCACAGCAGTGTCTCGCCGGGGGTGAGGTCGAAGGACTCGCAGTCGTACCGCGTGTCGTCGCCGATGCCGAGCAGCATCTGCGGGCTCGCGGCCTCGCGTACCCGCCCGTCCGGGGTGAGGACCAGCGGCAGCGGGTGTCCGGCCGAGGCGAGCGTGCAGCGGGCGCCGCGGCCTGTGGCGTACGGCACGATCTCGCCGTAGAGCAGCGACAGGAAGCGGGCCTGGCCGCCCTCCCAGTCGCCGGTCTCGCCGATCAGGGCGGTGGCGGCCTCGTCGGCGAGCGCCTTGTTGAGGCGGTCGAGGACGTCGGGGACGCCGTAGCCCTCGCGGGCCAGCAGCCGCAGGACCGGGCGGGCGATGCCGGTCAGCGAGGCGGCCTCGGGGCCGTTGCCGCAGACGTCGCCGAGGGCGAAGCACCAGCGGCCGTCGCCCGCGGGGAACAGGTCGTAGAAGTCGCCGCCGACCCAGTCGCCCGCGGTCGGCTCGTACACCACGGCGTGGTCGACGCCGGGGATGCGGCCCGCGGCGGGCGGCAGCAGGCCGCGTTGCAGGACGGTGCTGATCATCGCCTGGCGGGCGTACTGCCGCGCGGTGTCCACGGCGAGCGCGACCCGGCGCCCGAAGTCCTCGACCAGGCCGACCACCTCGCCCGGCAGACCGAGCAGGCCGGTGCGGCCGAGCAGCAGCGTGCCGTGCCGGTGCCCGGCGGCGACCAGCGGTACGGCCAGCGCGCCGCCGTGCTCCCACATGTCGTCGGTGGCCGGCCAGGGCCACGGCATGGCGCCGCCGAGGCGGGTGCCGGAGCGCAGGCCCGGCGGGGGCGGGGTTTTCTCCAGTACGGCGCGCAGGCCGTCGATACGGTGCTCCGCGCCGTGCCAGACGCTGGACAGCCGTGGCCGGCCGCCGGTCCCGTAGAGCCAGACCGCGCACCAGTCCGCGAGCCGCGGCACGAGGAGCTGGGTCGCCAGCACGGCCACGTTGTCCTCGTCGAGCTGGCCCGCGAGCAGGTCGGACGCCTCGGCGAGGAAGGACAGGGAGCCGCGGTTGATCCAGTCGGAGTCCGCTTTTCGGGCGGAGCCGGAGGGCGCGGGCGCCAGGATCTCGGCGGCCCGCAGGCCGCGCGGGAGCGACTCCTCGCTCCCTTCGCTCCCCTCGGGCGGGGGCGGGCCGGTGAGGTCGAGGCGGCACCAGACGGTTTTACGGTCGCGGCGGTAGCTGATGCCCCAGGCGTCGGACAGGGCGGCGACGAGTTGCAGGCCGCGACCGCCTTCCCTGTGGTCACCGGGGTCCGGCCGGTCGTCGCCGCGCAGCACCCGTGCCGGGTACTGGTCGGACACCTCGATCACCAGGCCGGGCTCCCGCGATCCCCTGTCCCCGAACGCCTCCGCCGCTGCCTGCGCTCTCGTCTCCAGTCGGCACAGGACGTCCACGGTGGTGCCCGCGTGGATCACCGCGTTGGTCGCCAGCTCGCTGACCAGCAGGATCGCGTCGTCCACGACCTGTTCGGTGAACGCGGCGGCCTCCGGCAGGCCCTGGCTCGTCCAGTCGGCGAGCGCGGCCCGCAGGAAGCGCCGGGCGGCGCCCGCCGCGAGCTGATTGCCGGGCAGCGTGGTACCGGAAGCGGTGCCGGTGCCGGTGCTGATACCGGCGCCGGTACGGGTGCTGGCGGTACGGGTGCCGGTGCCCTCGCGGGGGCGTGGCGGGTCGAGCCTCACAGGCGGCTCCCGAGGATGCGGCGACAACGCACACACCGTGACACACGGAACCCGTCCGAACGCGCCGCGTGACCCCGGGGTCCCCCGAATCGGTCCCCGCCCGGCCAACTCCGGGCGCGGCGCGCCCGCGAGGGGGTACCCTGCGCGCCGCTCGCGGGGGCTTACGCCTCGCGCGCTCCGGCGTACATCTCCTCGATCAGCGGGGCGAATTCGCGCTCGACGACCGGGCGCTTGAGCTTCAGGCTCGGGGTGAGGTCGCCGTGTTCGATGTCGAGGTCGCGGGGCAGGACGCGGAATTCGCGGATCTGCTGCCAGCGCTGGAGGTTGTCGTTGACGCGCTGGACGTAGCCGGCGATGAGTTCGCGGACCTCGTCGGTGCCGACGACATCGGCGTAGGAGCGGCCTTCGAGGCCGTGCTCCGCGGCCCAGACGAGGATGGTGGGCTCGTCGAGGGCGAGCAGCGCCGTACAGAAATTCCGGCCGCCGCCGACGACCAGGACGTTGCTGACGAAGGGGCACACCGCCTTGAACTGTCCCTCGACCTCGGCGGGCGCGATGTACTTGCCGCCCGAGGTCTTGATCAGGTCCTTCTTGCGGTCGGTGATCTTCAGGAAGCCGTCGGGCGACAGTTCGCCGATGTCGCCGGTGTGGAACCAGCCGTCGGACTCCAGCACCTCGGCGGTCTTCTCGGGCAGCCCGTGGTAGCCCTGCATGATGCCGGGGCCGCGCAGCAGGATCTCGCCGTCCTCGGCGATCCGGACCTCAAGGCCGGGCAGCGCCTTGCCGACGGTGCCGGTGCGGTAGGACTCGCCGGGGTTGACGAAGCTGGCGGCGCTGGACTCGGTGAGGCCGTAGCCCTCCAGGATGTGGATTCCGGCGCCGGAGAAGAAGTAGCCGATCTCGGGGGCGAGCGCGGCCGAGCCGGACACGCAGGCGCGCAGCTTCCCGCCGAACGCCTCGCGGATCTTGGCGTAGACGAGCTTGTCGGCGATCGCGTGCTTGGTGCGCAGGCCGACCGGCACGGTCGGGACGCCGGTCAGCCGCAGGCTGTTCTGCGCGGCCTTGGCGTACTCGCGGGCGACCTCCGCCGCCCACAGGAAGATCTTGTACTTGGCGCCGCCGCCCGCCCTGGCCTTGGCGGCGACCCCGTTGTAGACCTTCTCGAAGATCCTCGGCACGGCGGCCATGTAGGTCGGCTGGACGACCGGCAGATTCTCGATGATCTTGTCGACGCGGCCGTCGACGGCGGTGACGTGGCCGACGGTGATGTGCCCGGCGGTCAGCACCTTGCCGAAGACGTGCGCGAGGGGCAGCCACAGGTACTGCACGTCGTTCTCGTCGAGCAGCCCGATCGCCTCGATGGCGCGCGCCATGTACGCCCAGCAGTCCTGCGGCAGCCGGACGCCCTTGGGGCGGCCCGTGGTGCCGGAGGTGTAGATGAGGGTGGCGAGCTGGTCCTTGGTGATGGCGGCGACGGCGTCGGTGACGGCGGCCGGGTGCTGCTCCAGGTAGGCGGCGCCGCGCTTGATCAGCTCGTCGAGCGACAGCACCCAGCCGTCGCCGTCCGTGTCGGCCGCCCCGGCAGCGTCCATGACCACGACATGCGTCAGCTCGGGCAGCTCGGCGCGGCGCTCGCGGGCCTTGGCGAGCTGCGCCGCGTTCTCCGCGATCAGGACGCGGCTGCCGGAGTCGGCGAGGATGAACGCGGTCTCGTCGGCGTTGGTGCTCGGGTAGACGGTGGTGGTGGCCGCGCCCGCGCACAGGATGCCCAGGTCGGCGAGGATCCAGTCGACCGAGGTGTTGGACGAGATCGCCACCCGCTCCTCGGGCCGGATGCCGAGGTCCATCAGGCCGGCGGCGATGGCGTAGACCCGCTCGGCGGCGGCGCCCCAGGTGAGCGCCTGCCAGGTGTCGGGGCCCTGGCCGCTCTCGGACGGGACCGGGAAGCGGTACGCCTCCGCGTCGGGGGTCGCCGTCACGCGCTCCAGAAAGAGCGTCGCCACGGAGGGCGGCCGATTCTCGATCAACGTCTGTGTGTCGGTCACGACAACCTCCGGGCCCGCGCCTGTGTTCTTAACTCACCAGTAACCTACGTCGGATCAGGGTAGAGGGCCGACGCCCGGCGCGTAAGAGGGGAAGGCCCGCCGGTTGCCCCGGATGCCCCGTTCGCCTCATCCCCTGCCGCTTCGGCCCCGGCCCCGCCCCTCACCTGCTTCTTCTACTTCTTCGCCTTCGACTCGCCCTCGGAGTCGGTCGACAGGACGGCGATGAACGCCTCCTGCGGCACCTCCACGTTGCCGACCATCTTCATCCGCTTCTTGCCTTCCTTCTGCTTCTCCAGCAGCTTGCGCTTACGCGAGATGTCACCGCCGTAGCACTTGGCCAGCACGTCCTTGCGGATGGCGCGGACGGTCTCGCGGGCGATCACGCGGGCGCCGATGGCGGCCTGGATCGGCACCTCGAAGTTCTGCCGCGGGATCAGCTCGCGCAGCTTGGCCACCAGCCGGACGCCGTACGCGTACGCCTTGTCCTTGTGGGTGATCGCGGAGAAGGCGTCCACCTTGTCGCCGTGCAGCAGGATGTCGACCTTGACCAGGTCGGCGCTCTGCTCACCGGTGGGCTCGTAGTCGAGCGAGGCGTAGCCGCGGGTCTTGGACTTCAGGTTGTCGAAGAAGTCGAAGACGATCTCGGCCAGCGGCAGGGTGTAGCGGATCTCGACCCGGTCCTCGGAGAGGTAGTCCATGCCGAGCAGCGAGCCGCGACGGTTCTGGCACAGCTCCATGATCGCGCCGATGAACTCGGTGGGCGCAAGCACCGTCGCCCTGACCACCGGCTCGTAGACCTCGGCGATCTTGCCCTCGGGGAACTCGCTGGGGTTGGTGACCGTGTACTCGGTGCGGTCCTCCATGACGACGCGGTAGACCACGTTGGGCGCGGTCGCGATCAGGTCGAGGCCGAATTCACGCTCCAGGCGCTCGCGGATCACGTCGAGGTGCAGCAGGCCGAGGAAGCCGACGCGGAAGCCGAAGCCGAGGGCGGCGGACGTCTCCGGCTCGTAGACCAGCGCCGCGTCGTTGAGCTGGAGCTTGTCCAGCGCCTCGCGCAGCTCGGGGTAGTCCGAGCCGTCCAGCGGGTAGAGGCCGGAGAACACCATGGGCTTGGGGTCCTTGTAGCCGCCCAGCGCCTCGGTCGCGCCGCGGTTCAAGGTGGTGATGGTGTCACCGACCTTGGACTGCCGTACGTCCTTCACACCCGTGATCAGATAGCCGACCTCGCCGACGCCGAGGCCGTCGTGCGGCTTCATCTCGGGCGACGAGACGCCGATCTCCAGCAGCTCGTGGGTGGCGCCGGTGGACATCATCTTGATCCGCTCACGCTTGGTGAGCTGGCCGTCGATGACACGGACGTAGGTGACCACGCCCCGGTAGGAGTCGTAGACCGAGTCGAAGATCATCGCGCGGGCGGGCGCGTCGGCGACGCCGACCGGCGGCGGCACGTCCTGGACCACCCGGTCGAGCAGCGCGTCCACGCCGACGCCGGTCTTCGCCGAGACCTTGAGCACATCGGAGGGGTCGCAGCCGATGAGGTTGGCCAGTTCCTCGGAGAACTTCTCCGGCTGGGCGGCCGGCAGGTCGATCTTGTTCAGCACGGGAACGATCGTCAGGTCGTTCTCCATCGCCAGGTAGAGGTTGGCGAGGGTCTGCGCCTCGATGCCCTGCGCCGCGTCGACCAGCAGGACCGTGCCCTCGCAGGCGGCCAGCGACCGCGAGACCTCATAAGTGAAGTCGACGTGGCCCGGTGTGTCGATCATGTTCAGGATGTGCGTGCTGCCGGTGCCGTCGCCCGTGGTCGGCGCCCAGGGCAGCCGGACGGCCTGCGACTTGATCGTGATGCCCCGCTCGCGCTCGATGTCCATCCGGTCGAGGTACTGGGCGCGCATCTGGCGTGCGTCGACGACGCCGGTGAGCTGGAGCATCCGGTCGGCGAGGGTGGACTTGCCGTGGTCGATGTGCGCGATGATGCAGAAGTTGCGGATCAACGCCGGGTCGGTACGGCTCGGCTCCGGCACATGGGAAGGGGTCGCGGGCACGCAGGGTCCATTTTCTCGGGTCGGGCGGGCTGGTTGCTCGGGGCGAGCGGGGCTGGCGTAAGGGCTATCGTCCCATGGTTGCGGCACCGGCACCGGTTTGGGCCGTCCTGTGAACGGCTGGTAGCCTGGAGCACTGTGCCTCGTGCCCTCTAACCCGAGGCATCTGCTCGTTTCAGTACCAAGTAGCAAACCCAAGCATCAATCGAACCTGAGAAGGCTCTTTCGTGGCGAACATCAAGTCCCAGATCAAGCGGAACAAGACCAACGAGAAGGCGCGCCTGCGCAACAAGGCCGTCAAGTCCGAGCTGAAGACCGCGATCCGTCGCACCCGCGAGGCCGTGGCCGCCGGTGACGCCGAGAAGGCCACCGAGGCCGCTCGTCTCGCCGCCAAGAAGCTCGACAAGGCCGTCAGCAAGGGCGTCATCCACAAGAACCAGGCCGCCAACAAGAAGTCGGCGCTGGCTCAGTCGGTCTCCGCTCTCTGATCTCCGCTCTTTCGATTCATCGCGGGCAACCGGACCCAGCGGCCCCTCTACCGCCCGGGCCCGCACTTCGCACCACCGCGGTCGCGCACGATCTGCGTTCGCCACGCGGGCGCGACCGCACCCAGTGAGAGCACTGACGTGAACCGCCCGTCCGGGACTCCCGGACGGGCGGTTCTGTTGTCCGAGGGCTGCTGTCGGAGGGCCGCTGTCCGAGGGCCGCGCGGTCCGGTCTCCGGTCAGGAGCGGGCGCGGGATGCCTGGGCGATGGTGACGACGGCCTTCTCCAGGGCGTAGGCGGGGTCGGCGCTGCCGCCCTTGACGGCGGCGTCGGCCTCGGCGACGGCCCGCAGGGCGGTCGAGACGCCGTCCGCGGACCAGCCGCGGATCTGCTGCCTGACCCGGTCGATCTTCCACGGCGGCATGCCGAGGTCCCTGGCGAGCTGGCCGGGGTTGGCGCCGCGCGGCGCGGAGGCGAGCTTGCCGATGGCGCGGACGCCGGAGGCCAGCGCGAAGGTGATGCCGGGCAGCGGCTGGCCGACGGACAGCGCCCAGCGCAGCCGCTCCAGCGCCTCCGCGGTACGGCCGGTGACGGCGAGGTCGGCGACCTCGAAGCCGGTGGCCTCGGCGCGGCCGGTGTAGTAGCGGGCGACCACGGCCGCGTCGATGGTGCCTTCGATGTCGGCGACGAGCTGCGCGCAGGCGCTCGCCAGCTCCCGCAGGTCGCTGCCGATCGAGTCGACCAGGGCCTGGGTGGCCTCGGGCGTCGCGGAGCGGCCCAGCGTACGGAACTCGCCGCGCACGAACGCCAGCCGGTCCGCGGGCTTCGTCATCTTCGGGCAGGCCACCTCGCGCGCCCCGGCCTTGCGCGCCGCGTCCAGCAGCGCCTTGCCCTTGGCGCCGCCCGCGTGCAGCAGGACCAGCGTGATCTCCTCGACGGGCGCGGCCAGATACGCCTTGACGTCCTTGACCGTGTCCGCCGACAGGTCCTGCGCGTTGCGCACCACCACGACCTTGCGCTCGGCGAACAGCGACGGGCTGGTCAGCTCCGCCAGCGTGCCCGGCTGGAGCGCCTCGGGGGCCAGGTCCCGCACATCGGTGTCCGCGTCGGCCGCGCGGGCCGCCGTGACGACCTCGCGCACGGCGCGGTCGAGCAGCAGGTCCTCCTGGCCCACGGCGAGCGTGAGCGGAGCGAGCGGGTCGTCTGAAGCAGTCTTCCTGGCCATCGCCGCCCAGCATCCCACGGGGGTCGGACATCGCCGCACCGCGTCGGGGACACTGGTGCGGTGAGCGACGTACGACATGTGCTGGTGCTGCCCGACCGCGACGCCGCGGAGGAGGTCGCCGAGCTGCTGACCGCGCGCTTCGCCCTGCGCGAGGAGCCGCACCTGGTCCGGGACGCCCTCGCGGGCGAGGACGACGCCGAGGACGCCCAGTGGCTGGTGGTCGTCGAGGACAGTGACGGGGGTCTCGACCCGTCGGCGCTGGACGCGCTGGCCGCGCAGTTCGAGGGCTGGCTGGAGTAGCGAGGCGGGGTGCGCGGGGCGGAATGTGCGGGGCGAGGTGCGCGGGCCTACGTCGCTGCCGCCGTCTTCCGATCCGCTGCCGCTTCCGTCTCCGCTGCCGCTTCTGCCGCCGGGTCGGGCTCCTCGTCGGGGAGTTCGCGTATGCGCGGTATCGGCGAGGGCAGCAGCCACAGCACGCTGAGCAGGCCGCCGACGGTGGCGATCCACAGCGTCGGGCGCAGTCCGATCGCGCTGCCGAGGGTGCCGCCGACGAGCGCGCCGAGCGGGCGGACACCGTAGTTGACGGTACGGAAGGCGCCGCTGACCCGTGAGCGCAGGGCGTCGGGTATGACGGCGCTCTGCAAGGAGCCGCTGGCGATGTCGAGCAGCATCAGGCCGAAGCCGGAGGCGAATTCGGCGGCGAAGAAGGCGGCGAGCAGCAGCGGGGGCGGCCCGGTCGCCAACGGGATCAGGATCAGCGGCGCGGGGAACCCTATGAATCCCAGGACCAGGGTCGGCCCGACCCCGATCGACCGGGCGATCCGTCCGGTGAGCACCGCGCCGATCACGCTGCCGACCGCGCCGGCCCCGATGGCCAGGCCCAACAGCCCGGCGTTCAGGCCGAGTTGTTCGACGGCGTAGAGGATCACCAGGGTGTGGAAGACGAAGTTGAAGAAGTTCACCGTCGCCGCCGCCGCCGCGAGCGAGCGCAGCACGCGGGAACGGACGATGAAGCGCAGCCCCGCCGTGAAGTGCCCTTTGCGCGGCGGCGCGGCCGGTGGTTCCACCGGGGCTATCCGCGCGAGCAGCACGGCCGAGACCAGATACGAGCAGGCGTCGGCGAGCAGCGCGAGCGGTGCGGCGAGCACCTGCACGAGCAGGCCGCCGACGCTGGGGCCCGCCACGAACGAGAAGGCCCGGCTGCCGCTGGTCAGCGAATTGCCCCGCACATACTCCTCGGGGCGCACCAGCGACACGAACAGCGTGGCGTTGCAGACGTCGAAGACGACGGCGAGCGTGCCGACGGCGAAGGCGACCGCGTAGAGCTGCGCCAGGGTGAGCACCCCGAGGGCGTAACCCACCGGGAGCGAGACCATCAGGGCCGCCCTCAGCAGGTCGACGGCGATCATGGTCTGCCTGCGGCGACCCCGCCGGTCGGCCCAGGCCCCGGCCGGGAGCGAGAACAGCAGCGCGGGCAGCAGGCCCGCCATCGACAGCCAGCCCATCTGGGCCGCGTCGGCATGCAGCACGAGGACGGCGGCGAGCGGAATGGCCAGGAAGGTGATCTGGTCACCGAGCAGCGAGACGGTCTGGCCCGTCCAGTACCGCCGGAAGGGCCGCTGCCTGAGCAGTTCCGGCACCACGGCGATCACCTCTCCTCGGGGTCGGGCTCCGGAGGGCGGCCGTCCTCGGGGTGCTCGGGGTCGACGTAGCCGATCTGGAGGTAGGGCACCCGCCGGGCGCCCTCGGGTCGGCGGGCCGGGTCGTTGAGCCGGTCGGCGTACCGGGCCAGGAGCGCGTCGATCTCCTCGCCGAGGGCGGTCAGTTCGTCGGGTGTCACATACAGGGACGTGTCCGTGAAGCGCTCGGCCTCCTGCCACTTCCGGGGCAGTGCGCCGCGCGTCTCGATGGCCCGCGTCATCCGGTGGAAGTAGTTCTCGGCGACGGCCACGGTCAGTGCCTCGGCCGCCGACGCGACCGCCGTGTCCTCCGAGTAGCCGGGCCAACTCGTGAACTCGGCCGTGGCCCGCCACGGCTTCTCCCGCCCGGGTCCTGGCGGTGCCTCTTCCACCAGGCCGTACTTGGCGAGTATCCGCAGGTGGTACGAGCAACTGGCGACGGATTCGCCGGTCAGCTCCGCCGCCCGCGTCGCGGTGAACGGCCCCTCGCGGCGGAGCAGCCCGACGAGCGACATCCGTGTGGGGTGCGCGTAGGCGCGCAGGGCGCGCGGGTCGGTGAGCTGGACCTTGGACTCCATCGGCTTGTCCTCCATGTATCTAAAGCTATCTTTAGAAAGCTTTCATTACAAGCACTCCTTTACAAAGGGTTCTTTACATCCCTGTCCCCTTCCCGGCCACGCTCGTCCGCAGCTCCCCCCGCCCGTCCTCGCCAACCGCGATCGACCCGTCGGTGTCCGTCCGCAGCACCACCGCTCCCAGTGCCCGCAGCGCCGCGATCGTCCGGGCCGCCGGGTGACCGTAGGGGTTGTCCGCGCCGACCGAGATCACCGCGAGCCGCGGCCGCACCCGGTCGAACAGCTCCTTGTCCTGATACGCCGACCCGTGGTGCGCCACCTTCAGGACATCGACCCGCGGCAGATCCGGCGCCTGCGCCAACAGCCGCTCCTGTGCGGCCGGTTCCAAGTCGCCCATCAGCAGCAGCGTCAGACCTCCGGTGCGGACCAGCAGCGCCACACTGGCGTCGTTCGGCCCGTTGTCGGGCAGCGCCGCCGCACTGGGCGGCGGCCACAGCACCCGCCACTCCAGCGGGCCGAGACCGCGCCGCTCCCCCGCCGCCGCGAGCACCATCGGCACCCCGGCCGCCGCCGCTTCCCGCCGTACGACCGCGGCCTGCCGCGGCGGCTCGCCCAGCACCGTCGTCTCGATCGCGCCTACGCTGCGGCCCCGCAGGACCCCCGGCAGACCGTCCACGTGGTCGGCGTGGAAGTGCGTCAGGATCAGCAGCGGCACGGAGGTGACGCGCAGGTCGCGCAGGCAGCGGTCGACCTTGTCCGGCTCCGGCCCCGCGTCCACCACGACCGCCGCGCCCGGCCCCGCCGACAGCGCCAGGGCGTCGCCCTGCCCGACGTCGCACATCGCGAACCGCCAGCCGCCCGGCGGCCAGGCCGCCACGAACCTCGGCAGCTCCACCGGCCGCACCAGCGCGAGCAGCAGCAGGAACGCGCACACGACGCACAGCCACGGCCTGCGCCGCAGCACCCCGCCGCCGACCACGACGGCCGCCGTCAGCGCCGCCAGCAGCGCCGCGCCCGCCCAGCCGCCCGGCCAGGCGACCTCGGCGCCCGGCAGCGCAGCGCCGTGCCGGGCCACCGCCGCGATCCAGCCGGTCGGCCAGCCCGCGAGCCACGCCAGCGCGCGGGCGGCGGGCAACGCGACCGGGGCGACCGCCAGTGCCCCGAACCCGAGGACCGTGGCCGGACCCACCGCCGGTTCCGCCAGCAGATTGCACGGCACCGCGACCAGGCTGAGGCGGGCCGACAGCAGCACGATCACCGGACCGCACACCGCCTGCGCGGCCCCCGCCGCCGCCAGCGCCTCCGCCAGCCTCGGCGGCACCCCCCTGGCCCGTAACGCCTCGCTCCAGCGGGGCGCCAGCGTCAACAGCGCACCCGTGGCGAGCACCGACAGCGCGAAGCCGTAGGAGCGGGCCAGCTCCGGCTCGTACAGCACCAGCAGCAGCACCGCCGCGGCCAGCGCCGGGAGCAGGGACCGGCGGCGGCCGGTGCCGATGGCCAGCAGCGTGATCAGCCCGCAGGCGGCGGCCCGCAACACGCTCGGGTCCGGTCGGCAGACCAGCACGAATCCGAGCGTCAGGCCCGTGCCGAGCAGCGCCGTCAGCCGGAGCGGCAGCCCCAAGGAGGCGGCCAGGCCCCGCCGTTCGGCCCTGATCGCCACACCCGGCGGTCCGATCAGCAGGATCAGGACGATCGTGAGGTTGCCTCCGGAGACGGCCGTGAGGTGAGTGAGATCGGTGGCCCGGAAGGCGGCCTTCAGGTCGGGTGTGAGGCCCGTGGTGTCGCCCACGACCAGCCCCGGCAGCAGCGCGCGGGCGTCTGCGGGCAGTGGGCGGCTCGCCTCCCGCAGGCCCGCGCGGAGTCGGCCCGCGACGCGCTGCGGCAGGCTCGGCGGTGCCAGAACGCGGGGCGGTCCCTGCACCTTGAGCAGGGCGGCGGCCCTGTCCCCCGGCCGGTCCGCCGGGGCCAGCCGGGCCGTGACCGCGATCCTCGTGGACGGCAGCAGCTTCAGCCACCGCCCGACCTCCCCCTCGGCCAGCACCACCACCGGCGTCCGGACGCGCGTGCCGCCGACCCGTAACGCCTCTCCCCCGACGACGGCCGTCCGTGGCGCCTGTGCGGCTCCCCGCACCCGTGGGCGGGCCTCCGTCGGGTCGCCTGTCACCCGCAGCTCGACCTCCGCCACCGCTCCGCGCTCGGCCATCCCCGCCACCGGCCCCCGATACCGGTCCGCCTCCCCGAGCACGGCCGCGCCCGCCCCCACCGCCCCGCACAACACCACCGCCGCCAGCGCCGCCCCCAACTCCCGCCGCCCGCCGCCCCTCACGCCTGCCGCCACCAACAGCGCCGCGCCCGCGAGGAGCGCCGCCAGCACCACCCCGATCCCGACGCGCGTCCCCAGCCCCGGCCCGACCGCCGCCCCGCCCCAGGCCGCCACCGCGGGGCCCACCAACCGCCAGTCCGGCGGTCCTTCCTGCCGTGGGTTCGCGGCCCCGAGCCGCGATGCCGCCGCCGCGTGCACAGCGGCCCGCTCGCTTGCCGCGGGTCCTGCGCCCTCGGGGTCGTCGCTGCCGGCCACGGGGCGGGTCATGGGTGGACCAGGGGCTTGAGGGTGGTGAATTTGCGGTCACCGATGCCGGGGACTTGGCGCAGTTGGTCGACGGAGGTGAAGGAGCCGTGCCGGGTGCGGAACTCGAGGATGTGCTGGGCGAGAACGGGGCCGACGCCGGGCAGGGCGTCGAGTTGGGCGGCGGTGGCGGAGTTGAGGCTGACGGGGGAGCCGGGGGCGGCGGCGGGGTCGCCGGGTTCGGCCGGGGCACCGGGGGCCGGGGCGATGCCGACCAGGATCTGTTCGCCGTCTGTGAGGGGGCGGGCGAGGTTGAGGGTGCTGGTGTCCGTGCCGGGGAGGGCGCCGCCGGCGGCGGAGAGGGCGTCGGCGACGCGGGAACCGGGAGGCAGGCGCCGCAGCCCCGGTCTGGCGACCTTGCCCGCGATGTCCACGGTGAGCTTCGGCGCGGGGGTGGTCGTGGCCGCCGACGCCATGGCCGAGGCGCCCACGGCCGTCAGCGGCCTCCCCGACGACGACAGCGGTGGCGGCACCGCGATCGTCCGGGGGCGGCCCGCCACGAAGTGCTGCACCGCGAGGCCACCCGCGATGACCAGTACGGCCACCAACGCCAGCACCGTCTTGAACTCCAGCCCGCAGCGGACGAAGAGCCAGGTGCGCAAGCGTCGTACCGGACCGGTCGGTTCCTCGGCCGCCGCGGGCCGCTCGGACAGAGGCAGCGGCAGCGGCAGCGGCAGCGGCAGCGGCTCAGGCGAGGGCTCAGGCGAGGGCCCCGACCGTTCCGGTGGTTCCGACCGCGCCCCCGGCGGCCCTTCCCGCGCGCCGCGCTCCACCGCCGTACCGAACAGCGCGGCGGCGCGCTCGCGCACCTCGGCCGGGTCGGGGCCGGACTTTCGTTGCGGACGGATGGCGGTGCGGATCGGTTCCAGAGAGTTCATGGGTCCGATGCTGGACCCGATCACCGCCGAAAGATGATCTTGGTCTGAATCTGTGGACGACTCGGCGATTGTGGATAACTCCGTCACCCGTGAGGGTGACTCAGGCCCCCTGCCGGCGGCCCCTCCGACCGCTCACACCGCTCACACCGCTCACGCCGCCGAAGCCCCCATGCCCCCATGCCCCCGCGAGCACCCGCCCCGCTCAGTGCGGCGAGATGACGACCCCGAGCAGCCCCGGCCCGGTGTGCGCGCCGATCACCGCGCCCACCTCGCTGACCACCAGATCGTCGAGGCCCGGCACCCGCTCCCGCAGCCGGTCCGCGAGGGCCGCCGCGCGGTCGGCCGAGGCGAGGTGGTGGACGGCGAGGGTCACCCGGCGGGTGCCCGTCTGCTCGACGACGATCTCCTCCAGCCGGGTGATCGCCTTGGAGGCCGTCCTGACCTTCTCCATCAGCTCGATCCGGCCGTCGACAAGGCGCAGCAGCGGCTTCACGGCAAGAGCGGAACCGAACAGCGCCTGGGCGGCGCCGATCCGGCCGCCCCGGCGCAGATAGTCGAGCGTGTCGACGTAGAAGTACGCGGAGGTGGCGTCGGCCCGCTTCTCCGCGGCGGCGACGACGTCGTCCGGTGTGCCGCCCGCTTCCGCCGTCTCGGCCGCCGCGAGGACGGTGAAGCCGAGCGCCATCGCGACCATTCCGGTGTCGACCACCCGCACCGGTACCGCCGCCTCCTTCGCCGCGAGCAGCGCCGCGTCGTAGGTGCCGGAGAACTCGCCGGACAGGTGGAGCGAGACGATCGCCTCCGCGCCCGCGTCGGCGACGGCCTCGTAGACGGCGGCGAATTCGGCCGGGGACGGGCGGGAGGTGGTGACCGGATGGCGGCGTTGGAGGGCTCGTGCCACGGCGGGGGCGGAGATTTCGGTGCCCTCTTCGAGGGCTTCGTCGCCGATTACCACGGTGAGCGGCACGACGGAGATGTTGTGCCGGCGCACGGCCTCGGGGTGGAGGTAGGCCGTGGAATCCGTGACGATGGCGACATGCGGGGACATGACGGGGAGGTTACCGGTGCGCAGGTCGGGGCGGTACTCGGGCCCTCATTGCCGGGCGGGCCGGTCTCCCCCGGCTGCCGCGGGCGGTGCCCCCACAGACGCCTGACGGGCTGATGGTTCGCTTCTGGCACCCCGCCAGCCCCGGGGTCCGTCCCCAAACGCCGGACGGGCTGACGCGTCGCTTCTGGCACTCCCGGCAAGGCTCAGGCTTCGTCCTCAGACGCCGGACGGGCTGAATTCGGCTTCTGGCGCCCGCCAAAGGCTCACTCCTGGCACCCCGCCAAGGGCTTACTCCTGGCACCCTGCAAAGGCTTACTCCTGGCTCCCCGCCAAAGGGCCTACTCCGCAGTCGGGCTCAGCTTCGGCGGAGCCGCCGGCTCCCAGTGGCGGAGGGCGGCCGATTCGATGTCGATCTGGTGGCGGAGGGCGGTGAGGTCGTCGGAGGCGAACTGGTGGGCGCGGTCCTGGGCGGCCCAGCGCAGGGAGTCCGCGGAGTGGGTGATGCGGTGGGCTCGGGTGGAGAGGTCGGGGAGGAGCGCGGCGAGGCGGGCGCGGTCGGGCTCGCGCTCCAGGAGGGCCAGCTCGCGGTCGAGGGTGCGGGCGTGGTCGTTGAGGCGGGCCATGAGACCGGCGGCCTCGGTCAGCGACGGGTCGTGTTCGAGGGCACGGAAGGTGCTGTCGATGGCAGTGCGCAGGTCGATACGGAGCTGCGCGACCTGGCCCGCGGGGCCGGTGGTGGTGTAGCGGCGAGCCTTGAGCTGGGTGTCCTCGATGGTGCGGCGCGCCTGGGCCGAGGCGCGGGCGACACCGCGGCGCGCGGCGCGCACGGTCTTGACGGTGGCCACGACTCCGAGCGTGACGAAGGCGAGAAAGAGCACCAGGACGACGAAGCCTGCGATTTCCACGGGCGCTCTCCTCCAACCTCGAACGGCGGACACTCCACCATCCACCGTAGACGTCTCCACCGTAAACGGGAGGGGCAGGCCGCGGGATCCGGCCGATCCCCCAACCTGCCCCTTAGGGGTCGCACTCCGCGAGGCGGCGCCCCCTGCGAAGAAGCCGCGGCCTCACACCACGATGTTGACCAGCTTCGGCGCCCGCACGATCACCTTGCGCACCGCCGCACCGCCCAGCGCCGCGACGACGGCCGGGTCGGACAGCGCCTGGGCCTCCAGCTCAGTGTCGGAAATGGTCGGAGGAACCTCCAACCGTGCCCTGACCTTGCCCTTGATCTGGACGACGCACACCACGGCCTCGTCCTGCGCCAGGGCGGGGTCGGCGACCGGGAAGGGCTCGTGCACCAGGGAGGCGGTGTGGCCCAGCCTGCTCCACAGCTCCTCGGCGATGTGCGGCGCCAGGGGCGCGATCAGCAGCACCAGAGGTTCGGCGATGGCGCGCGGCACGGGGCCGCCCGTCTTCGTCAGGTGGTTGTTCAGCTCGGTGATCTTGGCGATGGCGGTGTTGAAGCGCAGGCCCGCCATGTCGCCGGTGACACCGTCGATCGCCTTGTGCAGCGCGCGCAGCGTGGCCTCGTCGGGCTCGGCCTCGGAGACGGTCACCGTGCCGGTGGCCTCGTCCACGACATTGCGCCACAGGCGCTGCAACAGCCGGTACTGGCCGACGACCGCGCGGGTGTCCCAGGGGCGGGAGACGTCCAGCGGGCCCATCGCCATCTCGTACAGGCGCAGGGTGTCGGCGCCGTATTCGGCGCAGATCTCGTCGGGCGTCACGGCGTTCTTCAGGGACTTGCCCATCTTGCCCAGCACACGGCTGACGGGCTCGCCCTGGTAGAACCAGCCGCCGTCCCGCTCCTCGACCTCGACGGCGGGCACCGCGATGCCGCGCGCGTCACGGTAGACGAACGCCTGGATCATGCCCTGGTTGAACAGCCGGTGGAACGGCTCCACGGACGAGACGTGGCCCAGGTCGTGCAGCACCTTGTGCCAGAAACGGGCGTACAGCAGGTGCAGCACGGCGTGCTCGGCGCCGCCGACGTACAGGTCGACGCCGCCCGCGGGCTGCCCCTCGCGCGGGCCCATCCAGTACTGCTCGATGGCCGGGTCGACCAGCCGCTCGCTGTTGTGCGGGTCCAGATAGCGCAGCTCGTACCAGCAGGAACCGGCCCAGTTGGGCATGGTGTTGGTCTCGCGGCGGTACGTGCGGACGCCGTCGCCCAGGTCCAGCTCGACCGTCACCCAGTCCTCGTTGCGCGACAGCGGCGGCTCCGGGGAGGTGTCCGCGTCGTCGGGGTCGAAGGTGCGCGGACTGTAGTCGTCGACCTCGGGCAGGGCGACGGGCAGCATCGAGTCGGGCAGCGCGTGCACGACGCCGTCCTCGTCGTAGACGACGGGGAAGGGCTCGCCCCAGTAGCGCTGACGGCTGAACAGCCAGTCGCGCAGCCGGTAGTTGACGGTGCCCTCGCCGATGCCGCGCTCGGCCAGCCAGGCGGTGATCACGGCCTTCGCCTCGACCACGCCCAGGCCGTCCAGGGACACCCCGGACCCGGCCGAGTTGACGATCGTCGCGTCGTACGACCCGAAGGCGTCGTCCCACTGCGCCGGGTCGGTGCCGCGGCCGTCGGTGGGCGCCACGACACAGCGCATCGGCAGTTCGAAGGCACGGGCGAAGGCGAAGTCGCGGGCGTCGTGGGCGGGCACGGCCATGATGGCGCCGGTGCCGTAGCCCATCAGCACGTAGTCCGCGATGAAGACGGGGACATCCTCACCGCTGACGGGGTTTACGGCGAAGGCGCCGGTAAAGACGCCGGTCTTCTCCTTGGCGTCGGCCTGCCGCTCCACGTCGGACTTCGAGGAGGCGAATTTGCGGTAGGCGGCGACGGCCTCGGCGGGCGTGGCGTGGCCGCCGGTCCACACCTGGTGGGTGCCCTCTGGCCAGGCGTCGGGGACGATCGCGTCCACCAGGTCGTGCTCGGGGGCCAGCACCATATAGGTGGCGCCGAACAGCGTGTCCTGACGGGTGGTGAAGACCGTGATCGGGCGGTCGGCGCCGGCCACGGGGAAGTCGACGCGCGCGCCTTCGCTGCGCCCGATCCAGTTGCGCTGCTGCTGCTTGATGGCCTCGGGCCAGTCCAGCAGGTCCAGGTCGTCCAGCAGCCGGTCGGCGTACGCGGTGATGCGCATCATCCACTGGCGCAGATTGGCCTTGAAGACGGGGAAGTTGCCGCGCTCCGAACGGCCGTCGGCGGTGACCTCCTCGTTGGCCAGCACGGTGCCCAGCCCGGGGCACCAGTTGACCGGCGACTGGGCGACGTACGCCAGCCGGTGGCCGTCCAGGACACCGGCGCGCTCGGCGACGGTCAGC
This sequence comes from Streptomyces sp. NPDC008139, assembly GCF_042957025.1. Lineage (NCBI taxonomy): Bacteria > Bacillati > Actinomycetota > Actinomycetes > Kitasatosporales > Streptomycetaceae > Streptomyces > Streptomyces sp. NPDC008139. Next base: position 441,357 of record NZ_JBIBHM010000001.1, read on the forward strand.
TCCGCCCACGCGCGGCCGTCGGGGGTCGCACGGACGCCGCCCTCGTACTGCTCGACCAGCTCGGTGATCGGGCGGGCGCGGGCGGCCTCCTCGTCGTACCAGGAGTTGAAGATCCGCAGGAAGATCCACTGGGTCCAGCGGTAGTACTCGGGGTCGATCGTGGCGAAGGAGCGGCGCTTGTCGTGACCCAGGCCCAGCCGCCGCAGTTGCGCCGTCATCGTGACGATGTTGGCCTCGGTGGTGACCCGCGGGTGGGTGCCGGTCTGTACGGCGTACTGCTCGGCGGGCAGGCCGAAGGCGTCGAAGCCCAGGGTGTGCAGCACATTGTGGCCGGTCATCCGCTGGTGGCGGGCGTAGACGTCGGTCGCGATGTAGCCCAGCGGGTGGCCGACGTGCAGTCCCGCGCCCGAGGGGTACGGGAACATGTCCATGATGAATTTCTTGGGGCGCGCGGCCGTCTCGGGGTCGCCGTCCAGGTCGCCGCTGGGGTTGGGCGCCTCGTAGGTGCCGTGGGCCTGCCAGAAGTCCTGCCAGCGGCCCTCGATGTCCGCGGCCAGTTCGGCCGTGTAGCGGTGGGGCGCAGCCGTCTCGGCGGCCGGGGTGATCTCGCTCATCGTCCTCGGTACTCCATCGATGTCTTGACGGCTGCGGCCCGGAAGCCTGCTGCCCGTCGCTGCCTGCGGAAACAAAAAAGCCCCTCGCGCAGGAGGGGTGCCGCACTGACGGGGTTCTCGGTCAGCGCGGCTCGCTAAGCAGGAGGCTCACAGCTCGCATGGCATCAGGTTACCGCAGCGGGGGCGGGGCCCGCACCGAGGATCGCTCCCCGGTACGGGCCCCGCTTCACCGCGTCCGAAACGCTTCCGAAGCGCGTCCGCACGCCTCGGATCCGCGCCGGATCGGCGTCAGAACCATGTCCGAAACGCAGAGCCACGTCGGATCAGAACCGCGTCACACCGTTCAGTGCTTGCCGTTCTTCTTCGGCGGCAGGTACGACTTCACGTAGTCGGCACCAGGGGTGCCGACGCCGGTGACGTCGTCGTAGCCGACCGTGGCGTGCAGCGACGCGTCCGCACCGAGGGTACGGAGCGAGGTGATCGTGCCGTCCGAGGCGTCGAAGGCGTTCGCGAAGTCGACACGCACGACGGCGAGACCCTGGCCCTGGCCCAGCGGGTGGTCGGTCACGTCGTGGTACGCGGACGTGCCGTACTTGTTGTAGATGAGCGGGTTGGCGAAGCCGATCGCGATGCCGTTACGGGCCTGCTGCGACAGCGCCTGGACGCCCGCGATCACCGGCGCGGCGAGCGAGGTGCCGCCGATCCGGTACTCGCTGTACTGGAGCGACCCGTCGGGGAAGGTCTGGGTCTGGCCGACGAGGAAGCCGGTGTTCGGGTCGGCGACCGCGGCGATGTCGGGCTCGACACGCTGCTTGACGGTGCCGCCGTTGGCGAGCGCCAGCGAGTCGGGTACGACGCCGCGCTGGTAGTACGGCTGCGCGTACAGCTTGCTGGTGCCGCCGCCCGCGCCCGAGGTGTACGGGCCGGGGAAGCCCACCCAGGACTTGCCGTCGGCCGACAGCGGGGCGCGCTCGGTGCCCCAGCCAGTCTCCCACTTGTACTTGTCGTTCTTGCCGACCGCCAGCGAGGTGCCGCCGACGGAGGTGGCCCAGTCGGAGTTTCCGGGGGTGTCGGCCTGCTTCACACCGGTGGAGGCGACGTTGTCGCCGTTGTCACCGGAGGAGAAGTAGAAGCCGATGCCCTCGACAGCGCCCTGCTGGAAGACCTGGTCGTAGGCCGCGGCCACGTCCGGGGTCTCGTTGGCCTCGACGTCGCCCCACGAGTTGGAGACGATGTCGGCCAGGTGGCCGTCCACGACCTTGTTGAGCGTGTCGAGCAAGTCGTCGTCGTAGCAGGAGGCCGCGCCGAGGTAGACGATGTTCGCGTCGGGGGCGACCGCGTGCACGGCCTCGACGTCGAGCGTCTCCTCGCCGTACCAGCCGGACGCGCCGCACTCGTCGGTGTTGGTGAACTCGCTCGGCAGGACCTGCGAGAGCTGGCCCTTCTTGTACTTCTGGTCGCCGTTTCGCTTGGCGTACTGCGAGGCGTCGGCGGCGATGGTCGGCGAGGCGTACGCGTCGGTGATGGCCACCGTCACGCCCTTGCCGGTGTACTTTCCGGCGCCGTACGCGGCACGGAGCTGCTCACCGGTGTAGCCCTTGATCGCGTAAGGCGCCTTGGTGCCGTACGCGTTGGGGAGCTTGTTGTTGGTGTTCGAGCCGTAGTACGTGGAGAAGGGTCCGGCGTTCTTGAAGACCGCGTCCGGGGGCGGCAGCGTGTCGTCGTGGCTGGACTTCTTGGGTGCGTTGTCCAGGCCGGTGACGGTCAGCACCGCGCCCTTGAGCGAGGCGGGCGCGGACGCCGTGGTCGCCGGGGCGTGGTAAGTGTGGCCCGCCTTGGAGTAGTTGTGGAGCTGGGTGCCGAAAGCCTTCTCCGCGGCGGCCACGTCACCGGTCACGGCGATGTAGTGCTGGGAGGTCGCGGTCACCTTCAGGCCGGAGGACTTCAGCCAGTCGGTGACCTCGGCTATCTGGGCCTTCGTCGCACCGTAGCGCGCCTGGGTCTGCGCGGTGGTCAGATAGTGACCGTAGTCAGCCGAGTTCGGATCCGAGACGGACTTGGCGTAGGCCGCGAGGCCCTTCGCGTCCCGTCCGGCCAGATAGACGCGGACGGACACCTTGCCGGTGTTCGCGGTCGCGCCCTTGTCTGCCTGGGTGGTGGCCCACTGCGGCTTGGTGCCGGAGAGGAGTTGGCGTCCGCTGGGCTGGTCGGCCGTGGCGGACTGGGTGCCAAGCGCGAGCGCGCCGGCGACCAGGGGCAGCGCGGCGGCCGCCACCAGTCCCACACGCGTTCTCTTGCGCTCAAATCTCATGAAACCCCCATGCGAAGCGAGTTGTCGCGAAGTGCGGTGTCGCCGCTATGCGTACGGCTCGTACCGCAGAGCGACACTCTTTCGCTGATCGGTTCACGTCAGGGGCATGGTTTTCCCAAGAGCGGGTCAAGGAACGGTAGCCACCGCCCGTCGTGCGTATGGCCGTTCAGGTCGCGTGCCCGATCGGGCACGGGGCCCGTCGGGGCCGCCCGCCCGGTCAGGCGGGGTGCTCGTCCAGCTTCTGGAACAGCCGGTGGAAGCGCAAGGTCGATCCCGCGGGAACGTCGGGAAGTTCACGCGACCGCAATCGCCAGGCGGCCACGACCGCGGCCGTCAACTCCGTACGGCAGGTGTCGCGGTCCATCTCCGGCACGCCCTGACTCTTGGCGTAGGAGCGGTACATGACCATGTCCCGCTCGGTACGCGGGCTGACCGGCCAGCCGCGCAGCAGCGTCTCGACCGCGCGCACCCCGCGCGCGAACCGCTCGTCCCCGGTCCGCACGGCGAGCGCCTTGAACCCCGGTACGAAACCGGCCATCCGCCACTCGACGTCCCGCTCGTCGCGCAGCGGATCGGCCCACGCCAGATCGGCCAGCGACACCGCGGTGAGCCAGCAGGCGATCTCGTGGCGGCCGGACTTGCCCTCCGCGATCGACCACTCGTAGAAGAACCGCCGGGCCGCCTCACGCGAGTTGACCATCGTACGGATCCGGCCGACATGCTCCTGCGCGACCGCCGTCAGCTCGTCGTTCATGGCGTTGTGCCGCAGCACCACGACGAGGTTGACCACCCGGCGCAGGTCGTCGGGCTCCTCCTCCACGGCCGCGCGGGCGGAGCCGATCGCGTACTCCGGCGAGCTGCTCAGTTTCTGCGACATGTACCGGAACTCCTTGGCGTCCAGGCCGCTTCCGGGCCGGGTCGCCACGCGGATGCCGACGCGGGTCAGGCGCGCGTAGATGTCCTTCATGTCGACGCCGAGGCTGCGGGCGACGCGCAGCGCCGACTCGGCGACCGCGCGGTGCCTGACGAGCAGCCGGTCGCCCGCGCGGGCCGCCGCCGCCTCCTCGCCGAGCGGGATGACGATCTCCTCCTCCACCCGGCTCACGTCGATGTTGAGCGCCTCGGCGAGCAGCCGCGGCGACATCTCCCGCACATTGATGCCGTGCAGGGCGGCGATCATGAAGAAGGCGTACGCGAGTGTGCGGCCGTTGCTCAGCGGGTAGTGGACCAGGCGTCCGAGCATCTGCTGCACATGGCCGTCGAGCCGGTCGCCGACGCGGACCCGGAGCATGCCGCCGAGCAGCGCGCCGTCCTCCAGGCTGGCCTCCTCGCCGCGGACCGCCGCCAGTAGCGCCGCCACGCGGTCCTCGACCTGGTTGTACGAGGCGAGCTGGCCGAGCGCCTGCGACCGCGTCCACGCCTCGACGATCTCCCGCGCGTCCACGCCGTCCTTGCCGAGGCCGCGCAGGGCGATCCGCTTCGGCGTGACGTTCAGCGTGTTCCACGGCAGCGAGTCGGCCCTGACCGCCCGCCAGTCGGTGTCCCGCGCCGCCAGCAGGAAGTGCAGGTCCGAGCGGCCGTCAAGTCGCCGCAGGACGTCGAAGCAGCCGGTCGCGATCTTCTCCGCGTCGTCCGAGACGAAGAGCGTGTTGCGGTCCGGGACCAGCTCCGCGATCCACTTCAGGTCCAGGGTGTCACCGGAGTCCCGCCAGTACACCCGCCAGTCCTCGTGGCTGCTCGCGAGATCGACGGCGACCTGCCGGATCAGCGTCGACTTGCCCTCGCCGCTGGGGCCCACCACCAGGTGCACGGTGCTCGCCGAGCCGCGCTCGTACAGCAGATTCCCGGTGATACGCGAGACCGCCTCGCGGCGCGGCACGTCCGCGAGCACCGTCTCCCAGGTCGGCAGGGCACCGTCGAAGTAGCGGACCAGACTCTCCCGTGAGGCCTCGCGCCGACCGGCGAGGAACTCACGGTCGATCAACTGCCAGTCCAGCTGGTCCAAGAGGTCTCTCCCCCGTCGCTTCCGCCCTGTGCGCCCAGGGTAGTTGACCAGCCGTCAGGCCGGTCAGGTGACGGATCCCGCGGCCGGTCAGAACAGACCGGTCCCGCGGCCGGTCCGAAGCCGGGCCCCGGAGCCGCGCCCCGCGGGCGCCGCAGGAGCCGGCCGCCGCGCAACGGAAAAGAGCGAGATCCGTCCGCCTTCTGCGGACAGGTCTCGCTCTCTCACTCGTGGAGCTACGGGGAATTGAACCCCGGACCTCTTGCATGCCATGCAAGCGCTCTACCAACTGAGCTACAGCCCCGCGTGGTGTCGGGCGGTGGGCCCGGCGACTCGGGATACATTACACGGCCGCGGGCCGGGACCGCCAACTCGTTTCCGGCCGGTGGCGGGCCTCCGACCTCGGGGTTCTGTGACGGCGGGAGGAGCGTGGTGGCGTGGGCGCGGTACGGCGGCGGCGGGCGGCGGCGGTGACCGCGGCCGGGGTCGGCTGCCTCGGGTCCTTCGCCGGGTTCTGGGCGGCGCAGCGCGGCGCGCACGTGTCGATGATCGACCTCATGGTGTACCGGGCCGAGGGCCGGACGGTACGCGGCGGCGGTGACCTGTACGCGATGCGGGCGACGTACGCGCGGCTGCCGACGACGTATCCGCCGTTCGCCGCGCTGCTGTTCGTGCCGCTGACCTGGCTGCGGACCGGGGCGATGCGGACGGCGGCGACGGCCGGGAATCTGTTGCTGCTGGTGGCACTGGTCGCGCTGTCGCTGCGGCTGGCCGGCCGTCCGGTACGCGCGCCGCGGGCCGCGGTGGTGCTCGCCGTGGCCGCGGCGGCGGTGTGGTGCGAGCCGGTGTGGACGACCCTGCGCTACGGGCAGGTCAATCTACTGCTCGCGGTGCTGGTGCTGTGGGACCTGACCCGCCCTGCCGCGCACCGCTGGGCGGGGGCCGGGATCGGGATCGCCGCCGGGATCAAGCTGACGCCCGCGCTCTTCGCCGTCTTCCTGGCCGTGGCGGGGGCGGCGGCGCTGCTCCGGGAGGGAAGCGGCGCACCCTATGTGCGGCGCGCCCTGGTGGCGGGCGGAACCTTCGCCGGTACGGTCGCGGTCGCGGCGCTCGCGCTGCCGTACGACTCGCGGCGGTTCTGGACCGGGGTGGTGCTCGCGCCGGACCGGGTCGGCTTCGGTGAGGACACCGCCAATCAGTCGCTGCGCGGGGTGGTCGCCCGGTTCCAGCACACCGGGGATCCGGGGACGGCCTGGCTGGCGGGCGCCGCCGTGGCGGGTCTGGCCGGGCTCGCGGTGGCCGTCGCGGCGCTGCTGGCCGGGGACCGGCTGCCGTACGGGCCCGCGTGGGCGGCGGCGGCCTGTGCGATGACGGCGCTGCTGGTCAGTCCGGTGTCGTGGTCGCACCACTGGGTGTGGGCGGTGCCGATACTGGTGCTGCTCGGCTCCGAGACGCTGCGCCGGGGGGACTGGCGGTGGGCGGCCGGGACGGCCGCGGCCTGCGGTCTCTTCTGTTCCTTCGCGCTGTGGGCGGTGCCGCACGGCCCGGGACGGCTGGAACTGCGGCAGAGCGGGCCGCAGATACTGCTGTCGGCCGGTTATCCGCTGGCGGCCGTGGCGTTCCTGGCGCTGGCGGGCACGCTGGCCGTCCGCGCGCTGTACACCATGCCCTCCAGGCGCGTGTCAACCGCCGAAAGCCGTCTTCCGGCGCCGATTCCGGATTCGGCTCCCGACCCCGCGCCGCCCCTGGTCACGGCACCCGCCCCGGCCCCGGCCGCTCCGGCCGGAAGTTCATGAATCCTCAACATTTCCGGGGCGGATCCGCGGTTACGGTGGCTTCCGGCCGACTACGAGCCCCGCCGCCGGACGAGCCTGGAGACCGCTTTGACCACCGCGTTCGACCCCCTCGACCTCGGCGGTGTGCGGCTGCCGAACCGTATCGCCATGGCACCGATGACCCGCAGCAGGGCGTACGGTCCCGGACTCGCCCCGACCGACGCCGCCGTGCGCTACTACGCGCAGCGCGCCTCCGCCGGGCTGATCGTCACCGAGGGCACCCAGCCCTCCCCCGTCGGACAGGGCTATCCCGACACTCCCGGTCTGCACAGCGACGAGCAGATCGCCGCCTGGCGCCGGGTCACCGACGCCGTGCACGCGGCTGGCGGCCGGATCTTCGCGCAGCTCATGCACACCGGCCGGATCGGCCACCCCTCCCTGCTGCCCGACGGCCTCGTACCGGTCGGCGCCTCGGCCGTCGCCGCCCAGGGCACGGTCTACACGCAGGACGGGCCGAAGGAGTTCGTCGTCCCCGAGGAGCTGACCGAGGACGGCATCCGGCAGACCGTCGCCGACCACGCCGCCGCGGCCCGCAACGCGATCACCGCGGGCTTCGACGGTGTCGAGGTGCACGCGGCCAACGGCTATCTGGCGCACCAGTTCCTCGCGCCCAACTCCAATGTGCGCACCGACGACTGGGGCGGCTCCCCCGAGCGCCGGATACGGTTCGCGGTCGAGCTGGTCACGGCGGTGGCCGGGGCGATCGGCGCCGACCGTACGGGCCTGCGCGTCTCGCCCGGCAATCCGCTCGGAGACCTCCAGGAGCCGGAGCCGGGACCGACGTATGTCGCGCTGGTCCAGGCGATCGAAGCGGTCGGCCCCGCGTATCTGCACCTCATCGAGAACGACGACCGGGCGCTCACCCTGGAGCTGCGCAAACGCTTCTCCGGCGCTCTCATCCTCAACGCCCGTACGGTCGGCCGCCCTTCGGGCCCGGAGGAACTGGCGCTGATCGAGGACGGCACCGCCGACATGCTCTCGTACGGCGCCCTCTTCCTCGCCAACCCCGACCTGCCGCGCAGGCTCCGCGCGGGCGGACCGTTCAACACCCCGGACCGGGCCACGTATTACGGCGGCGACGAGCGCGGCTACACCGACTACCCGTTCCTGGACGCGGAGGCCGCGCAGGACGCGTAGGACGCGCAGGACGCACCGGCACAGGCCGCCCGCGCCTCAGGCCCGGCGCCGCCCGCTCCGCCGCCACTCGACCGCGACCACGGCGCCGACCAACGACACCGCCGCCATGGCCGCCGACGTCACGGCGTAGGCGTGGGCCGAGGGGTGGGCGCCGGGCACATCGAGCCGGTTGAGGTAGAGCGTGCCGAGGGTGGCGACGCCGAGGAGCTGGCCGAGCTGAGTGACGGTGGCGAGCAGGCCGCTGGCCTCCGCCGCGTCGTGCGGCGCGACCTTGCCGAGCGCCAGGGTGAGCGTCGGGCTGAAGGCGAGGCCGAGTCCGGCGCCCAGGGGCAGCAGCGCGCCGTAGAGCAGCGCGCCGCCGTGGCCGCCGGCGCGCAGCGCGAGCCCGAGGCCCGCGAAGGACCCGGCCGCGACCAGCAGGCCCGCCGGGGCGAGCCACGGCCGCCAGGACACCGGCAGCCGACGCCAGTTGAGGCCGACGGCGCCGAAGGTGACCGCGCAGGTCGCGAAGGTCAGACCGGTGCGCAGCGCGCTGTCGCCGAGGCCCGACTGGAGGTGCAGGGCGATGGCGAAGAGGAAACCCGCGTTGGCCGCCATCGTCAGCGAGATCACCGTCACCGCGCGCGGCATGCCCGGCGCCCGCAGCACACGCGCGGACACCAGCGGGGCGCCGCCGCGCCGGGCGAGCCGCGCTTCGAGCACCGTGAAGAGCGCGAAGAGCAGCACGCTCAGGCCCAGCGAGAACCAGCCCCACAGCGGCCATCCCTCCTCCTGCCCGAGGACGAGCGGCACGGTGAGCAGCGTCACCGCGGCGCCGAGCACGACCAGGCCCGGCAGGTCGAGACCGCGCCGCACCGCGCCCGCCGCCCCTGGGGTCCCGGCAGCCGCGGCCCCCGTGTCCTCGGGCAGGACGCGCGGCGCGACCACCAGCATCACCAGGCCGATCGGCACGTTGACCAGGAACACCGGCCGCCAGCCCATACCGAACAGGTCGGCGCTGACCAGCAGACCGCCCAGCGACTGGCCGAGCGCGGCGCCGGAGGCGATGACGGCGGAGTACACGCTCATCGCCCGCGTCCGCGCCTCGCCGGTGAAGGTGAGCTGGAGCAGGCTCAGCACCTGCGGGATCATCAGCGCGGAACCGGTGCCCTGCACGAAGCGGAAACCGATCAGCTCACCGGTGTTCCGAGCGAGACCGCAGGCCAGCGAGGACACTGTGAACAGCGCGAGACCGGCCAGGAACAGCCGCCGGTGCCCAAGCAGGCCGCCCAGCCGCGCGCCGGTGATCAGGAGAACGGCGTACGCGATGCTGTAGCCCGCGATCACGAGCTGGAGCCCGGCGCCCGAGGCGTGCAGATCGGTACGGATCGTCGGGGCGGCGACATTGACGATGAAGACGTCGAGCAGGGCCATGAACTGGCCCGTGAGGATGATCGCCAGCAGCAGCCCGGCCCGCGGCGCCCGCGGCCCGGCACCGGAGGTGACGGCCGAAGAGCCGGCGGCGGAGGCGGACGAGCCGACAGCGGAGGGCCTGTCCGCTGGGGATGTGACGGCCGGGGACGTGCCGGTACCGGCGGTGATCCCGCCGGGGAGTACGGAGTGCGTCATGCGTCGAGCCTGCGGGCGGTGCGATACGGGTAACGAGAGCCCGGTGATCCTGGTACCGCTGGCACCTGGCAGCGGTACCGGGCCGCGGGGAGGATGGGGGACATGGCCCAGCCGTCGTCCCAGCCGTCGCCCCCGCACCCGTCACCGCGGCAGCAGCCGCCGCAGCACCGGACCCAGCGCCGTACGGAACTCGCCGGATTCCTCCGCAGCCGCCGCGCGCGGATCACGCCGGAGGACGTCGGAATGCCGCCGGGGCTGCGCCGCCGCACCCCTGGCCTGCGGCGCGAGGAGGTCGCGCAGCTCGCCGGGGTCGGTGTCACCTGGTACACGTGGCTGGAGCAGGGCCGCCCGATCAACGCCAGCGTGCAGGTGCTGGACGCGGTCGCACGGGTCCTGCAACTCGACGTGACCGAGCGCGAGCACCTGTACCGGCTCGCGGGCATCCCCTTCGTCCGTGAGCCCGTCTCGGACGCGGAGGTCGTCGGCGAGGAGGTGCTGGGCATCCTCGAAGCCCTCAATCCGCTCCCCGCGGTCGTGCACAACGCGCGCTACGACGTCCAGGCGTCCAACGCCACCTACCAGGTGCTGTGGCCGATGACCTCACGCGTGGCCCGGCACGACCGCAATGTGCTCTACAAGCTGTTCACCGTCCCCGAGTGCTGTTCGACCATCGTCAACAGCGACGACGAGCTGCCCGGCATGGTGGCCCAGCTCCGCCGCTCGTACGGCAACCACATGGGCGAGCCCGCCTGGGAGTCCTTCATCGCCCGGCTGATCAAGGAGAGCCCGCTCTTCGCGCAGCTGTGGGCCAGCGGCGACGTGGCCGCGCCGGGCAGGCGGGTCAAGGTCTTCCGGCACCACGCGGTCGGCACCGTCAATCTGTCGTCCAGCTCGCTGAGCATCGACGGCATGGCCGAGCACCGCATCGTCGTCTACACCCCGCTCGGCGCGGAGGACACCCGCCGGATCGAGCGCCTGCGCACCATCCCCGACCCGGTCGTCGGCTGCCCCCAGCACGGCCGCCCGCTCTCCGAGATCCTGCGCGAGAAGGCCGAGCAGTCCGCGCGGGAGGGCCGGAACGGAAAGATCCCGCTCCCCCAGTGAGGGAACGGGACCTTCGTACGTCGCGTGTGGACCCTGTCCCCGGACACTCCCGCCTCGGCATCCAGCC
>NZ_JBIBHM010000001.1:452131-527536 GCF_042957025.1 Streptomyces sp. NPDC008139
GCCCCGCCGGCCTCACGGGGGTGCGGGTGGCGAAGCCCCCGCAGCGCGAGGCGCAGCCGAGCAGAAACGACAAGGGCGAAGTGGCTCGCGCTTTCCACCTCGGCATCCAGCCCCGCCGGCCTCACGGGGGTGCGGGTGGCGAAGCCCCCGCAGCGCGAGGCGCAGCCGAGCAGAAACGACAAGGGCGAAGTGGCTCGCGCTTTCCGCGAGCACACTCCGCCCTCGACCTTGTGGAGCTACGGGGAATTGAACCCCGGACCTCTTGCATGCCATGCAAGCGCTCTACCAACTGAGCTACAGCCCCGCGTCAGCGCGGGTTTCCCCGGCGACGAGAAGAAGCATAGCCGGTGAGCGCGCCGGAAACGAAATCCGCTGTACCGCCGCGCGCGGACGCGTCCCGGACTCGGTCGAGGCCCGTTCGGAGGCCGCCGCGAGCACGGTCCGGCGCGCGCTCAGGTGTCGTCGCCGAGGACCGGTTCCGGCAGTGTGCCCGCGTTGTGCTCCAGCAGCCGCCAGCCGCGGGCACCCTCGCCGAGGACGGACCAGCAGCAGTTCGTCAGGCCGCCGAGCGACTCCCAGCTCGTGGACTCCAGGCCGAGCAGCCGTCCGATGGTGGTGCGGATGGTGCCGCCGTGGCTGACGACGACGAGGACGCCGTCGTCGCCGAGCTTGTCGGCGGCGGTCAGCACCACGGGGGCGGCCCGGTCGGCGACCTCGGTCTCCAGCTCGCCGCCGCCGCGCCGCACCGGCTCGCCACGCTTCCAGGCCGCGTACTGCTCGCCGTAGCGCTCGACGATCTCGGTGTGGGTCAGGCCCTGCCAGGCTCCGGCGAAGGTCTCGCGCAGGCCCTCGTAGTGCGTGACCGGCAGGTGGGTCACCGCGGCCAGCTCCGCGGCGGTGCCCGCGGCCCGGCGCAGGTCGGAGGCGATGATCGCGTCCGGCCGCAGCGCCGCGAGCAGCCGGGCGGCGCGGCGCGCCTGCGCCGTGCCCTCGGCGGTCAGCTCGATGTCGGTGTTGCCCTGGAAGCGCTGTTCGAGATTCCAGGCCGTCTGGCCGTGCCGCCAGAGCACGATCCGGCGGCCACGGCCGCCCTTGTTCCCGTTCAGTTCAGGTCTCCCTCGTCCTGCGCCTCCTGAGCCTGGGCGTGCTCGGCACCCTTGCCGCGGGTCGCGACCGCGTCCTGCGGCAGCTCGATCTCCGGGCAGTCCTTCCACAGCCGTTCCAGGGCGTAGAAGACCCGCTCCTCGGAGTGCTGCACGTGCACCACGATGTCGATGTAGTCGAGCAGCACCCAGCGGCCGTCCCGCTCGCCCTCGCGCCGTACCGGCTTGGCGTCCAGCTCCTTGGCCAGGGTCTCCTCGATGCCGTCGACGATGGCCTTGACCTGTCGGTCGTTGGGCGCGGAGGCCACCAGGAAGGTGTCGGTGATGGAGAGGACGTCGCTGACGTCGTAGGCGATGATGTCGTGCGCGAGCTTGTCGGCCGCGGCCTGGGCGGCGGTACGGGTCAGCTCGATGGAACGGTCCGTGGCGGTCACTGAGGAGACTTTCGGGTCGGGGGCTGGTCACCCAAGGGTCTCACGACCCTCGGACAGCCCCCGACCCCTTTTCGATCACCATGCGCCGATCACTGCGGGCCGGTCACCATGCGCCGATCACCGCGGACCGATCACCATGCTCCGATCACCATGCGCCGATCACCGGCGACCGGAGCCCGCGGCGGGCGCTCACTGGCCCGTCTGCTTGTAGTCCTTGCCGAGCACCACCGAGATGTCCGCGGTCGCCGGCACCGTGCCCTTCTTCACCGCGCTCGCGGGCAGCCCCAGTGTGGACGCGACGTCCTTGGCCGCGGCCAGCCGCGCGTCGTCGCCGTAGACGATCTGCGAGAGGGCCTGGGACTTGTCCGCCGTGCCGCCCGGCACATAGGTGTACGTGCCGCCGTTGACGATCGCGGCCTGCGCCATCGGGCCCGACTTCTTGTCCCCGGTGGCGTCCTTGATCTGCACGCGGGCCTGCGCCGTCGCGTCGGAGGTCTTGACCGTGCCGCCGAGGATGTCCTTGACGACGCTGTCGCTGGTCTTCGCGGTGAGCGTGCCGTCCTTCTGCACCGGCAGCATCGCCGTGTCGTACGCGCCGGTCTTGGCCAGCTCCGCGAGCTGCGCGAGCGACGCGCCGAGCTGCTGGTCGGTCAGCGACGGGTCGAGGATCTGGGCCAGCGACTGGACGGTCTTGGTCGCGGACGCCGCGTCGCTGGGCATCTTCTTCAGCAGCGCCTGCATGACCTGCCCGAAGCGGCTGAGCTGCTTGGTCTGCGGCTCGCCCGGCGCGAGGTAGGTGGCGTACGCGACGGCCGCCTGGCCGGTCAGCTCGGTCTGCTTGCCCTGCCGGACCAGCGTCTTGTCCTTGTCCTTGCCGGTGCCCTTCACCTCGGCGTCGGTGTCGACGTAGACGTCGCCGAGCGAGTCGACCAGCAGTTCCAGATACGGGGTGTCCAGCCGCCAGGTGCCCTTGATGTCGGAGCCGAGCAGCGAGTTGAGGGCGTCCCTGGTCGGGCCGACGCCGTCGCCGACCGCCTTGTCCAGGGTGGTCGACGTGCCGTCCTCGGTGGTGACGTTGAGGGAGTTGGGCAGCAGGACCGTCGTACCGCGGCCCTTGGTCTCGTTGTCCACCAGCAGCGCGGTGGCGGGCGCTCCCTTGTCGACCGGCATCAGGTGCACGACTATGACGTCGCGCTTCTGCGCGCCGCCCGCCGCCGCGGCCGGGCTCTTCGAGTCGCCGAGGCCGGGCAGCTTGCCCGCCTGCCACAGGTAGCCGACGCCGCCGAGCATCGCGAGCACGACCAGCAGGATCAGGCCGACCTTGCGGTTCTTGCCGCGCCGCTTGGCCTCCTCGCGGCGCTCGGTGCGCGACTCGGAGAACTTCAGCCAGTCGATGACCTCTTCCGACTCCTCCGAGTCCTCGTCGATGAAGGCGAACTGCTCGGTCAGATACTGCCCGTCGGGCCCCTTCGCCCCGCCCGCGGCGGCCGGCGCCTGCCGCGTCCCGGGCTCCTCGTGGAAGACCTGCTGCTGCCCGGTGTCGTACACGGGCGGCTGCTGCCCGGTCTCGTACACGGCGTGCTGGCCGGTGTCGTAGACCGGCTGTTGGCCCGTGTCGTAGACGGGCTGCTGTTGGCCGGTGTCGTAGACCGGCTGCTGTCGGCCCGTGTCGTAGACCGCGTGCTGGCCGGTGTCGTACACGGGCGGCTGCTGGCCGGTCTCGTAGACGGTGTGCTGCCCGGTGTCGTACGCCTGCGGCTGCCCCGCGCCGTAACCCTGTCCCTGGCCCTGACTCTGGCCCGGCGCCTGGCCCTGGCCGTAGCCGCCGGGGCCCGGTCCCTGTTCGTAGTACGGCTGTTGGGGCTGCTGCGGGATCCAGCCCTGCTGCTGGCCGGCGTAGGTCTGCGAGGGGTCGCCGTAGTAGGGGTCCTGGTAACCGGGGTGCGGCTGCTGCTGGGGGACGTGCGGCGGCGCCTGCTGAGCGGCCTGCTGCTGCGGCTGCTGCCCCTGTTGTTGCTGCGCGGGATGGGGCTGTGCGTACGGGTCGTAACCGTAGGACTGCTGCTGGTAGTAAGGGTCTTGCGCGTAAGGGTCTCTCTCGTTCTCAGGACCGCCCTCGGCTTGCTGCCAACGGGGGTTTGCGTCGTTCACGAGGAACCCCTTCACGTGGTTCGTTGCGGAGCTACCCGGTCGTGTCCCGGTACAGCGCGCGTTTGTCGATGTAGCGCACTACACCGTCCGGAACCAAGTACCAGACAGGATCCCCCTTGGCCACCCGCTGGCGGCAGTCCGTGGAGGAGATCGCCAGCGCCGGGACCTCCACGAGCGAGACACCGCCCTCGGGGAAGCCCGGGTCCGACAGCGTATGCCCGGGGCGTGTGACCCCGATGAAGTGCGCGAGAGAGAACAGTTCCTCCGCGTTCCGCCAGGAGAAGATCTGGGAGAGCGCGTCGGCACCGGTGATGAAGAACAGCTCGGCGCCCGGGTGCTCGGCGCGCAGATCGCGCAGGGTGTCGATGGTGTACGTCTTGCCCGCGCGGTCGATGTCGCTGCGGCTCACCGAGAACTGCGGGTTGGACGCGGTGGCGATCACCGTCATCAGGTAGCGGTCCTCGGCGGCCGACACCTTCTGGTCGCTCTTCTGCCACGGCTGGCCGGTCGGCACGAAGACCACCTCGTCGAGGTGGAAGAGGCTGACGACCTCGCTGGCGGCGACCAGGTGACCGTGGTGGATGGGGTCGAAGGTACCGCCCATCACCCCGATGCGGTGCTTCGCGTCCGGCATGGTCAGTCCCGGTTGAAGCGGGTCACGATCCACAGCAGGAGCAGCAGGGCGGCCAGTGCGCCGAAGCCGGTCAGGTACGGGCTGAGGCTGTTGTGGTTGCCGCCCCCCTCGGCGAGTGTGGTCAGGGCGGAGGCTGCGTTGGACGACATGATCAGCGGGACCCTTTGCGATATCGGGGACGGGGGAGAAGACTCTCGGCACATCGTACGGGCGGGCGGAAGGGAACTTCGCGCAGGCTCCGCGCGTCCAGAGTATGTACCGGTTGGCTATCAGGGGGTTGGGCCAGTATGTCCGTGCCGAATGGACCGAACGACACGCAGGACGGTCAGAAGAACCTGCCGGGGCGCAACCGCAAGCGCTTCCCCGGCATCTCGTCGCGGGCGTACGAGCACCCGGCCGACAAGTCCGCGCTGGTGGCGCTCCGCAAGCTCAGCGGCTTCGACACGGTCTTCAAGGCGCTCAGCGGTCTGCTGCCCGAGCGGTCGCTGCGGCTGCTGTTCCTGTCGGACTCGGTGCGGGTCAGCGACGAGCAGTTCGCGCATCTCAACGCGATGCTGCGGGACGCCTGTTACATCCTGGACATGGAGAAGGTCCCGGCGATGTACGTGACGCAGGACCCGCAGCCCAACGCGATGTGCATCGGCATGGACGAGCCGATCATCGTGGTCACCACCGGCCTGGTCGAGCTGCTCGACGAGGAGGAGATGCGGGCGGTCGTCGGCCACGAGGTGGGCCACGCGCTGTCCGGCCACTCGGTGTACCGGACGATACTGCTCTTCCTCACCAGCCTGGCGCTGCGCGTGGCGTGGATCCCGCTGGGCAATCTGGCGATCCTGGCGATCGTCACCGCGCTGCGCGAGTGGTTCCGCAAGTCGGAACTGTCCGCGGACCGCGCCGGTCTGCTGGTCGGTCAGGACGTGCAGGCGTCGATGCGCGGTCTGATGAAGATCGCGGGCGGCAACCATCTGCACGAGATGAACGTGGACGCGTTCTTGAAGCAGGCCGACGAGTTCGAGGCGGCGGGCGATCTGCGCGACTCGGTGCTGAAGATCCTCAATGTGCTGCCGCGCAGTCACCCGTTCACCACGGTGCGCGCCGCCGAGCTGCGCAAGTGGGCGGGCAGCCGGGACTACCAGCGGCTGATGGACGGCCACTACCCGCGGCGCGAGGAGGACAAGGACACCTCGGTGTACGACTCCTTCAAGGAGTCCGCGACGCATTACGCCGACACGGTGAAGAGCAGCAAGGACCCGCTGATGGGGCTGATCCGGGACATCTCGTCCGGGGCGGGCGACATCGGCGGCAAGCTGCGCGACCGCTTCACAGGCTCGGGCTCGACGAACGGGGCGGCGGGGGCGTCAGAAGGCTCGGGCGACTCGCCCGAGGACTCGGGGCCGCCGGCCGAGCCGCAACCGGGGATGGGCTGACCGAGGGGTTTCCCGGCGCGCCGGGCGTGCCCGTGGCGCCCGGCGGCAGCCATGTGACGTCCGGCCGCACGCCCGGTGCCGTCGCGCTCGCGGTGGCGGACCGCTGCCCGGTGGTGGCGTCGGTCAGCGGGGCGCAGACCGCGCCGACCGGCCGGTCGTGGCGGTACGGATCGGCTCCGGCGACCGCGCCGGGCGCCGACTGCCCGGCCAGTATCGGCCGGAAGTAGTTCTGTACGGCCGCGCCGCAGGCCAGCGGTCCCGCCGCCACATCGGCCTGGACGACCTGGATCTGGCGCTGGCGCAGGTCGGCGTGGCTGAAGCGGAAACGCATCTGGCGGCGCACGGTGAACAGCGACACGGCGTTGTCGGCGAATCCCGGCCGGTACAGCGCGTAGACGAAGGTGTGGTCCGCGGCGATCTCCAGCTCGTCGTCGCCGGTCTCGGTGGCGTCCAGGGTGCCCTGCACGCGGATGCCGTCCCGGACCAGCCGCACCCGCGCCGCCGGGTCGAAGCGGACCAGCCAGCCGGTCGCCTCGTGGGTGCCGTCGGTGTACGGCCGGGTCAGGCTGCTGTCGAACTGGTCGAGCTGTCCGGGGTCGAGCAGGGCGCGGACACTGCTCACATCGCCGCCGGTGACCGTCTCCTGACTGATCGACGAGTCGGTCAGATAGAGCTTCGCGGTGCTGAAGGCCTGCGTCACCTCGCCCACGCCGTAGTCGCCGATCCGGTGGATCGCGGGCATCGTGATGCCTTCGGCGCCGACCCGGTACGCCTCCGCGCGCTGTCCGCGGAAGGGCTCGCTCGCGGAGACCGAGGCGACCTTGCCGGACGGGACCAGCGGGATGACGGTGGCCCTGAGCTGTTCCGTGGCGTCCTGGCCGCGGCCCTTGTAGGGGTGCCTGACGCCCATGTAGATCGCGAAGCCGAAGGCGACGACGATGAGCGTGATGAGGGCGACCGCCTGCCGGGCGAGACCGCGCGGCAGCGCGTGCCGGACGCGGACCGCCCGGTCGGCGTCGTCCAGCCGCTCCTGGGCGGAGAACTCCTGGATCCGGGCAGCCCGGACGAACGACTCGTCGAACACGACGGATCGGTACTCGTCCTCACCGCCCCCGGGGACGCCCTCGGGCGTGCCCTCAGGAGGATTTCCAGGCCCGCTCATATCACAAGGTTAAGTCTCTGGGCGTGCGAATAAACGCCCTGGTACCGGTCAACTTATGACAGGAGATCAGGGAAGCCGGTTCGCGGCGACCGGAGGCAGGCTGCTCTGCGTGCCGACCGGGCCGCTGGACGGCGGGGGGACCACCGGTGGTCGGGTCGCGCCGCCCGCGCCGCGGTAGACCGCGGCGAAGGTCAGGGCGACCACCCCTATGCCCATGACCACGGCCAGGGCCCAGGCCACCGGACGGTGCCAGCGGGTACTGCTCCCGCGGTACGGCCGTCCGGCCGGGTAGAGGTCGTCGGAATCCGGTACTCCCGCTTCGTCCAGTTCGGGGACAGCGGCGTGAGCACCGGCTCGATTCCTACCCGGCCAGCCGGGCGGTAGCGCGGGACCTTCGGCGACGGCAAGCATCCGTTCCTTGGCCGAGGGCTCATGGAACAGAGCGGACCGTACGAATTCTTCGTCGAGGACTACGGAGGCGAACTCGTCATCGTCCGGCATCTGTCCAGAGTAATGCGGAAGTTGGCCCTTTGGGCAGGGGAATCCGGACTGTCTGTGGGCCGTCCGGAGGACACTTCCGCGTGTCGGCGGGTGTCAGCGGACGTGTCCGTCACCCGTGACGACGTACTTGGTGGAGGTCAGTTCCGGCAGTCCCATGGGGCCGCGGGCGTGCAGTTTCTGGGTCGAGATGCCGATTTCGGCGCCGAAGCCGAACTGGCCGCCGTCCGTGAACCGGGTCGAGGCGTTGACCAGCACCGCGGCGGCGTCCACCCGCTGGGTGAAGCGGCGCGCGGCGGCCTGCGAGGACGTCACGATGGCCTCGGTGTGGCCGGAGGACCACAGCCGGATGTGCTCGACGGCCGCGTCCAGGCTCTCCACGACCCCGGCGGCGATGTCGTAGGACAGATACTCCGTCTCCCAGTCCTCCGCGGTGGCGGGCACGACGGTGGCCTTGCTGCCGCTGCTCTCGGCCAGCGCCTGCACCCGCGGGTCGCCGTGCACGGTGACCCCGGCCTCGGCGAGCGCGTCCAGCGCGCGCGGCAGGAAGCGGTCGGCGATGTCGCGGTGCACCAGCAGGGTCTCCGCCGAGTTGCAGACGCTGGGGCGCTGTGCCTTGGAGTTGATCAGCACCTCGACGGCCATGTCGATGTCGGCCTCGGCGTCCACGTACACATGACAGTTGCCCGTGCCGGTCTCGATCACCGGAACGGTCGAACCCTCGACGACGGTACGGATCAGGGCGGCGCCGCCGCGCGGGATCAGCACGTCGACCATGCCGCGGGCGCGCATCAGCTCGGTGACGGAATCGCGGCTCTCGCCGGGCACGAGCTGGACGGCGTCGGCGGGCAGTCCCGCGCCGCCGACCGCGTCGCGCAGCACCGTGATGAGAGCGGTGTTGGAGGCGTACGCGGAGGACGAGCCGCGCAGCAGCACCGCGTTCCCCGACTTCAGGCAGAGCGCGGCGGCGTCGACCGTCACGTTGGGCCTGGCCTCGTAGATGATGCCGACGACGCCGAGCGGGACGCGGACCTGCCGCAGCTCCAGGCCGTTGGGCAGGGTGGACCCGCGCAGCACCTCGCCGACCGGGTCGGGCAGCCCCGCCACGTGCCGGACGTCGGCGGCGATGGCCGCGACCCGCTCACGGGTGAGGGTGAGCCGGTCCACGACGGTGTCGCTCGTCCCGGCGGCGCGGGCCCGCGCCACGTCCTCGGCGTTGGCCGCGACGATCTCCTGAGTGCGGACGATCAGCGCGTCCGCGATGGCCAGCAGGGCGTCGTCCTTGACGGACCGCGGCAGCGGGGCCAGGTCCGCGGCGGCGGCCCGCGCGCGGTACGCGGCGAGCAGCACGGGGGACTTGGGCAGCGGCGAGGGCAGCGGCGGGTGGGTCATGGAAGCAGGGTACCGGCCCGCCACCGGCCGGTTGGCAGGTCCCGCGACAGTGCTCCGCGGGGACGGGCCCTAGAACGGGTGTACGCCCACCGGGACGGCCGGCGGCGGTCCGTAGCCCTCCGCGACGCGCTGGTGGTAGGTCGCGCGGTCGATGACTTCCAGGCCGACGGTCTCCCAGGGCGGCAGGCCCGCCGTCGAGCGGTGCTCGCCCCACAGCCGCAGCGCGATGGCGGCGGCGTCGTGCAGGTCGCGGGCCTCCTCCCAGTAGCGGATCTCCGCGTGGTCGGTGGCGTACCGGCTGGTGAGCAGGAAGGGGTGGTCGTGGGCGAGCTGCTCCAGACCGCGTCTGACCTCGGTCAGCGGGGTCTCGGGGCCCGAGACGCTGAGCGTGACGTGCCACAGCCGGGATATCGCTCGTTCGGCGGGAAGCGCTTCCCGCTCGGGGTCCCCGTCGATGTCGTCACTGATGTCGTTGCCGACGCTGACCAGCGTGCGTTCCCCCGTACCCCTGGTCAATGGCCCTGGGCGCCCTCGTCTCACCGGCGGCCTCCCTGTGGGTTGCGTTCCGCGAGCGCCGTCCGCACCGGTAAGCGCTGACGACTCCTCCGCATCAAAGTTGACCAGGCTCCGGCGGGCCGCGGGGGCGTTTTCGGCAAGAAGGCCCGAACCAAGGTCCTGAGGAGATCCCCGGACATTGACCGGGGAGTCAAGGGTTCCGGGGCCTCAGGGGCGCAGAAGTACCAGGTCGTCACGGTGGACGACCTCGCGTTCGTAGGCGGGGCCGAGTTCGACGGCGAGGTCGCGGGTGGAGCGGCCGAGCAGCCGGGGCAGTTCACGGGCGTCGAAGTTGACCAGTCCGCGGGCGACCGCGTGCCCGGCCTCGTCGAGCAGGTCGACGGGGTCGCCCGCGACGAAGTCGCCGTCCACGGCGGTGACCCCGGCGGGCAGCAGCGAGCTGTGCCGCTCGGTGACCGCGCGGACCGCCCCGGCGTCCAGCCGCAGCGCGCCGCGCGGGGTGGAGGCGTGCGCGAGCCACAGCAGCCGGTCGGCGGAGCGTTTGCCGGTGCGGTGGAAGTGGGTGCCGGTGGGGCGCCCGGCCAGCGCGTCGGCGGCGTGCACGGCGGAGGTGAGGACGACGGGGATGCCCGCCTCGGCGGCGATCCTGGCGGCCTCGACCTTGGTGACCATGCCGCCGGTGCCGACCCCGGCCTTGCCCGCGCTGCCGATGGTGACGCCCGCCAGGTCCTCGGGTCCGCCGACCTCGGTGAGCAGGGTCGCGCCCGGCGTACGCGGGTCGCCGTCGTAGAGGCCGTCGACGTCGGAGAGCAGGACCAGCAGGTCGGCGCGGAC
Organism: Streptomyces sp. NPDC008139; assembly: GCF_042957025.1. Classification (NCBI taxonomy): domain Bacteria; kingdom Bacillati; phylum Actinomycetota; class Actinomycetes; order Kitasatosporales; family Streptomycetaceae; genus Streptomyces; species Streptomyces sp. NPDC008139. The sequence continues at coordinate 462,283 of NZ_JBIBHM010000001.1, forward strand.
GAGGTGGGCGACGAGGGCGGCGAGCCGGTCGTTGTCGCCGAAGCGGATCTCGTCGGTGGCGACGGTGTCGTTCTCGTTGACCACCGGGAGGGCACCCATGGCCAGCAGCTGGTCGAGGGTGCGGTAGGCGTTGCGGTAGTGGGCGCGGCGGCTGACGTCGTCCGAGGTGAGCAGCACCTGGCCGACGCGGACGCCGTACCGGGCGAAGGAGGCGGTGTAGCGGGCGACGAGCAGGCCCTGGCCGACGCTGGCGGCGGCCTGCTGCCTGGCCAGGTCGCGGGGGCGGCTGGCCAGGCCGAGCGGGGCGAGTCCCGCGGCGATGGCGCCGGAGGAGACCAGGACGATCTCCTTGTCCGGTCGGCCGGCCGGTCCCGCGCTCGCGCCCGTGCCCGAGCCGCGGACCGAGGCCAGGACGTCGACGAGCGCGTCCACCCGGTCGGCGTCCAGTCCCCCGGCGGCCGTGGTCAGCGACGACGAGCCGACCTTGACCACGACCCTGCGGGCCTCCACCACGTCCTGCCGTGCCGTTGTCACGTACGTCCCTCGTATCGCCGCTGTCACGCCTGTCCCGAACCGGCGCTCCGGCCGGTGCCGTCGCGCGCCCCGGCCCCCGGCCGTCTCCGGTCCGTTTCCGGATCGCCTCCGGAGGACCGGCTACCGCGGCGGGTGCTGGAGCTGCCAGGCCGCCCAGGCCGAGGTGACCATCGCGCGCACGTCGTACTGGGCGGTCCAGCCCAGCTCCCTGCCGATCGCCTCGGCGGAGGCCACGACACGGGCCGGGTCGCCCGCGCGGCGCGGGGCCAGTTCGGGTTCCAGCTCAGTGTGACCGGAGACCTCGCGGATCAGGTCGACCATCTCGGCCACCGAGACGCCTTGGCCGCTGCCGATGTTCAGCACCAGCGACGCCTCGGGGTCGCGGGTCAGGCGGCGGGCGGCGGCCAGGTGCGCGCCGGCCACGTCCTGGACGTGGACGTAGTCGCGCACGCAGGTGCCGTCGGGCGTCGGGTAGTCGGTACCGAAGATCAGCGGGCGGCGGCCCTGCGAGATCCGCTGGAAGACCAGCGGGACGATGTTGGCGGCGCCGCGGTCGCCCAGCTCGGGCGCGGCGGTGCCCGCCACGTTGAAGTAGCGCAGCGACGCGGTGGCCATGCCGTGCGCCCGGCCGACCGCGGCGATCAGCCACTCCCCCGCGAGCTTGCTCTCGCCGTACGGGCTCAGCGGCGCGCAGGGCGTGTCCTCGGTGACCAGTTCGACGTCCGGCATGCCGTACACCGCGGCGGAGGAGGAGAAGACGAAGCGCCGCACGCGCGCGTCGACCGCCGCCTCCAGCAGGGTCTGAAGGCCGGTCAGATTCTCCCGGTAGTAGAAGAGCGGTCGCTCGACGGACTCGGCGACCTGCTTGCGGGCGGCGATGTGCACGATGCCCTCGACCGCGTGCGCGGCCAGCACCCGGTCGAGCGCGGCCCGGTCCAGGACGCTGGCGCGCTCCAACGGAACTCCGGACGGCAGCCGTTCGGTGTCACCGGCGGTGAGGTCGTCGAGGACGACCACCTTTTCTCCGCCGGCCACCATCGATGTGACGACATGCGATCCGATGTATCCGGCTCCGCCGGTGATCAGCCAGGTCATCGCCCCAGTCTAGTAGGCGTTACCACGGTGAATTCAGGGGCGCTTGATCGGCATGCGGTCTAAGGTCTGTCCGACCCCTCACCTAGACTCGCCGCGTCCGAACCGGACGGGTCTTCGCATCGGGTTCGGCATTCATCACACTCACATCCCAGGGGGGAATGTGTCCGAAGCACAGCCGGTGCGCTTTTCGAAGCGCCGCCGCCTTGTCGCGGTGTGCACCACCGGTGTTCTCGCTCTCGGCGCTCTGGCGCTGAGCACGAACGCGCAGGCCGACAGCGGCCCGCAGCACAGGATCACCCGGCCGACGGCGCCCAGCGGGCCCGCGCCGACGCTCACGCTGCCGAAGCAGGCCAAGCAGTACTCCACGAAGGCGGCCGCAGGGCCGCTGCGGTACGACCCGGACGGGGACGGCGTCCTCGACCAGCTCTACCGGGGCAACAACCGGCACTACTACAACTCACTGGCCAGCAAGGAAGTCGACCTCGGCGCCAGCAGCGACGGCACCCTGTACAAGGACGTCCTCACCCCGGGCAGCCTGGACGGGCAGGGCACCGGCGTCCTCGCGCTGACCAACTCGGGCCGCCTGTCGTACTTCGGGGCGGCGAGCTTCCCCAACGGCGGCGCGCGGTGGACCGGCACCGGCTGGTACGTCTACAACAAGCTGGTCGCGACCGACGACATCACAGGGGACGGCAAGGCCGACATCGTCGCGCGCACGCCGGCCGGTCAGCTCTATCTGTACGAGGGCACCGGCAACGCTTCCGCTCCGTTCAAGAGCAAGGCGCTCATCGGTTCCGGCTGGAACCAGTACGACCAGCTCACCAGCCCCGGTGACATGAACGGCGACGGCATCAGCGACCTGATCGCCCGCAAGACGGACGGCACGCTGTACTTCTACGCCGGTACGGGCAACGCCTCCGGTCCGTACGCGGCCCGCGTCGCCATCGGCCCGGGCTGGAACGCGTACAACCAGCTCCTCGGCAACGGTGACGGCTCGCTCCTGGCGAGGGCCACGACCGGCGCTCTCTACTTCTACCGGCAGAACGGCGCGGGCGGTTTCGCGCCCAAGCAGGGCGGCGGCAACAACTGGAACGTGGAGCTGTTCGCGGGCGCGGGTTCCAACCCGGCCTACGGCAAGAAGGAGCTCTACGGCCTGTCGACCGGCGGCACCCTCTACTGGTACTACACCAACAACAACGGGACGCTCGCCGCGCGCCAGCAGGTGAGTGACCCGGGCGGCTGGGCGGGGTACAACACCTTCGCGCTGGCCTCGTCGCTGGGTGACTACGGGTACGCCGACCTGCTGTTCCGGGACGGCACCAACCTGTGGAACCTGGAATCCGACATGAGCAGCCCGCTGGCCACCGGCTGGGGCGGCTACAACCTCTTCGTGGGCCCCGGTGACCTCAACGGTGACGGCAAGGGCGACCTGCTGGCCCGTGACACCTCGGGCAACCTGTACCTCTACCGCGGTCAGGGCAACGGCGCGGCGCTGACCGGCCGCCTGCTGGTCGGTCCCGGCTGGGGTGTGTACAACGCCATCGTGGGCGCCGGTGACTTCACCGGTGACGGCCTGGCGGACATCGTCGCGCGCACCAGCGACGGCACGCTCTACCTGTACAAGGGGACGGGCGTCAGCTCCCGCCCGTTCGAGACCCGCGTCAAGATCGGCACGGGCTGGAACCGCTACAACAAGCTGGCGTCGCCGGGCGACATGGACGGTGACGGCCGCGCCGACCTGCTCGGTGTGGACGCCGGCGGCAATCTGTTCAGCTACAGCTCCACCGGCACGGGCCAGTTCAAGGCCGCGGTGAAGCAGGGCGGCGGCTGGAACGGCTACAGCCGCCTGTTCTGAGACGTCCTGTGGTGTCTGCCGCCTGTTGAGTGGACGGACGAGGGCGCCCGCACCTTCCAGGTGCGGGCGCCCTCGCGCGTCACGGCCGACAACCCGTGCTATCTCGTGGCCAGTTGGGTGAACGTGCCGGTGCCGTGGACGCGGGTGACGCCCGGGGTGGCGTTCACGGTGAAGGAGACCAGGGCCGTACGGTCGGTGCCCGCGACGAGCACGTCGGGGCGGCCGACCGCGAAGGGCTCCGCCGGGGTACTGGCTGTGGCGGCGGCCGGTCCCTTGCCGTATTCACCGTGCACCAGCAGCGCGTTGCCGAAGTCGGCCCGTACGGCCAGCAGCGGGTTGGTCTCCGCGCCCCGGCCGCTGAGCAGGGCGACCGGGCCGAAGCCCGCGTCGCGCACGGCGGAGGCCGGAATCCAGCGACCATGCCGTCCCGCGGTGAGGCGTTCGACCACGATCTCGGCGGTCTCCGGCCTGCGGAAGGCCAGCAGCAGCGAACCGTCCGCTGCGGTCACCGCTTCGGGCACCTCGCCGGGCACACCGGTGTGCCGCAGGGGACGGCCGACCAGTTCGGCGCTCGGGGTGGACTGAGTCCACTGGTGCACCCCTTGGTGGCCCGCGGCGAAGACGTGGATCCGGCCGTCGTGGTCGACGGTCGCGGTCAGGCCCTCCTGGACCTGGCCGCCGGCGAGTTGCTGCCACGGCGACCACTGCCCGGAGGCGTCGCGGACCCGCGTGCTCAGCCCCTTGGAGGCGTTGCGGACGAAGACGTGGATCCGGCCGTCCTTGCCGATCACCGCGGTCGGCGGCCCGACCCTGCGGCTGCGGACCGGATTCGCCTCGGGGCTGCCGAGGCTGCGCCAGCCTCGGATCGTCCGATCGCCGTCTGCGGCGGCGGACTTGCCCGAGGCATCCACCTGCTGGTCGAGCAGTACGACCTCCCGGGTGTTGTCGCCCGGTGTGCCCGACAGACCGGAGAAGCGCAGGCCGAACAGCAGATGGTGGCCGTGCTTGTCGGTGACGACGCTGAGCGCGGGGGTCAGCGGGCCCCCACCGAGGTCCTCAGGCGCGTTCCAATGTCCGCTTGCCGGTGCGGTCTCTGTCCAGCGGGCCGCCCGGGTGCCGAGCACGCCGTACACGGTGAGCCTGCCGTCCTTGGCGGCCACCGCCTGCGGACCAGAGGTCGGGTAGCGGTAGTGGGTGCTGCGGACCCAGCCGCGCGGGGACTTCAGCGCGTCGCCCTGGCCGACGCTGTAGTCACCGCAGCCGCCGGCGTCGCCGCACTTCCAGCCCGGAGCGCCGCCGTACACATCGAGCACTTCCGCCTTGAAGCGGACGGCGGCCTGCGGGAGATTGTGCGGCCAGCGCTGGTTGTAGTAGCCGCGGTAGGCCTCGGTGAGGAAGGTCGGGACCGGGCCGCCGCTCGCCGCGGCCTTCTCGGTCCACTGCGCCATGGCCCGCCAGGTGAACAGCGCGGTGGCGGTGTGGTCACGGTGGTCGGAGTAGCCGACCTGGTCGCTGTCGCGCGGGTACTGCGCGTTGTGGACCTGGATGTCCGGGTCGGGGTCCATGGTGCGGATCAGCGTCGGCCGGAAGGTGGTGAACAGGAAGGCGAGGGTGTCGATCAGCGTCTGCCGATCGAAGGTGTGGGCGGCACGTACCGGGCCGTCGGGCAGCGGTACCGTCCGTACCGTCCCGTCCACCGCCCAGAGCTTGTCGATGCCGAAGGTGCCGCCGCCGCGCACCGGAGTGTGCATGTCGATCCGCAAGAAGACCAACTCGGCCCGCCTGCCGTCGTGTTCGAGGGTATTGACCTCGGCGGCGCCGCCGTGAGGCAGGGCGAGCGCGGTACGCGTCCACGGTGTGAAGATCTCCGCGCCGAGCATCCGCGCGTACGCCTGCCGCAGCCCCTGCTGCCGCGCGGAGACGTACGCGGGTACGTTCGCCAGCGGGCGCGGGTGGCCGGGGACGCGGTTCACGCCGAAGGAGTCGCCGCTGGTCACGTAGACCGTGACGACCGGCACATGACGGTCGATGGTGGCGGCGGTGTCCGGATTCATGAAGTACAGGTCGTCGTCGGGGTGCGCGACCACCTGCATCACGAGCGGTGCGGTGGGGGCGCCGAAGGTGACCCGCGCGGAGGCGGGCAGTACACCGCCGGTCGGGGGCGGCCCGAAGACGACCGGCGCTCCCGTCATCTTCGGCTTGGCCGCGGTGCTCCGACCCGTACAGCCCGCGACCGTGACCGCCGCGAGTGCGCCCGCCATCGAACCCACCACGACCCGGCGTCCGGGACCCCTGCTTCCTTGTTCCAGCATTCGGTCCAACGTTCCGGCTCCGTTCACCTCTCGTGTGATCATTTCGACCACCCGCTGCACAAGAGGGACAATTTCGAGCCGGGGTTTCTTCGCTTCGATGTGACCGTCATCACATGCCCGGGTCAGGCAAGTACCGGAAGCAAAAGCCGAAAAGGCCGGAATGCATTGACCTGCGGAACCGGCTGGTCAGCCGCATGAAAAACGGGGAGTCGGACTCACCGTGAGTGAGTCCGACTCCCCGAATCGGAATGGCGCGCCCCGGTTACTCCGGGTGTCGCAACTGCCAGCCCGCCCAGGCCGAGGCCACCATCTCGCGCACGTCGTAGACGGCCTTCCAGCCCAGTTCCCTGCCGATCGCGTCGGCGGACGCCACGACCCTGGCCGGGTCGCCGGGTCGACGCGCGGTGACCTCCGGGGCGATCCCGGTGTGCCCCGAGATCTCCTGGATGATGCCGACCATCTCGGCCACGGAGACGCCCTCGCCCCGGCCGATGTTCAGCACCAGGGCCGCCTTCGAGTCCTCGGTGAGCCGGCGGGCGGCGGCGACGTGCGCGGACGCGATGTCCTCGACGTGGATGTAGTCGCGGATGCAGGTGCCGTCCGGCGTCGGGTAGTCGTCGCCGAAGATCAGCGGAGTTTGGCCGCGGGAGAGCCGGTCGAAGACCATCGGCACCAGGTTGAAGATCCCCGGGTCACCCAGCTCGGGGGCGGCCGCGCCCGCGACGTTGAAGTAGCGCAACGACGCGGTGGCCATCCCGTGCGCCCGCCCGACGGCGGTGACCAGCCACTCGCCGGCCAACTTGGTCTCGCCGTACGGGCTCATCGGCTCGCACGGGGTCTGCTCGGTGACCAGGTCCACGTCGGGCATTCCGTATACGGCCGCGGAAGACGACAGGACGAACCGCTGCACCCGCGCCTCGACGGCGGCCTCGAGTACGGTCCGCAGACCCTCGACGTTTTCCCGGTAGTACCACAGCGGGCGCTCGACGGATTCTGCGACCTGCTTCTTCGCCGCGATGTGCACGATGCCCTGGACATCGTGTTCACTCAGCGTCCGGTCGAGGAGCGCCCGGTCCAGGACGGTGCCGCGCACCAACGGCACACCGGCCGGCAGGCGTTCCGGATCTCCGGTGCTCAGATCGTCGACGACGACCACCTGCTGTCCGTCGGCAACGAGCGCCCTGACAACGTGCGAACCGATATAACCAGCGCCGCCGGTAATCATCCAGGTCATGGCCGAACCCTACCAACGGCGGCCACGGGGAAGACCTGCCGGACCGAGCCGCCGCTTCGGGCCCGCACGGCAAGCGGGGCCGCACGGACGACTCCGGGAATCGACTCGACGTTCCCGCAGCGTTCACCCGCTGTGCGATCATTTCCACCGCCTCGACTCACAGCGGGTGGCAGTGACACGGCTCCAGCGGAACCAGTGATCCATTTCACACATTCGATTGACCCGCAGGTGAACAGCCATGGTCAGGAATTGCAACATTCGGCCAACTTGCTGATGTTTGGCATCCTTGACAGGATGCGTTGGCTGACCAATGAGAATGGGAGACACGTGCGCCGTGAGTGATTCGCTCCTGCCCTACGCGGTGGGCGCGGTAAAGCGCGCCCGCACCCTGGCGGTACGAGCCCGCCGCAAGGTCGAGCGGATGAACACTGTGCCCGCACTCGGTACAGGCATCAGATCGCGACCGATGATCACCCCGGTCCACCTCTCAGTGCTCGGCGGCCGCACGCTGAACCTCGCGGTGCCCGTCTCCCGGCACACCGCCGACCCTTCCGCGGCCCGCCTCGAACTGATCCACGGCAACCATCGGGTCAGTGTCGACCTCGCCCTGGAGCCGGAGTCCGACACGTCCCTGCTGCTCACCGCGACGGTACCGCTGCGTTACACCGAAGGTGAGAACGACACGGGGCGCGGGCTGCTGCTCAGCGCGGGGCTCTGGCGGTTCTGTGTCGTCGTCACGGACGAGGGCGGTCGTGAGACCAGATCCGACCTGACCGCCCTGGCGTTCGCCGCGGTGAACGGCCCGATGCTCCCGACCTCGCCGTCCGAGTCCAGCGGCGCGGTCTTCCGGCCGGTGCGCTCGGTGGACGGCCGCGCCATGCTCAAGGTCACAGCCCCCGCCCACCAGGCCGAACTCGTCAGATTCGACCTGCTCTGGGACCGGGTGACCGTGCACGGCCGACTGCTGGCCGCACGGCACCCGGTGACCGAGTACACCGCCGAGGTCGTACGCCGGGGAGCCAACAAATCCGTCCCGGCGGCGCTCGATTGGGACGGCGACAGCTTCACCTTCGACCTGCCGTTGCGAGCCATGACCGACGGTCCGGGCGTCCAGCGCACCTGGGACGTCCAACTGCGCGGCGGGCGCGCCAAGCTGAAGCTCGCCAAGCGGCTCACCCAGGTGCGCCATCCCAAGCAGGTCTTCCGGACTCCATTTCGCATCATCGCCCTGGACGACGGTTCCTTGACCCGTGCGCACGTCTATCTCACGCCTGCCGGTGCCCTTGCGGTGGCCTGCGCGGCCATCGGAACCAACGAGGACGCATGAAGATCACATTTCTGCTCACCTGGGGCGACGAGATGGGCGGCACGGAAATGGCCGCCTACACCCAGGCGATCCATCTCTCCGCCCGGCACGAAGTCGAAGTGCTGAGTGTCTTCAAGACCCGCCTGGAGCCGTTCTTCGCGGAGGCGAAGCAGATCAAGCGGCGCTATCTGGTGGACAGGACCGGCGCCTACGGGCGTCCGGTACGCCGCAGCACGCTGGACGAGGAAGCGTGCAGGACGCTGCAGTCGCTGCCCAGCGAACTGATCAAGCCGGTCTGGGAGAACACCTTCGACCAGCTCTCCGACATCGAGATGACCGCCGCGCTGCCCGCGCTCGACTGCGATGTGCTGGTCACCACCTCCCCGGCCCTGATGGCCGCCGCCGCGGAACTGGCTCCGGCCCGTGTGGTGACCGTGCACGAAGAGCACCGCGCTTCCCAACTGCGCGGCGTAGCCGGTGAACCGCTGCTGGTGTACGGCCCGCGGATCGACGCCCTGGTGTCGCTGACCGAGCGCACGAACGACTGGTTCGCCGACTCGCTCGGCGACGCGGCGCCCGAACTCGTCACCATTCCCAACGCGGTGTCCGACGGCTACCGGCCGCGCTCCGACCTGCAGAACAAGGTCATCGTGCTGGCCGCCCGCATGACCCCGGAGAAACAGCTCAACCACGCCATCCAGGCGTTCCACCAGATCTCCGGCGACTTCCCCGACTGGAAGCTCCGGATATTCGGCGACGGCCCCCAGGAAGTGCGGCTGCGCCAGCTCGTCGAAGGGTTCGGCCTGCAACTGCGGGTCGAACTGGTGGGCCGCTCGCAGCAGATGGACGAGGAGTGGGCCAAGGCCGGGCTCTGCGTCCTGCCCTCGCGCAACGAAGCCTTCCCGCTGGTGCTCCTGGAGATGTTCGCCGCCGGTGTGCCGGTAGTGGCCTACGACATCGTCACCGGCCCGGCCGAGATCATCAGGCACAACGTGGACGGGCTGCTGGTGCCGCCCGGTGAGATCGACCTGCTGGCCGAGGCGATGGCCCGGCTGATCGGCGACGAGCAGACTCGGCACGCCTTCGGCAAGGCGGCGCGCGAGGGCGTCTACGAGCGCTTCGGCGGTGAGGACATCACCGCCCGCTGGGAGGAGTTGTTCACCCGGCTGGTGGCCGAGCGCGACAACCCGCAGCGCCTGGGACGACGTGCCGACCGGGCGGCGCTGCGGGTGGTGGCGGGCGGCACGCGCAACTTCACCGTGGCCGCGCCCGTGTCGCCGCTGGCGAATTCCACCGACGAGCAGAAGGCCCGCGAGGTGATGATCCAGGCGCAGGACCGCAAACTGGTGCGCTCCGCGGGGCGGCTTGCCGAGGTCCGCGACGACGTCAACGGGCCCCAAATGCTCGCGACCAACCTGGAGATCAGCGCCACCGTCCTTGAGGACGTCGGCATTCCGTACGTCCTGCTGCGGGCCGACGGCGTCCAGCACCGGATCGCGGTCCCGGTCGAGGAACGGCCCCGGGTGCTTGAGGCGCTGGCCACCGCGCTGCACGGCAAGGCTGTCTACGCCGAGCTGATCTCCCCGCGTGGCGCCGCGCCCGGAGCGGTGCTGGCGGAACGGCTGCGGGATGTCGGCGAGGTGGCCGGGCTACGGATCTTCAAACCGGTGGTCACCGGCAGCCGTACCCTGCGCTACGGGCCCGCGTACGGCTGCAGCGTGGAGTTCTGGTCCGTCGACGAGGAAGACGGCTGGCGTTCCACCCCACGGGCCACGACGCTGCTTGGGCGCCGGTTGCCGTCCCTCGAACCCACCGCGAAGCTGCGGGTGGGCGAGCGGGACTACCCGACGCTCTCGCAGTTCACCAAGCAGTTGATGTGGGATGTCGACCAGCCCATCGACGTCGTCTACACCTGGGTGGACGGCGACGACACCGCATGGCAGGACCGCCGCAATGAGGCGCGCCGCCGACGCGGACTGCCGGTCTCGGAGAACACGGACGTCGACAACGGCGACGTGAGGTTCCGCAACCGCGACGAACTGCGCTACTCACTGCGGTCGCTGGAGATGTACGCGCCCTGGGTGCGCAATGTCTATCTGGTGACCGACGACCAGGTGCCGGCCTGGCTCGACACGTCGTGCCCCGATGTGAAGGTGGTGAGCCACCGGGACATCTTCGCCGACCCGAGTTGCCTGCCCACCTTCAACTCGCATGCCATCGAGAGCCAGATCCACCGGATCGAGGGCCTGTCCGAACACTTCCTTTACCTCAACGACGACGTCTTCATGGGCCGCCCGGTCACACCCGAGCTGTTCTTCCTCAGCAACGGCATGGCGAATTTCTTCCGGTCGCCGACCGCCGTACCGCCGACCGAGCCGTCGGACGAGGACGAGGGCTACTTCGCAGCGGCCAAGAACAACCGCAAGCTGCTGGAGGACGCCTTCGGACGGACTGCCACGCAGAGCTTCCTGCACACGCCGCACGCGCTGCGCCGCAGCGTGCTCGCGGAGATCGGCGAGAAGTTCCCGGAGGAGGTGGCCAGGACCGCGGCCAACCCCTTCCGCGGCAACAGCGACTTGTCGATCACGTCGTCGCTGCACCACCACTACGGCTATCTGACCGGCCGTTGCGCGCCCGGCAGGATCTCGTGCAGCTACGTCAACGTCGGCAACTACGATCACCACTCGGTGCTCGGCCGACTGCTGGCGTCCCGAAATTACGATGTCTTCTGCATCGGCGAGTCGCCCGACGCCGAGGTGCCCGCCGAGGAGCAGGCGCGCGTGATGTACGCCTTCCTCAACGCCTACTACCCCGTGAAGTCCCGCTTCGAGCGGGACTGAACGGGGCAGGCGCCGGCGACAGCCCGCCCGGTGCCGGGCTACTCCTTCTCGAAGGGGCTCGGCACCGGGAAGTACGCGTCGAGGAACGGGGTGATCAGGTCCTTCTGGCCGGTCGCGTCGTTCTCCGTGGAGACCGTGTCGTTGATGCAGAAGACGGTCTTGTCGCGGTTGGCGAGCAGCCGGCCGAGCCGGGTCTCGGTCCACGGGTGGGTCAGGTCCAGGTAGGTGTACGGCAGGTCGTTGGACGGGATCGCGCGCCTGGTGTGGAAGGCGTAGTAGTGGTGCAGCGACGAGGCGACGGAGATGTCGTCCATGCTGCGGAAGTGGCTGGACTCGGTGTGCCGGTACTCGGCGGCGAACTCGTCCTCGATCTCGTCCAGGACGCTGCGCCGCAGGGCATGCGGCATGTGCTTCATCTTCTGCACGAGGACGGCGCCGTAGCGCTCCTCGATCAGCCGCCGGTTGTTCTTCCCGGCCGCCGCGACCGGCGGGTCGGCCTCCGTCTTCTCGCCCAGCGGCACCAGCGCCGGTGAGGGGAAGAACTTCGTCAGGCCGTTGGCGAGGAAGAAATCCTGCGGCGTCACCTCGTTGCCGAGCAGCACGTCGTCGTTGAAGTACAGGAAGTGCTCCGACAGGCCCTCGATGTGGTGCAGTTGGCTCTCGATGGCGTGCGAGTTGAAGGTCGGCAGCGAGCCGGGCGAGCGGAAGATCTGCCGGTGGCTGACCACCTCGATGCCGGGGTGCTCGGTCTTCAGCCAGGACGGCGTCTGGTCGTCGGTGACCAGGAAGATCTTCCGGACCCATGGCGCGTACATGTGCAACGAGCGCAGTGAGTACCGCAGTTCGTCACGGCTGAGGTAGCGCGCCGCGTTGGCCGCCTCGTCGTGGTACGCCTCGCCGGTGAAGTCCGCGCGGCGGCGCAACCACGCCGGGTCCGCGCCGTCCACCCAGGTGTAGACGACGTCGACCGGGAAGCGGATCTCGTCGGTGGTGTGGATCGCGAAGTGCTCGCGGGTACGGACCTCGAAGCGCGGGCCCGCGCCGGTGTCGCGCGGCGCCAGGTCGGTGAAGAACGCCTCGGGCGCCTGCACGGTCTTGGCGTCGGCCGGGACGGCCTCGGCGAATTTGCCGGGGCGCGGCGCCACGAGCGCGCCGTCCTCCTCGCGCCAGAACTCGATGTCGCAGCCGTAGCGGGTGCCGAGCGCCAGCCCCTTGCTCTCGTCGGTGCGGTACCAGGTGAGGCGGAAGACCCCGGCACCCGCCAGACGGCGCCAGGACGGCTGCTCGTAGCCCGGCAGCGACTCCTCGGGCACCGGGGAGTTCCCCTTGACCGCGGTCACGTAGCCGGGCTCCTCGGCGCACAGCGCGGTCAGCGCGGCGAGCACCGCCTCCCGGTCGCTCTCGTGGACGGCCACAGCCGAGGCGGTGTGCGAGCGGCCGCGTACGCAGAAGTGGTCGAGACCGGCCGCGGACAGGCAGCCGAGGACCGCGTCGAGGTTGGCCCTGCGGGCCACCAGCGGGGTCACGCCGGGGACGATCAGCGCGACCTTCGCCTCGCGGTTGACCGTGATCACCGTGCGGTCCGGACGGTCCACCAGCGCCTGGTGGCGCTTGCCGACCCTGGCCGCCCTGGCCCGCTCGGCGGCGGCGGTCGCGCCCGCGATGCGCAGCTTCACCTGCTTGCGCAAGTCCGAGTCGACGCGGGAGGCGATCTTCCGTCGGGCGCTCTCCGGTACTGCTCGTCGGTAGACCCCCAGCAGTCGGGGTGCCTCGGGATTACGCACGGCGGGCGGCTCCTCATCGATTGCGGGGCCCGCCGCGACGCGGGCCGTTGACGTACGACGACGGCCCGTACGGTGGTCCGGGCCGATACCTCAAGTATGCCTTGCGTTCTCCAAGGGGCCGCGTGCGGTATACCTGTCCGGAACTCCGGCCGCGCGCGACGTTACACGTAATGCGGAATCAGGAATTCGGTTGCCCATCGTTGGGTGAATTCTGCATTGAGCCGCAAGGGCGCTTCGCGTAACTTTCCCCGACGCCTTGTTCGGCGCCCAAAGCAGGGCCACAGGCCGTCCTACGCTGACGCAGAGCGTGCGGAATCACGTGCGGATCCGTCCGCCGGGACCGCACTCACTCAGCACTTACCCAGCACTCGACCTGAATCCGCACCCGCATCCGCCCTGCATCCGCGTACGGCGCCGAAAGTGATCTCATGCGACTGTCGATCGTAGTTCCCTGCTACAACGAAGAAGCCGTGATCGAGCTCTTCGACGTACGCATCCGGGAGACCCTCACGGCGCTCTCCGTCGATTACGAGCTGTGCTACGTCGACGACGGCAGCTCCGACCGCACACTGGAGCGGCTGCGGGCCCTGGCCGAGAACCGCGAGGCGAGCACGCGATACGTGTCCTTCAGCCGGAACTTCGGCAAGGAGGCGGGCATCCTGGCCGGGCTCAAGGAGGCGACCGGGGACGCGGTGGTCGTGATGGACGCCGACCTCCAGCACCCGCCGGAGCTGATCGCGCGCATGCTGGAGCTGCACCGCGCCGGACACGACCAGGTGATCGCGCGGCGCACCCGCGAGGGCGACAAGAAGCTGCGCACGGCCGCCAGTCGGCTGTACTACCGGATGATCAACAAGTGGGTGGACGTCGAACTGACCGACGGCGTCGGGGACTTCCGGCTGCTGTCGCGGCGCGCGGTCGACGCGCTGCTCGCGATGCCGGAGTACAACCGCTTCTCCAAGGGCCTTTTCTCCTGGATCGGCTTCGACACCGTCACGTTCGACTACCGCAACGCCGCGCGTGAGGCGGGCGAGACGAAGTGGCACTTCGGCGCGCTCATCAATTACGGCATGGACGGGCTGATCTCGTTCAACAACCGGCCGCTGCGGCTGGCCATCTATCTCGGAATGGCGCTCAGTGCCATCGCGGCGGCGTATGCCGTGGTCGTCACCGTCATGGCGATGATCAAGGGACCCGACGCGCCCGGTTATGTGACGCTGCTCGTCGCCGTCGTCGGTCTGGGCGGGCTCCAGATGCTGATGCTGGGGTTGATAGGCGAGTACATTGGGCGCATCTACTACGAGACCAAGCGACGGCCGCACTTCCTGGTCAAGGAGACGAACGCGCCGCGGGCCTTCGGGGTGGCACGGCAGGCCGGCGCCGCACCGACGAGCGCGTCGCTGCCCCGGATGGAGATCCGTTGAGCCTGGCAGGCACCCGCTCACCGCAACTGCTCCAGATCGTGCGGTTCGCCCTCGTGGGCGGGGTCAACACCGCCACCTTCTACGGCTTCTACCTGGCCCTGCACCCGTGGATGCCGTACTTCGCCGCGTACACCCTGGCGTTCGTGCTCAGCATGATCGGGTCGTTCTTCCTGAACACGTACTTCACGTACCGGACGCGGCCCACCTGGCGGAAGTTCCTGCTCTTCCCGCTGACCAACCTGACCAATTACGTGGTCACGAGCGTCGGCGTCTACGCCCTCGTGGAGTGGGCGGGCATGAACGACAAGATCGCCCCGCTGGCCGCCGCGGCAGCCGCCATCCCCTTCACATACCTCCTGAGCCGCCGCATCCTGACCCCGCCGTCCGCGCTCGCCGAGCCCGATCCGAACCGCCCCTCCCCGGCCCACGCGGACGCCTGACCCACCCCGACCGGCCCCCTTCCCAGGGGGCCGGTCCCGCGTTTACTTGAACGGGTCGAAGCCGTGGTATTCCTCTTCGGCGTCGTCGCGCTCGGCCTGCTTGTCGCGGCGGCGGGTGACGGCGGCGCGGGGAGCGTCGAAACGGTGGTCCTCGCCGCGGCGGCCGAGCATTTCGGCGCCGGCGGCCATGCTGGGCTCCCAGTCGAAGACGACGGCGTCCTCGTCGGGGCCGATGGCGACGGCGTCGCCGGCGTTGGCGCCGGCCTTGAGGAGGGCGTCCTCGACGCCGAGGCGGTTGAGGCGGTCGGCGAGGTAGCCGACGGCCTCGTCGTTGGAGAAGTCGGTCTGGCGGACCCAGCGTTCGGGCTTCTCCCCGTGCACGCGGTACAGGCTCTCGCCGTCGTGGGTGACGGTGAACCCGGCGTCGTCGACGGCCTGCGGGCGGATGACGACGCGGGTGGACTCCTCCACCGGCTTGGCGGCCCGCGTCTCGGCGACGATCTTCGCCAGGGCGAACGACAGCTCGCGCAGCCCCTCGTGGGAGACGGCCGACACCTCGAAGACCTGGTAGCCGCGGCTCTCCAGCTCCGGCCTGATGATCTCGGCGAGGTCGCGCCCGTCGGGCACGTCGATCTTGTTGAGCACGATCAGCCGCGGCCGGTCCTCCAACCCGCCGCCGTACGCCCGCAGTTCCTCCTCGATGATGTCGAGGTCGCTGGCGGGGTCGCGGTCGGACTCCAGCGTCGCGGTGTCCAGCACGTGCACGAGCACCGAGCAGCGCTCGACGTGCCGCAGGAACTCCAGGCCGAGACCCTTGCCCTGGCTGGCGCCGGGGATCAGACCCGGCACGTCCGCGATCGTGTAGACGGTCGAACCAGCCGTCACCACACCGAGGTTGGGCACCAGCGTGGTGAACGGGTAGTCGGCGATCTTCGGCTTGGCGGCCGACAGCACCGAGATCAGTGAGGACTTGCCCGCGCTCGGGTAGCCGACCAGCGCCACGTCCGCGACCGTCTTCAGTTCCAGGACGATGTCCCGCGCCACACCGGGCTCGCCGAGCAGCGCGAAGCCGGGCGCCTTGCGGCGGGCCGAGGCCAGCGCCGCGTTGCCGAGGCCGCCGCGACCGCCCTGGCCCGCGATGAAGGTGGTGCCCTGGCCGACGAGGTCGGCCAGCACATTGCCGTCCTTGTCCTGCACCACCGTGCCGTCGGGCACCGGCAGCACCAGGTCCGTACCCTCCTTGCCCGACCGGTTGCCGCCCTCGCCGGGCTTGCCGTTGGTCGCCTTGCGGTGCGGGCTGTGGTGGTAGTCGAGCAGCGTCGTGACGTCCTGGTCGACGACGAGGATCACGTCGCCGCCCCGGCCGCCGTTCCCGCCGTCGGGGCCGCCCAGCGGCTTGAACTTCTCCCGGTGAACGGAGGCGCAGCCGTGGCCTCCGTTACCCGCGGCGACATGCAGCTCGACGCGGTCCACGAAGGTGGTCATGGCATTCCTCCAGATACGTACGGGGTGGTGCGGATGTGCACGGGGTGGTGCGGTACGCGCGCTTTCACGCGTTCCAAGACGTAACACGCCGAGGGCGGCCCCGCTTCCCTGGTCGGGAAGCGAGGTCCGCCCTCGGAGGTGAAACTGTGTCGCTCTACGGTGCCTGAATCAGGCGGCCGGAACGATGTTCACTACACGACGCCCACGCTTGGTGCCGAACTCGACCGCACCGGCGGAGAGGGCGAACAGCGTGTCGTCCTTGCCGATGCCGACGCCGGAGCCCGGGTGGAAGTGCGTGCCGCGCTGGCGGACGATGATCTCACCGGCGTTGACGACCTGGCCGCCGAAGCGCTTGACGCCGAGCCGCTGAGCGTTGGAGTCGCGACCGTTCCGAGTGGACGATGCGCCCTTCTTGTGTGCCATCTCTCCTCAGTCCCTTACTTCGCAGCCGTGGGGATGCCGGTGATCTTCAGCGCCGTGTACTGCTGGCGGTGACCCTGGCGACGGCGGTAGCCGGTCTTGTTCTTGTAGCGCAGGATGTCGATCTTCTGGCCCTTGTGGTGGTCCACGATTTCGGCCTCGACCTTGACACCGGCCAGCACCCACGGGTCGCTGGTGACGGCGTCGCCGTCGACGACGAGCAGCGTCGAGAGCTCGATCGCGTCGCCCACCTTGCCCGTGGGAATCTTGTCAACCTCAACGATGTCGCCGACAGCCACCTTGTGCTGACGACCACCGCTACGCACGATTGCGTACACGCGGATCTCACTCTCTCGCTCTTGAAATCGGACCCCTGATGCCAGCCGTCCCGATGGTGCGCGGGGGGCCTCTCCCGGCGGACCGGGAGGGATTTGCTCAGAAGTGGGCGCACAAACGCCGAAGGTCAAGACTACGGAGGGCCTCCGGCCCGGTCAAATCCGCCCTCCCGCACCCGTGAACGGTCGCGCGCCCCGTCACGGCACCGGCGAAGTGCGCTGCCGATGCGCAAGGGCATGTTTTTAGGGGCGCGGGGAACTGCGCGGCCCGCCCCCACCGGGCTGTCAGCCCGGAAACAACAGCATCTGCCCCGCTGGGGCCGGTTCTTAGGCCGCGCCACCGTCGTGGCTGAGCGCGCAGTTCCCCGCGCCCCTTCGGGGCACAGCCCGCCCGCAGGGTGGACGCGCGTGGCCCGCGCCCAGGGCAGGGCGCGGGCCACGTGGGGCCGGACTACTCGGAGGGGGCGGCCGACTTCTTGGCGGCAGCCTTCTTCGTGGTCGTCTTCTTGGCCGCGGCCTTCTTCGTCGCCGTCTTCTTGGCGGCAGCCTTCTTCGTGGCGGCCTTGCGCGGCGCCCGCTTCTTGGGCTCCGCGTCAGCGGCATCGGCGGCCGGTGCCTCGGCCGGGACGACCACGACGGCGGCGTCGTCGGCGCCCGAAGGCGACCCGGCGGGAGCCGTCACCTTGCGCGTGGCACGACGACGGGCGCGGGCCGGGGGCTCCGTGGAGACCTCGGGCTCGGGCGCGGCCTCGACCGGGGCCGTCGGGGCCTCGGCGGGGACGACCACGACAGCGGCGTCCTCGGAGACCGCGGGAGACCCGGCGGGAGCCGTCACCTTGCGGGTGGCGCGACGACGGGCGCGGGCCGGGGGCTCCGTGGAGACCTCGGGCTCGGCGGCCGGCGCCTGCTCGATGACGGGCTCGCTGACCGGGACCACCACGACGGCCGGTTCCGGCTCGTGGTCGGCCGCGGGCGGCGCGCCCGCGGGCGAGGTGGCCTTACGGGCACCGCGCCGCCGGGAGCGGCCACGGCTGCCGTGGGCGGCGGCCTCGGCCTCGGCCGCGGTGCCGAACCACTCCTCCTCGGGGTCGCCGACGGTCGGCACCAACTCGGCCTCGCCGACCTCGATCGGCTCCAGCTCGGGCAGTTCGTCGGCCGAGTCGGCCTCGTCCGCCTCCAGCACGTGCTCGTTCTCGTGCTCGTGGTCGTGACCGTCGCCCGCCGCGCCGCCGTTGCCGGACTTGCCGCGCCGCTTGCGCTTGCCGCCGCCACCGCCGGTGGTGGTCGCCTGGTCCATGTGGACGATGACGCCGCGCCCGTTGCAGTGCACGCAGGTCTCGGAGAAGGACTCCAGCAGGCCCTGGCCGACCCGCTTGCGGGTCATCTGCACCAGGCCGAGCGAGGTGACCTCGGCCACCTGGTGCTTGGTCCGGTCCCGGCCCAGGCACTCCAGCAGCCGCCGCATGACCAGGTCGCGGTTGGACTCCAGGACCATGTCGATGAAGTCGATGACGACGATGCCGCCGAGGTCCCGCAGCCTGAGCTGGCGGACGATCTCCTCGGCCGCCTCCAGGTTGTTGCGGGTGACGGTCTCCTCCAGGTTGCCGCCCTGCCCGGTGAACTTGCCGGTATTGACGTCGACCACGACCATCGCCTCGGTCTTGTCGATCACCAGCGAACCGCCGGAGGGCAGCCACACCTTGCGGTCCAGCGCCTTCAGAAGCTGCTCGTCGATGCGGTACGTCGCGAAGACGTCGATCTCCGAGGTCCAGCGCGACAGCCGGTCCGCCAGGTCGGGCGCGACGTGGGTGACATACTCGTGGATCGTGCTCCACGCCTCGTCACCGCTGACGATGACCTTCGAGAAGTCCTCGTTGAAGATGTCGCGGACGACGCGGACGGTCATGTCCGGCTCGCCGTAGAGCAGCGTCGGCGCGTTGCCGCTCTTGGCCTTCTTCTGGATGTCCTCCCACTGCGCCTGGAGGCGTTCGACGTCGCGGCGCAGCTCGTCCTCGCTGGCGCCCTCCGCCGCGGTGCGGACGATGACGCCCGCGTCCTCGGGGACGATCTTCTTGAGGATGGTCTTCAGCCGGGCCCGCTCGGTGTCGGGGAGCTTGCGGCTGATACCGGTCATCGAGCCCTCGGGCACGTACACCAGGTAGCGGCCGGGCAGCGAGACCTGGCTGGTCAGGCGGGCGCCCTTGTGACCGATCGGGTCCTTCGTCACCTGGACGAGGACCGGCTGGCCGGACTTGAGCGCGGACTCGATACGGCGCGGGCCGTTGCCCATGCCGAGCGCCTCGAAGTTGACCTCGCCGGCGTACAGGACGGCGTTGCGGCCCTTGCCGATGTCGACGAACGCGGCCTCCATGGACGGCAGCACGTTCTGCACCTTGCCCAGGTAGACGTTGCCGACGTAGCTGGTGGCCTGCTCCTTGTTGACGTAGTGCTCGACGAGGACGTTGTCCTCCAGCACGCCGATCTGGGTGCGCTCGCCGTTCTGCCGGACCACCATGACGCGCTCGACGGCCTCGCGGCGCGCCAGGAACTCCGCCTCGGTGATGATCGGCACGCGGCGGCGGCCCTGCTCGCGACCCTCGCGGCGGCGCTGCTTCTTGGCCTCCAGGCGCGTGGAGCCCTTGATGGACTGCACCTCGTCGGCGCCGGTGCCACCACCGGACTCCGACTTCTGGCGCGGCTCGCGGACCTTGACGACCGTGCGCTCCGGGTCGTCGCCGCCGTTGGCGGAGTCATCGGCGCCGGAGTCGGAACCGCGACGGCGACGGCGCCTGCGGCGACGGCTGGTGCTGGAACCCGAGCCGTGGTCGTCGTCGTGCGCCGACTCGTCGGCGGAGTCCTCCTCGTCGTCGCCCTCGGACGACTCGTCCTCGTCGTCGGAGGACGCGGCGTCCTCGTGCTCGCTGGACTCGCCCCGGCGACGGCGGCGACCGCCGCGGCGGCGACGGCGGGACGGGCGGTCCTCGCCGTCGTGCTCGCCGTCGGCGTCCGCGTCGTTGTCCTGCTCGTCGTCCGCGTCGGTCTCGGCCTCGTCCTCGTCCACGGCGGTGGCCGCCTCGGCGGTCACCGGCTCCGCGGCGGAGCCGCCACGGCGACGGCGACGGCGGCGCGGGCCGCTGTCCCGCTCCTCGGTCTCGTCCTCGTCGGCGACGGCGGGCTCCTCCGCGACGGCACCGGCCGCCACGGACTCGGCCGTGGGCGCCTGGAACACCGGCGGCTGGAAGACGGCCGTCGGCGGACGCGACGCCCTGCGGCGTCCGCGCGCCGGGCGCTCCTCGGTCCTGACCTCAAGGGTGATGGACGCGACGGGGATGCCGAACGCCTCGGCGAGGGCGGCCACCGCGTTGGCGTTCGCCTCCTCGACCGTCTGGCCGTAGCCGCGGATCTCGTACGCGTCGTCGACCTCGACGTTCCACTCGTCGCCGTCCTGGAGCGCCTTCCCGGTGTACTCGAAGCGCTCTTCCGGCGTGTCGTGCGCACTGGCGGTGACGGTGTCGCTCTCGGCCTCGGCCTCGTCCCGGGGCGCCAGCGCGCCCGGCTTCAGCCGCCGGGAGCCGTCGCCCGCGGAGAACGTCGCCGCAGGCGCTCCGGCCGTGCGCTTGCGCGACCGCCGGGCGCGCGGCTCCGGCTCGGCGGCCGGGGCGGGCGGCGCCACGGGCGCCGCGGGTGCGGGGGCCTCGGCGATCTCGCCCGCGGTGCCGTCGGCGGCGGGCGCGGCCACCTTGCGCGTGGCACGGCGGCGGGCGCGCGGCGGAGCGGCGTCCCCAGCGGGCGCCTCGGCGGCGGGCTCGGCGGTCGCCGGGGCGGGCGTACCGCTGTCGGACGCGGCCGTGTCGCTGTCGGGAGAGCTGTCGTCCGTGGAGGCGGCCGGGGCGGCCACCTTGCGAGTGGCGCGACGCCGGGCGCGCGGCGGGGCCGCGTCCCCAGCGGGGGCCTCGGCGGCGGCCTCGGCGGTCGCCGGGGCGGGCGTACCGCTGTCGGACGGGGCCGTGTCGCTGTCGGTGGTCTCGTCGGCGGTGGAGGCGGCCGGGGCCGCCACCTTGCGAGTGGCACGGCGGCGAGCGCGCGGCGGCGCGGCGGGGGCCTCGTCGGAGGCGGCGGTGTCGTCAGCGGTGGAGCCGGACGTCGCAGCGGTGTCCGTACCGCCATCAGGGGCAGCGCCCGAGGCGGTCTCGTCGGCGGTGGAGGCGGCCGGGGCCGCCACCTTGCGGGTGGCGCGACGACGGGCACGCGGCGGGGCGGCTGCCTCGGACGCGGAGGCGTCGTCGGAGGCCGGAGCCAGGCTCTCGGCGGCCTCGGAACTCATGGGGGCGGCCGTGGCGGCGTCGGAGGCGGCCTCGTCACCGGCGGTCACGGCCGGAGCGGCGACCTTGCGGGTGGCGCGGCGGCGGGCGCGCGGTGCGGGCGCCGCGGACGCGTCGGCGTCGTCGGTGGCCGGAGCCGGGGCCTGGGCCGCGGGCTCGGCGGGGGCAGAGCTGCCGGCGGCGTCGGTCGGGGGGCCCGCGGGGCGGGAGGCGGCCCGGCGGCGGCGCGGCGGCGCGGCCTCGGCGGCGGGCTCGGATGTGGGGGTGGGTTCGTTGGAATCGGTCTGGTCGTGCATTCGGGCAATGCTCCCGTCGAGCTCCCGGGCGCCGCGTCCATGTCCGGTGCGGCGGGCCGCTTGGTCGCGGTGCCGCTGTCCGGGGGCGCGGGCGCCGCACGGGAACTGCTGTGTCGCTCGTCGGCACCGCGTCGGCGGGTCGACGAAAGTCTCATGTGGTCTGCGGCGCCGGACCCGGGTGGCTCCCTGGTGCGTCGGCGACGCGTGACGACGTGGCTACGCGGACCCGGCAGGTACCGTCACAGCGTCGCGATCATGCGCGAGCGGGTCGGTGACCGTGCCGGACTCCTCGTCGAGCGGCCCCTGCGCCAGCCTGGTCACCGCTGCGGGGACCGGCGGCGCGAGGTCGGCCGTCGCGTGGAGGCCGGACAGTACGTCGTCGGGCCGTACGGCAGGTGTCAGGTGCCGTACAACCAGCCGCAGTATCGCACAGGCGCGGTCCTGCGGCCTATCGGCACCCTGTTCGGACATGTCCGCGTCGTGCCCGGCGCCGTTGTCCGGCGTGTCGTCCACGACTTCCAGGCGCGTGACGGCGCCGCGGGTGTCGAACGTGCGGATGCCGTTCTTCGTCTTGCGCTGTACTTCCACGGTCTCCGCGGCGAGGAACGCCGCGACGGCCTGTCGTGCCTCGGCCGGGTCGACACCGTCGAGCCTGACCTGCCAGACGGACGCCTCCAGGCGTTCGGCGAGTCCCGAGGTCCGGGCCTCGACCGCCTCGATGACGTCGAGTCCCGCGGGCAGCGACTCGTCGAGCAGCAGCCGCAGCTTCTCCGGGTCGACGCTGCGCGCGAGGGCGATCTCCAGATACTCCGCCTCGCTGCCGACGCCGGTGGGTGCGGCGTTGGCGTACGACACCTTGGGGTGCGGGGTGAAGCCCGCCGAGTACGCCATCGGCACTTCGGCGCGGCGCAGGGCCCGCTCGAAGGCGCGCTGGAAGTCGCGGTGGCTGGTGAACCGGAGGCGGCCACGCTTGGTGTAGCGCAGTCGAATGCGCTGCACCGCCGGTGCGGGCGGCGGACCTTCGGGCTGTCGCTTGCCCAGTGTCGTTCAGTCCCTCGTGCGTACTCGTGTCCCGGGGGCCCGTCACCGGGCCCGCTTGTCTTTCACAAGGTTACGCCGCGTCGCGCGTTGCTGTTGACGGGTGACCCCCGCCCTGTGGACAACTCGGGGTCGACAGTCTCGGGGGGAACGCCCAGAACCGGTGCCGGTCCCCCGCTCAGCGGTGGGTCGGCGGACGCAGCTTGTCGAGGTCGGGGCCGGGCCGCTTACGGTGGCGGGCCGCCGGCCGGGGCAGCGCTTGCGCGGCGAGCGCGCTCGCCACGAGCGCGTCGGCGGGATCGGGCGCCTCTGACGCCTCGGCCGCGTCCGTGGCCGGCGCCGGGCCGAAAGCCCCCGGCTCGTACCCGGCCCGCCGCGGCGGCAGCCGCCGCTCGGCGGCGCCGACCGGATCGCCGAAGAGCGCCCTGCGGGTCTCGGCGCGCAACTCGCGCAGCGAGCGGCGGGCGTCGGCGACCGCTTCCTTGACCGGCTGCCAGACCGCGCGCCGGTACCAGCGGCCCGCGGCCCGTACCGCGCGCAGTACGGGAGCGCCGGTCCGGCTCCAGACCCAGGCGGCGGGGACGGCGATCAGCACGCGGGCCAGCCACGCGATGCCGCGGCCGACGGCGCGCGAGACATAGCCGGTCACCCGCCAGGCGTGGCCGAGCGCCGCGCCGACCTCGCGTGCGACGGGGACGACGACGCGCCGCCACACGAAGCCGACCGGCAGCACGACCAGGGTTCTGACCAGCCAGAGCAGGCCGAGCCAGGTCATCCGCAGCGTCCACGCGAGGCCGCGGCCGACCGGCGTGAGCACGTACCGCCACAGCGCCGCAAGCGGCCACACCAGCGCGTACCGCACGAAGAAGACGACGGCCGCGGCGAGCGCGAGGGCGAGGGGCACCAGCAGGGAGTGCCAGAGCCAGCGGGCGGGCACGGCGAGGAGGTAGTGGCCGAGCCAGGAGGCGCCCGCGCCCAGGCCCGCGCCGAGAGTCAGCAGCGTCCAGCGGACGGCGCGGCCGACGGGCGCGAGCACGTACGTGTAGAGGGCGGTCAGGGGGACGACGAGCAGCCAGTGCGCGAGCAGTCCCGTGCCCGTGCCGAGCATCCGCAGTGTCCAGGCGGCGGCGTGGCCGAGCGGCACGAGCACGTACCGCCACAGGGCGACGACCGGGACGACGACCAGGTAGCGGGTCAGGAAGACGGCCGGGATCACCACCAGGGTCCGCACTGCCCGGGCGAGCGCGGCGCCGAGGACCCGCAGCGGCGGGAGCAGCAGGCGGCGCCACGTCCAGCGCAGTCCGGCCGAGGTCGCGCGCCCGGCCGTCGCGAGCGCGTCCCAGAGCAGGCGCAGCGGCAGCACGACGGCGAAGGCGACGAGACGGACCGGCATACGTATGGCGACGGTCAGGCAGCCGTCGCCGCTCCCCCGCGGGTGTTCCAGAGCCATGCGGTGAACCTACCCGCAGGGCTTGGCGGGTTGTCGTACCGCGCGGTGTCCGCAGCCGGATCGGCACCCGGCGGATACCGCCCGGAGACGTCGCGCGGCGGCGGTCGGCCGCGTGTCACGGCCGTACGGCACGGCCGCGCACACGGGCCGGAGCGCGGCCCGACGTGCTCCGGCGAGCACTCCTCCAAGTACGGCTCCACGCACGCCTCGAAGCGCGGCTCGCAGCACCGCGCAAAAACGCTCCGCCACGGCGCGGGCCAGGGGCCTTGCGCAGGTCTCGCCCCGTCAAGTCGTCGGCGGCGGGCATGTGTTGGGCATGCGCGGGTCTTGTCAGCAAATCGAATGACGTGCGTAAACCGTTGACAAGTAGGTGACACGATCGCACCATGTGACTCGCAAAAAGCTGGTCAATGCTTTCTCAATTCTTCACATCTGTATGCAACTTCACGGCAGGAGCCGCCTCGCGTCCTGCGAACCCCGCGCGTCCCGCGCGTCGTCCGCGCTCTCTCGTTCCGACTGAACAGAGGACACATGAAACGGAAACAGCTCAGCCGTCGGCTGATCACCGGCCTGGTCACCGCCGGTCTGATCGCCATCGGGCTCCTGCCACTGTCCGGGGCCGCCGCCGCGGCCGACCGGCCCAACCTCGCCTCGGGAAAGGCCGCTTCGTCGAGCGGCGCCGTGGGCGGATACCCCGCCTCCGCCGTCACCGACGGCAACCAGGGCACGTACTGGGAAGGGCCGAACAACGCCTTCCCGCAGTGGGTGCAGATCGACCTCGGCGGCAGCGGTGCCGCAGTCGACCAGGTGGTGCTCAAGCTGCCGGCCGGCTGGGAGGCGCGCACCGAGACCATCGCGGTGCAGGGCAGCACCGACGGCGCCGCCTTCAGCACGCTGTCCGCCGCGCAGGGCCGCACCTTCAACCCGGCTTCCGCCAACACCGTGACGGTCGACTTCAGCGCCGCGACGGTCCGCTACGTACGGCTGAACATCACCGCCAACACCGCCTGGCCGGCCGCGCAGATATCCGAGCTGGAGGTCCACGGCACGACGGTGACCGACCCCGGCGGCCCCGGCGATCCGGGCCCCGGTGACGGCACGGGCAAGGACCTGGCGCGCGGCAAGCCGATCGAGGCGTCCTCGACGGCCCAGTCCTTCGTCGCGTCCAACGCCAACGACGGCCAGGCCGGCAGCTACTGGGAGTCCAACGGCTTCCCGTCGACGCTGACGGTCAAGCTCGGCTCCGACGCCGACATCACCTCCGTCGTCGTCAAGCTCAACCCCGACGCCGCGTGGGGTCCGCGCACGCAGAACATCCAGGTGCTCGGGCGCGGCCAGAGCGCGACCGGCTTCACCTCGCTGAAGGCCAGGGCCGACTACGCGTTCAGCCCGTCGAGCAACCAGAACACCGTGACCATCCCGGTCACCGGCCGGGCCGCCGACCTTCAGCTCGGGTTCTTCTCCAACTCCGGCGCCCCGGGCGGCCAGGTCGCCGAGGTGCAGGTCATCGGCGTACCCGCGCCCAACCCCGACCTGACCGTCACCGCGCTGTCGTGGACCCCGACCGCCCCGGTCGAGACCGACACCGTGAACGTCAGCGCCACCGTGAAGAACATCGGCAGCGCCGCGTCCCCGGCGACCACCGTCAATGTCAGCGTCGGCGGTGTCGTCGCGGGCAGCGCCCCGGTGGCCGCCCTCGCCGCCGGTGCGTCCGCCACCGTCCAGGTCGCCGTCGGCAAGCGGGCGGTGGGCAGTTACACCGTCTCGGCCATGGTCGACCCCAATGGCACCGTCATCGAGCAGAGCAAGGACAACAACAGCCTCGCCTCACCGACGAAACTGGTCGTCGCGCAGGCGCCGGGCCCCGACCTCGAAGTGCTCGGCATCACCTCCAATCCGGCGAGCCCCGCGGTCGGCGCGGCCGTCTCCTTCACCGTCTCGGTGCACAACCGCGGCACCACCTCGACGGGCGTCGCCACCGTCACCCGCCTCACCGTGGGCGGCACCACGCTCGACACCAGCACCCCGGCGATCGCCGCGGGCGCGACCGTCACCGTGAACGTCACCGGCACCTGGACCGCGACCAGCGGCGGCGCCACCCTCGTCGCGACCGCGGACGCCACCAACGTCGTCACCGAGACCAACGAGAACAACAACACCTTCTCCCGCTCGATCGTGGTCGGGCGCGGCGCCGCCGTCCCGTACACCGAGTACGAGGCCGAGGCCGCCACGTACCAGGGCACGCTCCTGGAGACCGACCCGCTGCGCACCTTCGGCCACACCAACTTCGCGACCGAGTCCTCGGGCCGCAAGTCGGTACGGCTGAACACCACCGGTCAGTTCGTGGAGTTCACCTCCACCAACCCGACCAACTCGATCGTGGTGCGCAACTCGATCCCCGACGCCGCGAACGGCGGCGGCATCGAGGCCACGATCAGCCTCTACATCAACAACACGTTCAACCGGAAGATCACCCTGTCCTCGAAGCACAGTTGGCTGTACGGCAACACCGACGGCCCCGAGGCGCTGACCAACTCCCCGCAGGCGGACGCCCGTCGGCTGTTCGACGAGTCCAACGCGCTGCTGTCGACGACGTATCCGGTGGGCACCAAATTCCGCCTCCAGCGGGACGCGACCGACACGGCGTCGTTCTACGTCATCGACCTGATCGACCTGGAGCAGGTGGCGCCGCCGAAGGCCAAGCCCGCCGAGTGCACGTCGATCACCGAGTACGGCGCGATCCCGGACGACGGGATCGAGGACACCGCCGCGATCCAGCGGGCCGTGACCGACAACCAGAACGGCGTCATCAACTGCGTGTGGATCCCGGCGGGCCAGTGGCGCCAGGAGAAGAAGATCCTCACCGAGGACCCGCTGCACCGCGGCCAGTACAACCAGGTCGGCATCAGCAACGTCACGATCCGCGGCGCGGGCATGTGGTACTCGCAGCTCTACTCGCTGATCCAGCCGCAGGACGCCGTGGGCAGCATCAACCACCCGCACGAGGGCAACTTCGGCTTCGACATCGACAACAACACGCAGATCTCCGACATCGCGATCTTCGGCTCGGGCCGGATCCGCGGCGGTGACGGCAACGCCGAGGGCGGCGTGGGCCTCAACGGCCGGTTCGGCAAGAACACCAAGATCAGCAACGTGTGGATCGAGCACGCCAACGTCGGTGTCTGGGTGGGCCGCGACTACGACAACATCCCCGCCCTGTGGGGACCGGCGGACGGCCTCGAATTCAGCGGGATGCGCATCCGCGACACCTACGCCGACGGCATCAACTTCACCAACGGCACCCGTAATTCGAAGGTCTTCAACTCCTCCTTCCGCACCACGGGCGACGACTCGCTCGCGGTCTGGGCCAACAAGTACGTCAAGGACCAGTCCGTCGACATCGCGCACGACAACCACTTCGTGAACAACACCATCCAGTTGCCCTGGCGCGCCAACGGCCTGGCGATCTACGGCGGTTACGGCAACACCATCGAGAACAACCTCGTCTACGACACGATGAACTACCCGGCGATCATGCTGGCCACCGACCACGACCCGCTGCCGTTCTCCGGTCAGACGCTGATCGCCAACAACGGCATCCAGCGCGGCGGCGGCGTCTTCTGGGGCGAGGCGCAGAAGTTCGGGGCCATCACCCTGTTCGCCTCCACCAGTGACATCACCGGCGTCACCATCCGGGACACCGACATCGCCGACTCCACCTACGACGGGATCCAGTTCAAGAACGGCGGCGGCGCCATGCCGGGCGTCACCATCAGCAACGTCACCATCGACAAGTCCAACAACGGCGCCGGGATCCGCGCCCAGGGCGGCGCGCGGGGCAGCGCCAATCTGTCCCACGTCACCATCACCAACTCCGCCAACGGCAACGTCCTCATCGAGCCCGGATCGCAGTACGTGATCAACGGCTCGTAACCGAAGGCTCTCGCCCCCCGAGAAAAAAACCCGTGGCCCCGCACGCGTCCTGCGTGCGGGGCCACGGGCCGTGCCGCGCTACCTCGCGGCGGCGCCGACCGTCACTTCACGACCGACAGCGGCAGCAGCTTCTGCCCCGTCGGACCGACCTGGATGTGGGTGTCCATCTGCGGGCAGACACCGCAGTCGAAGCACGGCGTCCAGCGGCAGTCGTCGACCTCGGTCTCGTCCAGGGCGTCCTGCCAGTCCTCCCACAGCCAGTCCTTGTCGAGGCCGGAGTCCAGGTGGTCCCAGGGCAGGACCTCCTCGGCGGTGCGCTCGCGGGTGGTGTACCAGGACAGGTCGACGCCGAAGGCGGGCAGTTCGGCCTCGGCGGCGCGCAGCCAGCGGTCGTAGCTGAAGTGCTCGCGCCAGCCGTCGAACCGGCCGCCGTCCTCGTAGACGGCCCGGATGACGGCCGACACCCGGCGGTCGCCGCGGGAGAGCAGGCCCTCGATGATGCCGGGCTTGCCGTCGTGGTAGCGGAAGCCGATGTTGCGGCCGTACTTCTTGTCGCCGCGGATCGCGTCGCGCAGCTTCTCCAGCCGGGCGTCGGTCTCTTCCACGCCGAGCTGCGGGGCCCACTGGAAGGGGGTGTGCGGCTTGGGCACGAACCCGCCGATGGAGACGGTGCAGCGGATGTCGTTCTGCCCGGTGACCTCGCGGCCCTTGGCGATGACCTTCTTCGCCATGTCGGCGATCTGGAGGACGTCCTCGTCGGTCTCGGTGGGCAGCCCGCACATGAAGTAGAGCTTCACCTGCCGCCAGCCGTTGCCGTACGCGGTGGCCACGGTACGGATCAGGTCCTCTTCCGAGACCATCTTGTTGATGACCTTGCGGATCCGCTCGGAGCCGCCCTCGGGGGCGAAGGTCAGACCGGAGCGGCGGCCGTTGCGGGTCAGCTCGTTGGCCAGGTCGATGTTGAAGGCGTCGACGCGGGTGGACGGCAGGGACAGGCCGATCTTGTCGTCCTCGTACCGGTCGGCGAGGCCCTTGGCGACCTCGGCGATCTCGGTGTGGTCGGCGGAGGACAGCGAGAGCAGGCCGACCTCCTCGAAGCCGGTGGCCTTCAGGCCCTTCTCGACCATCTCGCCGATCCCGGTGATGGACCGCTCGCGCACCGGGCGGGTGATCATGCCCGCCTGGCAGAAGCGGCAGCCGCGCGTGCAGCCGCGGAAGATCTCCACCGACATCCGCTCGTGCACGGTCTCGGCCAGCGGCACCAGCGGCTGCTTGGGGTACGGCCACTCGTCGAGGTCCATCACGGTGTGCTTGGACACCCGCCACGGCACGCCGCTGCGGTTGGGCACGACGCGGGAGATCCGGCCGTCGGCCAGATACTCCACGTCGTAGAAGCGCGGCACGTACACCCCGCCGGTCCTCGCCAGCCGCAGCAGCACCTCGTCCCGGCCGCCGGGGTGGCCCTCGGCCTTCCACGCGCGGATGACCTCGGTCATCTCCAGGACGGCCTGCTCGCCGTCGCCGATGACGGCCGCGTCGATGAAGTCGGCGATCGGCTCGGGGTTGAACGCGGCGTGGCCGCCCGCCAGCACGATCGGGTCGTCCAGCGTGCGGTCGGCGGCGAGCAGCGGGATGCCCGACAGGTCGAGCGCGGTGAGCATGTTGGTGTAGCCCAGCTCCGTGGAGAAGCTGAGGCCGAAGACGTCGAAGGCGCGGACCGGGCGGTGCGCGTCGACCGTGAACTGCGGCACATCGTGCTCGCGCATCAGCGCTTCCAGGTCGGGCCACACGCTGTACGTGCGCTCGGCCAGGACGCCCTCGCGCTCGTTGAGCACCTCGTAGAGGATCATGACGCCCTGGTTGGGCAGGCCCACCTCGTACGCGTCCGGGTACATCAACACCCAGCGGACGTCGGTGCTGTCCCACTCCTTGACGGTGGAGTTCAGCTCGCCGCCGACGTACTGGATCGGCTTCTGGACGTGCGGGAGAAGTGCTTCCAGGCGCGGGAAGACCGACTCGACAGGCATCTCGGCGACTCTCATCAGACGGCTGGGACTCCCCCGGCCGGCGGCGTGGGGGCTGGGTGACCCTCAAGGGTACCCGTGTCTCACGGCGGCCCGGTCCCGCTCATCTGTCACGGCCCCACCGCGCCCAGGCCCCGCCCATATACGGCGCCCCCATCGCGCCCCTGTACGGCGGCCCCGCCGCACCCAGGCCCGGCCTCTGTACGGCGGCCCCGCCGCACCCAGGCCCCGGCTCAGATGTCGCGGTCCGCCGACCGCCAGACATCCGGCAGTTCCGCCTCCACGGCCGCCGCTCTGGCCCGCTCGGCCGCGATCAGCGCCGTGTACGCCTCGGTGGGCTCCCCAGCCGCCCGCGCCTCCCGCGCGGTACGGCCGAGCGCGGCCCGGCACATCACGCTGTCCTGGTGCTCGCCGAGGAGCTGCTGGACGGACTTCATCCGGCCGGTGTGGGCGGCGGCCCGCTTGCCGACCACCGGCTGCGCGGCCTCGCCGCAGTAGCGGGCGCGCTTGGCGGATTTGCGGGCCTCGTGCAGCGCGATGTCGCGGTCGCCGCCGGGCGGCAGCGCCAGCGCGGCCTGGATCTGCCGCCGCAGCCGCAGGTGGTCGCGGCCCACGGCGGCGGTGGCGGCCTCGTGGGCGGGCGCGGCGGCCGACACCAGGAACGGCGGCAGCACGAGCAGCGCCTCCAGGCTGTCAAGCAGCGCGAAGTAGCGGGTCCCTTTCAGCACCCGGACCAGGGCCGCGTGGGACCGCGCGTGGCTGTCGGCGGCCAGGCCCCGCAGCCGGTCGCGTACGGCCGCGGTGACCAGCGCGGGGTCGGCCTCGGCGAGCAGCCCGTCCACGCGGTCCGCGAGCACCTCGCGGTCGCGTTCGGTGCCGAGGACGGCGGCCAGCCACTTCAGCTCCGCGCCGAGCGGGTCGGTGGCACCGCGGTCCAGTTCCCTGCGGAAGCTCTTGAGGGCGCTGCGGGCCCTGCGGGTGGCGACCCGCATCCGGTGCACGGCGTCCTCCTGGTCGCGCCGCACCAGCGGGTCGAGCGCGAGGATCGCGGTGAGCTGTTCGCGCAGGTACCCGGTGGCGACCTCGCCCGCGGTGGCGGGGGTGCCGGGCGGCGCGGGCGGTTCGGCGAGCCGGTCGCCGAGCGCGCGGGCCAGTTTGGAGCGGGAGGCCGAGCGGCGCTGCCCCGCCGCCGTCAGCCGTTCCTCGACGGCGTCCAGCAGGGCGGGCGGGCCGCGCATCAGCTCGACCTCGGTCTCGGTCCAGCTCGGGCCGTCCGCGCCCGCGCCCGCGTCGGCGCCGGTCTCGTACGCACCGGTCTCGTACTCGACTGCCGCGTACACGTACGCCGTGACCTCGTCGTGGGCGATCTCGGCGAGCGCGCCGCCCTCCGCGTCCAGCAGCAGGGTCCGGTGCCGGGTTGTGCGCAGCCGGACCACCGGGTTCAGCGGGCGGCCCCTGAGCAGCGCGGCGACCTCGGTGCGCAGCTCCTCGGGCGGGGCGTCGTCGGCGGCGCCCAGCGGGACGCGGACCTCGGTGCGGGTGTCGGGCTCGCCGGTGGGCAGTTTCAGGTGCCAGCCCGCGTCCTCGCCCCCGGTACGGCGGCGGAGCGTGGTGCGGTGGGCGGCCAGCGCGAGGCCGGCGGTGTCGTAGTAGACGGCGTCGAGGAGGACGGGGTCCAGGCGCCGGATTCCGGCGACGGACGGCAGTCCTTCGAGGTCGGGAGGCGTCAGGGGGCGGCCGGGGCCGTCACCGGCCTCGTACTTGCGTTCGGTCTCGCGCACTCGCTGACCCATGCTCGACGGTAACCGGGCGCCCCGCCCGCGAGCAACGGCGCGGCCGGCCGGGACGGGATCCGCGGACCCCTTCCGACCGGCCGGGCCCGCGCGTCACGCCGACATCGGCCGCTGCATCCGTACGGACTGCAACAGACCTATGGCCACACAGTTGGCGAACATCGATGATCCGCCGTACGACACAAAGGGCAAGGGGATACCCGCGACCGGCATGATGCCCAGCGTCATGCCGATGTTCTCGAAGGACTGGAAGGCGAACCAGGCGACGACTCCGGCGGCGACGATCGTGCCGTACAGGTCGGTGGCATTGCGGGCGATGGCGCAGGCCCGCCACAGGATGAGGCCGATCAGCGCGATGATCAGGGCGGCGCCGAGGAAGCCCAGTTCCTCGCCCGCGACCGAGAAGACGAAGTCCGTCTGCTGCTCGGGCACGAACTGGCCGGTGGTCTGGCTGCCGTGGAACAGGCCCTTGCCGAGCAGACCGCCGGAACCGATGGCGATCCGCGCCTGGCTGGTGTTGTAGCCGACGCCCGCCGGGTCCAGGGCGGGGTTGGCGAAGGCCGCGAAGCGGTCGATCTGGTACTTGTCGAGGATGCCGAGCTGCCAGACGGCGAGGGCGCCGCCGATCCCGGCGGCGATCAGGCCGAACACCCACCGGTTGGACGCGCCGGAGGAGAGCAGCACCCCGAGCACGATCGCCGCCATCACCATCACCGAGCCGAGGTCCGGCATCATCATGATGATCAGGATCGGCAGCGCGGCCAGGCCCAGCGACTGGAGCACGGTCCTGTGGTCCGGATGCTCGCGGTCGCCCGCGTCCACCCGCGCGGACAGCACCATCGCCATGCCGAGGATGATCGCGACCTTCACGAATTCCGACGGCTGGAGCGAGAAGCCGCCGCCGATCACGATCCACGAGTGCGCGCCGTTGACGGTCGAGCCGAGCGGGCTGAGCACCGCGAGGATGCCGAGGATCGCCAGCACGTAGTAGAACGGCACGATGCCGCGCATCCTGCGGTGCCCTATGACGACGACACCGATCGCGAGACCCGCGCCGATCCCGGCGTTCATCAGGTGCCGCATCAGGAAGTAGTACTGGTCGCCGTGGGTGAGGTTGGTGCGGTTGCGGGTCGCGGAGTACACCAGCATCGTGCCGATGGCGGTCAGCGCGAGCGACGCGAAGAGCAGCACCCAGTCCATCCGGCGCGCTATCGAGTCGCGGGCGAGGAGCTTGCCCAGCGTGGACCGCTCGGGGGTGAAGCGGCGGATCGAGTAGCTGTTGGTGGCACTCATGACCAGGATTTCCTGCCTTGCAGCAGCTTCTCGGTGCGGGTCGGGGTGAGGGCCGCGAGCACCGGGCCCGGGTCGCCCGGCGTGCCGTGCTGCGACGGCGTCAAGGTGGTGTCGGAGGCGGGCACGACGACGCCGTCACCGGAGATCTTCGGCAGCGCGGCGACCGGCTTGGGCATGATGCCCTTGCTCGCGTCGATCTTCGGGCCGTCCTTCTCGATGCCGTACATCGCCTCGTAGATCCGGCGGACCGCGGTGCCCGAGGCGCCGGAGCCGGTACCGGCCTGCGAGATCGTCATCACGATCGTGTAGTCCTTGGTGTACGTGGTCAGCCACGAGGTCGTCTGCTTGCCGGAGACCTCGGCGGTACCGGTCTTGGCGTGCAGCGTGATCTTGTCCTGCGGCCAGCCGGCGAACTTCCAGTTGGCCGTACCGTCCGTGACGACGCCCGCGGTGGCCTTGTTGATGTACTTCAGCGTCGACTTGGAGTCGGGCAGCTTGCCCGCCACCTTCGGCTTGATCGGCGTGACGGTCTTGCCGTCCGCGCTGACCACGGCCTTCCCTATGGTCGGCTGGTACAGCGTGCCGCCGTTGGCGAGCGCCGCGTAGATCCGGGCCATCTGGATCGGCGTGACGAGCGTGTCGCCCTGGCCGATCGCGTAGTTGACGGAGTCACCGGCACGCAGCACGTAACCGTCGGTGCAGTTCTCCCGCGCGATGGCGGTGGCCAGGTCGTTCTTCTTACTGGTCTTCTTGAGCTTGCACCAGTAGTCCTTCATCGCGTCGTAGTAGCTCTGCTTCCACTGACGGTCGGGGACGCGGCCGGTGACCTCGCCCGGCAGGTCGATGCCGGTCTTGGCACCGAGGCCGAACTGGTGGGCGGTCTTGTAGAACCAGTCCTTGGGGTGCTTGGGGTCGGTGCCGCCGTCCTTCTGCCACTGGTCGTACGCGATGCCGTAGAACACGGTGTCGCAGGAGACCTCCAGGGCGCGGCCGAGCGAGATGTCGCCGAAGCTCTCGTTCTCGAAGTTCTTGAAGACCTGGTTGCCGATGGTCATCGACGAGGTGCAGGGGTAGCCGCCGTTGATGTCGTAACCGGCGTTGACGGCCGCCGAGGTGGACACCACCTTGAAGGTGGAGCCGGGCGCCGACTGGCCCTGCGTGGCGCGGTTGAGCAGCGGGAAGTTGGACTCGGTCTCATTGAGCGCCTTGTAGTCCTTGGCGGAGATCCCGCCGACCCACTCGTTGGGGTCGTAGGTGGGGGCGCTGGCCATGGCGATGACCTGGCCGGTGCTGTTGTCCAGGACGACGGCCGCACCGGAGTCGGCCTTGTAGTTCTGGTGGGTGATGCTGTCGTACGTCGTGCGCGCGTCGGCCATGGCCTGCGCGAGTTCCTTCTCGGTGAGCGCCTGGACCTTGGAGTCGATGCTGGTCACCAGGTTCGCGCCGGGCTGCGCCGGGGTGTCGCCCGCCTTGCCGATCACCCGGCCGAGGTTGTCGACCTCGTAGCGGGTCACGCCCGCCTTGCCGCGCAACTGCGCGTCGTAGACGCTCTCCAGGCCGGAGCGGCCGATCTGGTCGGAGCGCTGGAGCGGCGCGTCGGTCTTCTCCGAGGCGGTCAGCTCCGCGTCGGTGACCGGCGACAGATAGCCGAGCACCTGCGCGGTGTTCGCCTTGGAAGGACCGGGGTAGCGGCGTACGGCGGTGGGCTCGGCGGTGACGCCGGGGAAGTCCTCGCGCCGCTCCATGATCTGGAGCGCCTGCTGGGTGGTGGCCTCGTCGGTGATCGGGATCGGCTGGTACGGCGAGCCGTTCCAGCACGGCTTGGGCGTCTTCGCGTCGCACAGGCGCACCTTGTCGGTGACGTCCTTGGGGGTCAGCCCGAGGACACCGGCGAGCCGGGTCAGTACGGCCAGGCCGTCGTCGCGCTGCTTGAGCAGGTCGGTGCGGGAGGCGGAGACCACCAGGCGCGTCTGGTTGTCGGCGAGCGGCACACCGCGGTCGTCGAGGATCGAGCCGCGGACGGCCGGGGTGACGACCTGCTGGATGTGGTTGTTCGCGGCCTTCTGGTCGTACTCCTGGCCGTTGCGGATCTGGAGGTACCACAGGCGTCCGCCGAGGGTGAGCAGCAGCGACACCACGAGGATCTGGAGGATGACCAGGCGGATCGTGACCCGGGAGGTGCGCCCGGTCTCCGGGATGTTGCTCACCTTCTGGCCCCCCTGGGCATCGAGGCCATCGTCTTGGCCCGGCCGAACAGGCCGCGCTGCGGGCTGATCCCGGAACCGGTCCTGGTACGGGTGGGCCGGGTGCGCAGCGCGCTGCCGCCGAAGCCGCCCGTCGGGTCCTCGGTGAGCGGATCGTGGTCGAAGCGTCTGGCCAGGGCCATCACGAGCGGCACCACGAAGGGCGCGAGCAGCAGGTCGTAGATGGTCGCGGTGAACACCAGCTTGGGCAGGCCCACATGGGCGCCCGCGGTGTCGCCGACGAGACTGCCGACGCCCGCGTACAGCAGCGTGGTGCCGACGGCCGCGCCGATCACGACGAGCATGGGTCCGGCTGCCGTGCGCAGTTGGCCGCTCTCGGGCTTGGCGAGTCCGGCCAGGTAGCCGATGACGCACAGCACCAGCGCGTAGCGGCCGACCGCGTGGTCGGCCGGTGGCGCGAGGTCGGCGAGCAGTCCCGCGCCGAAGCCGATCAGGCAGCCGCCGACGTGGCCGTAGGCGATGGCCAGGCCGAGCACGGTCAGCAGCAGCAGGTCGGGGACCGCGCCGGGCAGGTGGAGCCGGGCCAGCACGCTGACCTGGGCGACCATGGCGATCACCACGAGGACGGTGGAGAGCACGATCCGGTTGAGGCGCACGGTGTCTCAGCCCCTCTTGCCGTTGCTTGTCGTATTTTCCGTGGTGCCGGCCGTGGTGCCGGGGGTGGCACCGCCGGTCGGGGTCGAGCCGGGCTTGGGCGTGGACTTGGGCTTCGGCTTGGGCGACGGGGCCGGCTTAGGCGGCAGCACGCTGTCGCGCGGGTCGGTGCGCGGGCCCTGGACGACGACACCGACGATGTCCAGCCGGGTGAAGCCGACGAACGGCTGCACCTGGACGGTCTTGGTGAGGTTGCCGCCCGAGGGGTCGACGCCGACGACCTTGCCGACCGGCACACCCGGCACGAACGGCTTGCCCGCCTCGGAGCCGAAGGTGACCAGCCGGTCGCCGTTGTGCACCGTGGCCTTGCCGTTGAGGAGCTGCACGCGCATCGGCTGGTTGCCCTGGCCGGTGGCGAAGCCCAGCTCCATGGAGCCCTCCATGCGGGTGCCCACGGTGAAGTCCGGGTCGTTGGCCAGCAGCACCGTGGAGGTGGAGGGTCCCACGGTGGTGACCCGGCCGACCAGACCGTCACCGTCGATGACCGTCATGTCGCGGGTGACGCCGTCCTTGCTGCCCGCGTCGATGGTGACCGTCCAGGAGAATCCCTGGGCGGCTCCTATCGCGATGACCTGCGCGCCCTTGATGGCGTACTGCCCGGTACCCGCGGTCTTCAGCAGCTTGTCCAGCTCCGCCGCCCGGTTACGGGTGACGTCCTTGCTGCCGAGCTGCTGCTTGAGCGCCTCGTTCTCGTGTTGCAGGCGGCTGATGGTGCTGTTGCGGCCGCCGGAGTCGCGGACCGCGTCTATGGCGTTGCCCACCGGGTCGACAACGCCTGACACGGAGTTCTCGACGGGGCCGAAGACGGACTGCGCCGCCTGCCGTGGCCGGTCGAGCGGTGAGTCCTCACCGCCCCTGATGTCCACGGTGATCAGCGCGAACGCGATCACCACCAGCAGCACCAGCAGAAGCCGGCTCTCTCGTGTGTCCCTCACGGGCGCCAGTCCGTGCCTTCCTCATCGGACCTGCCGCCGCTGTGCACCGCGGCCGGTCAGAGCTTGTGGGGCGGGTTCCCGCCGTCGCTGCGGGCGACCGGTGAGCCCGTGTGCTGCCCGTGCCTCATCTGCGTGGAGAGGAGTCGAGCACCTGCTGGAGTGCCTCGAATTCCTCGACGCACTTGCCCGCGCCCAACGCCACGCAGTCCAGCGGCGACTCGGCGATGTGAATGGGCATTCCCGTCTCGTGCCGCAGCCGCTCGTCCAGGCCGCGCAGCAGCGCGCCGCCGCCGGCCAGCACGATCCCGCGGTCCATGATGTCGCCGGACAGCTCGGGCGGGCACTTGTCCAGGGTGGTCTTCACCGCGTCGACGATCGCGTTGACCGGCTCCTCGATGGCCTTGCGCACCTCGGCCGCGGAGATCACCACGGTCTTGGGCAGGCCGCTGACCAGGTCACGGCCGCGGATCTCGGTGTGCTCGTCGTCGTCCTTGGAGGCGAAGGCGGAACCGATGGTGAGCTTGATCTGCTCCGCGGTCCGCTCACCGAGCAGGAGGCTGTACTCCTTCTTGATGTGCTGGATGATCGCGTTGTCCAGCTCGTCGCCCGCGACACGGATGGACTGGGCGGTGACGATGCCGCCGAGGCTGATCACCGCGACCTCGGTGGTGCCGCCGCCGATGTCCACCACCATGTTGCCGGTGGCCTCGTGCACCGGGAGCCCGGCGCCGATCGCCGCCGCCATCGGCTCCTCGATGATGTGCACGGTACGGGCGCCGGCCTGCGTGGACGCCTCGATGACGGCGCGTCGCTCGACTCCGGTGATACCGGAGGGCACGCAGACGACCACCCGCGGGCGGGCCAGGTACCGCCGCTTGTGGATCTTGAGGATGAAGTAGCGCAGCATGCGCTCGGTGATCTCGAAGTCGGCGATGACGCCGTCCTTCAGGGGGCGCACCGCGACGATGTTGCCGGGGGTGCGGCCGATCATCTTCTTGGCCTCGGAACCGACCGCGAGGATGCCGCCGGTGTTGGTGTTGACGGCCACGACCGACGGCTCGTTCAGGACGATCCCGCGGCCCCTGACGTACACCAGCGTGTTGGCCGTCCCGAGGTCGACTGCCATGTCACGGCCGATGAACGACATGTTGTTCGCCATGTGGATACGTCTGGCCTTCCCGAGCTTGAGCGGAGATTCCATCGTAGTCGCGCCCGGCGGGGCACGGGGTCGGGGTTCCGACGTCATTGTCATCAGAACACACAGCGGACCTCTGTAATGGTGACGCCGTGTCGGGGTGTTTGGTTCCCGATCGCCGACGGCATATGCCTGGGGCGGCGGGATTCCCCCGGGCGCCTGGTCCGACGGGGCGTCAGCAACGGTACTCCGTACCCGAACAGCCGGGTCCCGGGATTAGGCCAGACCGGGGAAGAAGATCTTGATCTCGCGCTCGGCGGACTCCTCGGAGTCCGAGGCGTGGATCAGATTCTCCCGGACAATCGTCCCGAAGTCCCCCCGAATGGAGCCCGGCGCGGCGGCGATCGGGTCGGTCGGGCCGGCCAGCGCGCGGACGCCCTCGATGACCCGCTCGCCCTCGACGACCATCGCGACCGCGGGGCCCGATGCCATGAAGTCCATCAGCGGCTCGTAGAACGGACGGCCGACGTGCTCGGCGTAGTGCTGCTCCAGCGTGCCGCGGTCCAGGGTGCGCAGTTCGAGCGCGGCGACGGTCCAGCCCGCCTTGCGTTCGATGCGGCCGACGACCTCGCCGATCAGGCCGCGGCGGACGGTGTCCGGCTTGAGAAGGACAAGGGTGCGCTGCGACACGGGACGGCTCCTGCTGTGTGCGGTCTACGGGTTCGGTGTACGGGTGCGGCGTACGGCCGGCGGGGTGCGGCCGCGGGGGGCGCGGCCGTATGGGCTCCGGCCGGCGGGGTGCGAAGTATGACGAGCCTACAAGGGCGGGCGGCGCCCGGCGGACACCGGGCCGGGACGGGCGGGACGGACGGTGTCGCTGGGGTCACGCCTCCTGGGCCTGCGCACGGTCTTGTGCCTGCGCCTCGGCCTGCGCCGCGTGCCGGGCCTTCAGGACGTCCACCTTGCGCCCGTAGTGGATCGCCGCCCACCACAGACCGGCGAAGATCACGCCGAGGAAGAACATCGTGCCGACCCAGTACCCGCTGACCACCAGCGCGGCCTGGAGCACCCAGCCGACGGTCAGCGCGCCCGGCCGGGTGAGCATCCCGCACAGCAGCACGCACAGCGCCATGGCGATCCCGCACACCGTCCAGACGGTGCCCATCGACAGGTCGGGATGTTTCATCGCGACCAGACCGGCGAAGCCGATGACGAAGAACTCGCCGATCAGCGTGCTCGCGCACAGCGTCCGCATCGTCCCGCCCCCTTCACTTGCGGCCCAGCAGCAGCCGGGCCTCTCCCACGGTGATGACGGAACCGGTGACCAGCACTCCGGCCCCGGAGAACTCGCCCTCGTCCTCGGCGAGCGTGATCGCCGCCTCCAGCGCGTCGTCCAGCCTCGGCTCGACCTGCACCCGGTCGTCCCCGAACACCTCGACGGCCAGCGCCGCCAATTCGTCCACGTCCATCGCGCGGTGCGTCGAGTTACGGGTCACGACCACCTCGGAGAAGACCGGCTCGAACGCTTCCAGCAGCCCGCGTACGTCCTTGTCGCCGCTCGGCCCGACCACACCGACCAGGTGCGTGAAGCCGAACGCCTCACCGACCGCCGCCGCCGCCGCGGCGGCGCCCGCCGGATTGTGCGCCGCGTCCAGCACCACGGTGGGGCTGCGGCGCACCACTTCCAGGCGGCCGGGCGAGGTGACCGAGGCGAACGCGGCCCGCACGGTGTCCATGTCGAGGGTGCGCGACTGGGTGCTGCCGATGCCGAAGAACGCCTCGACGGCGGCCAGCGCGACCGCCGCGTTGTGCGCCTGGTGCTCGCCGTGCAGCGGCAGGAAGACCTGTTCGTACTCGCCGCCCAGGCCGCGCAGCGTCAGCAGTTGCCCGCCGACGGCGACCTCGCGGTGCACGACGCCGAACTCCATGCCCTCGCGGGCGACCGTCGCGTCCGCCTCCACGGCCCGCTTGAGCAGCGTCTGCGCCGCGTCGGCGGGCTGCTGGGCCAGGACGGCGGTGGCGTCCTTCTTGATGATGCCGCTCTTCTCCACCGCGATCTCGCCGGGCGTGGAGCCCAGCCGGTCGGTGTGGTCGAGCGCGATCGGGGTGACCACGGCGACCTGGCCGTCCACCACGTTGGTGGCGTCCCAGCCGCCGCCCATGCCGACCTCGACCACCGCGACATCGACCGGCGCGTCCGCGAAGGCCGCGTACGCCATCCCGGTGAGCACCTCGAAGAACGACAGCCGGTGCGGCTGCGCGTCGTCCACCATGCCGACGAAGGGCTGGATGTCGCGGTAGGTCTCGATGAACCGCTCGGCGGAGATCGGCGCGCCGTCCAGGCTGATCCGCTCGGTGACGGACTGCACGTGCGGGCTGGTGTAGCGGCCGGTGCGCAGGTCGAAGGAGAGCAGCAGCCGTTCGATCATCCGGGCGGTGCTGGTCTTGCCGTTGGTGCCGGTGATGTGGATCGCCGGGTAGGCGCGCTGCGGGTCGCCGAGGACGTCCATCAGCGCCGTGATCCGGTCGAGCGAGGGCTCCAGCTTCGTCTCGGGCCAGCGGCCGAGCAGTTCCTCCTCGACCGTGCGCAGCTCCCGGTCGACGGCGGGGTCCGCGGGCCTCGCCGGTACGTCGTCCTCGGCCGCGACCGGGCTCACACCGGCCCGCAGCGTACGGCTGCCCGCCTCGATGACGGCCAGGTCGGCCTCGCGGAGGGTACCGTCGGCCGCCCCGTCCGCGTCCTCGACGTCGTCGTCCACGTCGTAGGCGGTGTCCTGGATTTCGTACGCGTCGTCTTCGGGGCCGTCGCCGTTGTGCGGGTGCTCGCTCACAGCGCCCAGTCTACGGAGCCCGCGAGCGGAAACGGCCACGGGCCCGGACCGCGGGTGCGCGGTCCGGGCCCGTGGCACACGGTGGCCCTTCGGGGCGGGCGGCCCTCGGTGCGGTCAGGCCGGGGGGAGGGCCGCGATCTGCGCGGTGATCCGGGCGATGTCGGCCTCTGCGGTCGCCAGCCGCGTACGGATCTTGGCCACCACCGACTCGGGCGCCTTGCCGAGGAACGCCTCGTTGCCCAGCTTCTTCTCGGCGTCGGCCTTCTCCTTCTCGGCCAGGCCGAGATCCTTGGTGAGCCGCTTGCGCTCGGCCGGAACGTCGATCGTGCCGGACAGGTCGAGCGCGACCGTGGCGCCCGCGACCGGCAGCGTCGCGGTGGCGTGGAAGTCCTCGCCCGCGGGCTGGAGCCGGAGCACCTGGCGGATGGCGTCCTCGTGCGGCGCGAGCAGCGTCCCGTCCAGGGTCAGCAGCGCCGGGACCTTCTGGCCGGGCTGGAGCCCCTGGTCGGAGCGGAAGCGACGGACCTCGGTGACCACCCGCTGGACCTCGGCGATCTCCGCCTCGGCCGCCGCGTCCCGGAAGCCGCTGTCGCTCGGCCAGTCCGCGACGACCAGCGACTCGCCGCCGGTCAGCGTCGTCCACAGCGTCTCGGTGACGAAGGGGAC
This sequence comes from Streptomyces sp. NPDC008139, assembly GCF_042957025.1. Lineage (NCBI taxonomy): Bacteria > Bacillati > Actinomycetota > Actinomycetes > Kitasatosporales > Streptomycetaceae > Streptomyces > Streptomyces sp. NPDC008139. The sequence continues at coordinate 503,981 of NZ_JBIBHM010000001.1, forward strand.
GATCGGGTGCAGCAGCCGCAGCATCACGTCCAGGACCTCGCCCAGGACCCGCCCGGAGACCCGGGCGCCGTCGCCGCCCGCGAAGAAGACCGTCTTGGACAGCTCCACGTACCAGTCGAAGACCTCGTCCCACGCGAAGTGGTAGAGGCTGTCGCTGAGCTTCGCGAACTGGTAGTCGTCGTACAGGCCGTTGACCTCGGCGACGACCGTGTTCAGCCGGGACAGGATCCACCGGTCGGTGGCCGACAGCTCCTCGGGCGCGGGCAGCGGGCCCTGGACCGTGGCGCCGTTCATCAGCGCGAAGCGCGTGGCGTTCCAGATCTTGTTGGCGAAGTTGCGGGACGCCTGGACCCAGTCCTCGCCGATCGGCACGTCCGCGCCGGGGTTGGCGCCGCGGGCCAGGGTGAAACGGACGGCGTCCGAGCCGTACTTGTCCATCCAGTCCAGCGGGTCCACCGAGTTGGGGTTGGACTTGGACATCTTCTTGCCGAACTCGTCGCGGACCAGGCCGGTCAGCGCGATGGTGTGGAACGGCGGGGTGCCGTCCATCGCGTACAGGCCGAACATCATCATCCGGGCGACCCAGAAGAAGATGATGTCGTGCCCGGTGAGCAGGACGTCGGTCGGATAGAACTTCTCCAGATCCGGCGTCTGTTCGGGCCAGCCCAGCGTGGAGAACGGCCACAGGGCGGACGAGAACCAGGTGTCCAGGACGTCGGAGTCCTGCGTCCAGCCCTCGCCGGACGGCACCTCGTCGTCCGGTCCGACGCAGATCTGCTGGCCGTTCGGCCCGTACCAGACGGGGATGCGGTGGCCCCACCACAACTGGCGCGAGATGCACCAGTCGTGCATGTTGTCGACCCAGTCGAAGTACCGCTTGTTCAGCTCCGGCGGGTGGATCTTGACCCGGCCGTCGCGGACCGCGTCGCCGGACGCCTTCGCCAGCGGCTCGACCTTGACCCACCACTGGAGGGACAGCCGCGGCTCGATGGTGGTCTTGCAGCGCGAGCAGTGGCCGACGGAGTGGACGTAAGGACGCTTCTCCGCGACGATCCGGCCCTGTTCGCGCAGCGCCTCGACGATCGCGGACCGCGCCTCGAAGCGGTCCAGGCCCTGGAAGGGGCCGGGCGCGGTGATGACCGCGCGCTCGTCCATGACCGTCAGCGACTCCAGGCCGTGCCGCTGGCCGATCGCGAAGTCGTTCGGGTCGTGCGCGGGCGTCACCTTGACGGCGCCGGTGCCGAACTCCGGGTCGACGTGCGTGTCGGCGACGACCGGGATCGTCCGGTCGGTGAGCGGCAGCTTGATCCGCTTGCCGACCAGGTGCCGGTACCGCTCGTCGTCCGGGTGGACGGCGACAGCGGTGTCGCCGAGCATCGTCTCGACGCGGGTGGTCGCCACGACGACCGTCTCGTCGCCCTCGCCGTACTTCAGCGAGACCAACTCGCCGTCGTCGTCCTGGTAGTCGACCTCGATGTCCGAGATCGCCGTCATACAGCGCGGACACCAGTTGATGATCCGCTCGGCCCGGTAGATCAGCTCGTCGTCGTACAGCTTCTTGAAGATGGTCTGGACGGCCTTGGACAGGCCCTCGTCCATGGTGAAGCGCTCACGGGACCAGTCCACGCCGTCGCCGAGGCGGCGCATCTGGCCGAGGATCCGGCCGCCGTACTCCTCTTTCCACTGCCAGACGCGGTCGACGAACGCCTCGCGGCCGATGTCGTGCCGGGACTTGCCCTCGTCGGCGAGCTGCTGCTCGACCTTGTTCTGGGTGGCGATGCCCGCGTGGTCCATGCCGGGCAGCCACAGCGACTCGTAACCCTGCATCCGCTTGCGGCGGGTGAGGGCGTCCATCAGCGTGTGCTGGAAGGCGTGACCCAGGTGGAGCGTGCCCGTGACGTTCGGCGGCGGGATGACGATGGTGTACGCGGGCTTGTCGCTCTTCGCGTCCGCCTCGAAGTAGCCGCGTTCTACCCAGCGCTCGTACAGCGCCCCCTCTACCTCGGCCGGCGTGTAGGTCGTCGGCAGTTCGGGGGTGCTGTGCGGCCCGCGGTCGGGGCTCTGCTGAGAGTTGTCGGTCACGGCACGATTCTACGGTGGCGGACCATCCCGTTACGAATCCGTTTCGCCCCCGCTGTAAGAACCCGATAAAGGATCGGCGAGGATGGTCCGACGGTCGTAAACGAGGGGACCACCTGACATGAGTGACAACCAGCCGCCGCCGAACCCGTACGGGCAGCAGCCCCAGCAGGGCGGCTACGGGCAGCAGCCGCAGCAGGGCGGCTACGGCCAGCCGCCGCAGCAAGGTGGTTACGGCCAGCCGCCGCAGCAGCCGTACGGCCAGCCCCAGGGGCAGCCCGGTTACGGCTACCCCCAGCAGGGCCCGCCGCAGCAGGCGCCGTACGGGCAGCCGCCGCAGCAGCCGGGGTACGGCTACGGCGGCCAGCCGCCCGTGCCGCCGCAGGGCGGTGGCGGGAAGCGCACCGGGATCATCATCGGCGCCGTGGTGGCGCTGGTCGCGATCGGCGCCGGGGTCTTCTTCCTCACCAAGGGCAGTGACGGCGACAACAGCGCCAACGGCGGCAAGGGCGGCGGCGGCAAGAGCACCGTCAAGAACGACGGCAAGCAGTACAAGCTCATCACGCCCGAGACCGTCGCGGAGACGTACAAGAAGTCGAAGGACGCGGGCACCGGCGACGGCTTCGACGCCAAGGACGTCACGCTGCTCAAGACGCTCGGCGTCACCGACCCCCAGCAGGTCAGCTCGGGCTACACCAACGGGTCCGAACTCACCGGCAAGCTGCTGGAGTTCAGCGGTGTCTACGGCAAGGTCGCGGACCCGCAGAAGGTGGTCGACGGCATGTTCGCCGACCTGAAGAAGCAGGCCGCCGAGGACAAGGAATCCGGCGGCGGCAAGACCGAACTGGTCGGCAGCCCGCAGAAGGTGCAGCCCGCGGGCATGGACGACGCCGTCATGTCGTGCCAGAACACCAAGTACACCGAGGGCAGCAAGTCGTTCACCACACCGATCTGCCTGTGGGCCGACTACAGCACCGTCGGCTACACCCTGCCGGTCGACCTGGCGACGGCCACCACCGGTGTCGGCAGCGGCATGCCGATCGACGAGGCGGCGGCGCTCACCGCGAAGGTCCGCAGGGACGTGCGCGTTCCGCTCAACTGACGCCGTACGCCGACGCGTTCGGCGTGAGCGTTCCGCGGTCAGCCGTTCCGCGGAGCCGTTCCGCTCAGACGAAAGGGGGCGCCCGGATCCACCGGGCGCCCCCTTCGCGTGTGCTCGTACTGTGGCGCTACGCGCTCTTCTGCTCGCCCTTGCCGACGATGCGCGGCTCACGCGGCACCAGCGTCGGGTTGACGTTGGAGTGCACGACATCGGCCGTGATGACGACCCGGGCCACGTCCTTGCGGGACGGCACCTCGTACATCACCGACTGGAGGACTTCCTCCATGATGGCCCGCAGACCGCGGGCGCCGGTCTGCCGCAGGATCGCCTGGTCCGCGATGGATTCCAGCGCGCCGTGCTCGAACTCCAGCTCCACACCGTCGAGTTCGAAGAGTTTTTGGTACTGCTTCACCAGCGCGTTGCGCGGCTCGACCAGAATCTGGAGGAGCGCCTCGCGGTCGAGGTTGTGCACGCTGGTGATGACGGGCAGCCGTCCGATGAATTCGGGGATCATGCCGAACTTGACCAGGTCCTCGGGCATGATCTCGGAGAACTGGTCGGCCATGTCCAGCTCGCGCTTGGAGCGGATGGTCGCACCGAAGCCGATGCCCTTGGCGCCCGCGCGGGACTCGATGATCTTCTCCAGACCGGAGAAGGCACCGCCCACGATGAACAGCACGTTCGTGGTGTCGATCTGGATGAACTCCTGGTGCGGGTGCTTGCGCCCGCCCTGCGGCGGCACCGAGGCCGTCGTGCCCTCCAGGATCTTCAGCAGCGCCTGCTGCACGCCCTCGCCGGACACATCGCGGGTGATCGACGGATTCTCGCTCTTGCGGGCGACCTTGTCGATCTCGTCGATGTAGATGATCCCGGTCTCGGCCTTCTTGACGTCGTAGTCCGCCGCCTGGATCAGCTTCAGCAGGATGTTCTCGACGTCCTCGCCCACGTAACCGGCCTCGGTGAGGGCGGTCGCGTCCGCGATGGCGAACGGCACGTTGAGCATGCGGGCCAGCGTCTGGGCCAGCAGCGTCTTGCCGGAGCCCGTCGGGCCGAGCAGCAGGATGTTGGACTTCGCCAGCTCGATCGCGTCGTCGTGCCCGCGGCCGGCGTTCTCACCCGCCTGGACCCGCTTGTAGTGGTTGTACACCGCGACCGACAGGGCCTTCTTCGCGGGCGTCTGCCCGACCACGTAGCCCTCGAGGAACTCGTAGATCTCCCGCGGCTTGGGCAGGTCCTCCCAGCGCACCTCGGAGGACTCGGCCAGCTCCTCCTCGATGATCTCGTTGCAGAGATCGATGCACTCGTCGCAGATGTACACACCAGGGCCTGCGATGAGCTTCTTCACCTGCTTCTGGCTCTTTCCGCAGAATGAGCACTTCAGCAGGTCGCCGCCGTCACCGATGCGTGCCACGAGGTGTTTCCCCTTCGCCTGGGATCCGCCGAGATCAACGGAGCCTGGTGCTTCTCTCATCGACGGTACCTTGCCGCGACCCCCGTGTGGGCCCCCCTTGGACGTACTCACTCAGTGGAGTCCAAGGAGGGCCACCCGCGCGCCCGGTCCGTTGTCCGACTGTGTTCAGACCGTCACAGAGGTCTTGCGGGTCGAGACGATCTGGTCGACCAGCCCGTAGGCCAGCGACTCCTCGGCGGTAAGGATCTTGTCCCGCTCGATGTCGTCGCGGATCTGCTCGATCGGCGTCGTGGAGTGCTTGGCCAGCATCTCTTCGAGCTGCTGCCGCATCCGGATGATCTCGTTGGCGGCGATCTCCAGGTCGGAGACCTGCCCGCGGCCGGTCTCGCTGTACGGCTGGTGGATCAGCACCCGCGCGTTCGGCAGCGCCATCCGCTTGCCGGGGCTGCCGGCGGCCAGCAGGACCGCGGCGGCGGACGCCGCCTGGCCCATGCAGACCGTCTGGATGTCCGGCTTCACGAACTGCATCGTGTCGTAGATCGCCGTCAGCGCGGTGAAGGAGCCGCCGGGGCTGTTGATGTAGACCGAGATGTCCCGGTCGGGGTCCATGGACTCCAGGCACAGGAGCTGCGCCATGACGTCGTTGGCCGACGCGTCGTCGATCTGCACGCCGAGGAAGATCACGCGCTCCTCGAAGAGCTTCGCGTACGGGTCGTACTCGCGCACGCCCTGCGAGGTGCGCTCGACGAAGCGCGGAATGATGTAGCGGGCCTCGGCACCGAACACACCGGGCCGCTCGGCCTCGGTGCGCTCGTACAGGCCGCTGCCGGGGAAGTTCATGCTGTTCACGTCCACCGTCCTGGTGATGATGCGGAAGCTGGGTGCTGTCGGCTGGGGTTCCTGAACGGATCAGGCGCCGGTGCCGCCACCGCCCGGGACCTCCGTGGCGGACAGCATGACGCCGTCCAGCAGGCCGTACTCCTTGGCCTCCTCGGCGGAGAACCAGCGGTCGCGGTCGGAGTCCTTGGTGATCTGGTCGAAGCTCTGCCCGGAGTGCTGGGCGATCAGCTCGGCCATGCGGCGCTTGGTGTGCAGCAACTGCTCGGCCTGGATCTTGATGTCGGTGGCGGAGCCGCCGAGACCCGCGGAGGGCTGGTGCATCAGGATGCGGGTGTTCGGCAGGGCGAAGCGCTTGCCGGGGGTGCCCGCGGTCAGCAGGAACTGGCCCATCGAGGCGGCCATGCCCATGGCGATCGTCACGACGTCGTTCTTGATGAACTGCATCGTGTCGTAGATCGCCATACCGGCGGTCACGGAGCCGCCGGGGCTGTTGATGTAGAGGAAGATGTCCTTGTCCGGCTCTGCTGCCAGGAGAAGGAGCTGGGCGGTGATCTTGTTGGCGATGTCATCGTCGACCGCCTGGCCGAGGAAGATGATTCGCTCGCCGAGCAGTCGGTTGTAGACCTGGTCGCCGAGGCCACCGAGAGTCGGCTCGCCGGCGGCGGAAGGCATCGGAGTCGTCACGTATCCACCTGCTCGTTGTCGGACGGCCGTGAAGCCGTCACAGGGTCTTCGTCCGGGCCGGGGCCGACCCCTTCTGGTGCCGAGCCCCCGCCCTCCTACTTACGGACCCTAACGCGCAGGTGGGGCCCAGCAATCCCCTACGCGGAACTGTTCGCTGCCAGCGGAGACCAAGACGCCGCGCCGGCACAGGGGGGTTGGTGGATCGGCCCGGACGTGCCTGCGCGTTCACCTCGCGGAGGTGGGTGCTTTGAGGGGCGCGGGGAACTGCGCGACAAGCCCCCACCGGCCGGTGGTCCGAGAACAACCGTGACTGCCCCTCCGGAGCCGGTGGTGACGTGCAGCCGTCGTCGTGGCTGATCGCGCGGTTCCTCGCGCCCCTGACGGGGCTCAGGCCTGCTCGACAGGCTCCGGCTTCTCGTCGGCGGCCTCGACGGCCTCAACCGTCTCGCCGTCCTCGTCCTCTTCGTCCTCGAGGTCCACGACCTCACCGTTGGTGTCCGTGACCTTGACGGACTCCACGACGACGGCGAGCGCCTTGCCGCGGGCGACCTCGCCGACGAGCATCGGCACCTGGCCGCCTTCGACGACGGCCTGGGCGAACTGGTCGGGAGACATCCCGGAGGTCGCCGCACGGCGCATGAGGTGCTCGGTCAGCTCCTCCTGGTTGACGGAGAGCTTCTCCTTGTTGACGAGCTCGTCCAGCAGGAACTGGGTCTTGATGCCCTTGACCGCCTGGGCCTCAAGCTCCGCGTCGTACTCCTCGCGCGTCTTGCCCTCGCGCTCCAGGTACGTGTCCCAGTCCAGACCCATCTGCGGGAACTGGTGGTGCTCCAGGTTGTGGGTCCTGGTCTCGATCTCGTCCTTGAGCAGCTTCTCCGGGATCGGCACCTCGGACAGCTCGATGAGCGCGTCGAGGACCTTCTCCTGGGCGGCGGTCGCCTGGTCGTACTGCTTCATCCGCTCCAGGCGCTTGCGGCTGTCCGCGCGCAGCTCCTCAAGGGTGTCGAACTCGCTCGCGAGCTGAGCGAAGTCGTCGTCCAGGGCGGGCAGTTCGCGGGCCTGTACGTCGGAGACGTCGACCTTGACCTCGGCGGCGCTGCCGGCGGCGGAGCCGCCCTTCAGCTCGGAGGTGAAGGTGGCGGAGCCACCGGCCTCCAGGCCGATGACGGCCTCGTCGATGCCGTCGAGGAGCTGGCCGGAGCCGATGGTGTAGCTGACGCCCTTGGCGACGCCGTCCTCCAGCACCTCGCCGTCGACGGAGGCTTCGAGGTCGACGATCACGACGTCGCCCTCGGCCGCCGCGCGCTCGACCGTGGTGGTCGAGGCGAAGCGGTCACGGAGCTGCTCCAGCGAGGTGTCGACGTCCTCGTCGGTGACCTCGACGGCGTCCACGACGACCTCGATGCCGGAGTAGTCCGGGATCTCGATCGCGGGGCGGATGTCCACCTCGGCGGTGAACTTCAGCTCGTCGCCGTCGTTGAACTCGGTGATGTCGACGTCGGGCTGGCCGAGTACGTTCAGCTCACCCTCGTTGACCGCCTCCGTGTAGAACTTCGGCAGCGCGTCGTTGATGGCCTCTTCGAGGACCGCGCCACGGCCGAACCGCTGGTCGATGACGCGCGCAGGGATCTTGCCCTTGCGGAAGCCCGGCACCGTGACCTGCTGGTTGATCTTCTTGTACGCCGCGTCGAGGCTGGGCTTGAGCTCCTCGAAGGGCACCTCGACAGTGAGTCGAACCCGAGTCGGGTTCAGAGTCTCGACGGCGCTCTTCACGGTTGGGTCTCCTTGGGGGCTTTACGTTGATGGGGGCGGCCGGATCATCCGGTGATCTCGCCGGATCGTCCGGTGATCTCGTCCGGCAAGCAGTACACGGCATGCCGCGCGCTCGGTCGCCAGCGGCCCATCCTACCGGTACCACAATGCGCACGGTCCGGGCCTTCGTGCCCCGGCCCCCAGAATCCCCTCGGGATCGCGGAACCGCTGGTCGGGGTGGCCGGATTCGAACCGACGGCCTTCCGCTCCCAAAGCGGACGCGCTACCAAGCTGCGCCACACCCCGCTGGTGCGACACGTAGAGTACATGCCCCCGTACGCGTGGGCAGCCGGTATTCCCCCGCCGGTTCACCGGTTCGACCGGCTACTATCCGATGTGCCACAATCACTGGCGCATCCCACTCCCGCGGGCGTAGCTCAATGGTAGAGCCCTAGTCTTCCAAACTAGCTACGCGGGTTCGATTCCCGTCGCCCGCTCCACGGCCTCCGGCCCGGTCGGTATCACTCGACCGGCGTCCGGGGGCTTTCTGTTTCCCCGGGCCGTGACCGGCGCCGGTCGCCCCGGAACGGCCCTGGTCAGCCGCCGGTCACGGCCTTCTCAGTCGACCGGGATGCCCTGGGGGGACTTGATGCGCTTCATGATCATCTGGGAGTTGACGTCGCTGACGCCCGGGAGGTCGATGAGCTGGTCGGTCCAGAAGCGCTCGTAGGCGTCGGAGTCGGCGACGGCGATGCGCAGGAGGCAGCCGGGGGCTCCGTAGAGGCGGTATGCCTCGACGACGTCGGGGGTGGACTGGACCTCGGCCTCGAAGGCGGCGACGGAGGCGCGGTCGCGGCGGACCTCGACGGAGGCGAAGACCTCGAAGCCGCGGCCGACGGCGGCCGGGGCGACGACCGCGCGGTAGGTCTCGATCACTCCGTCGTCCTCCAGCTGCCGCACCCGGCGCAGGCACGGGGAGGGCGTGAGGCCCACCCGCTGGGCCAGTTCCTGGTTGCTCAGCCGGCCGTCGGCCTGGAGCTCGCGCAAGATTCGTCTGTCGATGGCGTCCATGGTGGCAGTATCTACCACTCAGTGGCCGAATACCGGTCAGTATGAGCAATCAAATGTCAGGTCTACGCGCATATCATTGCACCGGGTGCAGAGTGGGTAAGTGTCACCCCGAGGAGTGGGGACATCCGGCGGCGTCCGGAGAGCCCCGCGCGAACGCACCGGACGCGCACAATCAGACGGAGGCGAAGGCATCGTGCGACACGTCGTGGTCATCAGCACCGGGGGCACCATAGCCAGCCGATGGCAGGGCGACGGGTACGCGGCGGAGGCGGCAGGGCAGGAAGTGCTCGCCGCCGGCGCGGTGCCCGAGGGCGTCGAGGTCCGGGTGGTGGACCTGTTCACCGTCAACAGCTCGCGCCTGACCACCGACCACCAGGTGCGGCTGCTGCACGCCGTGCACGAGGTGCTGGCCGACCCCGCGGTGGACGGCGTGGTGGTCACCCACGGCACCGACACCCTGGAAGAGTCCGCCTTCTTCCTCGACCTCTTCCACGGCGACCGCCGCCCGGTGGTCTTCACCGGCGCGCAGAAGCCGCTGGACGCGGAGGACGGCGACGCGGCGGGCAATCTGTACGACGCGCTGCTGACCGCGGCCACCGGCCGCGACATCGGCGCGGTGATCGTCTTCGCGGGCCAGGTCTGGGCCGCCCGCGGCACCGTCAAGCAGCACACCGTGGACGCGCACGCCTTCGGCGCGCCGGACGGACTGCCGCTGGGCCGCGTCGAGTTCGGCCGGGTGACGTGGGGCCGCCGCCGTCCGCGCCCCGAGCCGCTGCCGCTGCCCGCGCCCGGCGCCGTACCGCCGCGGGTGGACATCCTGATGCACCACAGCGACGGCGACACCGTGCTCTTCGAGGCGGCGCTGGGCGCGGGCGCGCGCGGCGTCGTCGTGGTCGGCACGGGTGCGGGGAACGCGAATCCGCAGGTCGCGGAGGCGGTACGGAAGGCGACGGCGGACGGCGTCCTGGTCGCGGTCAGCACACGGGTCGCGGCGGGCGCGGTGGCGCCGCTCTACACCGGCGGCGGGGCGGTCGACCTGGTGGCGGCGGGCGGGCTGCTGGCGGGCACTCTGCGTCCCGGCCAGACACGTATCGCGGTGCTGGCGACGCTGCTCTCGCTCACGTCGCCGTCCTCGGACCTTCCCCGCCTGCCCTCGGAGCAGGACGGACGGCCCGGCATGGGCACCGCCACCGCCGCGTTGCGGCGGATTCTGGAGGCGGCCCCGCAGGCGCTGCCCGCGTCAGAGCTTTATCTGGTTGATGGTGTCGGCAAGTGAGGTCAGGAATCGGTTGACCGACGGCGCCATGTTGGTGGAGGCGAGGAAGAAACCGAAGAGGGCCGCCACTATCGCCGGACCCACCTTGATGCTCTTCCCCCGGATCATGACCACCAGGATGATCGCCAGCAACAGCACTACGGACAGGGAGATGGCCACAGCGGTTCACTTCCTCTTCACGGTACGCCTCGCCGGTCCGGGAGCATGGAGCCGCGCCCCCGCCCCGCCCGGTCCCATGGTGCCATCGGGGAACGACAGTTGGACCCGAAGGCCCATAGTCCCATTCCCGTCGGCTAGTCCCTGCACACCACGAGTAGCGCCCGGTCGTCGTTGACATCCTTGGCGACCGCTTCGATCAACCGCCAGGCGGAGCCCCGGAATCCGGTCGCCACGAAGCGGTCCGCCTCGCCGATCAGCCGGTCGATGCCCTCCGAGATGTCCTTGTCCGGCGTCTCCACCAGGCCGTCCGTGAACAGCATGAGGACGTCCCCCGAGCGCAACGTCCCCTTCACGCCGTGGAATTCGGCCCCGTCGTAGACCCCGAGCAGCGGGCCCTCCGCGGCCTTCTCCTCCCACCGGCCGCTGCCCGCGTGCAGTTGCACCCCTGGGAGGTGCCCGGCGGACAGAAGTTCGTAGTCGCCGCTCTCCAGGTCGAGCACCAGGTGCACGGAAGTGGCGAAGCCCTCGTCCCAATTCTGCCGGAGCAGATAGCCGTTGGCGGCGGTGAGGAAGGAGTGCGGAGGCAGCGAGCCGAGCAGGCCGCCGAAGGCGCCGGACAGCAGCAGCGAACGGGAGGCGGCGTCCATGCCCTTGCCGGAGACGTCGGTGAGCACGGCCTCCAGCGTCCGGCCGCCGACCGAACCGCGGGTGGCCACCACGAAGTCGCCGGAGAAGGACTGGCCGCCCGCCGGGCGCAGCGCCATCTCGGCGTGCCAGCCCGCGGGCAGCCGCGGCAGTCTGCTCTGGACCCTGATCCGCTCCCTGAGGTCGAAGAGCATGGTGTGGCCGCCCCGCCAGGGCACGCCGACCCGCGCCCTGAACTGGGCGATGACCAGGCCGGTGAGCGCCACCGCGGTGACCACCAGGACGGTGCCGGGCGTGACGCGGGCCGGGCCCTCGCGGTACGGGCCGAGCGCCGCGGATTCCGCGACCAGCGCGACGGCGGAGGCCGCGTAGAGCAGCAGCAGGCTGGAGGGGCGCAGCAGCAGGCCGCCGGTGAGGATCGGCAGGACCAGGGAGCTGGGCGGGCACCAGACGGGCAGGCTCACGGTGGTGTACGCCAGCGCGGGGACGGTGAGGATCAGTACGGTGAGGCCGACCCAGTCGGAGGCGCCGCCGCGGAAGTAGTCGACCCCGGCCCTGCGCACACCGAGCCGGGCCCGGTGCAGCCATCTGCTCCACCGCAGCCCGAGCCCCTCGCCCGCGACGTCCTTTGCCATGTCTTGGCGACCCTATCGACCGATCGCCCCGCCGTGCAGGGCGGATACCCCCCGACCTGTCACGAAGGCGGCGGAAATACGTTCGCCTGCGGACGGCGCGGCTGGTAGGCAGGGCCTATGACGACGGAACTGCGGGTGCTGGAGCGGGATGACTGGGAAGAGTTCTACGGCCGCCTGGAGCGGGCTTTCGGCGGGCCGGCCGAGCCCCCTGAGGAGCGGACACTTTGGCGTGAACTGACCGAACTGGAAAGGTCGTTGGCGGTGTGGGACGGCGGGGAGATCGTCGGCACCGCGGGCGCCTTCTCGTTCCGCATGACGGTGCCCGGCGGGGCGTCGCTGCCCGCCGCGGGCGTGACCATGGTGAGCGTGCAGCCGACGCACCGCCGCCGCGGTGTGCTGACCTCGATGATGCGCAGGCAACTCGACGACGTGCGCGAGGGACCCGAACCGGTCGCCGTGCTGACCGCGTCGGAACCGGCGATCTACGGCCGGTTCGGCTACGGCACGGGCACGTTGCAGCTCCGCGGCAACGTCGACACGACCAGGACCGCCGTCAGGGCCCTGCCGGGCGTGGACGACGTACGGCTGCGACTGGTGCCGCTGGAGGCGGCGGGCGAGGCGTGCGAGGCCGTCTACGCGCGGGTGGTGCCGACCCGGCCCGGCATGCTGGCCAGGCGGCCCGGCTGGGAGCGGGTGCCGCTGCTCGACGCCCCGGCGAGCCGGGACGGCGCGGGCGAGCGGCTGTGCGTGGTGGCCGAGGTGGACGGTGAGGTACGGGGCTACGCGCGCTACTCGGTGAAGCTGTCGTGGAGTTCCTTCGGTCCCGACAACATCGTGAAGCTGAGCGATGTCGAGGCGCTGGACCCCGTGGCCTACGCGGCGCTGTGGCGCTATCTGTCCTCCATCGACCTCACCTCGCGGGTGGCGTTCTACAACCGGCCGGTCGACGACCCGCTGCTGTACCTCCTGTCCGACGTACGGCGCGGTGAACTGGCCTTCCGCGACAGCCTGCACGTGCGCCTGGTGAATCTCGGCGAGGCGCTGGAGGCGCGGACGTACACCGCCCCGGTGGATGTGGTGCTGGAGGTGGAGGACGCCTTCTGCCCCTGGAACGCCGGGCGTTGGCGGCTGTCGGGCGACGCGAAGGGCGCGACCTGCGAGCGGACCACGGACGCGGCCGATCTGGCCCTGTCCGTCAAGGAGTTGGGCGCGGCCTACCTGGGCGGGCCGACGCTGCGCGGGCAGGCGGACGCGGGTCTGGTACGTGAACTGCGGCCGGGGGCGCTGGCGGAGGCGTCCAGGGCGTTCCGCGGTGACGTCGAGCCGTGGCTGCCGCACGGCTTCTGAGCTCCGTCAGCCCGTCGGCGGATGCCCGGGCTGGCAGACCGGGCACCAGAAGAGATTGCGGGCCGCGAGCGGCCGGGTGCGGATCCCGGTGCCGCACACCAGGCAGGGCTGTCCGGTGCGCCGGTAGACGTACACCTCGCCGCCGTGGTCGTCCTGGCGCGGCGGGCGGCCCATCGCCTCGGGGGTGTGCTCGGGGCGCACGGTGTCGATCCGGTTGGTCCGTACGCCCTCGCGCATCAGCGTCACCAGATCGGACCACATCGCGTCCCACCGCTGACGCGGCAGTTCACGCCCCGGCAGGAACGGGTCGACGCCGTGCCGGAAGAGCACTTCGGCGCGGTAGACGTTGCCGACGCCCGCGATGACCTTCTGGTCCATCAGCAGCGCGGCGACGCTGATCCGGGAGCGGGACAGCCGCTGCCACACCCGCTCGGGGTCGTCGCCCGCCCGCAGCGGGTCGGGGCCGAGGCGGTCGTGTATCGCCCGCTTCTCCGGCTCGGTGATCAGCTCGCAGGCGGCCGGGCCGCGCAGATCCGCCCAGTGGGCGCGGTTCGCCAGCCGCAGCCGTACGGTGTCGGTCGGCGGCGGCGCCTTGCCGTCGCCGAAGGTGACCTTGCCGATCAGGCCGAGGTGGATGTGCACCCAGCCGGTCGCGCCGAAGCCCAGGAACAGGTGCTTGCCGTGGGCCTCGGCGCTCGCCAGCACCTGCCGGTCGACGAGCGCGGCGCTGTCGGAGAACTTGCCCTGCGGGCTGCTCGCCCGGACCGCCCCGCCGCCGAACCGCTCGCGGTGGTCGGCGGCCAGGCGGTGGATCGTGTGGCCTTCCGGCATCGCCCGCGTCAGCCCTGGCGGGGGTGGTGGTCCGGGACCGGCGGCAGCTCGCCGGTGGCCTCGTACGTGCTCAGCATGTCGATACGGCGCTGGTGGCGCTCCTCGTGCGAGTACGGGGTGGTGAGGAAGATCTCCACGAATTTCGTGGCCTCCGCCTCGGTGTGCATCCGGCCGCCGATGCTCAGCACGTTCGCGTCGTTGTGCTCCCGCGCCAGCGACGCGGTCTGCTCGCTCCACGCCAGCGCCGCGCGGACGCCCTTGACCTTGTTCGCGGCGATCTGCTCGCCGTTGCCCGACCCGCCGATCACGATGCCGAGGCTGCCCGGCTCCCCCGCCGCGCCCTCGGCCGCCCGCAGGCAGAACGGCGGGTAGTCGTCCACCGCGTCGTAGATGTGCGGCCCGCAGTCCACGGGCTCGTGGCCGTGGAGGGTCAGCCACTCCACGAGGTGGTTCTTGAGTTCAAAACCGGCATGATCGGACCCGAGGTAAACGCGCATGCGATGAGTTTTGCATGTCCTGCGGGCCGGAGCGGGGGTGCCCTACCGGGTGAGCCGCCAGGCCGCGGGGAGCAGGCCCATCGCCAGGACGGCCTTGAGCGCGTCGCCCAGGAGATACGGGGTCAGGCCGAGGGAGACGGCCTGCGACGCGGACAGATGGGCGGACCAGGCGAGGTAGGGGACGCCGATCGCGTAGATCACGGCGGAGCCGAGGACCATGACGCCCGCGGTGCGCGCGACGGTGCGGTCGCCGCCGCGGCGGGCGAGGGCGCCGACCACGCCGGAGGCCAGGAGCATGCCGAGGATGTAGCCGAAGCTGGGCATGGACCAGCCGGAGGCGCCCTCGGAGAACCAGGGGAGCCCGGCGACACCGGCGGCGGCGTACAGGGCGAGGGCGGCGAAGCCGCGGCGGGCGCCGAGGGCGGTGCCGACCAGCAGCGCGGCGAAGGTCTGCCCGGTGACCGGGACGGGCGAGCCGTGCACCGGGACCGAGAGCTGCGCGGCCAGGCCCGTGAGCACGGCGCCGCCGACGACCAGGGCGGTGTCGCGGACGCGCGAGGCGGGCAGCAGGTCCGCCAGGACCGCTCCGGGGGCTCGGGAAACGGCGACGGATTCGGCGGTGGTCATCGGTACTCCGCGGGGTGAGGACGGTCGGGGACACCGTGACGCTAACGCAGCGGCCGAGCGTGATCATCGTGAGAAGGGAACAAAGCCGCGAGCGACCGGTTGGAGACTTCCGTGCACCGTCAAGTATCGGCGCGGTCCGGGGAGTCGGGGAGTTTCGGCAGGTCGCGTGAGGCATCTCACGTCCGTGACACGCGTCGGGGCGGGACCTCGCGGGCCCGCCCCGACTGCCGTGCCGGTCAACCTCACTTGTGGGGTTCGATCAGATCCCACCGGTTGCCGTAGAGGTCCTGGAAGACCACGACCGCGCCGTACGGCTCGTAGCGCGGCTCCTCCTCGAAGACGACCCCGGCGGCGACCATCCGTTTGTAGTCGCCGTCGAAGTCGTCGGTGGTGAGGAAGAGGCCGACCCGGCCGCCGGTCTGGTCGCCCACGCGGTCCACCTGGGCGAGGTTGCCCGCGCGGGCGAGCAGCAGCGCCGTCTCGGACGAGCCGCGGGGCGCGACCACCACCCACCGGCCGCCGTCCGCGCGGGGCGTGTCCTCGCGCAGCTCGAAGCCGAGCGCGCGGGTGTAGAAGTCGATGGCCTCGTCGTAGTCACGCACGACGAGCGCCACCAGCCCTAGATGTGCCATCGGCGCGGCACCCCGTCCCGAACCCGGTCCCCCGCGCTCACTCGAAGCTCGGGCCCTTGGTGCGGGTGCGCTTGATCTCGTAGAAGCCGGGGATCGAGGCGACCAGCAAGGTGCCGTCCCAGAGCTTGGCGGCCTCCTCGCCGCGCGGGGCGGGGGTGACGACGGGGCCGAAGAAGGCGATCTGCTCGCCGTCGTCGCCGGGGACGGCGATGACGGGGGTGCCGACCTCCTGGCCGACCTTGTCGATGCCTTCCTTGTGGGAGGCGCGCAGCTCGGTGTCGTACTCGTCGGAGTCCGCGTAGTCGGCGAGGTCGGCGGGCAGGCCGACCTCTTCGAGCGCGGCGACGAGGGTCTCGCGGGTCTTGGGCAGGCCCTGGTTGTGAAAGCGGGTGCCGAGGGCGGTGTAGAGCCGGCCCACGTACTCCTCGCCGTACTTCTGCTGGGCGGCGACGACGACCCGGATCGGGCCCCACGCGTCGCGCAGGAAGGTGGCGTACTCCTCGGGCAGCGTGTCGAGCTTGTCCTCGTTGAGCACCGCCAGGCTCATGGCGTGCCAGCGCACCTCGACCGGGCGGACCTTCTCGACCTCCAGCATCCAGCGGGAGGTCATCCACGCCCAGGGGCACAGCGGGTCGAACCAGAAGTCGGCCGGGGTCTTGTCGTTGCCTGGCCGGTTGTCGGTCTCGGGGGCGGTCGCGGTCACTGCGTACTCCTCGAACGGATCGTGCCGGGGCGTGCCGGGCGGCACGGGGGGCATGTGGGCTCACGGGGACATGAGTCCTCTGTGACGCACAACGCGCGACCGGCGCGACGGCATTCCCCGTACCCCTCCCCCGTACGTCCCCCGTGGGAGGATGCGGGACGCTGTGACCACCCGGGAGACCCCCGGGGCCGCCCATGAGCCCACAGACCCGCGGGGCCTGTGAGAACAGACAAAGGAGTCGCCCGTGCCCGGCGAGAACCTCAGCCGCGAGGAGGCCCGTGAGCGGGCCTCGATCCTGTCCGTCGAGCGCTACGACGTGGCCCTCGACGTACGGTCGGCGGTGGACCCGGCCGACGCGGGCGGGGACCGCACCTTCCGGTCGACGACCGTGATCGACTTCCGGTGCTCGCGACCGGGCGCCTCGTCCTTCGCCGACCTGCTCGCCCCGGCCGTCACCTCCGTCCGGCTCAACGGCCGGGAGCTGGACCCGGCGGCCGTCTTCGACGGCGCCCGGATCGCGCTGGACGACCTCGCGGAGCGCAACACCCTCGTGGTCGACGCGCGTTGCGCGTACAGCAGGACCGGCGAGGGGCTGCACCGCTTCGAGGACCCGGAGGACGGCGAGGTCTATCTGTACACGCAGTACGAGCCCGCCGACGCGCGCCGCGTCTTCGCCAACTTCGAACAGCCCGACCTGAAGGCGCCGTTCACCTTCCAGGTGACCGCGCCCGAGGGCTGGACGGTGCTGAGCAACAGCGAGCGCGACGGCGAGCCCGTGCCGCACGAGGGCGACGGCGGCGGTACGGTGTCGCGCTTCCTGCCGACGCAGCCGATCTCCACGTACATCACGGCGGTCGTCGCGGGCCCGTACCACGTGGAGCACGACCACTACTCGCGGACCTTCGAGGACCGGGCGGTGCTCGACGTGCCGTTGAGCGCGCTGTGCCGCAAGTCGCTGGCCCGGCACTTCGACGCGGACGAGATCTTCACGGTCACCAAGCAGGGCCTGGACTTCTTCCACGACAACTTCGACTACCCGTACCCCTTCGGGAAGTACGACCAGGCGTTCGTGCCCGAGTACAACATCGGCGCGATGGAGAACCCCGGATGTGTCACCTTCCGGGAGGAGTTCGTCTTCCGCGGCAAGGTCACCCGCGCGTCGTACGAGGGCCGGGCCAATGTGATCCTGCACGAGATGGCGCACATGTGGTTCGGCGACCTGGTCACCATGCGCTGGTGGGACGACCTGTGGCTGAAGGAGTCCTTCGCGGACTTCATGGGCGCCTTCGCGATGGTGGAGGCCACGCAGTACGACGCCGGGTGGATCACCTTCGCCAACCGGCGCAAGGCGTGGGCGTACCGCGCCGACCAACTCCCCTCCACGCACCCCGTGGTCGCCGACATCCGCGATCTCCAGGACGCGAAGCTGAACTTCGACGGCATCACGTACTCCAAGGGCGCCTCGGTGCTCAAGCAACTCGTCGCGTACGTGGGCCGGGACGCCTTCCTTGAGGCGGCGCGCCGGTACTTCAAGCGGCACGCGTACGGCAACACCACGCTCGCCGACCTGCTGGCGGTGCTGGCCGAGACCTCGGGCCGCGACATGGCGCAGTGGTCGCGCGCGTGGCTGGAGACCGCGGGCGTCAACTCCCTTACCCCGCAGGTGATTTACGGCGCGGACGGGAAGATCACCGAGCTGTCGGTGCTCCAGACCGCTGCCGAGTCGCACCCCGAACTGCGCCCGCACCGCGTCGCGGTGGGCCTGTACCGGCGGGTGCCGGGCGGCGCGCTCGAACGGTACGCGCGGGTCGAGACCGACGTGTCGGGCCCGGTGACCGTGGTGGACGGCCTGGCCGGCCATGACCGGCCCGAGCTGGTGCTGGTCAACGACGACGACCTGACGTACTGCAAGATCCGCTTCGACGAGGTGTCGCTGGACACGCTCCGCGCCCATCTCGGCGACCTCACCGACCCGTTGGCGCGGGCGCTGGCGTGGTCGGCGGTGTGGAATCTGACCCGTGACGGGCTGATGCCCGCCCGTGACTACCTCGGTCTCGTGCTGCTCTTCGCGGGCTCCGAGAGCGACATCGGGGTGCTCCAGTCGCTGCACCAGCAGGCGCGCTCCGCGCTGTCGCACTACGTGGCGCCCGACCACCGCGAGGAGGCCGCCAGGTCGCTCGCCGAGGGCGCGCTGCGGGAGCTGCGGCAGGCGGAGCCGGGCAGCGGCCACCAGTTGGCCTGGGCGCGGTTCTTCTCCTCCGTGGCCTCATCGGCGGCCGATCTCCAGTTGCTGCGCGGGCTGTTGGACGGCTCGGCGAAGATCGACGGGCTGGACGTCGACCAGGAACTGCGCTGGACGTTCCTCGAGACCCTCACCGCCGAGGGCGACGCGGACGCGGCGGCGGTCGCGGCCGAGCGCTCCCGCGACGACACCGCCTCCGGTCACCGGCACGAGGTGCGCTGCCTGGCCGCCCGGCCCTCCGCGCAGGTCAAGGCGGCGGCCTGGGCCGATGTCGTGGACTCCGACCGGCTCTCCAACGCCCTGGTCGAGGCCACCATCGCGGGCTTCGCGCAGCCGGGGCAACGGGGGTTGACGGCGCCGTACGTCGAGCCGTACTTCGCCTCGATCGAGCGCGTCTGGGGCGAGCGGTCGATCGAGATCGGCATGGCGGTGGTGCGGGGTCTGTTCCCGCACCACCAGGGTCCTGAGGCGCTGGCCGCCGCCGACGCGTGGCTCTCCTCCCGCGCCGACGCGGCACCCGCCTTGCGGCGCTTGGTCGTTGAGTCCCGCGACGACCTCGCGCGCGCGCTCCGCGCCCAGTCCCTGCGGTGAGCTGACAGGGGTTTGTCCTTGCCCGCCCGCCCGCCCACCCGTGCGGGTGCTCTGTCGTCTGCCGGTGCCGCCTGTGCCTGGGTCGGTGCCGGTCCGGGGCACCTCCTCGAAATGCGGCTACCTGGCCCCGCGCATCCGGCCCCCTCCCCGTCACCGCATTTCTGCGGGGGCACCCCGGCCCGTCCCCTCCCGGTACGTCGGCGCCCGACGGTCCGGTGGGGGTGGCCGGGGGGTGTCAAAGACCGTGAGGGCGCCCCGAGCGTCCTCCGCCCAAGGGGCTGGGTGGGTGGGCACCATCGGACGGTCCGCTGGTGGGTGGGCACCATCGGACGGTCCGCAGGCGGAGGGGTGTCCAAGACAGGGGGCCTCCGCCGATCCCCGCGGTGGAGGAACAGCCGGGCGGAGTGCGGCACGCGCGGCCCCCGGCCGGCCGGGAGATCGGCGTACGGGTCGCGCTCTATGACCTGCGCCTGCGCGTCGAGGTCGCGGACGCGGGTGACGGCCGGCCGCGGCTGAGGTCCGCGGGGGTGGATGACGAGGGCGGGCGGGGGCTCGCGTTGGTTGCGGTGCTCGCCGACCGCCACGGGGTGTGTCCGCGGCTGCGTGGCATCGGCAAGGCGGTGTGGGCGGAAATCGGGCTCGGGACGGTGGCTGTCGGACTCTGACGCGGGGGTTGTCCCCACCATGGGGACGCCAGGGGACGCCATGGTTCGGGGGAGCGCGGCTCCGTAGCGTCGAGAGGGTCGGGAAACGGACTGAGCTGAGGGGAAAGAGATGGCGTCGCGGCGCGAACGGAAGCGGGCACAGAAGGCGGCGGACGCCGAACCGACGGGCACGCCGGCCGCGGCGTACGCGGCGTACGCGGTGGAGCTGAGAGGAGTGCGGCGCACATACGGCCGCGGCGAGGCCGCGGTGCACGCGCTGCGCGGCATCGATCTGGGGCTGCCCCGCGGCAGCTTCACGGCGGTGATGGGCCCCTCCGGCTCGGGGAAGAGCACGTTCCTGCAGTGCGCGGCCGGACTGGACCGGCCGAGCGCCGGGCAGGTGCTGCTGGGCGGGGTGGAGATCACCGCGCTGAGCGAGAAGCGGCTGACGGAGCTGCGGCGCAGCCGCATCGGGTTCGTGTTCCAGTCGTTCAATCTGCTGCCGTCGCTGACCGTGCAGCAGAACGTCCAGCTCCCGCAGCGCCTGGCGGGCGAGCGCCCCGACCGGCGCCGGGTGGCGGAGCTGCTGGCCCGGGTGGGCCTGGAAGGCCACGGAAGGCGCCGCCCCGGCCAGCTCTCCGGCGGGCAGCAGCAGCGCGTGGCCATCGCGCGGGCGCTGGTCACGGAGCCGGACGTGATCTTCGCGGACGAGCCGACGGGGGCGCTGGACACGGGTACGGCCCGCGAGGTGCTGGGGCTGCTGCGGCACGCGGTGAACGGGCTCGGCGCGACGGTGGTGATGGTGACGCACGACCCGGTGGCGGCGTCGTACGCGGACCGCGTGCTGTTCCTGGCGGACGGCTCGTTCGCTGACGAACTGCGGCACCCCGAGCCGACGGCGGTCGCGGACCGGATGGTGGCGCTGACCCAGCGCGAGTCCGGGCGCGGCGCGGGACGGGTGGGGGCGGCGGCATGAACGGCCTGGCCCGCGCCTCCGTGCGCTTCAGGCCCGCGTCCTTCGTGGGCACCTTCGTCGCGCTGCTGTTCGCGTCCGCCGTCATCACGGCGTGCGGCAGCATGCTCCAGACCGGGATCACGGCGCATGTGAAGCCGGTGCGGTACGCGGCCACGCCTGTCGTGGTGGCGGCCGACCCGTCGGCGCGGATCACCACGGGGCACGGCGACGACGCCGACAGCGACGCGGCGTCGCTGCCGGACCAGCCCCGCGTGGACACGGCGCTCGCCGACCGCATCGCCCGCGCGCCGGGCGTGTCGGCGGCCGTACCCGACACGGCCTTCCCGGTGCAGTCGAAGACGTTGCCGCCGCTGACCGGCCGCGACTGGTCGGCCCACGCGATCGACGCGAGCACGGTGGTGCGGGGGCGGGCGCCCGGTACGGGCGAGGTCGCCCTGTCGGCGGCCGCCGCCCGGGCGGCGCACGTCGGCGTCGGCGACACCCTCACACTGACCGCCCCGACGGGCGCGACCACGTACAAGGTCTCGGGCCTGACCGACACGAAGACCAGCACCGGCGCCGGCGCGAAAGACGGCACCGAGGCAAGCGCTACAACAAGCGCCACGGCCGGCACCGGCGCCTCGGCCTACTTCGCCGACCCCGTCGCCGACCGCCTGTCGGGCCACCCGGGCCGCACCGACGCCATCGCCGTGCTGCCCGCCAAGGGCGTGAGCACGGACGAGCTGGCCCGGCAGGTGAAGGCCGCGGTCAAGGGCGCCCCCGGCGACCCGGCGAAGGTGCGCACCGGCGACGGCCGCGGTCTCGCCGAGCACCCGGAGCTGGCCGAGGGCAAGGAGATGCTGACGGCGATCGGCGCCTCGTTCGGCGGGATCGCCACGGCGACGGCCGTGTTCGTGGTGATGGGCACCGTCGCGCTGGCGATCGGCCAGCGCGGCCGGGAGATCGCGCTGCTGCGCGCCGTCGGCGCGACCCCCCGGCAGATCCGCCGCACCGTGGCGACCGAGGCGATGCTGGTGGCGCCGATCGCGGGCGCCGCGGGCATCCTGCCCGGCGTGGCGCTGGCCCGCTGGTGGGTGAGGCAGCTCGTCCACCGGGACGCCGTCCCGGCCGGGGTGACGCTCAGCACCGGCTGGATCCCGATGGTGAGCGCGGTCGGCGCGGGCCTGCTCGCGGCGCTGGCCGCCGGATATCTGGCCGCCCGCCGCCCGTCGAAGGCCCGGCCGAGCCAGGCGCTCGGCGAGGCCGCGGTGGAGCGCCGCAGGCCCGGCGTCATCAGGACCGTACTCGGCGCCGCGGCCGTCGTGGGCGGCTGCGTCCTGGCCGCCGTCGCCGCGCACACCACGGGCGAGGACGCCGCGAACGTCGCCCTCGGCATCGTCTTCTGCTTCATGGTCGGCGTGGCCTTCCTCGGGCCCGTCGTGGCCTGGGCCGCCGCCGCGCTGCTCGGCCTGCCGCTGCGCGCGGGCGGCGCCGCCTCACAGCTCGCCGCCGCCAACAGCCGGGCCAACGCCCGCAGGCTGGCCTCCGCGATCACCCCGATCGTGCTGGTCACCGCCTTCTGCGGCACGCTCCTGTGCATGCAGGGCTCGCTCAAGCACGAGGCGGCCCACCAGATCAAGGACGGCGTCGTCGCCGACCAGGTGCTCGGCTCGTCCGGCGCGGGGGTGCCCGCCGACACCGCGCAGCGCGCCGCGAAGGTGCCCGGCGTGGACGGCGCGGTCGGCGTCCTGCGCACCGGCGCGCTCTACCGGGCGTCCGGCTCGCTCAACTCCGCGTCCGTGCTGGGTGTTTCCGGAGACCCGGGCAAGCTGCCCGACGTCCTCCGACTGGGCCTCAAGACCGGCTCGTTGAGCGCGCTGACCGGTGACGGCCGGACCGTCGCCGTGGATTCGCTGCTCGCCGGTACGGCGAAGGTGAAGGTCGGCGACCGGATCTCGCTGTGGCTCGGCGACGGCACCCAGGTGCGGCCGACGGTCGTGGCGACGTACGAACGCGGGCTGGGCATCGGTCAGTTGCTGATGCCGCGCGCGGCGGTCGCCGACCACGCGCGGACGGCGTACGACACGCAGGTGCTGGTGCACGACGCGCCCGGCGCGGACCGTACGGCCGTCGAGCGGGGCCTGTCGCGGCTGGGCGTCGCCGGGCTCACGGTCACCGACCGTGCCGGGTACCGCCAGCAGGCCGACAAGGAGCTGGAGTTGAACGCCTGGGCGAACAGCGTCATGGCCGCCGTCCTCGGCGGATTCGCCGCGGTCGCCGCCGCGAACACGCTGGTGATGACGGTGCTGGACCGGCGCCGCGAGGTCGCGCTGCTGCGGCTGGCGGGCACCACGCGCCGCCAGGTGCTCGGCATGGTCCGCCTGGAGGCGCTGCTGGTCGCCGCGGCCGGGCTGCTGATCGGCGGTGCCATCGCGTGGATCACCCTCGTCCCGATCGCCCGCGGTCTGACCGGCGCGAGCCCGTACATCCCGCCGGGCACGGCTCTCGGCCTCGCGGGCGCCGCGACGGTCATCGGCCTGCTCTCCACCGCCCTTCCGGCCCGCGCGCTGCTGCGCGCCAACCCGGCAGCGGCGGGCGCGGCCCGCGAATAGCCCACCGGACTCGGTGAGTTGAACGCGTTCCGCGCACGCGGACAGGGCGGCCGTCAGGAAGACGGCCGCCCTGTTCACGTACGTACCGGGGGTGGGGGGGGGGGGGGCCCCCCCCCCCCCCCCCCCCAAAAACAAAAAAAAACCCCCCCCCGGTGTTAAAGCAGACCACTAACGGCCCCCGCCACCCCCCGGCGTGGGAGTTGGCCAAAGCCGCCACCATA